>CAMCXO010000032.1:0-27500 GCA_945883565.1 Chryseobacterium gleum
ATGTTTTTGGGAAAAATTGTCTGGAATTATGTCGCCCCTTCGGGGCTTTAGGTTATGGGTACGGTTATTCTATAATCATGTCGCCCCTTCGGGGCTTTCTTTTTAGTCTAAATTGTTTTTTCTGCTTTTTTTGAGTCGCCATGCTGAAAGGGCCGGGGGTTTGAATATTGTTTATTGGGACCATTAGGACTATTGGGACTTTAGGGACGAAGCTGTATGCTGTTTGGGATTTGCGCCAGGGATTGCAGCGGAAAGCCCACAGCCGCCTTGACCAAAGCCTTTTGAATTAATCATGCCCATCCTTAAATCCAGAAAATCATGGTTCAGACAATGGCGGCGAGGACTTGGAGCGGAAAGCCCGGCCCGCGAGGGGCTGAAGGTGTTTTGGTTTTGCATGGATTTTTGCCTCGAGCGGGGGCGCCCTAAACAAAAAAAGCTGCCTCTTTACGAGACAGCTTCGTTTTGATGTATAGAGACGGGCGTTGCCCGATGGATTTTACATCATTCCACCCATTCCGCCCATACCTGGAGCGCCTGGAGATGCAGGCTCTTCTTTTGGTATTTCGGTAATGGTGGCTTCGGTGGTAAGCAACATTCCGGCTACTGAAGCGGCATTTTCGAGGGCCACACGGGTTACTTTGGTGGGGTCTATAATACCGGCTTCGTACATGCTTCCGTAGGTGTCGTTTTTGGCGTTAAATCCAAAATCGCCTTTGCCTTCTTTTACTTTCGATACTACTACCGAACCTTCCAGACCGGCGTTCTCCACAATTTGGCGAAGAGGTTCTTCAACCGAACGCATCACTATGGCCATACCGGTGGTTTCGTCGTCGTTATCGCCTTTTACGCCTTCAAGGGCGGCTGCGGCGCGTACAAGGGCTACTCCTCCACCTGGTACAATGCCTTCTTCGATGGCGGCACGGGTTGCAGCCAAAGCATCGTCTACGCGGTCTTTCTTTTCTTTCATTTCCACTTCGGAAGCAGCTCCAACGTAAAGAACAGCTACCCCGCCGGCTAGTTTGGCCAAGCGCTCTTGCAACTTTTCTTTGTCGTAATCAGAAGTGGTGGTATCAATTTGGGCGCGAATTTGATTTACTCTGGCCTTGATATCGTCGTGCGAGCCACTGCCGTTTACAATGGTGGTGTTGTCTTTGTCGATGCTTACTTTTTCGCAAGTGCCAAGCATTTCTACGCCTACGTTTTCAAGTTTGAAACCGCGCTCTTCGCTTACCACAGTGCCACCGGTTAAAATGGCAATGTCTTCGAGCATGGCCTTGCGGCGGTCGCCAAAGCCTGGGGCTTTAACAGCGGCTACGCGCAAAGCGCCGCGAATTTTGTTTACCACCAAGGTAGCCAAGGCTTCGCCGTCGACGTCTTCGGCTATGATAAGCAAAGGACGTCCGCTTTGGGCCACAGGCTCTAATACAGGCAGCAATTCTTTCATGCTGCTTATTTTTTTGTCGTAGATAAGAATAAGCGGGTTGTCTAACTCGGTAATCATCTTATCGCTGTTGGTTACAAAGTAGGGCGATAGATAACCACGGTCGAACTGCATACCTTCTACTACATCAACATAGGTGTCGGTGCCTTTGGCTTCTTCTACGGTAATAACGCCTTCTTTTTTAACCTTGCCCATGGCTTCGGCAATCAGCTTTCCGATGTTGCTGTCGTTATTGGCTGAAATGGTGGCTACTTGTTCTATTTTGCTGTCGCTGTCGCCTACGGCTTGGCTTTGATTTTTAAGGTCGTTTACCACCACGGCCACGGCTTTGTCGATACCGCGCTTTAAATCCATTGGATTAGCACCGGCGGCTACGTTTTTCATGCCTTGGGTAATAATGGCTTGTGCCAGAACGGTTGCAGTAGTGGTACCATCGCCGGCTACATCGGCTGTTTTGCTGGCCACTTCTTTTACCATTTGGGCGCCAAGGTTTTCGGTTTTGTCAACCAATTCAATTTCTTTGGCAACGGTTACCCCATCTTTGGTGATGTGGGGGGCGCCAAAGCTTTTTTCGATAATAACGTTGCGGCCTTTAGGACCTAGGGTTACTTTAACGGCATTGGCCAAGGCGTCTACACCTTTTTTAAGTTTTTCGCGGGCTTCAATATCGAAGCGTATTTCTTTTGCCATGATGTGTTGTGTGTTTTTAGGGTTTAGTTAATGGAACAGAATTAAAGAATGGCAAGAATGTCGCTTTCGCGCATGATGAGGTAGTCGTTGCCATCGAATTTGAGTTCGGTGCCGGCGTATTTGCCATAAAGCACTTCGTCGCCAATGTTTACGGTCATAGGCTCATCTTTTTTGCCTGCACCCACGGCCACTACTCTACCGCGTTGTGGCTTTTCTTGGGCGGTGTCGGGAATAATCAATCCCGAAGCGGTTTTGGTTTCTGCGGCTAAAGGCTGCACCAAAACGCGATCAGCCAAAGGGCGAATCTTAACTTCTGACATAATGCTAAATGTTTTTAGTTGTTTAACTGCGCGGCTTTTGGCGAAAGCTGTGCCAATGGCTTTTGGCAGACATTGGCTTGCCATTGTGTCATATTTTTTTATTGGCTCCAATAGCCGTACAAAGCCTAAACCTTGGGTTTGTGGTAATGGCTTTTGGGCTTTTAGAGAATTTACAATTAGCGTGCATTGATTTACTGACTTTTAAGGGCATGCCTGGCAGCGCCCAAAGCAGAATTGAATCGGTTTTGTCCTGTTCCTTCTACCAAGGCATATGGCAGTTGATAATGGTTTAAGGCTGTCACGTATTGGTCAAGCAGCTCTTGTCGGCGGGTGGGATGTTCGCGAAGAGGGTCGTATTGCCAAGGCAAATCGATGTGGCACAACAAATAGAAATCGGCTTTTTGCTCTAAAAACAGGTTTTCGATGCCAGGATCGAGCCGTTGATATTTAAACCGGCTCCAAATAATAATGGTTAGCAAATCGGTATCGCAAAACAATACGTTTTGGCAAAGTTGGGCATAATGGTTAATAAGAGACTGTTGCCCAAGGGCTATTTGGTAAAGGTCGTGCCATTCATACGGGCGCTTAAGTGCTTGCAGATATTCTCGTGCGTACTCGGGCGACCACAAAGTGTTAAACTGCCGAGCCAAATAGGCACTTGCGGCCGATTTACCCGTGCTCTCCGGACCGGTAAGTACCACCCGTTTTAACTCTGCCATTGCCACCAAGCGTAAGCAGCCAATGCGGTATAGGCCAAATAGAGAAAAGCGGTGGGCCGCATACCCCGTTTGGCATACAAATAAGCCGAGGCTAAATCGATACCTATAAAATACAGCCAATTTTCGCGCATATAATGTACCATCATCCAGGTTGCCAAAAGGCTGAAAACGGTGGTTGAACTGTCGAGCAGTGGCAATTTGGCATTGGTAAAGCGTTTTAGCAAACTGCCCACCAGCCAGGCCAAAACAGCTGCCGCCACAATGGCCAGCAAATGATGATGCCAAAGCCATTCGGGCGCGTTGAATGCCTCGGTTTGAATGGCGTTTTGATAACCCCAAAAGGCCATAAAAACATAAAAAGCGTGTAAAAAACTTTCGGCCAGCAACTGTTTGTTTAGTACCAGAACCAAATAAATGGTGGAAGCGGCTGCGGCTAAAAACCAGGCCCCTGGTAAGTAAAAGGCCAAAGCCAAATTAAACCCCAGGCTTAGGCCTATGGCCATCCATTCGGCCCAAATAGAGGTTCTTTGAGAAATTTTCAAGCGTGTAAATCGCCCATCAGCCATTTGGTTACAAAAATGCTTTGACCCATTTCATGCCAGGTTTGTTCAAATTCTTTTTCAAGAATCTGCATGAGGTCATGCAATTCCCCACTTACCAATGTAGAGGTAGGGTAGGTTTTAACCATTAGGCTCGGGTAGGCATTCAAGCGAACAATAAAGGCCTCTATGGCCGGCAAATAGTGGTTGTTTAGGGGGTATAAACTAATTTCCACACTGGCTTTCATGCCTTCAGCGCGGCTTTGATTTCGCCTATGCGTTCCGGATTTTTTTCTAGAATATTGCCCACAACCACTACATCGGCCCCGCTGCGGGCAGCTAAAAACGCTTGCTCGGGGGTACGAATGCCGCCGCCTACTATAATGGGCAAGGAAGTGTTTTCGCGAATGGCACCAATCATATCGGCGCTTACCGGATTTAAGGCCCCACTTCCGGCATCAATGTATATAAGCTTCAATCCTAACATTTCGCCTGCCATTGCGGTACACGCCGCAATTTCGGGCTTGTCGGCTGGTAGGGGAGGGGTTTGGCTCATATAACTGGCTGTGGTGGGCTTGCCGCCATCTACCAACATATACCCAACCGGTAAAATTTCGAGCTTGGTTTTGCGCAAAAGAGGCGCCGCCATCACATGTTGACCTATCAATAAATCGGGGTTTCGACCCGAGATAAGCGAAATAAACAAAATGGCATCGGCCGATGGATGAATTTGAGAAACACTGCCCGGAAAGAGCACCACCGGTAAGTGGCTGCGCTTTTTTAAGCCTGAAATGGTTTGTTCGAGCAAATGTTCGGTAACCAAACTGCCGCCTACAAAGTACATATCGGCCATACCCTCTGCCAGCTCAGTTAAGCGGTCAAGATGTTCATCTACGGCCTTATCTGGGTCGACCAATACAGAAAGTAAGGTCTCTCCTTCTTCGCGGGCCAACTCGATGCGGCTTAATACAGGGGCGGTTTGAACAGGCATTGCAATACTTCCGCAAACCTACCTTTTATCTGTTGAACGGACAATAACTTAATGTTTACTTTTTTGTTCAATTGCCCATACCACCAAGGCGCCTTGCGTAACCAAAAACTGTATACCCCCCAATTGCATTTGTTCGTTGTCGCAAATTTGTACGGCCAACTGTTCATTGGGCTGTTGGGAAAGCTTGAGGTCGTGTTTAAAATCAAGTTCTTTTCGTCCGTTCAGCTTGTAAGCACATTCTTTACTTCCCCAAATCAGTAAATCCCCAAAAGCCGGATGCGATTCGACGATGGTCTGCTCGTCGTGTCTAACAAATTTATGCCTAAGGTGCGAAACCCGGCGGTTAATGTCTTCAACGTCAATGCCTACTTCCAGCCAAGGATGCACTATAGCAGCCGCAAAATGGTGGTTGTGGCTAAGCGATAGCTTTACTTCAGGCAGAATGGGCTTTTTTTTATCGGTATAATCCAAAAGAGTTAGGGGCATATTCAAGGCGTTCAAGGCTGCACGGGCGCCTAAAAATTCCCGTTTTTTTTGTGGGTGGGCAATGCCTTGAAGGCGAGTCTTATCTACCTCGCCCAGTGGTAGGGCATCGAAATGCGCTTGGTCATCGGCCTCTATTTTCCAAACGGCCAAGGCAGATTCAGAGTCTAACGACATTTTAAGCCAAATGGGCATCTTGTTTTTGTTTTTTCGAACCTGTACACGCTCGAGGTGTTAACTTCGCGAACGCTAAGGAAACCCAATTTTTTTTATGGAAACAAGCACAAAGTACATTCCGTACAAAGTAAAAGACATCTCATTGGCCGAATGGGGCCGTCGCGAAATAGAACTGGCAGAAGCTGAAATGCCCGGCCTTATGGCCTTGCGCGAAGAGTTTGGAAGCAGCAAGCCCTTAAAAGGCGCCAGAATTGCCGGCTGCTTGCATATGACCATTCAAACGGCAGTGCTTATTGAAACCCTAATAGAGTTGGGTGCAGAAGTTACCTGGTCGTCATGCAATATTTTCTCTACTCAAGACCATGCAGCTGCGGCCATTGCCGCCAAAGGCATAAGTGTTTATGCGTGGAAAGGCATGAGCGAAGAAGAGTTTGACTGGTGCATAGAACAAACCTTGTATTTTGGTGAAGAGCAGAAACCGCTCAATATGATTTTAGACGACGGAGGCGATTTAACCAATATGGTTTTTGATCGTTATCCCGAACTCATACCAGGCGTTAGGGGTTTGAGCGAAGAAACCACCACAGGGGTACACCGTCTTTACGAGCGCATGCGCAATGGCAGCTTGCCTATGCCGGCCATCAATGTAAACGACAGTGTAACCAAAAGCAAGTTCGACAATAAGTACGGCTGTAAAGAATCGGCGGTGGATGCCATTAGACGCGCCACCGATGTAATGATTGCCGGAAAAGTGGCCATCGTATGTGGCTATGGCGATGTGGGCAAGGGTACAGCAGCTTCTTTGCGAGGAGCAGGTGCCCGAGTAATTGTTACCGAAATAGACCCCATTTGTGCCTTGCAGGCCGCCATGGATGGCTATGCGGTAAAGCGCTTGAACACAGCCATTGCCGAAGCCGATATTATTGTTACTGCCACCGGAAACCGCGACATTGTAACCGGCGAGCATTTCGGTTTAATGAAAGACAAGACCATTGTTTGCAACATCGGGCACTTCGACAACGAAATAGATGTGGCTTGGCTAAACAAAAACCATGGATCATCTAAAATAACCATAAAGCCTCAAGTTGATAAGTACACCGTAAATGGTAAGGACATCATTCTTTTGGCCGAAGGCCGTTTGGTAAATTTGGGCTGCGCCACAGGCCACCCAAGCTTTGTAATGAGCAACAGCTTTACCAACCAAACCTTAGCGCAAATTGAACTTTGGCAGAATGCCGAAAGCTACGAGAACAAGGTGTATACCCTTCCGAAACAACTTGACGAAAAAGTGGCCCGTTTGCATTTGGCTAAAATTGGAGTTGAGCTCGAAACCCTTCGCTCCGATCAGGCCGTTTACATTGGGGTGGCACCCGAAGGGCCTTTCAAACCCGAATATTACCGCTATTAATGTTATAGTTACAAATCAAAAAAGGGGGTGTTTTACCCCCTTTTTTTGTGCAAATGATGCCATTTGTTAAACCACTTTCTTAAACTCTATTTGGTTTTCATCCATAATTGATTTTATGCGTTCGATTAAGTCGAAATAAACAGTGTCGTAGTTTTCGGTCTTAACCCAACATTGAAGTTCGATTTCGGCGCTGTCGGCATGAAGTGCCTTAACATGAATTTGAGGGTTTGGCAATTCGAGAACAAGCGGGTGCTGCCTGTAAACTTGAAAAACCAATTCCCGGGCTTTAAGCAGTGGTTCCGTTTGGGTCAATTCAATTAAGTGGTCGAGGCGTGAAAGTTCGTTGGCCGTATAATTTACCACACTGCTACTGGTTATGGCGCTGTTTGGAATTATAATGAGCCGATTTTGAGGGGTGTTAAGTTTGGTATTAAATATTTCGATGGCGAATACTTTGCCTTTATGTCCGGCGGCCTCTATGCTATCGCCAATTTTAAAAGGTTTGAAAATTAAGATCATAACCCCACTGGCAAAATTCTGCAAACTGCCTTGCATAGCCAGGCCTAATGCCAGGCCTGCAGCACCCAAAATGGCAACAAACGAAGTGGTGGCAATTCCCACCATAGATGCTGCCGAAATAAAAAGCATGGCCTTAAGCACCACGCTAAACAAATTGCTTAAAAAGGGTTTAAAGGTTTGGTCAATGTCTTGTCGGTCTATAATTCGGCCAAAGAGCTTCATCAGGCCCTTTATAATTCTCAAGCCCACGAACAACAGCACCAAAGCAATTAGCAAACGTGGGGCAATTTCCAGGCCCCTTTTCAGTAATTCCTGTCCAAAAGCTTCCAGCTTTTGGGTTTCCTGCTCAATCATTCCGTTATTTTTGGCGAAATTAGAAGCAAAAGCGGTTTGAATTGTTTGGTTTCAATCCGAGTACCAGCCGAAGGAACTCAAACTTATACCAAACAGGTGAAAACAAACGTTGAAGAAACCAATGCGAAAAACTACTTTTGCAAAATGTTTTGGAAATCTGCTTTGAAAGGGCTCCCCATACTATTATTGGCTTTATTTCTTTCCTCTTGCAGCGAATACCAAAAGGTGCTCAAAAGCGCCGATTTGGATTATAAGTTTAGCAAGGCAGTTGAATATTACAACAAAGGAAAGTTTAACAAGGCCCTTCCCATATTTGACGAATTACTTACACAGTTCAGAGGGTCAAATAAAGCCGAAGAGGTTTATTATTACTATGCCCAAACCCACTATGCTTTATCGGATTTTATTTTAGCGGGCTATCATTTTAAAAACTTCTATAAAACCTTTCCAAACAGTAAATATGCCGACGAAGCGGGATTCAAGTCGGCCTATTGTAATTATTTGGAAAGTCCAAAGTACAGCCTCGATCAAGGTTTTACCTATAAGGCGATGAACGAAATACAGCTGTACGTAAACACCCATCCCAGAAGCGCTAAGCTCGAAGAATGCAATGCTTTAATGGAGGAATTACGGGACAAACTTGAACGCAAGAGTTTTGAAACCGCAAAGCAATACTTTCACATGGAATTGTATCAGGCAGCTGTATCGGCCTTTAACTCTACTTTAAACGATTTTCCTGACACCCAGTTTCGCGAAGAAATTTATTTTCTGCGCCTCATTGCATCGTACGAATTAGCGGTTTTGAGCATTGAAGAAAAGCAAAAGCAACGCTTTATTGAAGCCTTAACATCCTATAACGATTTAAATATTTACTTCCCCAATACGAGCTATCGGAAACGTGCCGATGAAGTTCGAGACAACATTCAAGAGGCCCTGGGGCAATTGAAGAACAACAACAGCTAAACATGGATTACAAGAAAAGCAAGGCGCCTAAATCGACCATCACCCACAACATCAGCGAACTGTCTGAAGCAACCGGCAACATATACGAGGCTTTGGCCATCGTTTCAAAACGTGCGGTTCAAATAA
This sequence comes from Chryseobacterium gleum, assembly GCA_945883565.1. GTDB lineage: Bacteria > Bacteroidota > Bacteroidia > Flavobacteriales > Schleiferiaceae > RFXV01. Next base: position 8,731 of record CAMCXO010000032.1, read on the forward strand.
ATGAAGACATCCGCCAAGAGCTTCACGAAAAACTCGAAGAGTTTAATGTGCATACCGAAACTTTGGAAGAAATTTTCGAGAATAAGGAGCAAATAGAGCTTTCTAGGCTGTACGAAGCTTTGCCAAAACCCACTGCCATGGCACTTCAGGATTGGCTCGAAAGCCGTGTTTATTGGAGAAACCCGGAAGACGAGGTTAAAGACTAATGCTTGAAGGCAAGCGCATCATTTTAGGGGTTTGTGGCGGCATTGCGGCCTATAAAATTCCTTGGCTTGTGCGCAGCTTGGTTAAAGCCGGCGCTGAGGTACAAGTTATACTCACGTCCTCGGCCCTTCAGTTTGTTTCCGATTTAACCTTAGCCACCCTTTCTAAAAAACCGGCGCTAAGCCAATATACGTTTCAACAAAATGGCAGCTCTACCTGGAACAACCATGTAGAGTTAGGGCTTTGGGCCGATATTATGATGGTGGCCCCACTTACCGCATCCACTTTGGCCAAAATGGCTAATGGACAAAGCGATAATTTGCTATTGGCCACTTATTTAAGTGCACGTTGCCCGGTGGTGGTGGCCCCGGCTATGGACCTAGATATGTATTCACATCCGAGCACGATTCGAAATTTAAATCAGCTGGCTGCGGATGGAGTTCACATCATTCCCGCCGATTCCGGCCCTTTGGCATCCGGTTTGGATGGCCAAGGAAGAATGCCGGAGCCAGAGGCCTTGTTATTGTGGATTGAATCGTTTTTTCAAAAACCATCCAAGCTCAAAAACAAAAAAGTACTTATAAATGCAGGTCCAACCTATGAAGCAATAGACCCGGTGCGGTTTATAGGCAACCACAGCAGCGGCAAAATGGGTCTTGCTTTAGCTTCGGCAGCCTATAAAAGAGGGGCGAGGGTGCACTTTATTCATGGTCCAATGGCTTTGTCAATTCCTAAAGGCTGTTATCAAGTAAGTGAAATTGTAAGTGCGCAGGATATGCTGCAAGTCTGCGAACCGAATTTCTTAGATGCAGATGTCGCCATTTTAAGCGCTGCAGTTGCGGACTATCGGCCTAAAAACGTTGCCGAGCAAAAAATTAAAAAATCCAGCCATCAACTCACGCTTGAACTCGAACCCACGCCGGATGTATTGGCAACATTAGGCAGACAAAAAACCGAACAGTTTTTGGTGGGATTTGCGCTTGAAACAGAGAATGTACTCCAAAACGCAATCGAGAAACTTAGAAAGAAAAACCTAGACCTGTTGGTAGCCAATCAAGCAGGAACGCAAACTGGTTTTGGGGTGGATACCAATGAAGCCATTTTGGTGTTTAAAGATGAAACCTATCGCCACACCGGATTCATGTCCAAAACGGATTTGGCAGAGAGAATTTTGGATGCCATTGAAGAGAAATTATGAAGAATATTTTAACCATTCTCGCCATTCTAGCCGTTGTATATGTGCAGGCACAAGAACTTCAGGCCACGGTAAGTGTGCTTTCGCCAAATGTGCAAAACACAAACAAACAGGTTTTTAGCAGTCTAGAAACCGCCATGCGCGAGTTTTTAAATACCACGCAGTGGACCAATGAAGCCTACAAGCAAGAAGAACGCATAGAATGCAGTTTCGTGTTTAACATCACCGAACAGGTAAGTCTTAATCAGTTCAAAAGCACTTTACAAGTGCAGTTTTCTCGGCCCACGCATAAAAGTGGTTATAAATCGCCTGTTCTTAATTTATTAGACCGAACGGTAAATTTCAATTACCTCGAGCAAGACCGTTTGGAGTTTATAGAAAATACCCACGTCAGTAACCTCACCTCGGTATTGGCCTTTTATGTTTATGTTATAATTGGTATGGATCACGATACCTACGAGTTAGAAAGTGGTGATCCGTACTACGTTTTGGCTCAAAACATTGTTAACAACGCCCAAGCCGATCCTTTGGGGGCCGGCTGGCGCAATTTCGATGGCAACAACAATCGCTATTGGTTAATTGACAATATGATGAACCCGGCATTCAAAAGCTTTCGCACTTGCTTATACGAATACCACCGCAACGGGCTCGATTTGATGCAAGATAAAAGCCGGCAGAAAGAAGCCAAGCTAAACATTGCCAAAGCTGTCGAAAACCTGAAAGAAGTTCACCAAAAACGTCCTAATTCGTATCTGTCCGACATCTTTTTCGATTCAAAGTCGCAAGAAATAGTTCAGATTTTTTCAGGTGGAGAAAGGATTGACCTCAAGGCCATGGTTAATACCCTAAACCTAATGGATCCCAATAACGGCGACGCGTACGGCAATATGGGTAAAAACCTTCAATAACGCCATGCTTCTTAATCTCAGCGTGCACAACTATGCCTTGATTGACCTACTCGAACTTTCGTGGCAGCCGGGTTTTACGACCATTACAGGCGAAACAGGAGCGGGCAAGTCCATCTTATTAGGGGCATTACAATTGGTTTTGGGTCAAAGGGCCGATACTTCGGTCTTAAAAAACCCTGACGAAAAATGTTGGGTAGAAGCAGTTTTTAGAACCGAGGCTCAAGAAATAACAGAAATTCTTGAAGCCAACGAAATCGAGGTTTTAAACCCATGTATCCTGCGGCGTGAAATTCTGCCAGGCGGCAGAAGCAGGGCCTTTGTAAACGATTGCCCGGTACGGCTCGAATTGTTGCGCGATGTGGCCAGACAACTAATCGACATCCATGCACAACACGACCATCAATTAATTTTTGAAAGCAGTTTTGCCCTTCAATTACTTGATTTGTTAGCAAATGCTCAACCTAAACTGGATGCCTACAAGCGAGCGTTTGCAGTTTGGCGTGCCGACTATAAAGCGCTTGAACAACTTCAAAGCTTGCAAAAGGGAGAATTGGGCGATTTGGCATATCAAAAATTTCTTTTTGAAGAGCTCTATGAAGCCAAACTTAAAGAAGGCGAGTATGAAGAAATCGAAACAAACCTGGCCGTTTTGCGAAATGCTGAAGGCATTCTTCAGAACCTAAGTGAAGCAGGCGAATTACTAAAAGCCGAACCCATTAGTTGCGCCTCTCGATTAAAACAGAGCGCTCAGTTAATAGAAAAGTTCAGCGCTCAACTACCTAATCTATTGGAATTAAGCAAAAGGCTTCATTCTGTGGCATTGGAAGTACAAGATATTGAGCAAGATATAAACCAATTAGCCGATAAAGTAGAGCATAACCCTGAAGAGCTGCAAAAGCTTGAAGAGCGCTTAGATTTGTATAACCGATTGTTTTTTAAACATAAAGTGCAATCAGCCAATGACTTATTGGCGCGTTATGAAGAGCTAAAAGCACAGCTTGAAGCCTTGGAAGGCCTTGAAGAAAAGCGCTTGTCGGCCCAAAAGAAGGCGGCGCAAAGCGAGTTACTTGTACTAGAATTGGCTGAACAGCTCAGCGAATTGCGCAAACAAACTGCTCAAACGGTCGAAAATGAAATACAGGTCTATTTGCGCCGTTTACATTTACCTCATGCACAAATTTCGCTGCGGTTAGATGCGACTTCTCCAAAAAACGATGGGGTAGATGTTGCCGAATTTTGGTTTAGCGCAAACCCAGGTAGTGCCTTGCAGCCACTTAAAAAAGTGGGTTCGGGTGGAGAACTTTCGCGGGTAATGTTGGCCTTAAAAGCGCTAACTGCGCAGCACAAGAAGTTGGCAACTATATTATTCGATGAAATTGATACGGGGGTTTCAGGAGCAACCGCAGGAGCCATTGCCGAAGTATTGGTGGAAATGGGCAGACAAATGCAGGTAATCGCCATTAGCCATTTGCCCCAAATGTCGGCTGCTGGGGCTCATCACTTAAAAGTCGAAAAATCGGTGCTAAGCGGTCAAACCACCACTTCTGTTCGTAGTCTTCAAACCTCCGAACGCATTGACGAAATAGCACGTCAAATGAGCAACTCTGCTTTAACCGAAGCGGCACGCGAACAGGCTAAAGCTTTACTCAGCCACTATAATTAAAAATGTTTTTGAACAGCCCCGGTGGGGCTTTCCACTACAAACCCTGTCACAAACGCAAAAAAAATCCCCATTTTTGTGAAACGGGGATTCTGAAAAAAGTCAAAGTTACTTTCTGTCGTAGCGCTTAAATCGCTTTTGCTTAGGCTCTTTTGGTTTCTTTTTGCGGTTAGGCTTTTCGTTTTGGAAGCCAACACGGTCCATAGCGCAACGAAACCCAATGTAATCTGTGCTTTGGTCTTCTTCCAAATACCTTCTGGTGCCAGGAGACAACCAATAGGCGCGGTCTTTCCAACTTCCACCTTTGTAAACCCTTACATTGTTACCAACCAAGGTAGAGTTAGAATAGTCGTACATCAAAGGTTCACCTTCTTCTGTATCCTGATCATATTTTGTTGAAGATTCTTTATCGCCATCCAAATAGTCTCTATAATCGGCTTGTTGATAATTGCGGCGATTAAGATTTTCCTCTGTGGTCACAGCGCGAATGGGCAATTCGCCGGGCAGGCGCACTATGCTGCTGTCGCTGGCATATTGAGGTTCTTGCAAAACTTCTAAACTGCCTATGTCTTGATAGTTCTGATCATAAGCTTTAAACTCATTGCCTCTAAAAGCGCGGTGGTCGGTCATATCTTCTGGCGACAATGGACGGTAAACATCCAGTACCCACTCGGCCACATTGCCGGCCATATCGTAGAGGCCAAAATCGTTAGGAGGATAAAAACCCACTTGAATGGTGATATCGGCTTGATCATTTAACCAGCCACCTCTACCCATATTGTCGCCTGCCCCTCTTTTGTAGTTGGCCAACATATCGCCACGGCTTTTCTTGTCGGCATTGCGCATGGTGTTTCCGTCCCATGCATATTTATTGCCTTCAACCGTTCGGTCAAACTGACGATTGCCAATATTTCCATAAGCAGCATATTCCCATTCAGCCTCAGTTGGAAGCCTGTACTTTGGCAACAAAATACCATCTTCTACCCTTGCAGGACGGCCTTCTTTGCCATAGACACTGTTAGGACTTAAATCTGGCAACCCTTTTTTGTTTTGCTGTGTGTATTCGCCTTGTTTGTATAGATACACTTCGGTATTAAAGTGGTCTGCATCACTTTGATCGGGCATTATATTGAAAATGCCTTTCTTAACTAAAATATCCTCGTTTACGCGGTCTGTTCTCCAAGAACAGAATTTCATGGCTTGTATCCAGCTAACCCCAACTACAGGATAAAAATTATATGCCGGATGTCGTAGATAGTTTTCTACATAAATTTCATTATACGCCAGTTTATCGCGCCAAACCAAAGTATCGGGCAGTGCACTTCGATATATTTCCGGATAGTAATCAAAATCGAAAACCCTTCTTAACCAAAACAAGTATTCTCGATAGTCCACATTGGTAACCTCATATTCATCCATGTAAAAGGACGAAACCGTTACAGTTCTTGGTATGTTGTTCCAATCTTTAATAAAGTCTTCTTCAACACGACCCATGGTAAACGAACCACCTTCAACAAACACCAAACCGGGACCCGTTGCTTGTCCTTTGTATTTTAAATTGGCTTGAAAGCCTCCGTTTTTACGGTCGTTTATATTCCAGCCGGTGGTATTGCTTTTCTTGCTGCAAGACACCACCACAAACAACATAGCCATTAAAATGGCTAGCGAAGCACTTCTTTTCATATACGATGTAATGGGCATTAACATGTTTAGGGAGTTAACTAGAATTTGGGACATTTTATTGTCTCAATGCGTTTGCGTTTAACCTTGCAGGGGAACTGATAGGCCAAAGAAACTTCGTGGGCACCACCTCCGGCATTTGAGAATTCTGAAATGGTGTAGTCGTAACTATAGCCAATTCGCCATGGTGTATTTTCGGGTAAAAAACCCAATGTAATAATGAGTGCGTCGATGTTAACGCTGTTTTGTCGCAAACCTAAGCCTGCAGCGATTCCATTTCGTGCAAATGCCAAGCCATAAGTGACTTGTGTAAATGGGCCTTGATTTTGAAACACTAAATTGGGAATAAGGTAATTCTGTATAGAATTGTGTAGGCGCTTTTTGCTTATGGCGATATTGGCCCCCATATGAGCAGTAAACTTAAAGGGCAATTTAGATTCTGTAAAAAAGGCTTCGTTGGGTTGGGTAAGGTGATGAGCGGCAAGTCCAAAGAAAAAGTTCTTGGTGTAACCGATTAAACCCATTGATAAGTCGAAATGGTTATTTGTGGTAGAACCAGGCGGAACCTCACTGGTCGGCAAAACAAATCCATAAAAAGGATCAATCTGATCAGGGAAAGTAAAATCGCCCCAGTTTAGTGCTCTCTGTCTAAAAGTAGCTTGAAAACCGGCTAAAATCGAGAATTTTCGGCTTACTTTAAGATGGTGCGAGTAAATTCCGCTGGCTTCTGTTGTGGTTAAAGTACCGCTACCGGCATCGTCGCGCATCACCATCAGACCCAGTCCACCACGCAATGCCGGTGAATATTGATCGAACGATGCACTGTAAGTTTGGTATGCACCAAAAGCCGGAAACTGATTCCGATAATTCATTATAAAACGCGGACAGCGTTCAGAACCAGCAAAAGCGGGGTTCAAATACAAGGGATTCGCATAGTATTGCGAAAAGTGGGGGTCCTGTGCCTGAGCAACATAGGCGCACAACATCATAAATCCCCAAAATATTTTTCTCATGGGCCTTGCGGTCATATCAAGAAGCAATAATACAAATTAAATGTGCGCATTTTTCGATTGGTTAGGATGCCTAATTTTCACGGCTGAAAGTAATGCAGGGTTGGCAATTGTCCCCGATTTTTTTTCAAGTTCCTTTGCACTACTTATGCATGTATTTCGTTATGCAGGTGCACCTCAAAATAAACGAGTTTTGAAAAAGTACATTTTTGCCTTTTCTCTGCTAATGTCCTATGCGTTGCTAGGCCAAAATACTACGCATTCCATTTCATGGCAATCTAGTGAAGTCTGGCATTGGGGGCAGGCACCTTCCGAAAAATATGTGCTGCTGCCGGTATTTAAAGATTTGTCGTTTGATGAATCGGTTTCTCCATATCCGTTCATAAGAATTTGGTTGCCCTTGCAAAATGGACTAAGGGTTGAAGGTGTTCAATTGGTTTCACCTGAATACAAAATGCATGAATCTTTGTTAAAAGATTTAAAGCCCACGCCAGCAAATGCTGTTATAAAGTTTGGGGTGGCCTACGAATCTAAGAATGCGCAACTTTATGTGGATATTTGTCCATATCGCTTTCAAAATGGGAAACTTGAACTTTTAAAGTCTTTTGGTCTCAACTACACAACCCAACCCGTTTCTTTAAAGGCCAACACCTCAGCTTCATACAAAAATCAGAGTGTTTTATCTACAGGCCGTTGGTATAAGGTAGCGGTTGATCAAACCGGAATTTATAAAATTAGTCCGAAATTTTTAAGCGATCAAGGTATAGACTTGAATAATGTGAATCCATCGCATATAAGGGTTTATGGCAATGGAAATGGCATGCTGCCGGAATCGAATTCGATAGAACAAACCGACGATCTCGAAGAAATTCCAGTACTTTTAGTGGAAAACGGCAATGGTCGTTTTGAGGGCAGCGATTACATTTTGTTTTATGCCCGATCGCCTCACCAATGGCAACTTAATAATGGGCGCTTCACCCACATCCAGAACTTATATAATGACTTAAATTACTATTTCATCACATTCGATTTGGGCCCATCTAAATCGCCAAGTTTAGTAGCAGAGCCTTCGGGTACAGTGTCGAATGTGGTGAACAGCTTCGACGATTATTCTTTTGTTGAGCGCGATTTGGAAAATTTGGTTGGAAGCGGAAAGCAATGGTTTGGAGAAAAGTTTGATTTTACACCTTCCTATAACTTCAGCTTTAATTTCCCGAACCGCGATATTTCGTCGCCCATTTCAATTCGCGCCAGAGCAGTTGCCCGCTCGGCGAGTTCAGGAAGTTTTTTGTCGTTTTCCTCTCAAGGCCAATCGTTGTTGCAGTTAAATTTTGCAGCGGTAGATGTTAATTCGCCCGGGGCTGATTTTGTGCGACAGTCTTCAGATGAGGCCAATTTCAACTCTACCTTATCAGCTTTAACCATTACGACAACCTTCAACAACGGAGGAAACCCTTCGGCTGTGGCTTGGCTCGATTACATTGAATTGCAAACCCGTAGACGATTAAGCTTTGCATCCGGAATTAGGCAGTTAAGTTTTAGAGACTTGCAGAGCGTTGGCCCTGGCCAATTAAGCGAGTTTGTATTGGAAGCTGGCAATAATTCAGTTCATGTTTGGGATGTGAGTCAAAAGTTCAACATTCTAGAACTTCCATATCAATTTGTTGGCAGCCAAATTCGAATAAAGGCTTTAACCGATACCTTAAGAGAATTTGTGGCTTTTTATGGAAGCGACTTTCCCTCACCAAATTTTGTGAGCGCGGTGGACAATCAGAATATTCACGCTGAGCCAACGCCCGAATTGGTTTTACTGTACCATCCAAGCCTCGAGCAGCCTGCCTTGCGTTTGGCAGAGTTTCATCGCAATTTTAGTAATTTGAAAGTATTGGCTGTTAGTACGGCACAGGTTTACAACGAATTTGGCTCCGGTTCTCCGGATTTGACAGCCATAAAAAACATGATGCGCATGTTTTATGAGCGTTCAACACCCACTTCTCCATTAAAATACCTCAATTTATTTGGGGATGCTTCTTACGATTACAAAGACAGAACCCCCAACAATACCAATTTAATACCCAACTGGCAGTCAGATTTTTCATTTTCCCTTCGGAGCAGTCTAGGGACCGATGACTATTTTGGATTTTTAGATCCAGATGAAGGGGGGGTAACGTCTTCAGCTCGTTTGGATGTGGGAATAGGCCGCTTAGTGGCCAGAAATATAACTGAGGCCAATAATTTGGTTGATAAAATTATTCGATATGCATCTGAGCCTGACGGCGTAGGCGATTGGAGAAGCAAAATTTTATTTGCAGCCGACGATGTAGATGAATCTTGGGAAACACAGCTTATGCGTGCGGCAGAATTAGCGGCTCAAGCAGCTGAGTCGCGAGATAAGCGTTTCAACCAACAAAAAGTATATCTTGATGCTTATCAACAAGAAATTAGCGGAGGCAGTCAGAGATACCCACAAGCCAGGGAAGATTTTATACGCGCAATAGAAAGTGGTAACTTATTAAGCGCGTATACAGGACACGGAGGCGAAATCGGCTTGGCTTCTGAGCGTTTTTTACAAGTAAGTGACTTGCAGGGCTTCTCCAATACGAACGCCATGCCTGTGTTTATTACCATTACTTGTGAATTTACACGGTACGACGATCCTAAGCGTGTGAGTGCCGGCGAATGGGGGCATCTTAATCCAAGTGGTGGATTTATAGCCCTCTTTTCTACTCAAAGAGTGGTATATGCAAATCCGGCCACTTTGGGCTTAACCAGACAAATTATAGACACCATTTTTACACGCTTTCAAGGCCAAACGATAACCATGGGCGATGTGGTGCGCATCGTTAAAAACAAGAGCGGCAATAGCGATAAACTGAGTTTTTCATTGTTCGGTGATCCGGCATTGAAATTAGCAGTTCCCGAATTCAACATTGAAACCACCGAAATAAATGGACAATCGGTTATCGGTTTTCAAGATACCATTAGAGCATTAAGCAAAGTAAAAGTGAAAGGGCGGGTAACAGATTTAAGTGGACAGCTTCTGAGTTCGTTTAACGGGGTGGTGAGGCCAGTGGTTTTCGACAAAGCATTGAACCGCCAAACCTTGGTAAACGATGGAGTTGAGAGTCCGCAATCTTTTAGTGAACGAAAAAGCATTATATACAAGGGTTTGTCAGATGTGAAATCAGGCGAATTTGAATTCGAGTTTATTGTACCACTCGACATTTCATATCAATTCGGAAATGGACGAATTGCGTATTATGCCCAAGATGGCCTGACCGACGCGGCAGGTTATTTTGAAGACTTTATAGTTGGCGGAATAGATACTATGGCCAAAACCGATCAGATTGGGCCCAATGTTAGTCTCTATCTAAACGATGTTTCCTTTGTAAACGGTGGAATTACCAATCAAAGGCCTGATTTGTTTGCCCAAATTTCAGATTCGAGTGGAATCAATACTGTTGGCCGAGGTATTGGTCGCGATATATTAGCGGTCCTTGACGGCGACTTCAATAATGCACTTGTTCTAAACGAATATTATCAGGCTGATCTTAATACTTATAAATCAGGCAACGTACGATATGGGTTGCGCAATTTGAGTGAGGGGCCTCATACCTTAACGCTCAGGGCCTGGGACGTGTACAATAACCCATCTGAATCTAATGTAGATTTCGTGGTAGCCAATTCATCAGCACTGGCATTGCGTTATGTACTTAATTATCCAAATCCTTTCACCAACTATACCGAGTTTCAATTTGAGCATAACCGGGCGCAGCAAACCTTAGAGGTTATGGTGCAAATTTTTACAGTTTCAGGTAAACTTGTAAAAACCATTCGGCGAGAAATTTTTGCTTCTGGCAACCGAGCTACGGGTATCGATTGGGATGGATTAGATGATTTTGGCGATCAAATTGGAAAGGGGGCTTACATTTATAAACTAAGTGTTCGCTCAAAAAGCGATTTGGCCCTAGCTGAGGAATATCAAAAGCTGGTTATTTTACGTTGATACTCTGTATTTCGAAAACCTATCTTTGCAAACCATCATCAAAACCTATGAAGAAAAGCTTTTTTTACGGACTAATCCTAATTTCGACCACACGGTTGTTGGCACAACCCACCAACAGTTTGTCTTCTTTCGATAAATTTAATGTGATCACCACCTCGGTTCCTTTTTTAAGTATTTCGCCTGACAGCCGTTCGGGTGGTATGGGCGATGTTGGAGTCAGCACAAGTGCCGACTACAATTCTTTACATTGGAATGTGGCCAAGTTGGCCTATTTGGATAAAGGAACCAATGGACTTTCAATGTCGTATACGCCATGGCTAAGCCGTTTGGTGCCAGATATTGATTTGGCCTATATATCCTATAGCTATAAAGTAAATGATAAACAAGGTTTGGCCATCGCTCTAAGGTATTTTAGCTTAGGAGATATTAACCTTACCGATGAAAACGGCAATCCCATGGGCACTTTGAGTCCAAACGAATTTGCCCTCGATGGAGGTTATGCCCTTCAATTGTCGTCAAACTTATCACTAGGGGTAGCGTTAAGGTATATTTATTCTAATCTGAATCAGGCTGGCCAACTTACCGGTGGAAATACAAAAGCAGGTCAGTCATTTGCCTCAGATGTAGGTATGTTTTTCAAGTCTGATGATATTCCGATGGCTGGTGGGCAAAAATCTCATTATGCTTTGGGGCTATTAATGTCTAATATCGGGGCTAAAGTGTCGTATAGCGACGATGCAAATGCAGATTTTTTACCCGCTAATTTGCGTTTAGGAGGTACTTACACCATGGAATTCGACCAATACAACAGCATGGCTTTTACGCTGGAAGCCAATAAGCTCTTGGTTCCAACTCCACCAATTCGCGAAAGAAGCGATGAAAATGGAAATGGTATTCCTGGTGAAATTGTTGAAGGCAAAGATGATGATGTGAGTGCATTTGCCGGAATTTTTCAGTCATTTAACGACGCTCCCGGTGGGGGTCAAGAAGAGTTTAGAGAAGTTATATGGAATGTTGGTACAGAATATAACTATGACGATAAGTTTTTCTTGAGAGGTGGCTATCAATTTGAACACGAAACTAAAGGTAATCGAAAGTACTTTACTTTGGGATTGGGTTTAAAGTACAACGTTTTTGGATTGGATTTTGCCTACCTCATTCCTGCAACCGCCACAGTAAGAAGTCCGTTAGAAAATACCTTGCGCTTTACTTTATTCCTCGGTTTAGGTGGAGGAAGTGAAGAGTAAGTGTATTTATAACACTTTTAAAGATAAAGCCCGTGAATTCGCGGGCTTTATCTATTATTTTTGACCCCCTAATTTACAACCATATGTCTCGAAAGTTAATTAATGGTACAGTTTACCTAAAGTGGTACGAAGACATGCTCTTCTGGCGCAAGTTTGAGGATAAAGCTGCCGCTCTTTATATTCAACAAAAAATCAGGGGTTTTCTGCACTTATACAATGGTCAAGAAGCGGTTTTAGCAGGTTCTCTATTTGCGATGGAGAAAGGTGATAAAATGATAACAGCTTATAGAAACCATGTTCAGCCTATTGGCATGGGGGTTGATCCACGTAAAATAATGGCCGAGCTTATGGGCAAAGTTACCGGCACTTCTCAAGGAAAAGGAGGCTCAATGCATATGTTCAGTAAAGAGCACCATTTTTATGGCGGTCATGGCATTGTGGGAGGGCAAATCCCACTTGGAGCTGGACTCGCCTTTGCAGATAAATATCTTGGGCACAAAAATGTTACCCTAACCTATATGGGCGATGGAGCTGTAAGACAGGGGAGTTTTCACGAAACACTGAATCTTGCTGCCATGTGGAACCTTCCGGTTGTTTTTATTGTTGAGAACAATGGTTATGCAATGGGAACCTCGGTAGAAAGATCTGCAAACCACACAGAAATCTGGAAACTTGGCTTAGGTTACGACATACCGTGCGGCCCCGTTGAAGGGATGGATCCGGAAGTGGTTTACGATGGCTTGAGAGAAGCCGTTGACAGGGCTCGAAATGGAGGAGGACCTTCTTTAATTGAAATTAAAACCTATCGTTACAAAGGGCATTCGATGAGCGACGCTCAACACTATAGAACAAAAGAGGAAGTGGCTGAATACCAAAGAATAGATCCAATTTCAACAACTCGAGAACGCATTCTGAAAGACAAGTTTGCTTCTGAAAAAGAAATAGAGGCCATAGACGAGAGAGTGAGGCTTTTGGTGAATGAATGTGTTCAGTTTGCCGAAGAATCCGCCTTCCCACCCCCTGAAGACCTTTTCAAGCACATTTACATAGAACCCGATTACCCATTTATTAAAGAATAAAACATGGCAGAAGTTGTAACCATGCCCCGCCTTAGCGATACCATGACCGAGGGTGTTGTAGCCAAATGGCACAAAAAAGTGGGCGACAAAGTGCAAGAAGGCGATTTATTGGCAGAGATTGAAACCGACAAAGCCACAATGGAGTTTGAGTCGTTTCAAGAAGGTATACTTCTATACATTGGTATTGAAGAAGGGGCCTCTGCCCCTGTAGACAGCATTTTGGCTATACTTGGCAAAAAAGATGAGAAAATCGAAGATATCATTCTTAAAAAAAGTACGGCTTCAGATGTACATATATCTAGCAACAATGATGAAATCAAATCTATCGAGCCTGTTGTAGAAAGCACCCAACACCATACAGAGGTTGTTTTGGCGGATTCAACCGACAGATTGAAAGCTTCACCATTGGCAAAAAAAATGGCTGAAGCCAAAGGTTTAGACTTAAAAAGTATTCTGGGCAGTGGTGACGGAGGACGCATTGTTAAGCGCGATGTTGAAAATGCAAAGCCAAAAGAAGAGTTACCTAAAAACACGGAGAGATTGTCGACGCCCGTTTATGGTAGTGAAGGGTTTATTGAGGAAAGCGTTTCACAAATGCGTAAAACCATTGCCAGGCGGTTGGCCGAGAGCAAGTTTAGCGCACCCCATTTTTATCTCACTATCGATATAGATATGGATAAAGTTTGGAATGAGAGGAAGGCAATAAATGAAAGCACAGGTCAAAAAGTATCTTTTAACGATTTCGTTATTCGTGCCGCAGCAGCAGCATTACGCAGGAATCCAAAGGTGAATTCGAGCTGGTTAGGCGACAAAATTCGATACAATGAACACATACATATTGGAGTGGCTGTTGCTGTAGATGATGGTCTTTTGGTACCGGTTGTAAAATTTGCTGACCAAAAAGGTTTGGTTCAGATTTCTGAAGAAGTTCGAATTTTTGCCCAAAAAGCAAAAGACAAGAAGCTGCAACCTGCAGATTGGGAAGGCAACACCTTTACCATATCTAACTTGGGGATGTTTGGAATTGAGGCATTTACCGCCATAATAAACCCGCCCGATGCCTGTATTTTAGCAGTAGGGTCTATTCGAGATGAGGCTGTAGTTAAAAATGAGGTGGTTCAAGCGGGCAAACGTATGAAAGTCACTTTATCATGCGACCATCGAGTGGTTGATGGAGCTACTGGATCAGCGTTTTTACAAGATTTTAAAGCTAATCTAGAAAACCCTTTAAGAATGTTACTCTAAACAGCATGCGCAAAACTATTTTAATCGCTGGGGCTTCCCAAGGAATTGGAAAGGCTTTAGTAGAAAAAATGGGGCCAATACATAATGTGTTGGCCCTTTCTCGTAACATTGAGCCCCTCCTAAGTGATACTTTGGAGCCGATGGTAAAGGTTAAGCAGTTTGACTTGGCCGAAGATTCAACAACTGATTTGGTAGATTGGCTCCAAGGTTTGAATGGTCTAATTGTGGATGCCGTGGTATACAACGCAGGTTATTTGGTAAATAAACGTTTAGAAGACATTTCGCCAGAAGAAATTGAGGCACAATACCGGGTAAATGTTTTTGGGTATTTCAAATTGGTGAAGGCCTTGCTGCCATTTTTTAGGCGAGGAACACACATTGTAAGTATTGGTTCCGTTGGAGGAATGACAGGTAGCTCAAAGTACCCTGGGCTTTCGGCCTATAGTTCGAGTAAGGCAGCCTTGGCAGTGGCATCCGAATGCTTCCAAATTGAGTTTATAGACCGGGGTTTTGTGTTCAATACTTTGGCACTTGGGGCGGTTCAAACCGAAATGTTGGGGCAGGCTTTTCCGAATTATCGCGCCCCAATGGGCCCCGAAAGCATGGCAGACTTTATTAGTTGGTTTGTATTAGAAGGCTCTAAAGTGTTCGCAGGCAAGGTATTGCCAGTGAGCGTTTCAAATCCTTAAAAAAATATTATCCAAAACGTTTGGTAGAATAGATATTCGGTTTACTTTTGCGGCCCCTTACGGCAAGGGTTTAAAGATGCCGAAGTTCTTTCAGGCTGTTGAAAAAGGTTGACAAAATGACTTGCAAATTCGCAAAGTCGTTTTATCTTTGCCCTCCCAAACAAATGGGGAAAACGTTCTGAAAAAAAAGTTTCAAAAAATGTTGCAAGTGTCAAAACTTGATGTACATTTGCCGCCCCAAACACAAGTCAAGAGATTTAATTTGGGGATTGAAATAAGTTCTTTGAATTTTTGGGAAATAGAAGGTAAGAAAACAAGCGTCCTTTGAGTGAACTTACAGAATCAAACACTTTACAACGGAGAGTTTGATCCTGGCTCAGGATGAACGCTAGCGGCAGGCTTAACACATGCAAGTCGAACGGTAACAGGTCTTCGGATGCTGACGAGTGGCGCACGGGTGCGTAACGCGTATGCAACTTGCCCTCAACTGGGGAATAGCCCGGAGAAATTCGGATTAACACCCCATAGTATTGTAGATTCGCATGTTTTTACAATTAAAACTTTGGTGGTTGAGGATGGGCATGCGTTCTATTAGCTAGTTGGTGAGGTAACGGCTCACCAAGGCTACGATAGATAGGGGGCCTGAGAGGGTAATCCCCCACACTGGTACTGAGACACGGACCAGACTCCTACGGGAGGCAGCAGTGAGGAATATTGGGCAATGGACGAAAGTCTGACCCAGCCATGCCGCGTGCAGGATGACGGCCCTACGGGTTGTAAACTGCTTTTGTACGAGAATAAACCTCCGCACGTGTGCGGAGCTGAAGGTACCGTACGAATAAGGATCGGCTAACTCCGTGCCAGCAGCCGCGGTAATACGGAGGATCCAAGCGTTATCCGGATTTATTGGGTTTAAAGGGTCCGCAGGCGGGTCATTAAGTCAGTGGTGAAATCCTGCAGCTCAACTGTAGAACTGCCATTGATACTGGTGATCTTGAGTGTAGTTGAGGTGGGCGGAATGTGTCATGTAGCGGTGAAATGCATAGATATGACACAGAACACCGATTGCGAAGGCAGCTCACTAAGCTACTACTGACGCTCATGGACGAAAGCGTGGGGAGCAAACAGGATTAGATACCCTGGTAGTCCACGCCGTAAACGATGATCACTCGCTGTTGGCAATACACAGTCAGCGGCCAAGCGAAAGCATTAAGTGATCCACCTGGGGAGTACGCCGGCAACGGTGAAACTCAAAGGAATTGACGGGGGCCCGCACAAGCGGTGGAGCATGTGGTTTAATTCGATGATACGCGAGGAACCTTACCAAGGTTTAAATGTAGAGTGACTGGTGGCGAAAGTTGCCTTTCTTCGGACACTCTGCAAGGTGCTGCATGGTTGTCGTCAGCTCGTGCCGTGAGGTGTCGGGTTAAGTCCCATAACGAGCGCAACCCCTATCTTTAGTTGCCAGCGGTTCGGCCGGGGACTCTAAAGAAACTGCCCGCGCAAGCGGTGAGGAAGGTGGGGATGACGTCAAATCATCACGGCCCTTACATCTTGGGCTACACACGTGCTACAATGGTAATGACAGAGGGCAGCCACTTCGCGAGAAGGAGCCAATCCATAAACATTATCTCAGTTCGGATCGGAGTCTGCAACTCGACTCCGTGAAGCTGGAATCGCTAGTAATCGCGCATCAGCCATGGCGCGGTGAATACGTTCCCGGGCCTTGTACACACCGCCCGTCAAGCCATGGAAGCCGGGGGTACCTGAAGTCGGTGACCGCAAGGAGCTGCCTAGGGTAAAACTGGTAACTGGGGCTAAGTCGTAACAAGGTAGCCGTACCGGAAGGTGCGGCTGGAACATCTCCTTATTAGAGAAAGCACTTTTGGATGTGCGTTTTCGAACCTTCTTTTCCCTTAAAATATTTCCCTGCTAAGTGGTTACTTCTGCAGAGCGGCTAGGGCCTGACCAGAGCTTGTACCACGAGCACACGATGTTTTAGTCTCGTAGCTCAGGTGGTTAGAGCGCAACACTGATAATGTTGAGGTCCGCAGTTCGAGTCTGCGCGGGACTACTTCGGGGAATTAGCTCAGCTGGCTAGAGCACCTGCCTTGCACGCAGGGGGTCAACGGTTCGAATCCGTTATTCTCCACTTTGAGTGTTCTTTAATTATTGGATAGATTGGATCCCATTTATTGGGCCGTGGTTCGATTCCAGGCTATCGCACATTGCTGTTAATTTAGCATATGTTCTTTGAAATATTGGCAAGTAGATATTGAAAGTTGTTCTTTAACAACAAGTTATTGACCAAGAAAGTAAGTAAGGGCAAACGGTGGATGCCTTGGCTTTCAGAGGCGATGAAGGACGTGATAAGCTGCGATAAGCTTCGGGGAGTTGCACATGAACTTTGATCCGAAGATTTCCGAATGGGGTAACCTGATACTGGTAACAGTATCGCATATGCGCTAACCTGGAGAACTGAAACATCTAAGTACCCAGAGGAAAAGAAAACAATAGTGATTCCCTTAGTAGTGGCGAGCGAACGGGGAATAGCCCAAACCGCAGTTGTTTCGGCAATTGCGGGGTTGTAGGACTGCGTGATGGATTGTACAACGAAGTAGAAGTGTCTGGAAAGTCACACCATAGTAGGTGATAGTCCTGTAAACGTAAGTTCGTATTATTCCTAGCAGTATCCTGAGTAGCGCGGGACACGTGAAATCCTGTGTGAATCTGCCAGAACCATCTGGTAAGGCTAAATACTCCTGAAAGACCGATAGTGCACTAGTACCGTGAGGGAAAGGTGAAAAGTACCCTGAATAAGGGAGTGAAATAGTTCCTGAAACCGTTTGCCTACAAGCTGTCGGAGTCCTTATTGGGATGACGGCGTGCCTTTTGCATAATGATCCTACGAGTTACTCCTCACTAGCAAGGTTAAGCCGCTAAGCGGTGGAGCCGAAGCGAAAGCAAGTCTGAATAGGGCGCTTAGTTAGTGGGGGTAGACGCGAAACCTTGTGATCTACCCATGGCCAGGTTGAAGCTCTGGTAACACAGAGTGGAGGACCGAACCAGTTGACGTTGAAAAGTCTTTGGATGAGCTGTGGGTAGGGGTGAAAGGCCAATCAAACTGGGAAATAGCTCGTTCTCCCCGAAATGCATTTAGGTGCAGCCTCGGGTGTATTGTTATAGAGGTAGAGCGACTGGTTGGATAAGGGGGCTTCACCGCCTACCAAGTCCTGTCAAACTCCGAATGCTATAACATTTACCCGGGAGTGAGGGCGTGGGTGCTAAGGTCTTCGTCCGAGAGGGAAACAACCCAGACCATCTGCTAAGGTCCCAAAATCAGTACTAAGTTGTTCAAACGTGGTCAGATTGCATTGACAGCTAGGATGTTGGCTTGGAAGCAGCCATTCATTTAAAGAGTGCGTAACAGCTCACTAGTCGAGCGATTCGGCGTGGATAATAATCGGGCATTAAGTACTGTACCGAAGCAATGGCTTCCGAAAGGAGGGGTAGGGGAGCATTCCAGTAGCGTCGAAGGTGTATCGTAAGGTATGCTGGAGCCGCTGGAAAAGAAAATGTAGGAATAAGTAACGATAAGGCAGGCGAGAAACCTGCCCGCCGATAGACTAAGGTTTCCTGATCAACGCTAATCGGATCAGGGTTAGTCGGGTCCTAAGGCAAACCCGAAAGGGGTAGTCGATGGACAGCTGGTTAATATTCCAGCACCTGTTTATACTGCGATGGGGTGACGAAGTCGTGAAAGCCACGCGCACTGACGGAATAGTGCGTTAAAACCTGTAGATATATCCGCTGTAGGCAAATCCGCAGCAGATGTCGAAGGTGATAG
>CAMCXO010000033.1 GCA_945883565.1 Chryseobacterium gleum
TACCGGAGCAATATTCGGCCAAAGGCTTATCTTTGGTATCGGAACAGTTAAAGCTTGAGAAGATGAACGTAAAAGAGCTTAAAGCGTATCAGAAATACAAAGATCAGATAGTACTGAGCGACTCGGTTTACGAATCGGCCTACACCGAAGGATTGGTAGAAGGCATCGAGAAAGGCATCGAGAAAGGCATCGAGAAAAGAAATCTTGAAATGTTGCTTAATGGCTACAAAAATGGGCTTGACATAGAGCTTTTAGCTAAAATAACCGATTTGACTCAAGAAAGCATTAAAGAAATACTTAAAGAACACGGGTTGCTGTAGAGTGGTATTTCAGCATGGCTGATTGGTAAACAGCAGAAAGCCCACATCCGCCTCAATCTAAAGCGTCCAGCTTAAACATGCCCATGCTTTAATTAAAAATCGTGTTCAGACAATGGTGGCAGGTAAACAGCCGAAGAGGCATATTAAGACCACATGAAGGAGCTCGCCCGGCCGCCATTCTTCAATGGAGACCTGCCGGCCGGCTGAACAGGCCTTGACCTTTTGGGTCAAGCCAAAAGGAACAAGCCCTGCGCCAGCGTTTGAGGCGCGCTGAAGACTAAGCAACGGGAGATTTCCTTTTCCCGCAGATTGCGCAGAAGGACGCAGATTTCAAAAAGTTCCAGCTATTATATTACCCGGGAATGTTGTGAATAGCCTTAGAATTTTTCTATAGGCCAGTATTCACAACATCCTTTTGGGTCAAGCCAAAAGGAACAAGCCTTGCGCCTGCGATAGAGTCGTCCTGAGGATCAATAAATCGAAGAAATTCAATAACCAAAGGCTAAGAAAAAATCATTTATAGGCAAAAAACAAATTAGCCCCGCGCCGACCATGTACAAGGAAGCACAATCACACCCCCACCATGGAAAGCATGCCGGAAATCTCAATTACCAATCTATTTTCCATTCCAGAAATAGATAGAGATTTACTCGCCTTGCCCCAAGCTGTAAGCCCTTTGTCCGTTAAAAAGATATAGATTTTCTGTTTTGATGGCGTCTAAACCAGCCCGCTCCAAAGCTTCTAACAACAAGCGGATGTCGGTGGCCGTCATACCTACCCCCTCTTTGGCTAAAAACCGGCATCTCCAATGGTCAGTGCAGTAAGTTTCGGGCATTCCATCAGGATAAACCTTCACCCCACGGTTGGTAATCATTTTGAGTTTTACGGCCGGCAAATCTAAAGTGTCGAGCATTTGGCCTAGAACTTCAGGCTGCCGTTGTGGTTGGTCCCAGTCTAAAAATACATCTACCCCTACCAACTCTTTCGTAGGTCGGGCTTTAGGCGCGCTTTTGGGCATTAAGTCGAAGCCCTTACCAAATTTGGTGGGTTTAAGGTTTTCCGGCATCTCGCCCAAACGGTTTACCACCTCCCGCGCAAATTCTTGAGTGCCCAATCGTTTCTCACTTTGGCCAATTTTGAATATGTCGGCCGTATGCATGCCATCTTCCAAAGTTTTTAGCCAGGCATTTTGTATGGTTTCGGCCATGGGGGTCATGCCCAGGTGCACCAGCATCATAACCGCCGCATTGAGCAACCCGCTTGGATTGGCAATATTTTGTCCGGCAATATCGGGGGCCGAACCGTGAATGGCCTCGTACATAGCCACCTCTTGCCCCACATTGGCCGAGCCACCCAAGCCCACAGAACCGGCCACTTCTGCTGCTATATCTGAAATAATGTCGCCATATAAATTTAAGGTCACCACCACATCGAGCATGCTGGGGCGATTGGCTACGTAGGCCGAGCCAATGTCAATAATCATATGCTCGGCTTTAATGTCGGGGTATTCTAAAGCCACCTCATCAAACACCTTGTGAAACAGTCCATCGGCCTGTTTCATGATGTTGTCTTTGGTCATACAGGTCACTTTTTTCCGGCCATAGGCACGGGCATATTCAAAAGCATAGCGTACAATGCGTTCGCTGCCGGGTCGAGAAATAAGTTTCAAAACCTGAACCACTTCAGGAGTTTGCTGGTGTTCGATGCCCGCGTATAGGTCTTCTTCGTTTTCACGAATAATCACCATATCTAATTTAGAAAAGTGGCTTCTAACATAGGGGCTGTACGACAGCACGGGCCGAACATTGGCAAAAAGGCCCAAACTTTTGCGCACGGTAACATTCAGGCTTTTAAACCCACCGCCCTGTGGGGTAGTAATGGGCGACTTTAAAAACACTTTGTTTTTTCTAAGTAAATCCCAACTGCTGTCTTCAATGCCGCTGCCAACGCCTCGTTCGTACACCTTTTGTCCAATTTCAATTTCATCGTAGGCCAAATTGACCTTGGCGTGGTCGAGAACGTATAGAACCGCATCCATAATTTCGGGGCCAATACCGTCGCCTTTGGCAATGGTGATACGAGGAGAAGAGCTAACCGTCATTTTTCAAAAGAATTAGGTGTAAAAATACGGTTAGCAAGGGCTTTACAGGACAAAAACCCAAAAGGCTTTAAGCCAATTTATTGCAAAGAAAGCCCGGATTCCTCTGCTTTTACCTGGGTTTTGCTTAAATCTACCACCACTTCTGCCCCCAAGCCCTCTAATACCAATACCAGCTTCTGACCACGAACCTCTTTAACGGTGGCTTCGCGTTCCATAAGCGCGCCCGATTCAATTTTTACTTTTTGATTGGGCTTGAATGGGCTTACCGAAATGGCTTCGTGGGCGTATGCGCCCAGCCAGCGCTGTAAAGCTTCTATTTCTGCCACCCGAACAACAGCCGGCTTTTTTTGCCAATACAAATAGCGAAGCACCAATGGCACTTCAAACACCCGGCTTCGTTCCTTTTCACTGAGGTGTACAAATACATACGATGAAAACAAAGGCTGTTCGACCCATTTCCATCGGTCGCTCCATTTTCTTTTGGTTTTCAGAACGGGGCAATAGGTTTCCAATCCCAATTCTTCGAGCTTGGCCGCGGCTTTTTTCTCGCTCCTTGGCTTTACATAAAGCACCAGCCACAATTTGGCATCGCCCGCAGGCAGTTCGCTCAAATTAAGCATTATTCAACCCAATCGGCTATAAACAAATTGGTGGCACGTGTTCCTCCATTTACTCGGTTTGAGGCGAATACCAACTTTTTACCATCGGGCGAAAACATGGGGAAGGCGTCGAACTGGGTATCGAATGTAATTTGCTCTAATCCACTGCCATCTACATTCACCATATACAAATGAAAGGGGAATCCTCTTGGGCTAGCATGGTTAGACGAAAAAATAATTTTTTGACCGGAAGGATGAAAGAAAGGGGCCCAATTGGCATTTCCAAGTTGGGTAATTTGCTTTAAACCGCTGCCGTCGACATTGCAAATAAAGATTTCCATATTCGTGGGCTTCACCATGCCTTTGGCCAATAAGGCCTTGTATTCTGCCTTTTCTTCTTCGGTTTTGGGCCTGCTGGCCCTAAAAACCAGTTTGCTGCCATCGGGCGAGAAAAAGGCCCCGCCGTCGTAACCCAATTCGTTGGTTACTTGCTTTACATCGCTTCCATCCAGTTTGCAGGTATAAAGTTCCAAATCGCCACTGCGCATACTGGTAAACACCATTCTATCGCCTTTCGGAGAAACAGTGGCCTCGGCATCGTAACCCGGGGTATTGGTAAGTTGGGCCAGGATTTTACCGCTCAAATCGGCTGTAAAAATGTCGAATTCCCCATAAATGGGCCAAACGTAGGCGCCATCAGGTCCCCGCTCCGGCACAGGAGGACAAGCTTCATGGGCCAAATGGGTTGAAGCATAAACTATACTTTGGTTATCGGGAAGGAAGTATGAACAAGTGGTTCTACCTTTTCCGGTCGATAGCATTTGTGGTCGATTGGCTTGTAAATTCTCTTGGGTCCAGTCGAAGAAAAAAATCTGATCGCATTCTAAACCCCAATCGGGATTGTTAATTTGACAAACCAGCTTATTGCCATCAAAACTAAAATACGCTTCAGCATTGTCGCCACCAAAGGTGAGCTGCTTGATGTTGGCCAAGTGCTTTTCGTTGGCATAATGAAGAGCGGTTTCGGCAGCATCTCCATGTGCATGCGGGTTTTCTTCACTTTTTGGGCTTTCAGTTTTTTCGCTTGCGGGTTGATTACACGCCCACAACAGGGCCAAAAGAAAGGGGAAGAACTTTTTCACAACAACTGGATTTATGCCACAAAGGTAGCAAGCACGCCCCTAGTTGAAGAATGACATTAAAAAAAGCCCACAAATTGTGGGCTTCAACCAAATTGACGGGCAACCTTACAAACTCAACAATCGTTGAAGGGCCACTTGCACTTTATCTGCGTTGGGCAGCATGGTGGCTTCCAATGTGGAATTAAGCGGAATAGCTGGCAGGCTTTCAGCACCAACTACCATTATTGGGGCATCTAGCTTAAAAAACACCTGCTCTTGAATAAAACCCGCTAAATTTCGGGCAAACGAATTAAGCAAGGGCTCTTCTGTTAAAACCATACAGCGCCCGTGTTTAGAAACGGCATGCAAAACAGCCTCCTCATCTAATGGCAGCAAGGTTCTTAAATCCAATATTTCTACACGGCCATCAAAAGCCTTGGCGGCTGTACCGGCCCAATAAACCCCCATGCCATAGGTTATGATGCAGGCCGTTGGCAATACACCTGTTTGGGCTTCCAAAACCAAGCGTGCCTTGCCCAAAGGCACCACGTAATCTTCTGAGGGCTCTACCGTTCGTGCGCCTTCAGTGCCTTTAATTTTGCTCCAATACAGACCTTTATGCTCCAACAGCAAAACAGGATTCGGGTCGTAAAAAGCCGCTTTCATCAAGCCCTTTAAATCGGCCCCTGTACTGGGGTAGGCCACCTTAATGCCTTTTATGTTGCATACAACCGATTCTACCGAAGAGCTGTGATACGGTCCGCCGCTGCCATAGGCCCCAATGGGCACCCGAATTACCGCGCTAACCGGCCATTTGCCATTGCTTAAATAATACGAACGGCTGAGCTCGGTAAAAAGCTGGTTTAAACCTGGCCATATGTAATCGGCAAATTGTACTTCTACTATGGGTTTACATCCGGTGGCACTCATGCCCACTGTGCTGCCAATAATAAAGGCTTCTTGAATGGGGGTATTAAATACCCGTTCATCGCCAAATTTTTCGGCCAGGGTGGCAGCTTCTCTAAAAACCCCGCCAAGCCTTCGGCCTACATCCTGACCGTACAACAAAGCTTCGGGGTGCTTTTCGAGAATTTCTTTAATGGCAAACAAGGCAGCATCTACCATTACTGTTGGCTGTTTACCCGCCGGACTGCGTTCGCCTGTTTCTTGGGTTATTGGGGTTGGGGCGTAATCGTGCAGAAACAAATCCTCAGGCTTGGGGTCTTCAGAATGAAAAGCCTCCTCAAAATCCATTTCAACCAAGCGTTTGGCTTCTTGGGCAAGTTCTTCCAAATCCTCGGCCTTAAATCCTTTAAAAATTAAATACTTGTGAAAAATGGGTAAAGGATCTCTCAAGGCATGTTCTTCCAAGTCTTCGCGGTACCATTCGCGTCGTACACCCGAGGTATGGTGCCCCAAAAGTGGCACTTTGGCGTGAACCAAAAAAGGGCGTCTTTCTGTTCTCATGGTTTGAAGCACTTCCTCCAAAACCTCGTAGCAAGTGTCGAAGCGGCTGCCATCCAGCGAAACCACTTCGAGTCCATTAAACCCTCTGGCGAATTCGGAGGCATTTTGGGCCCGAATTTCGCGGGCATGGGCCGAAATATCCCACTCATTATCCTGTACGAGAAACAAAATTGGAAGCTGCTTAAGCACGGCCATTTGCAGGGCTTCCGAAACTTCTCCTTCGGTCATGGCGGCATCGCCAATCGAGCAAACCACCAGCGGAGCATTACCGGCCTCCCAATGGTCAATACCTTGTTGCTCTCGGTACTTCAGGCCCATGGCCAGTCCGGTAGTGGGTATAGCCTGCATACCGGTTGCCGAACTTTGGTGAATAATTTTGGGTTTGTCGTGGTCTTTTAAACTCGGGTGGGCATAATAGGTTCTGCCTCCCGAAAAAGGGTCTTCGCGTTTGGCCAGCAACTGAAGCATCAAATGGTAGGGCCGCATGCCAATACCCAACAAAATGCTGTCGTCGCGGTAATAAGGCGAAACCCAATCTTGGGGTTTTAGTTGAAGGCTTAACGCCAATTGAATGGCTTCATGGCCCCTGGATGTGGCATGAACGTATTTGGAAGTGATTTCGCGTTTGTTCTCGTACAATTCGGCCATAAAAAAGGCCTGATTCATGAGGGAATACGCCTTAATTAAAAGGTCTTTACTCAAGGTTTTGGGTTTGCTTTTGGTTTTAAACATGGCCTAGGGCGTTTGGCTTATGGGCAAGTTATCGATTAAACGCACGCCTTCTACATATACGGCAGCAAAAAGTCGCCAATTTCCATTTTGAAAATCTTCTGACGTTTTGGCCAATTCGAAATCCAATTCGTTGGCCACTTCTAAATAATCAATCTGCATATGGCTTTGGGCGTTGAGGAATTGTTTGATGGCCTCTAACGATGGGCGAACATCTCCGTTTTTAAGATGTTGACTCAAAACCTGTAAGCACTGATAAATGATGTTGGCCCTTTCTTTGCCGACTTCACTTAATCGCCTGTTTCTCGAACTCATGGCCAATCCACCCGATTCTCTTACGGTTGAACAAACCACCACATCAATATTTAGGTCGAGGTATTGAACCAGCCACTTCACCACCGCCACTTGTTGAAAGTCTTTTTCTCCGAAAAACGCTTTATGAGGCATTACCAGTTCGAAGAGCTGTTGCAACACGGCTGCCACGCCTTGAAAATGACCCGGCCGCTTTTCTCCTTCTAAGCGCGTTTCGAGTCCGAGCAGCGGATAATGTGGAACCACATGCCCGATTGGGTAAATTTCTTCTACATTGGGCACGAAGACATCGTGACACCCGGCCAATTCTAATTGGTGCAAGTCGCCATCCAAATCAACCGGATAGTTGGCCAAATCTTCGGCCTTATTAAATTGATTTGGATTCACAAAAATGCTGGCCAATACGTGGTCGCAATGTTTATGGGCTTCTTCAACCAGCGAAACGTGCCCCCTATGCAAGGCCCCCATGGTGGGCACAAAACCCAAACTTAGGTTTTCGGCCTTTAATTGCAACAAATGGTTGATAAGCTCTTGGCGTTTGCGATGAATTTTAAGCATAGTTCCGGCTAAGCGCCCAAAGCTAAAGGCAATTGTACCTCCTTACAAACAGCAATAATTGATTACCTTTGTAAACGCAATAATTGGAAAAACGTTCTCTGATGGATAAAAAAAGGATACTGTATGTATCGCAGGAAATCGCTCCATATCTTACCGAAACTGAAATCTCCAAAGTTGCGCTTACGCTCCCCAAAAAAATGAACGAAAGAGGCCACGAAGTGCGCGTTTTTATGCCGCGTTTTGGGGTCATTAACGAGCGTAGGCACCAATTACACGAGGTTATTCGCTTAAGTGGTATCAACATTGTAGTGAACGATATGGATCAGCCCCTCATCATTAAGGTGGCTTCGGTTCCATCGGCCAGAATTCAGGTGTACTTTATCGATAACGAAGAGTATTTTAAGCGCAAAAGCGTTTTTTTTGACGATGCCGGAAAATTTCATGAAGACAACGATGAAAGGGCTTTGTTCTTCTGCCGGGGCGTAATTGCCACGGTGCAAAAACTGGGCTGGTCTCCCGATATTATCCATGTTCACGGCTGGATGGCCTCCCTTTTGCCGCTCTATTTGAAGCGCTTCCATGCCGACGACCCTTTGTTTGCCGATACCAAGGTGGTAAGCAGCATCTACCATGTTGATTACTGCGAACCTTTTAGCGAAAAACTGCTAAACGGCATGCGCTACGATGGTTTGAACGATGAGGATTTGAAAAATTTTACCGATGGCAATGTTGAATGTTTAAACAAAGCCGGTATTTTATATAGCGATGCGGTTATCCGCCACAATCATGTTAATGGCGCAATCGGCGCCCTTATTGAAGAGCGCTTTCCAAATGCCCTTTTGGTAAACGACATAACAGACGAAGTTGCGGCTGTTGAACGTTTCTACCAACAGGTGGTTGAAGAAGCCATCACGGTTTAGTTGGCTTTCTCTTTTAATCCTCTATGAAACGTTTGTTTGCTAAGCCCCTTGCGGCCTTTCTGGCTTTGGCTTTTTTGGCCTTTTGGTCTTGTGAAAAAGACAGCGGCCTTATAGGTCTCGATACTTTGGGCGAAACCAGGGCCGATGTGGGTGTTTTACTCCAATATCCGGTACTGTCTTTTACTCTGGCCGACGATTCGGTTCTGAGCACCAACCCACAAAGGGCCTTGGTGGGCTCTTATGTCGACCAACGAATTGGCAAACATCAGGCTTCCTTTGCTGCGCATTTGCTTCTACAATCCAGCCAACCAAATTTCGGAAGCAATCCCATTGTCGATTCGGTTCGTTTGGCTCTTAGGTATGCAGGTTATTATGGAGATACCAACAAACCCATGACCATAAAGGCTTTTAGGCTAGATGAGTACCTCGATCCCGATAAGAACGATTATTACAGTTCTAGAACCTGGAAAAAAGGAGAGCTTCTAGGGGAAGTAAGTCCTACTGGATTTAAACCCAATACCGGATTGTCTCAAGGCGATGAAGTGCTTACGCCGCGCTTATACATTCCAATCGACCCCTCGCTTATCCAATCGCTTATTGTGGATGCCAGTGCAACCCGACCCGACGATTTTAAAGACAACAACGCCTTTATTAAATACTTCAATGGCATTGTGGTAGAAAGCACGGTCGACGATGGCAGTATTTTGTACTTCGATGCCCAAACCGGGGTGAGCCGAATGCAGATTTACTTTAGAAACGACACCGATACCGGCCTTTTTGAATTGAGAACCGACAACAGTGGCCGTTTGGTGAATAGCTTTTCCCACGATTTTAGCGCGGCGCCTTTTGACCCAACTCAGCCCGATACCGTTTTGGGTGAAGAGTTTACCTATGTTCAGGCAATGGGGGGCGCCATTACCGGAATTGAATTTCCAACTTTAGGCAACTTGGTTGATTCAGCTTATCTAATAAACCGGGTTGAATTGAAATTTAGGGTAGATTTTGGCAGTGATGCCAATGGTTTTGCAGCACCCCAACAATTGTTATTGCTTGAAACCGCTGCAAACGATACCGGAAAAGTGCTTATTAAAGATTATTCACTGAACTCGGGGGTAGTAGTAGGTGGCACCCTTATTAAGGGTCAATACAAGGAAAAACAATATACCTTTAACATTACCCGCCATATTTTTGACCGCCTTAAAAACCAAGGCAAGGGCACTCGTCTTTTCTTGGTTTCAGGCGCCGGCGCCTCAACCGCCAACCGGGTAGTGCTAAATGGAAATTTACACGGTAGAAATCCGCTAACTTTAGACATTTATTACACCAGAAAACCTTAACCTTACCAAATCATGTGCGGAATTGTTGGCTATATCGGCCATAGGGAATCTTTCCCAATCGTAATCAAAGGTCTGAAACGCCTAGAATACCGCGGCTACGATAGCGCGGGTGTTGCCTTGGTTAATGGCGACTTGCGTATGTACAAATGCAAGGGTAAAGTAAGCGATTTAGAAGCCATAAGCGAGGGTCAAAATACTTCAGGCACGCTGGGTATTGGCCATACCCGATGGGCCACCCATGGGGTTCCAAGTGATGCGAATTCACACCCTCACCTTTCTCAAAGTGGACGATTAGCTTTAATCCACAACGGAATTATTGAGAACTACGACAGTTTGAAAGAAGCCCTAATGAACAGGGGATTCGGATTTAAAAGCGAAACCGATACTGAAGTATTGGTTAACCTTATAGAAGACATTATGCTGGCCGAAGGCCTTTCGCTCGAAAAAGCCACGCGCATTGCCTTAAATCAAGTGGTGGGTGCTTATGCCATCTGCGTGGTAGACCGCGAGCAGGCCGACCGTATTATTGTAGCTAAAAAAGGAAGTCCATTGGTTATTGGTGTTGGACAAGGCGAATATTTTATTGCCTCTGATGCCTCTCCTTTCCTGGAGTACACCAAGAATGCAGTTTACCTCGACGAAGAGGAACTGGCTGTAATACAACCAGGGCAATCGCTCGAAATACGAAGCATCCGCAGCAATGAAGTGGTTGATCCGTATGTAACCAAGTTGCAAATGGACCTCGAAGCCATCGAAAAAGGGGGCTACGACCATTTTATGCTGAAGGAAATCTATGAGCAACCACGCTCTATACACGATTCACTTCGCGGTAGATTGTTGCCCGAGCAAGGTCTAATTAAAATGGCCGGGGTAGCCGAATACAAAGAAAAATTCCTAAAAGCCGACCGTATTATTATTGTGGCCTGCGGAACTTCTTGGCATGCAGGTCTGGTTGCAGAATACATGTTCGAAGAACTGGCCCGTATTCCGGTTGAAGTTGAGTATGCCTCAGAATTCAGATACCGCAACCCCATCATAGGCGAAAAAGACGTGGTGATTGCCATTTCACAATCGGGTGAAACCGCCGATACTTTGGCGGCCATTCGCATGGCCAAAAGCAAAGGGGCAACCATATTTGGGGTTTGCAATGTTGTGGGTTCTAGTATTGCGCGCGAAACCCATGCCGGTGCCTATACGCATGCAGGTCCCGAAATCGGCGTGGCTTCCACCAAGGCCTTTACGGCTCAAGTGGCTGTTTTAAGTCTTATAGCCTTGTATTTGGGGCACGAAAAAGGCACCATCAAATCAAGCGATTACTACCGTATGCTACAGGAGTTGGACTCAATTCCCGAGAAAATTAAAGCCATGCTCGAAAGCGACGATACGGTATACAGCATCGCCGAACGTTATAAAGATGCCGCCAACTTCCTATACTTGGGAAGAAGCTATAACTTCCCGGTGGCTTTGGAAGGAGCCCTTAAACTCAAAGAAATTTCATACATACACGCCGAAGGTTATCCGGCTGCCGAAATGAAGCACGGGCCTATTGCCCTTATCGATGAAAACATGCCGGTGGTGGTTATCGCGCCATTAAACAGCCACTACGAAAAAATAGTGAGCAATATTCAAGAGGTGAAAGCCCGAAACGGAAAAGTTATCGCCATTGTAAACAAGGCTGATACCGAAATTCGCAAAATTGCCGATTATGTTATTGAAGTAGAAGACACGATGGATGTTTTCACGCCCTTGCTTACCACCATTCCGCTTCAATTGTTGAGCTATCACATTGCCATTATGCGTGGTTGCAATGTAGACCAGCCTCGAAATCTGGCCAAATCGGTTACTGTAGAATAGACCCTTAAAGAGCATTTAACCAAGCCCTTTGGATTAAGAAATCCAAGGGGCTTTTTTTATGCTGGCCTCTTTAATCGGCAAACTATAACATTACTTAAATGCCTGCATAACAGGCAAACACTGGGCGTTGAAATCCCAAAGTGCTTGATTTTCCCACGACGAACCGTTGGTGGCTTGTGCGCCTCTATAGCTCACCCATTCGGCTCCCCAATAACATATTCCACTGCCGCCATTTGCCTCTTTCATGAGGCTTCGCAATGCCTGCACATAGGCCATTTGTCCTTGGGGATTAGGCGGAAAACCGTTTAACAATTGAGCCGTATCGCCCACTATGTTATGGGTCCAATCGTTCCACGATAAAGTAAAGGGATACGAAATCTCGGCCAAAAAAACGCGTTTGCCGGTTGACGCATACACACATTCTACGGCCGATTTTAAAGAATCAAGCGATTTTCCGTGCCAAATAGGATAATAACTCAATCCCCAGTAGTCGCAAGGCATTTGTTGAAGCCATTGCGCAAAAGAACAGGCACCTCGGTAACCAGCATAGTGCAGAACGGTTTTACAATCGGGCATTACCGCTTTTGAAGCACTTAGCCCGGTATCGAGCAAATTGAAAAAATAGGCGGCGTTCGAACTCCTCCCTTCCGGCCATAACATGCCGCCGTTTATTTCGTTGCCTATTTGCACAAAATCGGGTTGTATGCGCCCCACCACCCTATAGGTATATTGGTAAACACTGTCTAACAAAACATCCCCTCCCATGCCATTCCATGCTGCGGGTTTGGTTTGATGGCCCGGATCGGCCCAAGTATCTGAGTAATGAATGGTAAGTAGCACTTTCAGGCCCAAAGAATGGGCTTCTTCTGCCAATGCGGCTACCTGATCCAGACCTGATTCGGGGCTATTGGGCGAATGCCACAAGCGCAGGCGAATGGTGTTCCACCCATTTAACTTAAGCTGATTTAAAGCGTTCTTTGGTTGTTCGGCACAGCCCAATTCAAAAGAATTGGCTCTAATATCGGGCAAGTATGAAACGTCTGCACCCAACATTTCAAAGGGTTCTTCGACCAATGGCGGGCCGATTTCAGCCTTTTTGCAAGCCCCTCCCAGTGCCATCACCACCAAAATGAAGGCAATCCTAATTTGAGGCCATACTCTTAGTAAATGCATTGCTGAAGATTTTTGTATTGGTAAACTCGAAAGAAAGCACAGCGGAAATGCTAATCTATGCAAGGCCTCATGACCTTGATTTAAAACAGGCCTTCAATTTCACCATTTTCATTAAGACGCATGCCTAAAGCACCCGGTTCTTTTGGCAAGCCCGGCATACGCATCATTTCGCCTGCCAAAGGCACTATAAAACCTGCTCCGGCGCTAATTTCTACATCTTGAACGTGGAATACATAATCTTCAGGACTGCCTAACCGCTGGGGATCGTCGGAAATAGACTTTTGTGTTTTCGCCATGCACACCAGCAAATGGGTCCCAATGGTTTCTTCGAAATACTTAAGTTTTTCAAGGGCCAATTTGGAGTAATTCACCTCGTTGGCGCCATAATAATGGGTTGCTAATATGTCTATTTTATTGCTCAGCTTGCGGTCTTCGCCGTATAAAAACTTCTTTTCATGAGGTCCTTTATCGAGTTGAGACAATACCTCATGGGCTAAATCGGTGGCTCCGGCCCCTCCCGCTGCCCAGGCATTGCAAACCACGGCCGTTGCGCCCATTTCGGCACAAAGGGACTTAGCCAATTGCAATTCGTGCTCGGTATCGGTATGGAAACGGTTTAAAGCCACCACGGGATTGAAACCAAAAAGCCGTGCGTTTTTTATGTGATGCCGCAGGTTTTGGAAACCCTTTCTTAGAGCTTCTTCATTGGCCTGGCTTATTTCTTTAAGCGATTGGCCTCCGTGGTACCTAAGGGCTCTAAGGGTGGCCACCAATACAACGGCATCGGGATAAATGCCGCCTTGACGGCATTTAATATCAATAAACTTTTCGCCACCCAAGTCGAATCCAAAACCGGCTTCGGTTACGGTCACTTCACTCAAATTCATAGCCGCATAAGTGGCCAGTAAGCTATTGGTTCCTTGGGCAATATTGGCAAACGGCCCTCCGTGCATAAAAATAGGATTGCCTTCTAGGCTTTGCACCAAATTGGGTTGAACGGCCGATTTAAGCAAAACCGCTAAAGCACCGGTAACACCCAAATCTTTTGCAAAAACCGCCCCTTCTTTTCCTTTTCCTATAAAAATACGGTCTATGCGTGCTTGCAAATCGTTTAAATCTTTTGACAGGCACATAATGGCCATAATCTCGGAAGCGGCCGTAATATCGAAACCGCTTTCGCGCGGAAACCCATTCGATTTTCCCCCCAATCCAATGTTTATATGCCTAAGCGAGCGGTCGTTCATATCCATCACCCGTTTAAAAAACACCGAACGCGCGTCCAATCCTTTTGGGGCATTGCCAAAGTGAAGGTAATTGTCAATAACAGCCGCCAATAGATTATGGGCCCTTTCAACGGCATATATATCGCCCGTAAAATGGAGGTTGATGTCTTCCATCGGAATGGCCTGCGCCCTGCCTCCCCCGGTTGCACCGCCCTTTATGCCAAAAACTGGCCCCAAAGATGGCTCTCTTAAAGCCGCTGCCGCCTTCACCCCTATGTGGTTCAGTCCATCGAGCAAACCAATGGTACAGGTGGTTTTTCCTTCACCGGGTGGTGTAGGACTCATGGCCGAAACCAGTACCAGCTTGCCTTTTGGAGCGTTGGCAGCCGCATACTCGAGCGGAATTTTGGCTTTGTAATGGCCGTATGGTTCTAAATGTTGGGCCTTTATGCCCAACTTTTCAGCTATTTCGCCAATAGGCCTTATGGGGCTTGAACGGGCAATTTCGATGTCGGTCATTTCCCGGGCTTAAATTTCGAGCGCCTTGGGCACATTGCCATCCATTAAAAGCTCGCCTGGATTTTCGAGGGCTTCCTTTACAGCCACCAAGAACCCAACGCTTTCGCGCCCATCAATTATGCGGTGGTCGTAGCTTAAGGCCACGTACATTATGGGTCGAATAACAATTTGGCCATCGCGCACCACAGGTCTTTCTACTATGTTGTGCATGCCCAAAATGGCGCTTTGGGGAGGATTAATGATAGGTGTAGATAACATAGAGCCAAAAACCCCACCATTGGTTATGGTAAAAGTACCACCGGTCATTTCGTCTAGGCTTATTTCGCCATCGCGAACACGAATGGCCAAGCGCTTTATTTCCTTTTCAATACCGGCAAAGCTTAGGTTTTCGGCATTTCTAACCACCGGAACCATAAGGCCTTTGGGGCCACTCACAGCAATGGAAACATCGCAATAGTCGAAACCCACCATATCGTCACCATCGATCATGGCATTAACGGTTGGAAACAGCTTTAAAGCGCGGGTAACGGCTTTGGTGAAGAACGACATAAAGCCCAATCCCACCCCATGTTTCTCGGCGAAAGCTTCTTTATACAAGGCTCTGAGATCGAAAATGGGTTTCATATCCACCTCGTTAAAAGTGGTGAGCATGGCGGTTTCGTTTTTAACCGAAACCAAACGCTTGCTCAGGCTGCGGCGCAAACTGCTCATGCGCTTTCTTTCGCTTGCACGGCTGCCACCGGTGCTCGGCGAACCCATGCTGGCAGCTGCTTTTTGTACGTCGTTCAAGGTAATACGACCATCGCGGCCTGAGCCCGATTCCAGTTTCACCCCCGATTCGGCCATGGCCTTTTTAGCCGCGGGCGAAGGACTTCCGGTTGCATAGGTTTTTGAAGCCACTTCAACAGGCTTTGGCTCTGCTGCTGTTGCTTGAACTTCTTGTTTGGGTTTGCTTTCACTAGTTTGACCCGAGGGTTTGGCTGCCGATGTATCGATGGTGCACACCACTTGTCCTACCGCAACCACTTCGCCTTCTTTGGCAATGAGTTTAATAATGCCGCTTTCTTCAGCTGGAAGGGCCAAAGTGGCCTTGTCAGAGTCTATTTCGGCTATTTCCTGATCTTTCTCTACATAATCGCCATCTTTTACCAACCATGACGCTATTTCAACTTCCGAAATGCTCTCGCCGGGCGATGGGACTTTCATTTCCAACAACATAAGTGGGGTATTTTGGGGTTCAGATATCAAAGGTTTTGGCAATTAAATCGTGCTGAATTTTATGGGCAGCTTGGTGAGAGCCCGATGCAGGCGACGCACTGGCCGGGGCACTTACATCTAGCCAAGGAACATCGCGAAGCCTCAATAAAATAAATGAGCGGGCCCCCATATTTTGAGGTTCTTCCTGTGCCCAAACAATCTTTTTGGCGTTTTCATAGCGCTTTAATACAGCTCGGAATTGTTTTTCGGGGAAGGGGTAAAGCTGTTCTATTCGCACCAAGGCCGTTTTGGAATCGTTTCGTTTTTCGCGTTCTTCAAGCAATTCGTAATACAACTTACCGCTGCAAAACACCAACTTGTCTACTTCTGGAGCATTTATGGCGTAGTCGTCTATTATTTCCAAAAACCGTCCGTTAGCCAATTCTTCCATGCCTGAGGTGCACTTTGGATGTCGAAGCAAGCTTTTGGGCGTCATCAACACCAAAGGCTTTCTAAAAGGTCGGTGCAGTTGACGGCGAAGCAAATGAAACAAATTGGCGGGCGTTGTGGAGTTCACTATCTGCATATTGTCTTGGGCGCATAACTGAAGGAAACGTTCCAAACGGGCGCTGGAATGTTCGGCACCTTGTCCTTCATAACCATGAGGCAGAAAAAGCACCAATCCATTTTGGATTTTCCATTTGTCTTCTGCTGCAGCTATAAATTGGTCGATCATGATTTGGGCACCATTGGCAAAATCGCCAAACTGGGCTTCCCAAATGGTGAGACAATTGGGAGCAGCCAATGCATAGCCATAGTCGAAACCCATAACCCCATATTCGCTCAAATGGGAATTGTAAATCGAAACAATACCCTGTGACTCGTCGAGTTGGCTCAACAAATTGAGTTCTTCTTCTGAATCTTCCATTTTAATAATGGCGTGGCGGTGCGAAAATGTACCCCGCTCACAATCTTCCCCACTCAAACGAACATTAAATCCTTCTAACAACAAGCTGCCGTAAGCCAGAAGCTCGGCCATGCCCCAGTCTAATTTATTGGTTTCTTCAACCATTTTGCGTCTATCGCTTAAAAGACGCACTATTTTGTTGAAGAAATTCTTGCCTTCGGGTAGGGTTGTGAGTTTTGTAGCCAACAACCTAAGTTGTTCTTCTGCAAACGACGTGTTAGGCGATTCGTCAAAATCTTCGCGCTTAGAGTAGCGCAAATTTTTGTACAGTTCGCTAAAAATGGGCGTTATAACGTTGCGTTCTATCTTCTTCGATTCGTCGTAGCGCTCTTCCAACATAGCCTTAAACTCGGCTTCCATTTCTTGCACAATTTGTTGTCCGGCCAATCCTTCTGCCGTTAGTTTTTTGGCATAAATGGCTCGGGGATTGGGGTGCTTGGCTATTGTTTTATAAAGCAAAGGCTGTGTAAAGCGAGGCTCATCGCCCTCGTTATGGCCGTATTTGCGGTAACACAGAAGGTCTATAAAAATGTTTTTGTTGTAGCGTTGACGGTATTCGGCCGCAAACATCATGGCATGGCAAACGGCTTCTACATCGTCTCCATTTACATGCAAAACAGGCGCTAAAACCACCTTGGCCACATCGGTGCAATAAGTGCTCGAACGGGCGTCGAGGTAGTTGGTGGTAAAGCCCACCTGGTTATTTATAACAATATGAATGGTACCGCCTGTTCGATAACCATCCAAGGTTTCCATTTGAACCACTTCGTATACCACCCCTTGCCCGGCAATAGCGGCATCGCCATGAATAAGAATGGGCAACACCTTGCCCGGCATTGAGTCGTACTCAAAACGAATACGGGCCCGGGCTATGCCTTCTACCACCGGATCAACCGCTTCGAGATGCGAAGGATTGGGCGACAAATTGAGCCTGATTTCTTTGCCATTGTTCAGCACCTTTTGGGTTGAATAGCCCAAATGGTATTTTACATCGCCATCAAAACCCTCTTCATCGAAAAACTTACCCTCAAATTCCGAGAATATTTCGCGCTGCGATTTGCCAAATACATTGGTGAGAACGTTGAGTCGTCCGCGGTGTGCCATGCCCATTACCACCTCACGTACTCCTAAATCGCTGGCCCTTTCTATTAACATATCAAGAGCCGGAATAAGCGACTCGGCCCCTTCAACCGAAAACCGTTTTTGTCCGACAAATTTGGTATTCAAAAAATTCTCGAATGCAACGGCTTCGTTGAGCTTATGAAGAATACGCTTTTTTTGATCGATATTAAAACCGGGCTGATTGTCGTTTAAGTGAAGACGCGACAAAATCCACGACACAACTTCTTTGTCGCGTATGTACATGAATTCTATGCCAATACTTTGACAGTAAATACGCTGAAGGTGCTCTATTATGCGCTGCAAGCTTTGAGGGGCTTGTAAACCCAATTCGGCTGCAGCCATAAAAGGCAATTCCAAATCGGCCTTGCTCAGGCCATAATGTTCAATTTCTAAACTTGGACTGTAATTTCTGCGGGTGCGTACAGGGTTTGTGGCTGTAAAGAGGTGGCCTCTTTTCCGATAATCGTTGATGAGGTCGAG
The DNA here is from genome assembly GCA_945883565.1 of Chryseobacterium gleum. Classification (GTDB taxonomy): domain Bacteria; phylum Bacteroidota; class Bacteroidia; order Flavobacteriales; family Schleiferiaceae; genus RFXV01. The sequence goes on from CAMCXO010000033.1 coordinate 18,000, forward strand.
CACCATAAACTCTTTGCGAACGCTATCGGGCAATTCTGCCATTTGAACAGCTCTGGCTTCGAAAGCATAGTCTTCACGGGCAAAATCGTAGCCTTGAAAAAAGGCCCGCCAACCGGGTTCAACGCTATCGGGGTGACGAAGGTATTTTTGATAGAGGTCGTCAATGAAGCCGATGTGGGCGCTTCCCAGAAAGGAGTAATTGTCCATATGTTTTTTTGGTACCGAAAATGGGGTTGTGGCCTTCAAAAGTACGATATAAACAATTTCGCCGGCTGCGGTATTGTTCTAAAGCCTCTACCTTTGAACCAGATATTTAGGCAAAATGAAGCGTACGAGTCTAAAAATGCTTGCAGTTGTTTTTTTGATGGGTTTTACTCTGGGCGCTCAGGTGCCTAATCGGTTCGAGCGAAATGTTGGTGAAAAGCCTAATCAAGATGAATCGGCTAACAAACCAAATGGAAATCAAGAGGCGAAACCTGAAACAAATGAACAAAAACCTAGCATTAGCCCACCTCCACCACCGCCTCCAAAGCCTCGATTTGTGGATAAGCTAAGCTTTGGTGGCAGCATGGGGCTTTCGTTTGGAACCATCACCTTCGTTCAGTTAAATCCACGAATTGGCTATGAACTAAGCAAAAACACCTTGGCCGGAATTGGATTCACCTATATCTATTTGAACGACAAACGTTTCAACCCTGCTTTCGAACAAAGCATTTTTGGATTTAGTCCGTTTGTCAATCACCGGGTGTTCGACCTTATTACACTAGGCGCAGAGTACGAATTGCTTCAGGCCGATGTGATTAGCCGTATTGTGAACTACAGTCCCGAATACAGCCGCGATTGGGTGCATGCGTTTTACTTAGGTGCTGGCTATGTTCCTGAAAACCGTGGTCCGTTTGTTTTCTTGTTGTGGAATGTTTTATACGACCCCTTGAGAAGCGTTTACCCGAATCCGGTTATTCGCATAGGTTTTATGTTTTAAACCACCTCTTCTTTTAAGTGAAGCGCCTGCATGGCCGACACAGACAGGGCGTAAAAGACCATTTTAGCATTTAAATTCCGCCCAATTTCAAGAACCGCCATGTCAATGGCCGATAAAATGATTGTCAAATTGGCAGGATGCAAAAGGCGTGCAAAACCCGACATTTTGAAATCGGTGCTTTTAAATGAGGGATGTTCGAAACCGGTTTGCAGGTATTTCTCGCTGAGGCCTTCGCGAAACACAAAAGCGCAGAACTTTAAAAAACCCTCTTGTTCGGTGCGGTTAAAGGCGGCAACTTCCTGAATCCACTTCACCAATTCTAAAATATCGCGTCTAAAGCAGTGGCGGGTCCATTGCACAAAGAGTCCGGCAAAGGTTTCGAGCGAAACATTAGCTTGGGCCAAACGAATGGCGTGAGCCAATTGATTTTCTGAAAACTGCGCCACCAATTTGGCATGGTGCTCGTCTAAGCGGTACTTCTCTACAAGTACTCCGGCAATTTCGTCTCGCCTCAAACCGGGCAAAGCATGCACTTGGCAGCGGCTCTGAATGGTGGCCAAAACGCCTTTTACTTCTTCTGTAACCAATAAAAATACCGTTCCGGGTTCGGGCTCCTCCAATAGTTTAAGCAAGTAGTTAGACGATTGGTGGTTAAGTAGTTCGGGTTGCCACAATATAACCACGCGATAGGCCGAACGAAACGATTTAAGCTTAACCAATTTCCAAATTCGCTCCGATTCTTTCTTCGATAAAATGGGCTTCTTCTTTTCGTCAAATGCCCGTTGCCAGTCGGTATGGTCTAAAAAGGGATTTTTCAAAAACACGGTTCGCCAAAGCGGCAAAAAAGAATCGCAATCGTTGCCCTCATCTTCTACTTGAACCACTGGCATCGAAAAATGCAAATCGGGATGGGCCAGTCCATCAATTTGTTTGCAACTTCTGCAACCACCACAAGAATCTAATTCGCTTGGGGCTTCGCAAAGTAAAAAGCGCGCATAAGCCAGCGCCAAGGGCAGAGCGGCTGCCGTTTTTTGTTCGTAAAACAGCTGAGCATGGGCCACCTCGTGTTTACGAGCCGAATCTACAAGCCTTTCTTTCAAATGCTTATGCCCAGGTACCTGACTAAATAACATAACACAAATATGGGCCTTAACGCCGCTTATTCGCATATTTTTGAAGCCATATAATCCATCCGCTCATGAAAACCATAGACCAATTCAACTTTAACAATCAGCGCGTTCTTATACGGGTTGACTATAACGTTCCGCTAAACGATCAGTTCGACATAACCGACGATACCCGCATAACGGCCACTTTACCCACTTTAAATAAAATTCTAGGCGATGGGGGCAGCTTGGTGTTGATGTCTCATTTGGGCAGACCAAAATCAGGACCGGAGCATAAGTTTTCGCTGGTTCATCTGCAAAAGAGTTTAGCCAGTGCACTTAATACAGAAGTGCTTTTTGCTAACGATTGCATTGGAGAGAAGGCTTTCGATCTTTCTAAAAATTTGAAGTCGGGCGAAGTATTGCTCCTCGAGAATTTGCGTTTTTACAAAGAAGAAGAACAAGGCAGCGAGGATTTTGCCGAAAAATTGTCGAAACATGGCGATTTTTATGTTAACGATGCATTTGGAACCGCTCACCGTGCCCATGCCTCAACTGCCGTAATTGCCAAATTCTTTCCAACGGCTAAAGCCTTTGGTTATGTTATGGCCAGCGAAATAGAAAATGTAAGCCGTGTGCTTAACAGCACCGAAAAACCGGTAACTGCCATAATTGGAGGTGCCAAAGTGAGCAGTAAAATCACCATTATCGAAAACCTGTTGCCGCGGGTTAACCACCTTATTATTGGGGGTGGAATGGCTTACACCTTTAGCAAAGCCCTTGGTGGAAAAACAGGTAATTCGTTGGTAGAAGATGATTTTGTGGCCACTGCAGCCGATATTTTAAGCAAAGCCAAAGCCATGGGGGTTGAGGTTCACCTACCAGTAGACAGCTTAAACGCCAGGAGCTTCTCAAACGACGCAGAAACTTGCATTAGCCCGGCCAATGAAATTGAAGATGGCTGGATGGGTTTGGATGTTGGACCCGCGACCAGCAACCTCTTTGCAGAAGTGGTGGGCAAAAGTCGGGTTATTTTGTGGAATGGTCCGGTTGGGGTTTTCGAGTTCGACCATTTTGCCCAAGGCACCAAACACCTTGGCCAAGCCATAGCCAAGGCTACAGCCCATGGCGCTTTTAGTTTGGTGGGAGGGGGCGATTCGGTGGCCGCCGCCAAGCAATTCGGACTGGATACACAGGTAAGCTATGTTTCGACCGGTGGAGGCGCCATGCTCGAATACCTGGAAGGCAGGAGCCTGCCCGGTATTGATGCCATTTTAAACTAAGGGCAATGGGGTTTTGGCCGGAGACCAGGATTCCAACGATTTTACCAAAGTACGTCCAAGTGCGTTAAAAGCTTCAAAAATGCGGCTTTGTTCTAATTCGGCCACTTCTACCCAATCAAAACGCAAATTGAGATACACGAACAGTTGAACGAAAAGGGCGGTAATCACCGCCCATTTCATGGCAGCGAATAAGGCCCCGCCTAAACGGTTAAGGGTTTTAAGTTGTAAGCTCTCTGCTGTTTTGGTAAGCAGCTTGGCCATTAAATTGAGCAGAATTAAGGTGGCTATTAACACCAGAATGTAACTCGCCAACTCCATAAGTCGGCCTTGCTCTCCACTGCGTTCTATCCACCACCCATAAACCGGCTTTTGCAAAACATTGGCCACCATAACCGAAGCCAGCAGGGCTACTGTTGAAACCAGCTCCAATATAAATCCACGCATGATGCCCATCACAAAACCAAAGGCCAGTGGCAGCAATAATATGATATCCAGAGTGTCCAAAACTGAAATGAATTTTTTTTAGGCGATGGAAAGTAAAGACAAATGGGAGAAAGTCTTAGAGGCTTTAAGCGCACGATTTGCACCGGGCGAAAAGCTTGACATAAGCGGAATCCTTTTCTTAATTGGGGTGCAGGAGTGTGGCAAAATAAACACCAAGTTCAAAAAAGATGAAAAGCTGGAACTAATGCATGTGGCAATATGTCGGGTACTGGAGCCATACGGTCACTACACTTTTGAGGGCTACGATGCCGATGGCTGGCCGCATTACCAGTTGGTTGAAGATTTACCAAGCTTAAAACCCGGAGAACAAAGCTATTTAATGAAGAACGCCATTCTTCAATACTTTGAAGAAAACGGTTTTATTAACTCTTAACAGCCCCCTAAATTGGGATCGAAAGGCTGAATAATGATCACTTTGTTCACCTCTTGTCCCTGAACCAAACGAACAAAGCCGCAACCAATCCATTGAATGGGGTTGCCCCGGGTGGCTTGAATTTTTAATACGGCTTTGTTGTTGTAAACGAAGCGTATGCGGCCTTCGTCGTCGGTGGTGCCTAAAAAATCGGGAATGGCATTGGGAACATCGGCGGTTGCGCTTACCTGAACGTTAGCTCCGGCCCGGCCATCTTCGCGCACCACTTGAATTACAAAAGGATATTCGTTGCTCTCTTCTTTTTTACAGCCCTGCTGTACCAAGGCCAAAACGGCTATTAAAGCCAAAAATAAAACTTTCTTCATAGGGGTGGACAGCCGTTATCGAGGTCGTTAAAGGGCTTCATTACAATCAAAGTACCTACTTCGTTTTGCTGGTTGAGTTCTACAAACCCGCAGCCTTTCCAGCTCGATTTTACCGCATCAATACGCAAATAAGCCGGGTAATCGTATTCAAAAGTAAATTGTCCATCTTCGTTGGTGGTACCATAAAAATTTACAGTTCCATCGCTTCCAATGGGCGCATACATGCGTAAGGTGGCGTTTTGAATGGGTATTCCAAATTTATTCGTTACAGAAACCTGAATAGAATAAGGGCCGAGCTTTTCTTTTTCACAGCCCCAAAATGTGAGGCCTATGATTAAAAAGAATGCTGCTTGACGGAATTTAAACATGGTAGCGATAGATTTTATGCCAAATTTGCGCCTTCAAAAATAGCATATTGCCGCGCCCGTTTATCATCAATTAGCAACCGAGCCCTTTTATGAAGCAAGAAATAGAGGCCATTCGTTCTTCCATAGAGTCGTTTCAGCCTAAAACCGCTACCGAGGTAGAAAATGCACGCATTGCCTGGTTGGGCAAAAAGGGCAGCATTACGGCACTTTTTGAGGCTTTTCGAAACATTGCACCGGCCGAAAAGCGAGAAGCGGGTCAGGCTCTTAATACCTTAAAACAGCTAGCCGAGGCTCAAATAGCCCACTGGAAAACAACATTGGTAACCGCTGATTCCAATTCAACGGCTCAAATTGACCTGAGTCGACCTGCCCATTTGGGACCCATTGCCGCCAGGCATCCTGTTAGTTTGGTTATAGAACGCATCACCGATATTTTTAGACGCATTGGCTTTACATTGTCTGAAGGCCCCGAAATAGAAGACGATTGGCACAATTTCTCGGCATTGAATTTTGCCGAAGAGCATCCGGCCCGCGATATGCAAGATACCTTTTTTGTAGAACAACAGCCCGATATTACTCTGCGAACGCATACCAGTTCGGTACAGGTGCGTGCCATGGAACAGCAAAAACCGCCCATTAGAACCCTTTCGCCAGGCCGTGTATTTAGAAACGAAGCCATTTCGTCGCGCTCACATTGTATTTTTCACCAAATTGAAGGCTTGTACATCGACAAAAATGTTTCGTTTGCTGATATGAAGCATACTTTGTTGTATTTCGCTCAAGAACTCTTTGGCCCACAAGTAAAAATACGCCTCAGGCCTTCTTATTTTCCTTTTACCGAACCCAGTGCCGAAATGGATGTTTGGTGGGGCCTTCAAAGCGAAGCCGATTACCGCATAACCAAAGGCACGGGCTGGCTCGAAATTTTGGGCTGTGGCATGGTCGACCCTCAGGTATTGATAAACAACAATATAGATCCCGAAGTTTACAGTGGATACGCCTTTGGGATTGGCATAGAACGGATAGCCATGAACCTTTACGGAGTTACCGATTTACGCTGGTTTTACGAAAACGATATGCGGTTTTTAAAACAATTCCGCTAAACCAAAAGCTTGGGCTTTTTTCGCTTTAACACGTAACTTGAGCGCCTTTAGCCCAAGCGAAACCCTGTTGCCCTATGAAGCCCATCTTTTACCTTTTGGTGGTACTTTTTTTAAGCCTTTCCGGTTTAAACGCCCAGAAAAAACCTTCACCTAAACCCGCTAACGAAACCAATTGGCAATTAGGGGGCTTTAAATTTAGAAGCCTAGGTCCGGCTATGGCTTCGGGGCGAATTGCCGACATGGCCGTTGATCCCCGCGAGCCAAATACTTTTTACCTGGCTGTGGCCTCGGGAGGGGTTTGGAAAACCGAAAACAATGCCACCACATGGTCACCTATTTTCGACCAAGAAGGCAGTTATTCCATAGGCTGTGTGGCTGTTCACCCCAGCAATCCAAACCAAATTTGGGTGGGAACAGGCGAAAACAACAACCAGCGGTCTGTGGCCTATGGCGATGGGGTTTACCGCAGCGATGATGCCGGCAAAACATGGAAAAACATGGGGCTTAAACAATCGGAGCATATTGGCATGTTTGCCTTCGATGCCGAACAACCCGAAATGGTAATGGTGGCCGCTTATGGGCCCCTTTGGAGCGCCGGAGGCGATAGGGGAGTTTACCGCAGCCGCGATGGGGGTAAAAACTGGGAGCGTGTATTGTACGTCAGTGAACACACTGGCATTAATGAAGTGCACCGTCATCCGAGCCAAAAAGGGCTCTACTTTGCCACCGCCCATCAACGCCGACGCCATGTTTTTACCTATTTGGGTGGAGGCCCCGAATCGGCCCTTTACAGATCAACCGACCACGGCAGCAGCTGGGAAAAAGTAGAAAATGGCCTGCCAACCGGCGATGTGGGGCGCATGAGCCTTGCCATTAGTCCGGCCAATCCCGATGTTATGCACCTCTTGGTTGAAGGCCACGGAACCTATCAGTCTACCGATCGTGGGGCCTCATGGCAAAAACAAAGCGGCCATTCAACAGCCGGAAATTATTATGCCGAACTGGTTCCCCATCCTACCCAAGCCTTCACCCTTTACTCGCTCGATACCTATTGCCAGGTTAGCCACGATGGGGGCAAGACCTTTTCGAATTTGCCGGAAGAAAACAAACACGTAGACAACCATTGTTTGTGGATTAACCCGAAAAATCCTCAACACATGCGCATGGGCTGCGATGGGGGGTTTTATCAAACCTACGATGGAGCCAAAACCTGGTTGTTTTCGGCCAATTTGCCCATTACCCAGTTTTACCGTGTTAGCACCGACAATGCCTTGCCTTTCTACAACATTTACGGTGGAACCCAAGACAATTTTTCATTAAAGGGCCCCAGCCGTACCCGTTCTGAACATGGCATTGCCAACAGCGATTGGGTGGTAACCAACACCGGCGATGGGTTCGAAACGCAAGTAGATCCCGAAAATCCGAACATTGTTTATGCCCAAGCTCAATATGGGTATTTGGTTCGCTACGATGGCATTACCGGAGAAAGCCTGATGATTAAGCCACAAGAACCCGCTAACGGTCCTGCTTGGCGCTGGAATTGGGACGCCCCTTTGCTTATTAGTCCACACAACCCAAAACGATTGTACTTCTGTGCCAATGTGGTGTTCAAAAGCAACGACCGTGGCCAGTCGTGGGAAACCATCAGCGGCGATCTAAGCAAGCAAACCGACCGAAACAGCCTTAAGGTAATGGATGCTTACTGGCCTTCAAGCGCCATTGCCAAAAACCAAAGCACCAGTATTTACGGTAACATTGTGGCTTTTAACGAATCGCCTTTGGTAGAAGACTTCTTATTTGCCGGAACCGACGATGGCTTGATTCACATTAAAACAGCCGGTCAATCGAACTGGACACGCTTCGAATCGTTTCCGGGCATACCTGCTGGCACCTATGTTCAGGGTTTATGGCCGTCGACACACCAACCAAATACTGTGTACGCCGCCTTCAACAACCACAAAAATGGCGATTTTAAACCCTATTTGTTGGTAAGCCGCGATGCCGGTAAAAGCTGGCAAAGCATAAGCGCCAACTTGCCCGAGCGCGGCAGTGTTTACGCTTTTGCCGAAGACCACCTCAACCCAAACCTTTTGTTTGTAGGTACTGAATTCGGGCTGTTTGTAAGCCTCGATGGAGGCCTAAAATGGCAAGCCTTGAAGGCCGGATTGCCCACCATTGCCGTAAAAGACATCGCCATACAAAAACGCGAAAACGACCTCATTCTAGCCACTTTTGGGAGGGGCTTTTATGTGTTAGACGACTACAGCGCCCTCCGCGTTTTGGCTCAAAACGGTCCAAAACCCATGCTCGCTTCACCTCAAAATGTTAAGGTGTTTTTGCCCTCTAGCCCCTTGGGTTACAGTGGTTCGGGGTTTCAAGGTGCCGGTTACTATTTAAGCGCCAATCCACCCATTGGGGTAAACTTTACCTATTATGTGCCCGAAGTACCCAAAACCCTCAAGGCCGAACGTGAGGCACAAGAAGCCGAAAAGCGCAAAGCCAAAGCCTTGATTCCCTACCCAAGTGCAGACCAGCTAAAACAAGAAGCCCTCGAAACCGAACCTTATTTGCTGCTTAGCATTGCCGATGAAAACCAAATAGAAATAAACCGTTTGGTTTCGAATGCATCGGCCGGCAGTGGTCGTTGGCATTGGGATGCCACTTACCCTTCGGCAGCAGGGGCCGGCGGACAAAAAGCTCAGGCCAAACCTCAGCGCACTTCGCTGGTTAAGCCTGGTAACTATACCGCCACCCTTCAACTTATAAGCCGAAATGGGGCCCAAACCATTGGCAAAACCACTTTTGCCCTTTCGCATTTAGAGGGTGCCGTTTTACCTGCCGGTAACTTGCCTGAATTGGTAGAATTTCAAAGATTGGCAGATGCCGAACGCAGCAAACTCAGGCAACTTGGCGAGCGCTTGGAAAGCCTTAAAAAAGAAGTGGCTTTCATAGAAAAAAACCTGCTCCTTATGCCCGGCATGCCCACCGACGAATGGCCCAATGTGCAGCAGCTTCATGTGGCCTTCGACCAGCTTAACGAGCTCTTAAATGGCAACAGCCGCTTGGCCAAACTAGAAGCCGAAACCCTACCCGGATTAGAAGAACGCATTGGGAATGTTTGCTGGAGCGTATACAACAGCAGCAGCGCCCCTACCCAAACCCACCGCGAGCAACTTCAAATTGTGCGCGACGGAAACAACCGCTTTGAAAGCCTTTTAAACGAAACCACCCAAAACGCCAAACGCCTTTACGACCGTCTATTGGCATACCAACTGCCCGAACTTTCCGGAAGTCTTCAATCAAGGTAAGTCGGTCTATTTTTGCATTCAATAATTAACCGCATGAACCTCAGCAGCCAAATAATAAATCCGGAATATACACAGGCCGAAGCCTTGGCCAAACTGCGACAACAGTTTGACCATGCCAAGCCTTGCAGGCATTTGGTTTTGCCCAACTTTTTGAACACCGAGCTGGCCACCACACTTTACGAAGCCTTCCCCAGCATAAACACCCTGAATGTTAAGCGCAAAAGCCTAAACGAAGACAAAAGCGAAGACTACCATTTCGAAAAATGGCACCCATCTTTTGGCCTCTTACGCGACACCATAGCCGGCCCTGAATTTTCGGCATGGATTAGCGCCATTACCGGAGTAGAAGGCTTACATACTACCCACGACGCCTTGGGTTCGGGTGTACATCAAGGCAAAAATGGAAGCTATGTAGATGTGCACATAGACGTAAATATGAACCCCGAAAAGGGCCTTTGGCGCCGCATTAATCTTCTTATTTACCTCAACAAAAACTGGAAACCCGAATACGGTGGCGATTTAGAACTTTGGAACAAAGCCATGACCCAATGCGAGGCCACTGTTCCATGCGACTTTAACCGCGCTGTAATTTTTTACACCGACGAAAATTCCCCTCACGGTTACCGCAAAATTCAAGTGCCCGAAGGCGAAACGCGCAAAAGCTTCTACACCTATTTTTATACCCCCATTGGCGAAGGATTTCGCTACAGCGATTCGCGCTTTGTGCCTCGTCCCGACGACAGCCTCACCAAAAAAACCGTTACCCGCGTAAAAGAAACCCTTAAAATTCAGGGCAAGCGCCTGCTTAAAACCCTAGGTGTAAAGTCGCTCGATTTTCAAGACAAGAACAAAAAATAGAACCAAATCAGCGGTTAATCCTGCATTTTAAAACGTTTAAATGACAGGGCGCCCCCGCTCGGGGTAAAAAGGTTTTACATAGCCAAAGCATTCTTATACCCCTCGCGGGCCGGGCTTTACGCTGCAAGTCCTCGCCGCCATTGTCTGAACCAAGATTTTCTGAATTTATGGATGGGCATGATTAACTGGGAAGGCTCTGGTCAAGGCGGCTGTGGGCTTTCCGCTGCAATCCCTGGCG
>CAMCXO010000034.1 GCA_945883565.1 Chryseobacterium gleum
GTAAATGTAGAGGTAGCTGAGCCCTGAGCAAATCCTTGTGGTCCCCACTCTATATACCAAGTTGTGGCCGAGCTTAAACCATTGGTCCAGCTCAAAACAGCCGATGTAGAAGATGGGAATGCTGCAGGCTGGGTGGGTTCTGGACAAGCTGGTAGTGGCTCTACGGTAAAGTCGTCTACAAAAACATTTGGCCCAAAACCTGAAGCAAACAACATTCTAAATACCACATCCTGTCCGGTGTAAATGGCTGGATCTAAATTCACAATTTCCTGAACAAAGTCGCCGGCATTTGAGGGTGGGGTGGTAGTACCTGAATTAGGTGAGTTAAATGATGGGCCTATTAAATTAACCAAAGTGTCCCAAGTGGTGCCATTGGCCAATCGCACCATCACCACCATTTGATCATTCGGGTAGAAGGTTTGGAATTGATGGGCCCACTTAAAGCGAAGGCGCGCATCTGTAGAAATGGTTATCGGTTCAGTGGTTGTTTGAGCCACGTTACCCGCCGTCCAGTTCCAGAAGCTGGCCTGTAAGTAACTTCCTCCAGACTGCGAAACGGTTTGCGTACCGCCTGTTAAATCCCAACAAATGGGTGGCCATGTATTGAAATCGCGCAAATAAGGCAAGGACGAAGACACACACAATGTGTTAAAGTTTATAGGACCAACCCATGTACTAACATCGCCGGGTCCGCAACTGTCTCTTACCCACACAGTATAAGGTGTTGATGGCGTCAATCCTGTAATTTGAACCGGACTGGTAGTTGCCGTTTGCACGGTACCGGTGGCGGGTGTTACGCCGGCTGCACCAAAAACATAATTAGCATGGGCCGCTCCTCCTGTATTCCAGCTAATGGCCGCAGTGGTGGTGCCTTGACCTACCTGAACATTGGTAGGAGCCGGACAGCTCACTGTGGTTGTGAAGTTGAATGGACCTGCCCAGTTGCTTAAGCCATTGGCTCCGCAGTTGTTTTGTACATAAACCGAATACCCGGTTGTAGCCGCTAATCCGGTAATCGTTACGCTATTGGTGTTTGAGGTAAGTACGGTTCCAGAACCTTGGCCAAAGCCCAAAGGTCCCCATTCTATGTTGAAGTTAGAACCTCCTTGAGCGTTCCAACCAATAGTAGCCTGAAATCCGGCTATTAAAATGCCGGTAATGCTGTTTACATCCGGACAAGCAGGGGCTTCAACCACACTGAAATCGTCTATGGCTGCATCGCCTGTAAAGCTGCTGCCCCTAATGCCTCTAATGCGAAACTGAACTACACCATTGTATCCGCTTGGCAATACTGCCCCCATTTTACTCCATGGGTCATTACCTGCAGTTTGCTGCTGACCGCTAATGGTAACAACATTATTCGTCCAACCTAAATTGGCATCCCATACGTCAACAGAAACAGACCCCATAGTGGCCCCATACATATGATAATAAAATTCTACATAAGGCGAGGTCAAAGAAGACACATCTATAAACCCTGAGGTCAAAGTGGCTTCATTGCCCAAAGAACCCGAAGAAGTTTCCAAAAACACAAAACCTCCGCCGGGGGTTCCATAACTCGTATTGTCAAACCAAGGACCCGTGTTGAGCGAAGCAAAATTGCCGCCAGTTGAATAAAAGCCTTGCCAACTTAAAGCAAAGCCCACATTGGCTTGGGTAAAGCAATTGCCAAAATCAGTTTGAAACCCTGTTCCTATATTGCTGAAACTTTCGGTATAAGGCGCTACAAATGTTTGGCATCCGGTAGTGAAGTTAAGTGGGCCTACCCAAGAGCTGTTGCCGTTACCGGCCGCTACACAATTGTTCTGAACATAAATACTGTATGAGGTTAAAGGAGCTAGTCCACTTAAATCTAGGGTATCGTTCGAAATGGTTCCTGAAGTTCCGGTGCCCTGTCCAAAGCCTAAAGGACCCCATTCATAATTAAACTGCGTTCCGGTGCTGCCCCAAAAAATTTGGGCGCTGCTTCCGGTTACAAACGACAATTGAGGGAAACCAGGAGCGGGACATGCCGGTGGGGTGCCTGTTACCACAATTTTATAGTCTTCTACTGCACCATAGGTAAAAGATGAACAGGGGGTTAACGGCAATGAACCTGCTTCATCATTCATAATGCGCATCCGGGTTTCACCCAAAGCAGCATTGGTTGGAACAGTGAAATTAAAAGTGTGTTGGTATGGTTGAAGCGCTTGGTTTACGCTAACCTGCCCTACACTTTCAGAAGCCTCAAAAGTGCCATTTTGGTTCCAGTCAACCCAAATTTGGGCCACTCCTCCATAATAAAAGCCCGAACAGCTGCCAAAAAGCGCTGTTAAACTGTACGAAGTTCCCAAACTCAAATCAGCCGAATCAATACCTGATCGGTCTTCTACCCCAGTAAGTCCAGGGCATGTGTTTGAGTTGGAAATATTGAAGTTGTCACCTATTAAGGTAACCGCTTCAATGTCGGTGTCGAAGGTTGTGGTTGGCCCTACCCCCGTGGTGCAGTACGTTTGTGCCTTGAGTTGGTTAAACATCAAAAGCACCGCAGCTGCGCTAATTAGTAATTTTAATCGCATGTGTGGTTTGGTTTTTCTTTGGACCTTCAATGTTACTAAAAAACAAAAGTTTGAAAGCAACAAAAAATGGCATTTCAAAAACAATTTACAGCATAAAGCTGTATGTAGCCCTTTCATCGATTGTATGCCTAGGTACATTGAGTATCCTAAGCCCTTCTTGCGCTTCTATGGGCAGTCCCAGTGGTGGTGCGCGCGATACCTTGGCGCCTGAAGTGGTGAAAATATGGCCCGAAAACCTCAGCACCTCCTTTAAAGAAAAAAGTATAGAGCTTCGTTTTAACGAATATATACAACTCAAAGACCCAAAAAAGCAAATTTTCCTCTCTCCCCCGGCCGGTAACATTGAATCGAAACTGAAGGGCAAATCACTCGTTATAAATCTGCCCGACAGTTTAAGAGAGGCCACCACCTATACCCTCAATTTCGGCAACGCCTTAAGCGATTTAAACGAAGGCAATGTGCAAAATGCCTTCAAATATGTTTTTTCTACGGGCACTTTTCTTGACTCTTTGATTTTAGAAGGTTTCTTATTCGATGCAGTCACCCATAAACCCCTTTCGGGCAAACCGGTAATTGCCTGGTTCTATTCTAAAAACAATACCGATTCTATTCCCTTTAAAGATCCACCTGCTTATTACGCCATAAGCAACGACGATGGCGGGTTCATTATAGAAAACATGAAAGCCGGAACCTATTTGCTCTTTGCACTCGATGACCTAAACGGCAATTTTCGTCTCGATCTGCCCAAAGAATCTTATGCATTTTATAGCGATACGGTTCAAGCCGGCCATGCTCTTCCGCTGTCGCTTAGGCAATCGGCCAATCCTGGGCCTCCTCGTTTTAGGTCGGCCGCCCACTCCGCCTACAATAAGATTGACTTCTCTTTTTATTCAGAAACCGACTCGGTCTACATTCGCCCTTTACAACCTCAACTTCTAGAAGGCTTCTACCATTGGAATGTTAAACGAGACAGTCTTCAGCTTTTTTTCGATACCAACTTACCCGATTCTCTTCTTTTCGAAATCCGCATTAACCAGCACATTGACACTGCTCGTTTCCTCAAGCGAAATTACGACAGCCTGAGCCTGAGCATCCTGCTTTCCAATACCACATTACACCCCGGCGATAGCCTGTATGTGCTGTCTAAGCGGCCGTTCAAAGCAAACTCCAATGCCGAAGTCTTTTGGCTAATCACAGAAACCGATACCCAAAAACTTTTTCTCGGAAATGCAAACCGCTTGGCTATGCGGCATGCTTTGCCTCTGGTTTACAACAAATCTCAAACAGGCAATTTCAAAGTACTTTTCGAGCCGGGCTTTTGGTCAGGCCTCGGTCTTAGCCATGCTGATACAATAGCGCTCAATTTTAGCACCCAAAACCTCGAAAGTTATGCGGAATTCAACCTTAAAGTAACCCCAAACTGGCCGGGACCCTTTTTGGTTGAACTTTTAAATGCCTCTGGCAAGGTGGTGCATAGAAGTGCTTTCAACAAAACGTTTCAACACCATTTTAAAACCATTGAAGCAGGAAAATACAGCCTTCGTTTGCTGCACGATGTAGACGCCAACCAACGCTATTCACCCGGCGATTGGCTTCTAAAGCGACAGCCCGAAACTTGGTACTATTACGATGAAGACATTTTGCTAAAAGGCAATTGGGAAATAGATCTGAACTGGCTGGTAGAAGAAGGCAAAACCGGTGGAAACCAAACCGCCCAAAAGCCTTAAAACAATTTATAAGCAAATCCTATCCCGCCCGAAAACCCATACGCCACTTGGGGAACAATGAGACTTTGCAAACTATTTATTTCCAAACCTACTCGCCATTTATTCAAACTGTAAACCGCACGCCCTCCAAAGCCCCATTTGGCCATTCCCCCTTGGTTTATTTCGGCCATCAGGCCCCATTTCCCCCACTGACCCAATGCCCTGATTTTAATCCAAGGCCTGTAAGCAGGTAACAAACGGTACTCCACCAAAGCCTGCAATTGCTGTAAACCGGGGCCCGTCTTTAAGCGGTAATTCACCCAAACCTTTTGGTGAAGTGGCAACAATACCCCCATACTGCCAGTCTTTTCTTGCCAAAGCAAAGAATCTAAACGTGGACCTTCGCCCTGAAAAAAATCATCGGTGGCGTCAAACAAATTCGGAACAAATTGCCCTTCATACCTAAAACTGCTGTCAGTTTCAACACGGGTGGCCGAACGGTTTAACTGCATCCAACCTAAATCGTCAACCGAAGCCCCTACCATCCATTTATCATTGAGGCTATACTCTACCAAGCCTTTAAAACTTAAACCCCCTCCCTTAAACCACAAAAGCGTATCCGATTTAATATAGGTAAACGCCAAATCGGCCTCCAAAAATTCGCCCAATTCCCCGGTGTACAATTCCCCTCTTTCGGTTTTAAAACGCTCATAACCATGACCCACCACCAATGCCATTCCCAACTCATAACGCCATGCTTTCTGGGCCCTCAAAACACTATAGCCCAATTGACTGTACGAAAAGCCTACATAATTTAAAGGGTGCAAATTGGCCGTTTGGCCTTCAAAAACCCCATTGCCATACAACAGCAAACGCAAAGCTTCTTGCCCAAAACCCGCTGCCGCCCTGCTTTTAACATTTGCCCACAATTCGCGCCCTTTACCACTCTTTTGCACGGTGTTTTCAAGCCATTCCCTATACGCCAACCTATAGGTAAGGGCATAGCCTAGGTGGTGGTTGCTTCCGGCATTTTCCAACAAATCGGTTTTCAAACCATCATCAATAAAGGAGGCGCCGGCATAACGCCACAAGGCCGAATTGTTTATGCCATTCGACCCGGCCTCTATGTCTAGACCTGTTTCCACATAAACCGAAAACTTTATAGAATCCAATTCGGTCAAAGGCTTTTGAGCCATCAGCTCACCCGAAGCCCAAAACAAAAAAAAGAAAAACCCAATCTTCTTAATCAATTTACACGGTATTGAAAGTCGCCTACCAATTTTAAATCTGTTGCATACTGCTCGTAAAATTCAACTTTAACGCCGCTGTCAGGGGTGCTGTAGCGCCCTGTAAAAATGAGTCGGGTAGCCTCCTTAAGCCTTTCAATATTAAGCGGCAAAAGCTCATAATCTACCTTACTGCGGGTAGGGCCCACCACCCTGCCCTGCGCATCGGTTAATGCCGATTCTATTTTCTGCATAAACACCATGGTATCCAAAACTTCTCCCAATGCACTTACCGCCAGCAGTCTAATTTCGGCCTCTAACGGCATCCCATTATCGGCTATTATGCTAAACACCCCCGAAACCAATCGCCCGTCTGGATCCAAATCAGCATAGTTAAAATTAGAAGTATCGCTCAATACCAAGCCTTGCGCGCTTAAATGCAAAGGAATTTCCACACTCAACCAGGCTTCCATAGGCATATGCCTATAAGCAAATCCATTCGGATTTTCAATTCCGGAGGGATTCACCACCAAATCCAAATCGTAGATCAGAACATCGGGTTTTACCTCAAACAAGGCATCTACATTGCTGTTCGCCTCGGTAGCCATCCACTGCTGCACCGCCATTTGCGCCGTAAATGCCGTGGGCACATCACTTCCGGCAGGCATAAATAAATTTTGCCCAAGCAAACTCCAATTTAGAGTGGCCGTTGACTGTGTCGCGGCGTTCCTCGTTCTTACCCTCGAAAGCTTAAAAGCCATTTCAGCCCCCATCGGATTGCGAACTTCTATACCCACCCTCGCCTTCTCCAAATCAAATTGACCCGCTTCCAAATCCTCAAACAAATACAAGGGCACCTCCTCATCGCGCAACTCAAACGTATCGCGACCAAGCCAACCTTCTACCTTTGATGGCATTAAACCTTGAATACCTGTTTTTAAGTAAACACTGTCGTTAAGCGAAATAAAGCGCATAATACCGGTGCTGTCTATGCCCGCCACCAAATGCGCCCAAAACGTATTGGTTACAGCGGGATTGTTATTCAACCCATTTAAATCTACACGGTGATTGGCTATGTTCCGGGTTTCGAAAACCGAAGAGGTACCCCCAGCCGGTGCCGGCGGCAAAACCGCATCTATGAGCAAGGAGGTGCCGTTTAAAGTAGCCGGCGGAATACCATAATCCAATTGAACGGCCTCCTCTACTGTACTAATGGCCTCCATATACAACAAGCCGGTATCCACCACTATGGCCGACAACTCAAATCCGTTGTTCAAAACCACCTCTTCTGTATAGTCCATAAGGTTTTGAGCCGGAAAAATAGCCCTGGCCTCAATGGGTTTTAAATCGCGAACGGTTACCGCAACCCGCAACTGCACCGACGTATCAACAGGAACCAATTGACCATTGCTGCCTGGCGATTGAAGGTTGTCGATTTTAGCCAGCAAATTGCCCTCCAAAATGGTGTTGTTGTTTAACCTTACGCTGTCTTTTACTGTTCCACCCGCAGGTATAAGAGGCATAGTGCCCGAAATGAGATTGCCCGCACTGCTCACATTTTTAAGACTGTACACAAAGTTGCTGATCGGTATAGGAAAACCATTTTCAACCTCCAAAACCAACCAGCCATCGCTTAGCACCATGCTCTGAAAAAACTGATTGGCATTAACATTATACTGAATAGGAGCCGTGCCTGCTATAGAAGGAATGGGCAGCACATTGCCGTGGTTAATAATAATGAGGTTGCCCACAGCACCTTGCTGGGCCGAGATCTGCCCCAAACTCAGCGAATGACTAATCCGCCTAGTGCCCAAATCGAGGGTTTGAAGCTTCACATTATTCTCGAACGTGGCGTCAAAAGGTTCCACCATATCGTCGAGATTAAACTCATAAACCTTTTGTTGCCTCACCAAACTCAACAAACCCGAAGCATCAGCGCTTAACAAGGTATCGCCCACCACATGGGCAATGGTCAATTTCGATTCCGCAATAGGCGTCAAAACCTCAATATCCCAGCTCTTCTCAGCCAATTCCGGACGACAAGCCACAAAGCCCAAAACCACAGGTAAAAAACGCAAAACTCTCATGCGCTAAAGATGAAGAAAGTTTAGCAAACCAAGCCCTAAAGTATAGCCATCCACCCCAACAACCGCTTCAACGCAGCGAAATAATAAACCGAACTGTAAAAACGGGCCCAACAACAAAGCAAAGAAATGCCATTTGGGCGCCCCCGCGCGGGGCAAAAAACACGAGCAAAACCAAAAGCACTTGCTCAGCCCGCGCGGGCCGGGCTTTCCGCTCCAAGTCCTCGCCGCGCATTAAAAATCCCATTTCCCAACCCAAACCAGCGCGCGGCTGCGGGCTTTCCACTGCAATCCCTGCCGCAAATCCCAAACAGCAACAATTACGTCCCTAAAATCCCATTTGTCCCAACAAACACCATTCAAACCCCCCGGCCCTTTCAGCATGGCGACTCAATAAAAGCAGAAAAAACAATTTAGACTAAAAACAAAGCCCCGAAGGGGCGACATAATTCCAGACAATTTTTCCCAAAAACATTACCCCAAAGCGTCCAGCTTAATCATGCCCAGCAGAAAAAACAATTTAGACTAAAAACAAAGCCCCGAAGGGGCGACATGATTATAGAATAACCGTACCCATAACCTATAAGCCCCGAAGGGGCGACATAATTCCAGACAATTTTTCCCAAAAACATTACCCCAAAGCGTTCAGCTTAACCATGCCCATCCATTAATCCTAAAAATCGTGTTCAGACAATGGCGACTGCTGCACCGCCGAAGAGGCTTAGTAAGACCACACGAAGGAGCTCGCCCGGCCGCAATTCTTCAATGGAGACCATACGACAGGCTGAACAGCTAAAAAACTATCCTAACACCACAATTACTATTAAACCGAAAAACCCCGGCCCTTTCAGCATGGCGGTTGGTATACAGCCGAATCAGCGGAATCTGCGGGAGATTTCTTTTTTCCCGCAGATTGCGCGGAAGGACGCAGAAAAAACATATCAGGGAACATCAGCGGGATCTGCGGGAGATTTCTTTTTCCCGCGGATTGCGCCAATTGAGGCGCCTTGAAGATTAACCAATTGAAGAAATTCAATAGCCACAGGCCAAAAGAAAAATTCATTCATACCAAATAAATTTAAATTAGCCCCGCGTCGGCGATTGAGGCGATCAAAAATTAATCCCGAAGGTGAGTTACGACTCTGCGAAGGTGAGTTACGAGTCTGCAGATGGTGAGTTACGAGACTGCGAAGGTGAGTTACGAGACTGCGAAGGTGACTTACGAGTCTGCGAAGGTGAGTTCGAGGTATGCTGTAAGTGAGTTCGAGGTATGTGGTAGGTGAGTTCGAGGTATGTGGTAGGTGAGTTCGAGGTATGTGGTAGGTGAGTTCGAGGTATGTGGTAGGTGAGTTCGAGGTCTGCGAAGGTGAGTTCGAGGTATGTGGTAGGTGAGTTCGAGGTATGTTGTAAGTGAGTTCGAGGTATGTTGTAAGTGAGTTCGAGGTATGTGGTAGGTGAGTTCGAGGTATGTTGTAAGTGAGTTCGAGGTATGTTGTAAGTGAGTTCGAGGTCTGCGAAGGTGAGTTCGAGGTGTGTTGTAAGTGAGTTCGAGGTGTGTTGTAAGTGAGATCGAGGTGTGTTGTAAGTGAGTTCGAGGTCTGCGAAGGTGAGTTCGAGGTATGTTGTAAGTGAGTTCGAGGTGTGTTGTAAGTGAGTTCGAGGTCTGCGAAGGTGAGTTCGAGGTATGTTGTAAGTGGGTTCGAGGTGTGTTGTAAGTGAGTTCGAGGTGTGTTGTAAGTGAGTTCGAGGTCTGCGAAGGTGAGTTCGAGGTCAGGGCATCCAAGAATTGTGTTTGTTTGGAGCCGATAAATGGATTTTTATTTTCCTCCAGCTAAAGCTGGAGGCTATTCAAGGAATAGGAATGAGGCTTTGGTCCATTGCATAATTGTGTTTTTCTGGAGGCGAAAAATGGAATTAATTTTCCTCCAGCTAAAGCTGGAGGAAA
The DNA here is from genome assembly GCA_945883565.1 of Chryseobacterium gleum. Taxonomy (GTDB): domain Bacteria; phylum Bacteroidota; class Bacteroidia; order Flavobacteriales; family Schleiferiaceae; genus RFXV01. The sequence continues at coordinate 9,520 of CAMCXO010000034.1, forward strand.
TTCAAGGAATGGGAATTTGGCTTTAGCATTATGGAACCACTCTTTGTACTCAACCTAGGCCGAAGTGAAAAAATCAACAGCCCCCTAGATCAAATGACCCAGACAGCAGCTAATTTTACCAAAACCAACAAAACCCCTAATAATGAATATACTGCGCAAATCATCAAACCACAATAAGCCGAAAAAAGTACAGTATACTTTCGTGTATATATAAGTTAGCACTCACCCTAAAAGGCGACACGACCGACAATAAAAGAACAGAAAAAGATAAACAAAATGCCAACGCTTCGCATAATTAAAAGAGCTGTTTCCCTATGCTAAAGCCAACACAAAACAGCACATTTAATTTTGCTCCAACACACCGACCGAAAAACAAATTATTTTCACATAAAATCAAAATCTTTGCACCGAATGCAATTTAAATGAGCCGAAAAGCAATAAATAGAATCAAGGTAGTACTGGTTGAGAAGAACCTAATCAGTAAATAGCTTGCGGAACAACTTGGTAAAAACGAAGCAACAATTACAAGATGGTGTACAAATGACGTAAAACCAACTTTAAATACATTGGCTTCTATTGCAGAATTACTAGGTGTCCAGATTACCGACTTGATGAACAACGAACAGAAATAGATTAATGGATAACACAACCAAAATATTAGGACTAAAGAAAAAGCTTTCCGAAGAAATTCAGAAGGAGAGTTCTGATAATAATGTGATTTTAGCTCTATCCAGTGAGATTGCGAGACTTGATGATAGTCAAGTAAGATTTTCTGTTGACGCGGGAATAATAAACAGACTTGGAAAAGAATTAGTTGGAAAACACGAAACAGCGGTTTCTGAATTAGTTAAAAATGCTTTTGACGCTGATGCTACGGAGGTTAATCTCGTTTTTGAAAATGCTTGGAATTCTGGAGGCACCCTGATAATTGAAGACAATGGAACTGGGATGACAAAAGACCAATTAATTAATGGTTTTATGAGATTATCCTCCTCAGATAAAATTCATAATCCAATTTCTGATAAATATAGAAGAACAAGAGCAGGAAGAAAAGGAATAGGACGTTTCGCAACACAGAGACTGGGAAGTAAATTAACAATTATAACTCACACAGCTAAGAGTGATTCATCGATTAAGATTTCTATTAATTGGAATGATTTTGAATCCGATAAGGATTTACTGAGTGTCTCAAATAACATTGAAATAATTCCAAAGTCGAAAGAAGAAGGTACTACCTTAATTATAGAAAAACTTAGAGATAGTTGGTCAGATGCAATGATTAAAAGAGTATTTAGATATACCTCTGAACTTTTACAACCATTCCCCTTATCAAAAAAGAATAAAGATGAAGCAGAATCATCAATAGACCCAGGTTTCAAAAGCTACTATCTCAGACAAGAAGGTCAAGAATTAATTCCCGTTATTGATGAAGAGGAAGCGATTTTTAAACACGCACTAGCTGAAATCGAAGGCTATGTATTAGATGATGGGCAAGGTTGTTGGGCATTAAAAAGTGATAAACTCAATTTTCCGCAAGAAGTATTTCTTATTGGGAATGATGAGAAGAACCGAGAAAATACTGAAGCCAAATTTAATCTTATTAAGGGGCTTCATTTCAAAGTACACTATTTCATTTATGAGCCAACCTTATTTGCACCAGGAACATTCACGTTTATTCGTGATTTGAGTTATGAAACAGGTGGGATTAGATTGTATAGAAATGGATTTCGTGTTCTACCTTATGGTGAGCAAGGAGATGATTGGCTAGGTTTAGATAAGTCAAACAATCGGAGTATCGTCCTTGGACCACATATGAATAGAAGCTTTTTTGGCTTCGTAGAATTAGAAGATAAAGAAGGGAACTTTGAAGAAACTTCGAGTAGAGAAGGTATAATTGAAAGTGAATACCTCAATGAACTTGTAAATTTTGTATATCGAGCGATTTTAAGTGCTGTTATGAAGGTTTCAGAGCTTAGAGGCAGAAAGGCGACAGCATCTCAAAGAAACTTTACAAGAAATGATTTTGACCCGACAGAAAAAGCGGATAAAGCAGTAGAGAAATTGGAGGATTTCTTTTCAAAAGATGAGACTGAACAAGAGTCCTCTGAAAAATTCGATTCGGGCAGATCAAAGGAAAAAGCAAAGAAGATATTTGAAGAGTTTAAGCAAGCTAGAGAAGAAGAAAAGAAGAAAAATCAAGCATTAATTGATGAAAACAATATGCTTAGAATTCTTGCTGGACTTGGTTTGGTTATCGGTGAGTTTATTCACGAGGTACATAGGTTTCTCCCGGGGTTTGATGCAGAAATTAGCTTTTTGAAAAATGCTGTCAAGGACATAAAAGGGGTATATGAAAGAGTTGAATTATTAGACACCAATATTAAATCATTCACATCTTATACTTCATATTTTGATAAAGCTATTTCTAGAAATGTAATACGTGAACTCCAGCCGATAGAACTGAGAGATGTCGTTAAAGACTTTGCTATTGTCATTGACAACAATCTGAAAAGGGCTAACATAAAATTAGAAAAACCTGTTTTTGATGGGTATGACTTGTTCACTACACCTATGCACCCATCTGAATGGGCATCAATATTATTTAATCTGTACACCAATTCTAAAAAAGCGATTGTAAGGAAAAAAGTAGATGGAGTAATCTTTATTCGTTGTGGAAAGTATGAAAAGAATGTTTTTCTTGAATTTTCTGACAATGGTGATGGAATCCCAAAAGAGAATGAGGAATTAATCTTCAATGCCTTCTTTACAACTACATCTGCAGCAAACCACTCAGGGAATGATGCTGAAAGTTTAGTCGGGACAGGATTGGGGTTGAAAATTGTAAAAGACATTGTTGAATTCTACGGAGGTGACGTATTTGTAACTAACTCTCCTGAATCCTATAATACCACGATAAGAATTGAGATTCCTAAAAATCAAAAAAAAAATGAGTGAGCCAAGGTATTTATATATAGATGATGAAAACGGAAGTTCCGAGATTTCAACTCTTAATGGTTTCAATGACACTAAAATTGTTAAAGTTACCAGATTTAACTTATCAGCTTTTCGTGATTTCGGAAGCTTGAAAAAAGAACTTGAAAGAGCTTGTAATAATAATGAGTTTGATGGGTTAATTATTGATTTGAGATTAGATGGTGCAGGAGAAGACAGAACTGAATTTAATGCCACCGCAATAACCTCAGAACTTCGCTCAATTTCCGCACGTGGCGATATTCGGTCATTCCCAGTTGTTTTATGTTCTACAGAGGAGAAAATTAAACAAACATATGATTCAGATAGAACTAGCCACGATTTATTTGATTACAAACTAAGCAAATCGAACCCGGAGCCTGATTGGATAAAAATTTCAACCAAATTAAAATCGCTTGCTGATGGGTATAACTGGATTCAAGCTACAAAAAGAGACCCTGTTGAAATCATTGGTATAAGCAAATTAGAAGTCATAGATGAGAGAATCGTGGAAAAGCTTTTAAACTTCTCCGTTACTTATGATTTTACTCATTTTGTTATTAAGAATTTTTTCCATCAAACAAATCCTCTCATAAACGAGAGGACGTTAGCAGCTAGATTAGGTATTGATTTAGCCAAAACTCCTTCGGAAGTTTGGAAGAGATTTTGTGTTTCGGTTTTAGATGATTTTAGATATAAAGGTTTGTTTGCGGAAGGTTGGAAACGTTGGTGGGCTGATGGATTAGTTGACTGGTTTAGCCATATTTCAGGTGAAAAGCTAGCTTTTTTGAATGCTGAAAATCGACTAAAAATTTTGCAAGCCAAAACTGGTTTTCAAGAACTTGTACACGCTTCTCCTTTAAAGTTTTGTACAAGTTCAGAATTTTGGTCAATTTGTGAGGGATTCAAAGTGCCAATTGACCCTTTGGAAGCTTTCAAGATTCATACTACTGCGGATTTAAAACCTTGGCAAGAAAGTAAGGTGATATCACTACTGGCAATTTTAGAAAGAGAAGGCTTTGTCGACAGAGGAATAAAACCACATCATTCTGAAATGGAAAGAATAGAATTTATTAAGAAAGAAATAGGATTATAGAAGATATGAAAAATGAAGCTTTTATATCTAAAAGGAAAAAGGATGTTAAAGATTTCCTGTCAATCCTTAGCAACCTCTCCATTTCTTATGGTTCAGTTGATTTTAAAAATCATTTACCTAATGAATTCTGGGGCTATACTATTTCAGATATTAAATTCAAGGTTGATCAATCTGCCTTAAAACATATAAGTCCAACTGGTTTTACAAATGTTGAAGTTATTATAGAGTTAGACGTTAAATCTAAAATTAGTGAATGGGATAAGTTAAATGACCCCTTTTGTTCTTTAAATTTTAGAAGTCTTATTAGAGGTACCAATTCTAAAACAGGTAAAGTCCATTACTTAGGTTTTCATATAGATAGACATAATGGTGGTAAAACAAATGAAATTCATCCTTTGTATCATTTGCAATATATTCAGAACAGTAAAATAAAAGCCAAAGAAGAATTTGACCACGGAGAAACATTGCAATTAGATGTTCCAAGAATGATGCATTTACCTATGGAATTGATACTTGGAGTCAGTACTATTTTATCAAATTTCTCTCCATCAATATATTCAAAACTTATTGAAAATAGACAATTTGTAAATCTTTGTAAAGATTATCAAGAAAAAATTTGGCGACCTTATTTTAATTCGCTGGAGAACTTTTGGATAAAGAACCCAATGGAGTGGGATCCTAAATTAAATTGCCCATATTTGGTATGAGAAACGCATTCAAATATTTAAGTCAATTTTCTACAACTCCAAAGGATGTGGACAGGCTTATTATTTCTGCATTTCTTGAAATCAATGAGTTAAAACTAAAGAAAAATAAACTTCTCAAGTCATATTCTATTGATAATACAAATAAGGAGGAGCACTCATCACTTCTTGAATTTGTATCAGCAATCTATTCAGATACAAAAGCATTTGGATTCGAAGAACTCATTGAACTTTTTGAATTTGTTATCTCTCCTGCAGACAGAATTATAAACGGTGCGATTTATACACCTCAAAATATAAGGTCTTTTATTGTTTCAGAAGCATTTAAGAAAATCAACACAATAGATGATTCGATTAAAATTTCTGATATAGCAATGGGTTGCGGAGGCTTTTTATTCAATGCTTCTATTGAGTTCAAAAAGAGAACAGGTAAATCCTACTCAGAAATTTTTCGAAATCATATCTTTGGTTTAGACATCCAAGAGTATTCCGTTAATCGAACTAAGTTGCTTCTCTCCTTATTGGCATTGCAATCGGGAGAAGATATAGAAGAATTTCAGTTGAACTTATTTCAGGGTGATTCCTTAGATTTTGATTGGTCTACTGCTATTGATGACTTCAATGGATTTTCCATTATTCTTGGAAATCCTCCTTATGTTTGTGCAAGAAACCTTGACAAAGAAACTAAAGAAAAATTGAAGAATTGGGAGGTTTGTCAATCAGGTAACACTGATTTATACATTCCATTTTTTCAAATTGCTATTGAGAATTTGGCTGAAAATGGCACTCTAGGATTCATCACTATGAATTCATTTTTCAAAAGTCTGAATGGAAGGACTTTAAGAAACTATTTTCAAAGAAAAGAACTTGCTATTTCAATTATAGACTTTGGTTCTGAACAAGTTTTTAAATCCAAGAACACCTATACTTGTATTTGCTTCATTGAAAACAAGGAGCAGAAATTTATTTCATATTCAGAATCAGAAACAAAACAGCTGGCAGGCAAACTCTCTTTTAAGATAATAGAATACAACATTCTTGACTCTAAAAAAGGTTGGAATTTAAAAGACAACAAAACAATATCAAAAATTGAATCAACTGGAATTCCATTTGGCGAATTGTATCAAACGAGACACGGTATAGCGACCTTAAAGAATGATATTTATATTTTTAGACCAGTTGAAGAAGACGAGAACTATTTCTATTTACAAAACGGAAGTCTTTACAAGATTGAAAAAGGGATTTGTAAGGATATTGTAAACTCAAATAAATTAAGCAGAGAGGTTAGTCTAAATAATCTTAAAGAGAAAGTAATTTTCCCTTACGACCAACAAGAAAAACCTAAGCTTCTTGATGAAAATTTAATGAAAGAAAGTTTTCCAGAAGCATATAAATATCTGCAAAATAAACGAAAGATTTTAGCAGAAAGAGATAAAGGAAAAGGGAACTATGAAAACTGGTTTGCTTTTGGTCGAACTCAATCACTAGAGAAGATTAAAAACAAAATGTTCTTCCCTAAGTACTCGGACAGGACACCAAATTTTATTATCAACTCGGATGACGACTTGCTTTTTTACAACGGACTAGCGGTGGTTGGTAGCTCTGAGACAGAAATGGAAATCATAAAAAAGATAATGGAATCCAACATCTTCTGGTATTACATCAAGACGACAAGCAAGCCCTACTCTTCTGACTATTATTCATTGAACGGAAATTACATTAAGAATTTTGGGGTCTGTGAACTGACAGAAAAAGAAAGGAAATTTTTAATTAAAGAGACTGACCAAAACATATTGAATGAATTTTTTGAAGATAAGTATGAATTAAAAGTGACATAAGCCCACGCTATTGGTGGCACATTTGCAAAACTGCTCAAGCAAATCCACAAGCCAAAGTTTTGCAAAAGAGCCACCAAACCAACGCACCAAAACAGACCAGAAATGAAAACGAAGCAGGCGACAGAAAAAGAAGGGCGAAGGCATAACAGAAGTGCCTGTTGCATAACATTATCATGAATTCAAATATTAATCCTAAAGTTTAAAATTTGGCTTTAACAGAGGCTTTTTAAGAGCTTCTGTTTTTTTGTATGGATTTCTTTGTTGTTTTTTCTAACTCCCTCAAAATGCTTTATTGACTCCATTTTAAGTCCAAGTAAATTAATAATCGCCTTAGCCAGTTTTTTCTGCTTTTGGTCTTGTATATTTCATCAAATTTTCAAATTATAGGTTAAAACAGCCTTCATTACATGTTTATTAGCGCTTTTAATGCCACGCGCATTAAGCTGTTTGAGGTTCAAATAGTTCACAATACAGTACCCAAAACAGGCTCAACACAAGAACCCACACACTTATAGGGTTACTTGTTTAAGTGTTTGGCATTAGTGCCGGTTTTTAGACTTACTAATTGTTCAGACGCAAATTGTAGGATTAACATTGGTGCGCAATGTGTTATCAATTTGTTAAGTTTTGCAACATAGTCTATCATTTCTTTAAAAAAAGTACCAATCATTTTGATGGGTTTCCATGCTTGCTGCGCCTAATAATAGCGGGCTAAATGCTTTGTAGTGCTGTGTAAATGAATGAAAAAAAATTACTAATGGTATTTTGTACTGTTAGTACCGAAGCCATTTTGACGGTTTTTGTTTTTATATACATTCGCACTAATATTTTGTTAAAACGTAACATTTTAGACTTTAAAGAAGTCGGCTAACATTGAATAAAAGTAAATAATGGCATACACAAAAATGGGCAAACAGAAGTTTTTTCAAGCATGTTTGTTATTGGTTTATCTGTTTGTAGCTCACCCCAATCAGTCCCCTGCTCAGGTATTTGGCAAACTTGATCCACATATTTGGCTTCGCCCCGAAACGCAAAATGCGGCAATATTGAGCGATACGGCTTTTGTTGGAAACTACCTTTCTTTAGATTCTTCGGCTGCATTGTACCAAGGACTTTCTTCTGTGGCCGATCAAACCTTTGGAACTTTATTTGTGGTTATTAGACCGAAGCTGCATTTAGCAGACAGTTTATTGCTGCAGATTGGCAATATTCGGGTTTATCCTGATAAAATTCGATTAAAGGGGGTAAGCATTGATTCAATTTTTATAAAGCCCAGGGCAAGTATAGTGCGTATTAAGTTTCAAAGCCCGGAGTTAATTAAAAAGGGCCATGGACGCATTTACTTGAATGACAGCGTGGAAGTGGCGGAGGTTATGTACTTTAAGAATCTATTGGATGAAGGTCAATGCCGCCGTGTAGAAAGCTATTTGGCTTTTAAGTACTCTATTAATCTGGCAAAGAATGCCGGAAGCATGTTCAGAAATTACGGGGGTGCTGGAGGGCCTACTTATTGGAGCTATAGCCAGAATGTAGATTTTCATGATGAGGTTATGGCTCTTGGTCGAGATACTACCAATGGTTGGCGTCAAACACAAAGCAGTTTGGCAGACAGCGACAGTATTGTGGCCTCTATGGCACCATTTTTTGGTCAATTGGGTTATATGTCGGCTGCGCCTTTGCATCCGGGTTCATGGCTAATTATAAATAAGCGTACCACTCAGGATAGTTTAATAAGCAGCCCGAGTTTATACTGTGACTCATTAAATCATGGCATCTTGCTCTATAAAATTCAGTTGCGAAATTGGGCTCAAAGCAATGCGCCAAATTTATACCTATACAGTAAGAAAGACTTAAGCGAAGCCGGGAAGTACATTTTGTTTGTATCGGGCGCCGACACGGCCTACAATTTGCAAAGCAGTTATTTTGGTTTATGGCATAGGGTAGAAGTGCCGGTAAACCAATGGGGGCCTATGGGTCGAATTTATTTAGGCCGCTACCTCAATCCTGATAGCTGCCCTACGCTTAAGGGCCATTTCAGCCTTAAAAGCTGTGGGCGAATTTTGGTAAACGCCCCTGAACAAAGTGTGCTGCGTTACAGCAGCTTTAGCGATTCTACCATAGAGCATGAATTAGAAGTATCGGGGCAAACAGAAATAAGCCTTCAACCCGATGGATGGTATTGGATAAGGTTATACAACCCACTAGGCCAGCTTTTAGAAGAAGCCACTACACAAACCGAGCAATGCTATTTGGCGGCAATGCCCGGAATATCGACTCGCAAACCGGGTTTAGATGCTTTTCAATTAAATGGGGAAGGACTTAAAGAGCTTAAGGTTTTTCCCAATCCGGTTGGGCAGGGCAATTGGGTAAATATAGAAGCTTTGGGCTTTCAAGACGAGAAATTGCAATGGGAGTTAACCGATGCCAAAGGTGCCCAATTGCGCAAAGGCATTAAACCGCTAACAAGCAACAGCGAAAGATTTACTCTGGAAATGCCTAAGGCAGGCACTTATTACCTGCGTTTAAAGGCTGCCTCTTTAAGCAGTATGGTTAAAATTTTGGTTCAATAATTAGAATAGGTTATGGAAAAATGGCTTCAAAAATTACAAGCATTTAGTCTTGTATTTATGTTTTTAATGCCCGAATTGTTAGGTAGTATTCGAGCAATTCCTTTGTATGGTGTAGCAGGAGAACCGATAAAGAGGAGTTTAGAGCGTAGGGTTCTACTGGGAGATTGGATAAACAGCAGCAGCCAAACCCACACAGAAACACAGAGAGGTGTAGAGGCCGTTTCCTTTTTACCGTCAGATTCAATTGAAGTCATTGGCCAGCCCATCCGCAAAGACAATAATGGAAGGCCCTTGGTTGTTCTGGCTACCGATTCGGCAGAACGGGCCGTTTTTACGGTTTCAAACCAAACAAAAGGACTAATCGGTTCATCGCCACAAGACCCATTGGGCCATCCGGAGGATGACATATTTTATGTGAATGCGCATGCAGAGGCTTTAAAGCAAAGCCAAGAGGTGTTTTTGAATTTCAGCACCAAAGGCCGAGGCGAAAGTTTAAAGTTTCGATTAAATGGGTATGAGGTTTACCAATTAGATCAGCCCATTTTAGCAGATAGTCTGGGCAGTATGTACAGAATAGCCCTTAAAAAGGAGCAACTTAAAGAAGGATACAACGAAGTACTGTTTACCATAGAAAATAGACATGAAGTTTGGGCTGAAGTGGAAGGGGTTTCGTTGGAGTATAGCGAAAGCACAAGTGAGACACATTTAGAGACCTTGCCTCTGATAGAGGTTGCCGATGAGGAAGCGCGCATTTTGGGAGATGGGGAAGAAGGTAGGCAATTTTATAAGCGGACGCATATTTCGCGACCTTCTATTCCAAAAGGCACCATGCATATGGGCTTAGAAGATCAAAGTTACCAAATGATAGGAGGAAAGAGGGGAGCGTATGTTATCGAAATAGCCTTTGACAGGCGCAAAATGGTTAGCGCGTCGGATGCCATGCAGTTGCAGGTGTTTTATTTTAGTAAAGAAGAGCGCAATTGGAAATCGGTGGTGCCATTGCATATAGATATGCAGCGGGCGATGCTGCAAGCCGAAGTGCCCGGCAATACCGATTATTTTAGTGGGTTAATAAAGAGTCCTGAAATGCCGGAAGCCTCGGCTTTTGCGCCCACGGCCATAACGGATATAAAGGCGGCCGACCCATCGGCAGGTATGAGTTTAATGCAGCCACCAAGTATAAGTCAAACTGGTGAGGCGGCTATAAGTTATCCATTAAACATTCCTGCCGGTCGTCAAGGCATGCAGCCATCGTTGGCATTAACCTACAGTAGCGATGCTGGCAGTGGGTGGTTAGGGGTAGGGTGGAATATTTCGGTGCCGAGTGTGTCGGTAGATACTCGTTGGGGCGTACCCGAGTACTCGGATACCGAAGAATCTGAAGTGTACCTTTTGAATGGCCAATCGTTAACGATGGAAGGCGGCTATAAGGCGAATAGAATGGTGAAAGATACATCGGGCAATTGGCAGGTTTCTGCTAGGATAAATGACCGTGATGTTCATTTTTTGAGCCAACAAGAAGTGCTTATAAAGAATTAATTAGGAAAGTTGATCAGGAGGGGAATTATTTTTGGGTAGAAATATTTAGTAATAATACAATAAACTATTACGGCACTATTGATGGAATTAATCTAGACGCCAGTTCTGTGCTTATGTCAAGTGATGGGCATATAGCAGAGTGGAAACTAACACGTACCGTTGATAAATGGAACAATATGGTTGAATATAAGTACCAAAAAGGCACGGTAAATGATCCCGATTATTTCACAAGTGGCGGAGTGTATATAGTTTTAGATAAAATAATTTATACCGGAGTTTGGCCGGATACTTCCGGTTTCTATAAAGTGGATTTTCATTCGAGCCTGAATCGAAGTGATGCTACTTTTTCGCACAAGCATGGCTTTAAAACAACAGACCTCCATTTATTAGATTCTATAAGTATTGGCTTTAAGGGTGCGGTAATCAGAAAATATAAAATGGATTATAAAACCCAAGATCCCACCAATTTTTTTAAAACCCTTTTACTTGAGTTAAGTGAACATGTTAATGGCAAGCATTTTAACGCGCATACGTTTAATTATTATAAACCCAGTATAGGTTATGGTTCAAAAATTACCTTCAAAAATTTTAATGATTTAGGAAGAGAACATGAAAACCATGACAATGAAGTATCCCGATTGGCGGATAGCAAAATTAGGAAGTCGCCTTTAGGCAGTGGGTATACATGGGGCTGGAATGCAAGTGCGGGCATTGGTGCAGGAATAGAATCAACAGAAGATTTTTTGATTTTTCCAAAAGGCAAGAGTAAATCGGTTAGTATAAATTTCGGTTTAAATGAAAGTTTTAGTTATGAAAAATTTTCTTTAATGGATATGAATGCCGATGGCTTGCCTGACATATTAATGCGCAACATAAACAACTGGATGTATAAGCCACAAATCGTTAAAAAAGATGGTACAGTTGGTTTTGAACAAAATAGAAGTATCCAAAAATTGGGAAGCCGTTTATCAAATAAGCAATTTGGCTATAATTTTGGATTTGATTTTTACTCAGAAAATCTTCCTTCATTTTTTTTCGGCATGAATTGGGGGTATTCAACTGGCGTTACTGATCAATATTTTATTGATTACAATTCAGATGGTATACCTGATTATGTTAAACGCGAACCAAATCACCAAGCACTTGTGCATTTTGGACAATTGAGCAATACAGGCGAAGTTTCATTCGATTTGTCAAGTGAAAAAACCTTTTATCCAGTACATAGAGGAAACGAATTGCCAATTGACGACGATAGAGAGGTGTTGCCCGATTTAGAAATAGTTAGAACTTGGCGAGCCCCATATGATGGCGTTGTGGACATATCGGGCAAAGTGGATGTACATAAAGATGTTACCGGAACAATGAAGGTAGCCATTCAGCACAATAGTGCCTTTTTAGTAGGTTATGAATTTAGTGCTGTGAGCAGAACCATTGGGTCAAAATCGATGAACGTTGATAATCTTTATGTGGAAAAAGGTGATATTTTAATGTTTCGCATTAAGTCTGATTTAAATGGGATAGATGATGTAGCAACCTGGGACCCTGAAATTAGTTACAGAAATAATCCGGGAACAGATGGAAATTTAACATCATGGCACCAATCGAAGTATAGTGAGGGATTTTTGTTAAGTGGGCGAGAGCCTGTAATAATAGAGAGTAAAACACCATTTAGAGTTGATTGGCCTGAATTTGAAACAGGTTGTTTAAGCGATTCGGTTGTTTTTATGGCCATTTATTCCTTATACGACACTACTAACGTTCAATTGGCCGCTGATACCGTTAGTTTTATTGTGCCCCAGGGTTCTGGTCAAGTGGTTAATAGCGGAAATCAATACAATATTGGCATTGGTGGTATAGGAGGTTCTCCAGTTTTATTACAGAATGCAGGCTTAAACAATTTCTCAACCGTAATAGACTCTTCAAAAGGGCATTATGTTTCATTACACTTTGAGATTTATTCGAACTCAAATGTTGATTGGAATACTCTGGCTTGGCGTCCAAAGGTAGAGGTCTTGGATGGTAACGAGTGTGTATCGCCTGAATTGGTCACAAAATACCCAATAGTTTATCATCATGCGCGAAATGTTGTGTTTAAGCAAGTTGCTAATTTGGTCACCCAAATTCAACCAAACTCTAAATATGCCCTATTTTTAAACAATTCATCATTAGGCAGCAATTGGCAAGACAGCGTTTTTTCTTCAGAGGAACTTAGTAGTAACAATACAGTTGTTGCTAAGTCTTGTATTGTAACTGTAAAAAGCAATAAACAGCTTCTGCAGCGGTTTCGTTTGGTTTTTATGATTGTCCCTGATAATGTATTTAATAATGCATTTTATGTATATCACTACCCTGTAGATTTAAAAGGGAATGTTAAAGGTGCGCCTATAGGTGCTATGAGCGAAGCTTTAACACGTAACCATGTATTTAATGGTGACGATGTAAATGCCGATAATATGACCATTGATGTGTACACTGATGATCCATATTTACAAAAGTTTTTTAGTGGAACAACAGGTGCTCCTAAGTTTAGGTTGCGGCAGTATTATCCAGCCGAATTACTTCTAAGCGATGTGGATTCTTTTAATGTGTATGGTACAGTAAATACCGAGTTGAATGATAAATGGTTAGGCTGGGGTCAATTTGCTTGGATGAAACCTGAGCTAGCTGCAATAGACAAAGCGGATTTAATTAGCGAAACATTAAAATTAGCGAATGGCCCAAATGGCGATATGTCCAATAAGGATAGTTCAGAAATTAGTAACATTTTAACAGATAATCTAAGTCAAGATAAAATAAAATTCATGCCGCTCGTACCCAAAAGGCACGAAACGGTATTTCAGAATATCTATTCATTGTCAAAAATGAAGGATACGCTTAGAGGCTATTCTTTAGACCATTGGAGCGCATTTGGAGCCCATCCAGGTGCATATGCGTACAATGGCATTACCGTGCCTGATAAACTTGGCGAAAGCACAGATGAGGATAAACCGAATTCGGATGTGCCGGCAATACCTTCGCCTTTTGGGGCCTACGGCAATATTATTAAAAGCAAGAGTAAAACTTGGAGTACTTCGATTGGGTATATACCCAACAAAAAAAGGCAGTGGGTTATTAGCGCAAATTTGCCTTTTATATCTTCCAACACCACAACTATCAGGCATCGATATGCAGATTTTAATGGGGATGGTTTCCCTGATTTGTTAAGGGAGAGCGAGGATGTAAAGAAACTATTGCCCACCAATCGCTTTGGTGGGCATACTTACGAAATCGTAAGTAGCATACCGCAAATACAGCGCTCCCAACCACAGCGAATTGCAATGGTTGGAGCCGGAGATTATGTCGACGTAAATTTTAAATACATTGATAAAGTTAAATCTGGGCCTGGTACGCCAAACTTGGGATGGACAGAAGGAAGAGGGAGTATCTTGGATTTCAATGGGGATGGTTTACCGGATTATATAGATGTTGGACAAAACGAATTGCATTTACAGTTTGGTAATGGGTCTGGTATTTCAAATACAACGTTTTCTGTATCTGGCCGTGCCGATTATTCTAGAAATTATGCGTACGATTTTAGTCCTAGCTTTGGGTTTGAAAAACAGCTTCAAGCCCTTGATAATGAAAAAAAGATATCCGGTAAAAGTTTTAGCGGTGGTTTAGGAGTAAACTTTAATAGAAGTTGGCAGAATAGGCAAACCATAGACATTAACGGCGATGGTTTAATGGATTTGGTGATAAGCGATGATATAAACGGGCAATTAGACATTTTAATAAATACAGGGAATCGATTTTTGAGTTTGTCTAATTTATCAAGCCCTGAAAAGAGTCTCTATGCATCTAATTCATATGCTTTTAGTCTATCAGGGTCTTATAATATTAAGTACCCGCTTTTTACCTTATTGATTGCAACGATTAAGGGAAATGTCAACTTTGGTGGGGGCGCGAATTATTTATTTACCAATGCCACAAAAAGCATCATGGATGTAAATGGCGATGGTTTGCCGGATGTTGTGCAATATGAAAACAACGTTTTATCTTATTTTCCAGCAATGTGGGATAAAATGAATGTATTGGAAAGTGTAACAAACCCTCTTGGAGGAGGTTTTGAAATACAATATACCCGATTGGGAAATAAAAGAGGTTATTATCCTATAGAAATCCGTACGCACCTAACCCAAACAAACGAGAAAATACTATGGGATATGCCAGAAAGTAAGCTGGTGATGAGTGCGGTGGTGGTAAAAGATGGTTTTGACATAACTTTTAACCACAACAACGAAGATATAAATGATGGCAATGATGAAGTGGTAACCAGATTTATGTACGATGGTGGTATTAAAAGCCGGAGAGAAAGAAGCTTTTTGGGTTTTCAACGGGTAGAAACTTGGTCGCCTGAAGATTCTTTAACAAAATACTATCATGTAGATAATCCATTGAAAAAATGCACAGATGCCCTTTTTATAACAAATGTTCAAGAATATTACAAGACAAATGTTTTGAGTCCAGACTCAATTATCAATCATGCTTATTTACATAAGACTTTAATGTATAATTATCGTTTTTTTAAACGCTTCAATTATGTTGATTCCACTGTTCATTCTTCGAAGGAACCAAATTGTTACAGAATAGCGGATAGCATTGTTCTTTTGAATTCTGAAAGTTATAAATATGCTTTTTATGAAGTTTCGCACAAAGACCCTTCGGGTCGTAATTTTAATGGGATTGCAATAAAAGATGCGCCTTTAGAATTTAAAAGAACGCCATCCGGGACTTTGCCCGAAGCGTTCTGCGTTTTTCCTGCCATGCAGTCAAAATTAACACTGGCTTTTCCTGAGAAAAACAACAGAATAAATTTCCATGCCAGTAAGGTGGAGATAGAATATGATTCCCTTTTCAACATAATTCGATACGATTTAAACGGCACCGAAGGAACGCCCACTTTTGAACGGCAGCTAAAGGACGTCTTCGTGGTAACATACTATCAAGATACCGTTTACGCTTGGCAGTTGTATCAAGTTCTAAACGGTAATGCTCAGTCGACCCCTAGTGTAACTGTTTTACCTACTGATGGTTATATGAATAAGTACGTAATTCAAAGTCCTGTGGCGGGCTTCATGGCCGATACGCTTATTCTAGACCCATACTCTAGTCAAAATCCTTGTTCTGAAATCGATTGCAGAAGAATTAGCAGAGATAGTGCTTGTCTGTACGATCCAGTCTATGGTATGCAACTTACTGGAGCTATGAGCCAATCAAGAAATTGGGTTTGGTGTGATTCACTTACCAGTGCGTGGCTTAGTTGTGCAGGAAATGATTCCTGCCTAACGCATTGGTATAATATACAAGGAACATGGGGTGACACAGGCGATACCACCATCTGTGATTCTCTTAATTGGCTCACATCCAGCCATAGAAGAGTGGTTCACGACACAGTGAAAATTTATGAAGATGTTTACACAGGCCAGTTTACAGGGCGTCTTCTCGCTCGTATGAATTATTTTGAAAAGCATCTGGCTTTTGGCCAAACCGGTATGCTTCGCGATCACAAAATTTATAAAGAAAGTATAGATAATTATAACAGCCCAAGGTTATTGCGCCATGACTCAGTAGCAGAACTTCATCAAAATTTGGCACCAAGTATAATATACAAACATTTGAGCAGGAGCGATTCTGCGATAAGCCATTTATATTATTCGTCCAAAGGAAATATAACGAAAGTAGTAGGGCCTAAGAATCATAATAACCAAAGGCATTTTGTGGAGTTTGTTTATGACCCAATTGTGGAGCAATTTGTAACAGAAGTAACCAATTCGTTTGGAGATAAGTCGTGTATGGTATACGATTACGCCAACGGTTTATTGTTAAAAAATCGCGACATCAATGGTAAATCAGTACAGTATGTGTACGACGATTTCAATAGAATGAGCGAAGTTTGGGGTCCTACTGATTTAGAACGTACAGATGGTGCGGCCACAATTTCGTTCTTCTATTTTCCACAGGGTTACGACAACGCATCTTCTAATTTAATGTACAAAGTGCCTGTGGCCATAACCCACCATAATGTTAATCCAACACCTCCAAATGCAAATACTAGTTATGTAACGGAGCCCACGTGTAATTCTGTGTACAGTTTGAGCAACAGACCAATTGCTATAAATACGCTTGAAACGGCCACTTTTACAGACGGTATTGGCAAAGTTCTTCAAGTTAAAAAGGAAATTGGCAATTCTCAAAACCTTGTTACCAATTCAGCAAATCAAGGCCGCTTGGTAACAGGGCCTACCTTATTGGATGAAAGATGGAGGGATGTTAAAAGTTATTCGCCATTTTACGAAGCACCAACTTCACCAATTGGGATGTTTACTTCCGATGTTAATTCGAGCAGCTTGGTTGCCAAGAATCAGGTTTATGATTACGATAATAGGGTATTAGAACAATTGGTATTAACGGGTAATAATGGCTTTTTTAGCGGAGCAAAAATTCAAAACAGCTACCAATGGCAAGTACCCGGGAACGGATTAAATAACATGTATTTTGGAACACATGTAACACAAATTGACAGCATTAACAATCAGAATAAAACTAAGAGTTCAGAGTATGTTAATGAATATGGTCAAAAGTTTTGCACTGTACAGGATGTAGATGGTATTCAAGCCATGACAATCTCAAATTTAGATCCATTGAACCAACTCATTTCGGTTAAAAATCCAATTGGGGTTGAGACCTTTTATACTTATGACAGATTTGGAAGGGTAGTTTCTGAGTTACATCCAGATAGAGGACTTACTCACAATAGGTACGATCTAGCGAATAATTTAATTAGAATTCATAAGCCGGAAATTGGAACAGACTCAATTGAAATGGTTTATTCATACAATCGTCTTTTGGAGAAAATATACCCTTTAACGGGTATAACCAATTCGGTGAAATACACCTACGGCACCTATGGCGATGGCAAAAATGGTGCAGGACGTATTGTTAAAATTGAGCAAGGCGACGATTTATCTGTAGAAACCTTTGTTTACGACAATTTAGGTCAGGTAGTAAATGAAATTAAGGATATAAGAATTCCATTGGTGGGTAAAAGGACTTTTAAAACCAAGCATAAGTACGACAATTGGGGCCGTCTTCTGGCCATCCTATATCCTGATAGCACCACGGTTAATTATAGTTACTATATGAGTGGTGAGCTTTCAAGAGTTCAGAGTATTAGTAAATTTGGTATTAAAGCGGGTATTTTGGATTCTGTGGCTTATGATGGATTAGGTCATATTTTGGGTTTGTTTTATGGAAACGGTACAAGTACCACATTCACCTACGACCCCACCACAAGCAAACTAAGCGGCTTAGAGCTTAATTCAGCCAGTGCGGGAACGCTTTTGGGAAAATCTTATATTTACGACTATAAAGGCAATGTTTCTCAGGTGAGCAATACGGTGGGCAGTACTTTCGGAGCGGAATATTCGGCTATTTACCAATATGATGGCTTAAATAGGCTCATTTCGGTAGAAG
>CAMCXO010000035.1 GCA_945883565.1 Chryseobacterium gleum
TTTAGCCTTGTCCGCGCATGAAGGCTTGGCGGGTTTGGGCATCGAGTTTTTCGATGGCGTAGCGCAATTGGGTGCGGGGCATTTCTTTTTGGTGGGCTTGCAAATGGGTTATGAGGCTTGGCAGGTGTTTTTGTCCTATTTCGCGCAGCATCCAGCCCACGGCTTTGTGCATTAAATCGTGAGGATGGTGCAGAAAATGCCTGGCAAGGGAGAGGGCATCGGTGTAGTCGCCTTTTTTAATAAAATACAGGCAACTTACCATGGCGGCGCGTTCTTGCCACAGCCAACCCGATTGGGCGAGTTGGTACAATAGGGTTTTGTTTTGCTTGTGTAAATGGGGGCCAAGCAAATGAGGGGCGCTGGTGTCTACCAGATCCCAATTGTTCACAAATTCGAATTGCTGAATATATAAGTTGATGATGTGCTCTTTTACGGCCAGTGCCTTTTGCTGTTTATAATGGTGTATGAGCATAAACAGTGCGCAGAGACGAAATTCGTGGTAGGGACTTTGCAAGAGTTCGTTGGCCAAAATATCGGGTTCGAGGCTTCGGAAGTGTGTTTTGGCCAAAGAGCGGATATTGGGTACACGAATGCCTAAAAAGGCATCGCCTTGTGCATATCCGCCTTGAAAAGCCTGGAAGTATTTGCTGAGAATGGGTATGCGATCGGGCTCTTCGTACTGCTGAACATCTTGTTCGAAGGCATTAAATGCATCAGAAAGCGGGCTTTGTTGGTAAGTCGGTATGGCAATCACTGGGCTGTGGTTTGGATTTGGCCAATTTAGAACGAAACGCGAAGCACTACCTTTGGCTTAGAACAATGGGTATGCAACTAAACGAAGAACAGATTCGAATCATTTTTGGCTTGAAGCTGAGGCAAATTAGAGGTCAACGCGATTTGTCGCTCTTGGGACTGGCCAAAATTACGGGCCTTTCGAAGAGCTATTTAAACGAGATTGAAAAAGGAAAAAAATACCCGAAGCCTGATAAAATTGTGCTATTGTCAAAGGCTTTGGAGGTGCCTTACGACGAAATGGTGAGCATGAAGCTGAGTGGCACCATGGCCCCTTTGAGTGAAATTATTTTAAGCGGGGTGTTGAAAGATATTCCGTTAAGCTTATTTGGCATAGACGAGAACGACCTTATCGACATTATTGCCAATGCACCTGAAAAGGTGACGGCTTTTATTAGCACCCTTTTTGAGATTGCCCGACACTATAAGGTTAGCCGTGAAAACTTTTATTTGGCTGCTTTGAGGAGTTATCAGGAGAGCCACGACAATTACTTTGAAGATTTGGAGGCGTCGGTTCAGCAATTTACCAAGCGCTATGGCATCGATTTGAATCGCAAATTGAGTTCGAGCGAATTGGAAGAGGTTTTGCGGGAGGAATTTGGGTATGAAATAGATTATCAGCGCTTGCAGAGCACGCCTTTTCCAGAAGAAATACGTTCGGTGTTTTTACCGGTAGAAAAGAAGCTGCTTATTGCCCCTAAAGTTTCGGAAACGCAAAGGGTGTTTATTTTGGCCAAAGAGTTGGGTTATGCCCATTTGGGTATTGTTGAGCGGCCTTTAACGTTTACATGGATTAAATTCAACACTTTTGAAGACGTTTTAAACAATTTTAAAGCGTCGTATTTCGCGGGGGCTTTGTTGTTGCCGGAAGGGCGTTTGGTGGCCGACTTAAAGGTGTTTTTTAAACGCGATGGCTGGAGTGGAGCAGCATTTTTAAGTTTGATGGAGGCTTACACCGAATCGGCTGAAACATTTTTCCAGCGATTAACCAATTTATTGCCGCGGCACTTTGGGTTTAAGGATTTGTTTTTTCAGCGGTTCGAATACAATGCGCAACCGTTTAGTTTAAAGCTCAATAAAGAACTTCATTTAAGTGGGCCTCGTGGTCCTCAGGCTTCGGGCACCAATGAGAGTTATTGCCGGCGTTGGCTTCCCGTTGATTTATTGGTTTCCGCTCAAAGACAAAAGGGTCAATTGGCGGTTGAACCCGCCGTGCAATACGCACATTTTGAGCACAGCGATGAGGTGTTTTTGGTGTTGGCGGCCCGTTCGGCCGATCCGTTTAACGAAAACCGCATGCGCAGTGTGAGTTTGGGTTTGGGAGGTGGGGCAGCTTTGAAACGCAAAATAGCATTTGCGGGCAGTGGTGATATTGTACACAAAAAAGTGGGGCTTAGCTGTGAATCTTGTCCTATTAGCGATTGTGAACTGCGCGTGAACGAAGCGGTAAAACTGGAGGCCAAAAAGCGGAATGCCGAAATTGAACGTTTGTTAGAGAGTTTAAGCAAATAAGTGAACTATGAAACTAACGGCCATTGTAACCACCTACAACGAAATGGCGCATTTGGAGGGGGTGCTGGAATGTTTGCGTTTTGCCGATGAAATTTTGGTGGTAGACAGCTTTTCGACCGATGGTACGGCCCAACGCGCAAGCGAATTGGGTGCCCGCGTTTTACAAAGGGCTTACGACTATCCGGCGGCGCAAAAAAACTGGGCCATTGCTCAGGCTACCCACGATTGGGTACTCATATTAGATGCCGACGAGCGGGTGAACGATGACTTAAAGAAAGAAATAGAAACCATTTTGAGCGGTAAACCGGCCTTTGAAGCCTATTGGATATACAGGAGCAATTTTTTTATGGGGAAGCGGATAAAGTATTCGGGCTGGCAGGGCGACAAAGTTTTGAGGCTGTTTGCCCGAAGCGCTTGTTTGTACAAAGATGTTATGGTGCACGAAGAAATCGATTTGAAAATACCTGCGGGTAAGCTAAAGAACAAGTTAGAGCATTATACCTATAAAAACCTAAGCCATTGGATAGATAAACACCAGCGCTATGCGAGCTGGGGCGCCCACGATAAGTTTAAAAAAGGCAAAAAGGCGGGATGGTTTGCCTTACTGGTAAAGCCAGCCTTCGCTTTTTTTCGCGATTTCTTTTTGAGATTGGGTTTTTTAGATGGCATGGTGGGCCTGGTGGTGTGCAGCCTATCCGCCCATTATGTGTTTTATAGGAGTCTTAAGTTGTGGCGCTTGCAACAGGGCGAAGAGGTTTAGTAGCCTATGTGTTTCTGATTTATCGCTGTTTGGGCAAGCCACTGCCTTTATTGGGAGGAACAATAGGCGCGCTAATGTCGCTCTTAATGCTGGTCATTTCTTCCAGTGTAAATTTCCCTTTTTTCCAAACCAAGGCATCATAGCTAAAATCGGGGCCATAAAAGCGGTACTGGCCTTTTTGAGAGGCATCGTCGGGCACCAAACGGTCCATAATTATTCGTTTATTGGCCTCGTCCCAACGCAGCATGGCAGAACGGTCGGCTCCATATTGAAGCACAAGCCGATAAGGGCGTTTGGCTATTTTTTCGCCTTGAAACTCGGGGGTTTCAAAAATTTTATCGCCAAAGCGGATGCTTGATTCGTTTCGTCCGTTGAACTGCAAAACCTCGACCACTTTTCTTCGCACTTGTAAATTATTTTGGTCGTAGCCCAATAATATGTAGTGTTTTTTGCCTCGGTATTTTAAAATTTCTAATTTGTAATACAGACAGCCCATCCAGTTTTCGGGCTTAAGAGGTTTGTATAATTCTACAGGGTTTAATTGCGCCGTATCCACTAAAACTGTGATGCGGTTTCTTGTTTTAGAAGGGGAGATAAGCAGGCCATAATGCTGAAAATATCCGCCTTTGCGGGGCAATTGCCAGGTCCATATTTGGAAGCGGTTGTCGGGCGATCTCAGTCGCGAAATGCTTTGTAATTGGTTATACGAACGCTGGTAGGCCTGTGGTTGTGAAAGTGTATCAATTAGTCTGAAAAGCAATTCGCGGTTGGCTTCTACCCTTTCGTGGTCGTAAAGGGAAGTAAGCACCATTCCGGCCAAGGAGTCGAGCGTTTTTGGCCATACGATAGGCGCACTGGCCAAGGTAGTTTGGGCGTGTAGAGACCTCACTCCAAGCCAAAAGAACACGAAGGTGAAGATTATTAGACTGAAACAGAAGCGGCAGCGGTTCAAAAGAACTTTAAATGTGTAAGAAATCTTTTTTAGACAGAAGTTGTTCAACCGTTTCTACGTGAAGCTCGTCGGGTACACAGCAGTCAACCGGGCATACCGCGGCACATTGAGGTTCTTTGTGAAAGCCTTGGCACTCGGTGCATTTATCGGTTACGATGTAATACACCTCATAGCTAACCGGCTCTTGAGGACTGTCGGCATCGAAAGTTCCACCACTTGGGGCAACCAAACTGCCTTTTAAAGTTGTGCCATCGGCAAAACGCCATTCCTGACCGCCTTCATAAATGGCATTGTTTGGACATTCGGGTTCGCAAGCGCCGCAATTAATGCATTCTTCGGTAATTTTTATGGCCATTTTGATAGTGGTATTGAGGGTATTTTCGCTTACAAATGTACAGAATGCGTCATAGTGTTGTTTTACCCGAACGCATAGAAGCGTTTCATGCTCTGGGCGAATTTTTAAGGGCCTATTTACAAATGCAGCCGGCCGAAAAAAATGGTCCACATTTCGAAAGGTGGAAACAAGGATTAGATACCCTTGTAAACATGCAAGTTCATCACAATGCGTGGTTTACCAAAAGCGAAATAGAAAGGGCATTGGGCGAATGGGCGGTTTTGCTTCAACAAACGGCTTTGTGGAAATGGGTAGAGCCTTATGCTCCTTTGGAACCCGAATCGCCCAAAGTAATTGGAGTAGTTATGGCCGGAAACATTCCATTGGTTGGCTTTCACGATGCCCTTTCGGTGTTGATTTCGGGCCATGCCTTATGGATGAAGCCCAGCTCTGATGATAGGTTTCTTATACCCTATTTGCTGGGCATATTAGAAGAGCTTGAGCCCCGTTTTGGCCCATTGATTAGAGTGGCCGACGGTAAACTCGGTCATTTCGACGCCACCATTGCCACCGGAAGCGACAATTCGGTTCGGTATTTTGAATACTATTTTGGCCATAAACCCGCCATTATTCGCGGAAACCGCAGTTCGGTAGCGGTTTTAACCGGAGATGAGAGCGAGGCCGAATTGAATGCCCTTGCCGGCGACTGTATGAATTATTTTGGACTGGGCTGCCGTTCGGTTTCCCAGATTTTCTTGCCAAAAAATTTCGAATTAAACCGTTTGTTTCAGGCTATATATTCATATAAAGATTTTCTTGAACACAACGCTTATACCAATAACTACGATTACCACCGTTCTATTTTTTTAATGAATAAGCGGGCCTTTCACGAAAATGGCTTTTTTATTTTAATGGAAGAGGCTTCTTTGCATTCGCCCATTTCGGTATTGCATTACACCCGATTTGAACATATTAGGGAAGTAAAAGCCCAATTGGCCCTTTGGGAAGGTAAAATTCAAGCTGTGGTAAGCAAACGCCTTGAGGATTTTGAAAACGCTGTTTTACCCGGACAAAGCCAAAAACCCGCACTAATCGATTATGCCGACGGCGTGGATACGCTGGCATTCCTTAAATCTTTGAATTAGCCCAAAAGGTTTTGTTTTGTTAAATAAACATTAGTTAAAATGAAAACTTCTTTATTCGTTTTGATTCTATGCTTTTCGGCACAGCTTTTTGCTCAGCGCATCATTGTAAGCAAAAGCCAGACGCAGGAAAAAGAAATAATTCCAAGCAGCAAAAGGGAAAGCGAACGGATAGCCCTCAAGTGGAATTTAGCAACCATGTTAATTGGCGATTTTCATTTAAGCCTAGAATACGCCATAAAAGACTGGCTAACATTAGAGGCCGGAATGGGGATGCTTACCGGTAACTACATTAGTGAAAATGTTTATAACCACCCACTTGCTCAAACTTATTGGTTTAAAGATTCTCCCATAATAATGAACTGTAATGATTGTAATTACCAAAACAATTTGGGTTTGAGCTGGAGTGCTAAAGCGAAGGCTTTTCCCTCTCAAGATTTTTACGATGGGTTTTATTTGGCGCTGGCTGCCAATGGCCGCCCTTACAGTGGTAATGTAGTGAGCGATGGACAGCGCTTGCCTTGGCGCAATCATATGTTTACCTTGGGCTTAAACATGGGGCTTCAATACGATTCGGGCCACCATCTGCTATACGAAGGTTATGTAGGCGCCGCTTATGGAATAGCCGATGTGTTGTACCAAGACCCCGTTAATGTTCCAATTAAATCGTCAGTAGAAACACAAAACCGGTTTTTATGGATCAACGTGGGGCTTTTGGTTGGATTGATTTTTTAAATTGGAACAAAAAGTGCTGCTGCTTTTTTCGAAGCACGCTGAAAACGTTTTTTGACTTATTGTAAGCGATTTTGGCTCCATTGTTTGATTTAGGGTGAAGACCAATTCCAGTATTAAAGCTTATTTTAATTGCCACTGACCTGCGCTTGCCAGCTTCATAGTAATTTTAGCGCCATGATTTTACCCATAGTGGCATATGGCGACCCGGTTCTGAAAAAGAAAGCCGCCGAAATTTCAAACGATTATCCTGACTTGGAAGCCTTAATTGGCAATATGTTCGAAACCATGTATAAAGCTTCCGGTGTTGGACTTGCGGCACCTCAGATAGGCAAAGCCATACGCTTGTTTGTGGTAGATGCCAGCCCCTTTGCAGATAAAGACGAGCCCGATTACGATTTGCTAAAGAATTTTAAAAAGGTATTTATTAATGCCCGAATAACCGAAAAGAGTGGCGATTTATGGGCTTTTGAGGAGGGCTGTTTGTCTATTCCTGAAATACGTGAAGATGTAAACCGCTGCGAAACCATTCAACTTGAATACCTCGACGAGCATTTTAATCCCCATTCAGAATTGTTCAGCGGATTGGCGGCGCGGGTTATACAACACGAATACGACCATATTGAAGGGGTGCTGTTTATAGACCATCTTTCGGCCTTTAAGCGCCAATTGCTAAGAGGAAGGCTCAATCAGATTTCGAAGGGTTTGGTTCGCACCGAATACCGTATGCGGTTTCCGGAAATGAGTAAAAAAAGATGAAAATTAGGCTGTTCATTTGCCTTTTGGCACTTTTGGCGATGGCTTGCAATGGCCGGAAGGAACCCATAAGCACGAAAAAGCTTTACGAACTCGAAGCCCAACACAAAAATACGCCCGACGATACGGCTTTAAGCCGCAAGCTGTCTGAAGCTTTTTTAGAATTAGCCCAGTATAACAAAAGTGATAGTTTAAGTCCGCACCGATGGTTTAAATCTGCCCTTTTACAAAGGAGTATACCCGGAAAAGAATTAAAGGCTTTGCGCTTGCTCGAACTTTGGAAAAAACAATATCCAAATCATGCCTTATTAGTAGAGGTTATGTTTGCCGAAGCCTTTACATGGGACGAATTTGTGGGCAACATGGAAGAGGCCCGCGAGGCCTATACCGCGCTTATAAACGCTTTTCCCGACCACCCTCTTAGTGCCGTGGCCGAAGAACTGCTTAGCATCAGCTATTCGGATGAAGAATTGATGGAAATACTTAAGAAATCACCAAAATCAAATTAGTGCCATTATGAAGTGGGAAGAGATTTTAGCCATTAGTGGAAAACCTGGTTTATACCGCTTGGTAGCCAGAACACGTCAAGGCATTATTGCCGAATCGATGATGGATGGCAAACGCAATCCGGTAAGTGCCACCCAGCAGGTGAGCACTTTAAAAGATATTGCCATTTTTACCTACGAACAAGAAGTGCCCTTGAAGGAAGTCTTGTTGTCGGTTCACCGCGAAGCAGAGGCCGGCAATTTGCCAGATAAAAAGGCCGATCAGGCTGCTTTACACGCTTTTATGGCCACGGTTTTACCGAATTACGACCGCGAAAAGGTGTATTCGAGCGACATCAAAAAAATAATAGGCTGGTATGGCCATTTGCGCAAAGAGGGCTGGCCGGAAACCGAAGAAACCACATCGGAGGGTGAAGTGATTCAAAACGAGGCAGAAGCTTCTCATGCTCCAGCAGAAGCTACCAAAGATGTAACATCAGAAATTGAAGGGGCTCAAAGCGAGGACGAAGCTTCTCCTGAGCCCGGAGAATCCACCTCATCATCAGAAGAAGCCAATTCTAAAAGCGAATGAGCTCGAGAGAAGCCCAAATGAAAGCCTTTGGGCGATTGCTCGACATTATGGATGAATTGCGGGAGAAATGTCCATGGGACCAAAAGCAAACCATGGAGAGTCTTCGTCATTTAACTTTGGAAGAGAGCTATGAATTGGCCGATGCCATTGTAGAAAATCAGGCCGAAGAAATTAAAAAAGAGCTTGGCGACCTCATGTTGCATTTGGTGTTTTATGCCCGAATTGCCTCCGAAAGTGGTGCATTTGACGTCGGAGATGTGCTTAACGGGATTTGCGAAAAACTCATTTTCAGACATCCTCACATTTACGGAAACGTTAAGGTAGCCAATGAAGAGGAAGTAAAGGCCAATTGGGAAAAACTAAAATTAAAAGAGGGTAAGAAATCGGTATTGGAAGGGGTTCCTAAGGCATTACCCGCAATGGTTAAAGCCATTAGAATTCAGGATAAAGCCCGCGGAATTGGCTTCGATTGGGCACAAAAAAGCGAAGTATGGGCCAAAGTAGAAGAGGAATTGGCCGAATTTAAAGAAGCCGAAGCCCAAGATGATAGGGTAGAAATGGAGAAAGAATTTGGCGATTATTTATTTGCCCTAATCAATTACGCGCGCTTCTTACAAATAGACCCGGAGTTGGCGCTCTCGCGCACCAATTCGAAATTTATTAAAAG
This sequence comes from Chryseobacterium gleum, assembly GCA_945883565.1. GTDB lineage: Bacteria > Bacteroidota > Bacteroidia > Flavobacteriales > Schleiferiaceae > RFXV01. The sequence continues at coordinate 8,725 of CAMCXO010000035.1, forward strand.
GTTTAGGTTTATGGAAGATTCCATAGCCGAAGAAGGCAAGGTATTTTCTGAACTCAGCCTCAATGAAATGGACGTGTATTGGAATCAGGCCAAATTGTTGGGCTATTGAACTTTGCAACAATAATTAGGTTGCATTAAAAAAGTTCTGTCGAATTTGAAAATTGCTTTTAGTCCGGTTTATAGCTTGCCATTGCCACCAGGCCACCGTTTCCCTATGCTTAAATACGAACTCTTGCCCGAGCAACTGCTTCGAGAGGGATTGGTGGATAGCAGCGATTTTTTTCAGCCTTCGCTTCTGCCCTGGTCTGTAGCAGCGGCGGTTCACAGTCATACCTATGTACACAAACTCAAAACTCTGGATTTAGCCCACAAAGAGATTAGGCGCATTGGTTTTCCGCTTAGTTCTTTGTTGGTAGAACGCGAACGCGTAATTGCACAAGGCAGTGTAGATAACGCACTTTTGGCGATTGAAAAAAAAATCTCATTCAATGTGGCGGGAGGAACCCACCACGCCTATGCCGAACATGGTGAAGGGTTTTGCGTATTAAATGATATTGCCATAGCGGCCTCTTTCTTGCTAAACAAAGGCCTGGCTGAACGTATTTTGGTGATAGACTTAGACGTTCACCAAGGCAATGGAACGGCCCATATTTTTAAAGAAGATAATCGGGTTTTTACGTTTAGCATGCACGGGGCGAACAACTACCCTTTGCATAAAGAGAATAGTAATTTAGACCTCTCCTTAGCCGATGGCATCACAGACCGCCCCTATTTGGCATTGCTCGAAAGTCATTTGCAAAGCATTTTCGAATCGTTTGAACCCCAAGTGGTTTTTTATCAAAGCGGAGTTGACGTATTGGAAAGCGATAAACTGGGGAGATTGGCTTTAAGCCCAGAGGGTGCTAAAATGCGCGACAGATTGGTATTTGAATATTGCAAACAGGCCGACATTGGCGTTGCGGTAAGTATGGGGGGCGGTTATTCAGCGAAACTCAGTGACATTGTAGATGCCCATGTTCGAACATTTGAGGAAGCCATAAAAGTTTACGGATAGGGCTTAAAGAACACGGTTGTTCGCCCGTTTGGCACTTTAAACGAAACCAAATTGTAATTGTGCTCGAGACGGGAATCGAACCCGTACGGACCTTTCAGTCCACGGGATTTTAAGTCCCGCGTGTCTACCTATTCCACCACCCGAGCGGTGCACAAAATGTCAAAGCCTTAACAAAAAAAGCCACCGTTCATGATGGCTTTTGGCACTTCGAGCGAAAGACGGGATTCGAACCCGCGACCCCGACCTTGGCAAGGTCGTGCTCTACCAACTGAGCTACTTTCGCGTTTCCTCGTTTAGAGGGCAGCAAATGTAAAACAAACTTTGAAAAAGTCAAATCACTTTTCGGCCTTCATTCGTTTTTGTATATCGTGCAAAAAAATAAGGGCCTCTACCGGGGTTAAAGTATTAACATCCAAGCCCTTTAACAGATCTTTTATCTCCATTAAAAGCGGGTCGTCCATTTGAACCAAGCTAAGCTGGATGCCTGAAGAAGGTTTATTGAGGCCATTTGGTGTTTTACTTAGTTCAAAATGCCTAAGCATTTCTTCGCTTTTGCGTAAAACGAACTGGGGCATACCGGCCATACGTGCCACATGTATTCCGAAGCTGTGGGCCGTACCGCCGGGTTGAAGCTTTCTTAAGAAGATGACCTCCTTGCCCACTTCTTTAACTTGTACATGCAGGTTTTTAATACGGGCATGGGTTTTTTCCATCTCATTTAGTTCGTGATAATGGGTGGCAAAAAGAGTAAGCGGACGCGCAGGATGTTCGTGAAGAAAAGCCGCAATGGCCCATGCAATAGAAACGCCATCGTAGGTGCTGGTGCCACGACCTATTTCGTCAAGCAACACCAAACAATTTCCTGCCAAGTTGTTCAAAATGCTGGCAGTTTCGCTCATTTCGACCATAAAGGTTGACTCCCCCCTCGATATATTGTCGCTTGCCCCAACCCTAACAAAAAGTCTGTCAAGAATGGGCAATTTAGCGGCATGAGCCGGAACGTAACAGCCTGTTTGTGCCAGTAAACAACTCAGTGCAACCTGCCTCAAGAGCGCCGATTTGCCCGACATATTGGGACCTGTGATCATTAAAATTTGGTGTTTCTCGGAGTCAAGTTGCAAGCTATTGGATACATAAGCGGTTCCCGCCGGCAAACTTTGTTCAATAACAGGATGGCGCGCCTCGGTAAGCTCTAAGGAAATATCTTCTACGAATTCGGGTTTTACATAGCCGTGGTTAATGGCCAAAAGCGCGAAATTAGCAAAAGCGTCTAACTCGCCTAACAATCGGGCATTGTGCATCAAAGGCCCTATGAATACCTGAAGCTCGTTTACAAGAGTTTCATAAATCTGCTGTTCGAGCTCAAAAGTTTTTTCTTCTGCATTTAAGATTTTCTCTTCATACTGCTTCAACTCCTGTGTAATGTAACGTTCGGCCGAAACCAGAGTTTGCTTTCTAATCCAAGCGACAGGAACTTTGTCTTTGTGGGTATTGCGTACTTCCAAATAGTACCCGAAAACGTTGTTGAATCCGAGTTTTAGACTAGAAATTCCGCTTATTTCGGTTTCGCGTTCCAACAAATTTTGAAGGTATTTTTTGCCGTTATGCAAAAGGTCTAGTACTTCATCCAGTTCGGCAGAAAAGCCCGGTTTAATGATTCTGCCCTTTCCGAGTTGGGCGGCAGGATCGGGATGCAAACAACTTTCAATGCGCTCGAGAGCTGGCTTTAGGTTCTCGAAAACCAAATTGGCACCTTGCATATCTTCGGCAGCCGTAAAGGTTTGAGCCAATTTGAACGCCCTCGCTAAATGGTGGAGTTCGCGTGGATGAATTCGACCCGAAGCCAACCGGCTCACACTGCGTTCAAGGTCTGGCATTTGCTCCAACCAATCACGGGTTTTATACAAAAGTTCAGGCAGTTTGGTAAAAAAGTCGACCTTTTCTTGCCTGCTTTCAATCGGTTTTTTATTCCGCAAAGGAGCAGAAAGCCATCGCCTTAACATCCGCTTACCCATAGGCGTACTGGCGTGATCTATAATTTGAAGAAGCGACCAACCATCCGGATTTCCAGCCTCAATTACTTCTAGGTTTCGAAGCGTAAAGCGGTCGAGCCACAAATGAGCGTCGTCTAAAATGAGTTGAATGTTGCTGATGTGGCCTAAGCGGTCTTGACCATTTTGATTGAGGTAATGCAGCAGCATACCGGCTGTGCTCCAGGCACCAGAATGGGTTTCGAGCCCAAAACCTTTAAGCGATGCCACCTGAAAATGCTGAAGAAGTGCTTTCTGACCGTTTTGACTTTTACATGCCCAATCGGGCAGTGTGCTGAGGTAAAATCCTTCGCCAAAAATCTCTACAAAGCGCTTTTTTAAGGCATTGGGAACCAAAACTTCTTTGGGCTCAAAACTGCTCAATAGTCGACTTAAATCGGATATTTTTTGATCGGCCACCAGGAATTCGCCTGTTGATACATCTACAAATGCCAAACTTCCGTTTCCATCGGTTTCATTCCACGCCGCTAAAAAGTTATTGCTTCCGGCCAATAGCAGATTATCGCGCATGTGCACACCCGGAGTAACCAATTCGGTAACGCCGCGTTTTACTACTTTTTTGGTGGTTTTCGGGTCTTCCAACTGTTCACAAATGGCTACTCTTTCGCCTGCTCTCACCAGTCGAGGCAAATATGTTTCAAGAGCGTGGTGAGGAAAACCTGCCAAAGGCATATCAGCAGCTGCGCCATTGCTGCGCTTTGTTAAAACAATTCCCAAAATACGCGACGCTTTTACAGCATCTTCGTCGAAGGTTTCGTAAAAGTCGCCAACGCGAAAAAGCAATAAGGCGCCCGGATGGGCTGCTTTAATTTCGGCATATTGCGCCATTAAAGGGGTTTCGGCTTTCGACAAAACAAGAAGATTAAAACAGTTTCAAAATGGACAGAAAACTCAGAACGCATGAAATGAATCGCCTGAAGGCCGAAGTTATGCAACAATTGCCTCGCCACGGATTGTGTTTTGCTCTTAACAATGTGCGAAGTGCTTTAAATGTGGGTTCAATTTTCAGAACTTCCGATGCTTTTTTGCTCGATCCCCTTATTTTATGCGGCCATACACCACAACCGCCTTCGGCTGAAATGCAAAAAACCGCTTTAGGGGCCACCGAAACCGTTGGCTGGAAATACCATGAATTTGTAAAGGATGCCGTGGCGGAACTCAAACAAAATCACACCCTTTTAGCTGTTGAAATTACCCAAAAGGCCTGCAACCTGCATCAATTTGACTGGCAATCTAGCAAGCCCTTTGCTTTGTTTTTAGGCAATGAAATAACCGGCGTAGACGATGATGTTTTGGCCGAATGCGATCAAGTTATTCAAGTACCTCAATTTGGAAGCAAACACTCTTTAAATGTAGCTGTTTGCGCCGGTATTGTGGCTTGGGATTTTATGCAGAAACAAATTCTCGCATCTATATAGAATCTATTGTAAACAGACGCATTAATGGAAAGTAAAAATTCGGCAATTAAGACTTTATTCAATTAAAAGCCTGCCGTGTTCTACTTGCACCCCTTCACCAATTAAGCTAAGTACATACAATCCCGGTTTTAATTGGGTAGAAATGGTCTGCCAAAGCGATGCATCCAATTTTTGTTCGAATAATATTGAGCCTTTAAAGTCTACAATAAGAAGGGTTCCTTCGTAGAAATGGGGCGAAACCCCCAAAATAAATTCGCCCCGATTGGGATTTGGGTGAATGCTATATCCGTTCGCCTGAATTTGATTTAGGCCTATGCCACTAATCACAACACAGTCTGAGGTATCGATGCAACCATTCTTTCCAATTCGAACCGCGTAAAGTCCATCAACCATTGGGTTGAAACTTTGGGCCGTGGCGCCCGGAATCGGCGCAAACTGATTCTCGCAGTCTAACCATTGGTACTGACCAACCTCTACAGCCCATGCGGTAACTCCATTTACATATACCGAGTCGTTTATTTGGTATATAGTTAAGTTAATGTTGATTATACTATCGCAGCCTGCAGCATTCGGGATGGTATCGACGTAGGCCCCGGATTGTTGCCAAATTTTACCCGATGGAGATGTATAGGTTTTGCAAACATTGGGTGAAATATATGAAGCCGTTGAGTTTAAAACCGTAAGGTTTATGTTGATTAAGCTATCGCAACCTACTGTGTTAGGAATTGTATCGCTGTAGGTACCCGATTGTTGCCAAATTTTACCGGAGGGCGAAGTATATACATTGCATACGCTGGGCGATATGCTGGAAATTGTGGAATTTAAAATGGTGAGATTTATAGCAATAAGACTGTCGCAACCTGCAGCATTGGAGACAGTATCGATATAGTTTCCGGATTGTTGCCAAATTTTACCGGAAGGTGAGGTATACACATCGCAAACGCTTGGCGAAATGCCGGAGGTTGTGGAATTTAAAACGGTGAGATTAATGGAGATGAGGCTGTCGCAGCCTACAGCATTGGGGATGGTATCTACATAGTTTCCGGATTGTTGCCAAATTTTACCGGAAGGCGAGGAATACACATCGCAAACGCTGGAGAAAATGCTGGAAGAAGTGGAATTCAAAACGGTGAGATTTATGGCAATGAGACTATCGCAACCCGCATTATTAAAAATCGTATCGACATAAACTCCCGATTGTTGCCAAATTTTACCCGTGGGCGAAATGTACACATTGCATACGCTCGGCGAAATGCTAGAAGAAGTGGAATTTAGTACGGTAAGGTTGATATTGACCAAACTGTCACAGCCTGCGGCATTGGTTAAAGTATCGGTATATAAACCACTTGTGTAAACTGTAGTTTGTGAACCTTGAAGGTACAGAAAGTCACAAACCGTTTGGTTAAATGTGGGTGATATGGTGTTGCACGATGGATTATTCTCGTACCAAGCCACATAATCCGAGCCTGTGGTGCTAACGATAACATCGAGGTCGTTGTCGTCGTCAATATCGGCGAGCTCAACCCTATGGGCATCGTTCACCGTATAGTCTATTTGCTTAAAGGCCGAGAAACTACCCTGGCCATTGAGGTTTTCGAACCAAGCCACAGCGTACAGATAGCCGGCGACAATGTCTATATCTCCATCATTATCAATATCACCGGCATAAACCGTATAGGGCCTTTGAGGGGTTCCAGCCGAAAGTGTTTGTTCGGGGCCAAAATTGCCCAGTCCATCCAGATTTTTAAACCAGGCTACGGTATGATCCCACCACGATGCGGTTATTATATCCATATCGCCGTCGCCATCCAAATCGGCAGCCATAATGTCGATGGCGCCATCTTGGTTGTTGCTTATTATTTGAGCGCTTCCCCAATTGCCATTGCCGAGGTTTTTAAACCAAGCTATTTCGTCGTCTAAATAAGAGGCGGTCATAAGGTCTATATCCCCATCTCCATCTAAATCGGCTCCAAAAACCCCTTCCCCATAATCGGGTGAGGTACTGATAATGATTTGAGGGCCAAAGCTGCCTTGTCCGTTTAAGTTCTGATACCAGCAAAGCTTATCAGCCCCTGAAGAAACAGAGGCCAAATCGATATCCCCATCGCCATCTAAGTCGGCCGCAAACAAAGATTCTGCTCCGTTGGCCTGGCTGGAAATGGTTGAACTAATAAACACCCCATTGCCGTTGTTCTTATGGAGCATAATGGTGGCAGCCCCTCCAGTAGCAATGTCCAAATCTCCATCGCCATCAAAATCAGCCACGAAAACGGATAACACAAAACTGTGGGTGGCTATAATTTGCTCGGCGCCAAAATTGCCCAGACCATTTAAATTTTTATACCATGATACCCGGTGTTCATCCCGCATCACGGCTACCAAATCCAAGTCGCCATCGCCATCAAAATCTCCACTGCTTACCTGTTGGGCATCGTGGGCGAAGTTGTCTACCATCTGTTTTGGGCCAAAAACGGTTTGGCCCATGGCGTTCTGCAAAACAAATGCACTGATGACAATTAAGTTGCGAGGGAACATATGTAATAGATTTAAAGTCAATCCAAAATAAACCCTTTTATAGGCAATCAACACCTTTTTAACAACAATTTGATGGCATTTATAAATGTTTTCCACATTTAAATGGTAAAGATGTATATAAGCAGTAAAATCCCCTTATAAAAGGGTATATGTATTGAATTAGTTGAAAAAAATTTAAACCAATAAATTGGATCTTTTATCAGGCCGATTTAATAAATCGCGGATTACTTTTCGTTTGGTTTGGCTTGGACTTCGGTAAAAATCAGTTTAAACAAACTGTTGCCAATCATAAAAATAGACAACGGTAAAACTATAAAAGCAAGTTTATTATATTCCCATGCACGTGTAAAATCACCATGAATAAGATGTTGTATACCCCGGGTCATTCCGCAGGCATAGCATTCGGTATTGGCCAGTAGTACCGAAATACAGATAGATTCACCTTCATCGAAGTGATCGGCCGGCAAATACAACAGGTATATAAAACAAGTTGATAACAAGACAAAGGCTATGATGCCAGCGCGCTTTCTTCCAATACGACTATAAATGAAATTCATGGTTTTATTTTAATAAAAACAAATTTCACGTAATCGCCTTTTTTCAATTTGGTATTTAGTCGCTGACTTTTTTGACCATCTACAAGCTGAGCCTGAAAGGTATTAGGCGGTTTAATGCCTTCGTTTTCGGCAACAATTTTTACAATACACGTATCTCCCACAAAATTAAAACGGTATTGCTTTTTAAAATGGGTGGCTACTTCATTTTGATATAGCACTTTGTCGTTAACATAAATGGCAAATCGATCATTGTCTTCTTCAAACGCATCCCAAATGTTTAAAACAATTTCGTTTGATTGCCACTCCAAAAGCTTTTCATCGAGGTGGGTTAAAGTAGGTCCTGGGTTTTCATCAGTTTTAAGTTCTATCGGTATTTTTTGACTGCTTACTGAATTGTGTTGCCTTTGCAAGGAGTCTTTAATACCTGAAACCATTTTATTGTTTTCTACGAACTCTTTTAACACCTCCATGCTAACAAGATAAATTTCACCCTTTGCACACACACTTCCATCAGGATACAAACCTCGAAATTGGCCATTAAAAATGGTTTTGCTTTGGCTTTTCTTCAATGGCAACTGATCTACGTGTATGTAGCAAAACTCATCCGGACTGGCACTTGAAGCTGTGGAGATGTTTCGCGTTTCTGAAAAAGATATAGATCTATTTTTAAAGTCCAATCGACCTGAAATTTCAGACTTTGTTCGGTCTTCACTGTAAAAATTGGTTTCTGAATGGCCCTTAATAAAACCGTCTTCATCAATGCTAAAGTTTAGTTTGAAAGGCACCAATTGGTTGTTTTCGGTTTTAAGGGTACCTGCAAGTTCATATTTTTCAGGTTGAGCCTTAAGTAGGTTCGTTAAAAGGACAAGAAAAAGACTGGGAATTAGAAAGCACTTCATGTTGCCAAATATAATTTTCAATTATACTTGCAGCATCGTTAACCTAAAACAATTAAACGTGAGAAAAGTTACCAAATTCGTTTTAGCCCTTTGCATCATTGGGCTTGGAACCGCTGAGGCCTCATTCCCTGTAAAAAAAGGCAATCAAACTGAAACTGTAAGCGAAACAACCGTTGCACCACAACAAGCTACCGAAGAAATGGCTGTTGTAGCTGCCGAAATGGAAGAAGCTTCTGCTAAAATTGAAAAAGTTGAAAAGACTTCCGGATTCTCTAATGAAGACTGGATTCTTTTAGTTCTTTGGTTCTTCTTGGGTGGTTTGGCTGCACACCGCTGGTATGCTAAAAGACCTGTAGGCTGGAACATTTTGTTCATTCTTACAGCTGGTGGTTGCGGCGTTTGGGCCATCATTGACCTTATCAAGATTATTCAACAAGACTTCATGTAAATCGTCGGTATTTATGCAAAAGCTGTCTCTTTTGAGACAGCTTTTTTTATTTTTATATTTCTGGCTTTAATCGAGCAAAATGTTTTGGTTGCTTCCCCCAAAGATGATTTTACTGTTTGGGCTTTTGCTTAATTCCCGCATCATTTCTATTTGACGAAGCTGAAGAATTTTATCGGTCAACCCTTCGCTTAATACCAATTGCGCATCACGTGTGCCTTTGGCTTCAATAAGTTTTCGTTCTGCCTCCCGCTCTTCAGACTGTAAAACGAACTCCATGCGCTGAGCATTTTGTTCGGCTTCCAGTTTCTCCTCTATAGCTTTTGATAAGCCTGGGGGCAAAGAAATACTTTTCATCAATACCGATTCAATTATGAAGCCTTTTTCATTCAACAGGGCGTTCATGCGCTTCGAAATCTCCTTCTCAATTTGCTCGCGCTCTCCGCTGTGCATGTCTTTAGCAAAAAACTTTGAGGTTACATCGGCCGAAGCGGAACGAAAAACCGCTGTGATAATTTGGTCATATTCGAGACCTATTTCGTTCAAAATAAGGTTTACTTTTTGAGCGTCTATCCTGTATAAAATCGATATATCGGCCGTAACCGTTAATCCCTCTTTGCTTGGCAACTGAATGTTGAGCTCTCGGTTAATGGTTCTGGTGGGTATTTTCACCACTCTGGCAACAAATGGATTGTAGCCTATTATACCAGTTGGTTTGGGCGTTCCCAATTTGCCCAGTTGCTGTCGAATGCCCACTTCTCCGGGCCGCACAATGGCACAAGATGAGAAGAGTACGACGGCAGTTGTTGCGAAGAGAATGTTCTTCATTTTCTTTTCTTTTTAAGAACAAAAAATAGAGAAATTGTTTATTGAATTAAAGCTTTTTATAAGCTAAATACCTGTTAAATACCTACTAATAAAAACAATTTGGACTACTGCTCGAAACTTAAAGGAGTCGGCTAGAACGCCAAGCGTCTTTATCTCAAAGAGGCAAGTAATTGTACATCATTTCGCTTATAGCTTCATGCACCTTGGGGCTGGCTTTTTGGAAATAAACGAATTCTACTTGGCCTTCTAATCGGGTTTCTTTCACTTTTGGGCCCGAAAAATGGGTGCCATTGGTTAACACAGCAAAAACAGTACTTCCTCGTAATACAACTATAATCCTAAAAGGGGCTTCATCTTCTAAGGTGCATTCATCTTGGCGCTTTACCATAAACACAAATTCATCGGATTCCCGTTTTTCAAATTTTTGAGATTCAAAAAGCCGGTTCATTCGTTCGTCTTGTTCGCTCCGCATTTTTACAGACAGCAAGTCAGCCAACTCCCACTCTGGCACCGTATTTCTCTGCAAACGCGTTTTGTGAATCACCCCTTCTACCACCACCCTGCTCATGCCTTTGAATTTTCGTCCTTCGGCCATGGCAGTTTGGCTTACTTTCATATTTTGCAAGGATGTAGCTATCACTTGTCGACTTTCGTTCAGGAGCTCAGCATCTGCCACCAATTCTCCATCTACCAAATCGGTGTTTTTAACATAGACCTTTATTGCCACTTTTACCCATTCGCTGTTGGAAGGGAAAGCACAAAACCGACTGGAATCTTTAAGCGAAAAAACCGATTTCCCGGCCGGGGCATCGAGACATTCTGCCTGACCTACATTGTACTGCTGAGCAGAAACCATCAGGCTCGTGCTTAAAAAAATGGCTAATATTTTCATTTGGCTATGAGTAAATTACAACCTCTTATATCGCTTTCATCTAATCGACCTAACACTTCGAAACCTTTTTCGGTTCGCTTGCCCACGTCATCGGTAGCCAGAAAGGCACAGCTGTGAACATTTGCCAAATCAACAATATTTAAACAACCCGAATCTCGCGAAAAATTTCTTTCCAGAGGTAAACGCGGATCTCGAAACGAAATATGCATCCATGGTGGAGACATAAACCCGTTAACCTGATCCCAATAAGCCTGCGAGAGCAACTCCGTCATGCCATATTCCGAATAAATTTCAATGGCTCCAAAGCTTTTATGAAGTGCCTCATGTAATTCTTCTCTTATCATTTCGCGTCGGCGTCCTTTCATCCCCCCTGTTTCTATGATTTTCAGATTTGTAAAAGGGGCAATATTTTCTTGCCCTAAATCGAGCAAAGCATACGAAACCCCAAATAAATAAACCGTAATGTTTTGCTGGTCGAGCTGCCTTAGCCTTTCGAGCAATTCGCGGTATTTATTCAGGTAAAAACCATTAAATGGATGGCCTGATACTTCCATAAAATGCTTGCACATCTCCACCAAACTCGAATCGCCATTTTCTAAATAATGCGGCAAAACTGCTAACACAGGTTGTTTACACAATTTGCCAATTCGGTTTTCAAAAATTTTCCGACTGTTTTGATGATAAAGACCCAAATCGGCTACTTCGTGCACCGCTCTGGTTTGCTTGGCTGTACCGCTGCTTTTAAATGTGGCTTCAGCCAAAAAATCTCCGCTTATTATTTTGTGGGTTTTATAAAAGCGGATGGGCAAATAGGGTATTTGCTTCCAATTCTCAACCTTTTTAGCCTTTATATTCAAATGCCATAACCACTCAGCGTATACTCGGTTATGGGTGCTTTGGTAATGAAAAATTTCCAAAGCCAATTCCGAAAAGGCAGTTTCGTCACCTGCTTGTAAACCGAATAATTTATCTTTGAAGGCGTTTGAACGAAAATATTCAGAATCGCGTTTTTCAACTATGGGCATCTTCACAAAGGTAAAAGCAATATGGGCCCTTGGGCTTGTCGTTTTATTTTCTTGCCAAAAAGACAAACAATTCAGCGATTTGCCTTTTTTGCGTTTTGAAGGATACGATTGGGTTGACAAGTCTGGAATTGAAGTGGTAAAAGTTCGCTTATACTTTACCGATGGAAACGGCGATGTTGGGCTTAACAACGATCAGCTCAATCCGCCTTTCGATCTTGGCTCGCCCTATTATTATAATCTTTGGGTAAAGTATTACGAGCGTACAGACAGTGGTTGGACAGAGGTGAATACGGCCCTGCCTTATAGTGCCCGCTTGCCCAATTTAACCCCTAATGGCCAAAACAAAACGCTGGAAGCCACCATCGAATACGATTTAGACCCCAGTCAGGCTATTTCCGATAGCGTTAAATTTTCTTTTATTCTTTTAGATAGGGCACTCAATTTGAGTAATGAAGTGTTTTCTAACGCCATTTACGTTGCGCCTTAAGAGTACAATTATGAACGGCGTCGGCGGAGTTCCGTTTCTATAAGCTGAAGTTCCCTGCCTGTTTGTCCGCCTACAGAAGTGTTTTCTTCTGCCCTTCTAATTAAATAAGGCATCACTTCCTTTACAGGTCCAAAGGGTAAATACTTCACCACTTTATAACCCGCATCGGCCAAATTAAAGCTCAAATTGTCGCTCATACCATAAAGTTGAGAAAAAAACAAGCGCGGACTGTTTTTGTCGAGCTTCAACGATTCTATTAAATCGGCCATTTTGCGACAGCTGTTTTCGTTGTGGGTACCTGCCACCAGAGCACTGTGGTCGATGTTTTTAACCAAGAGTTCAACAGCCAAGTCGTAGTCGCGGTCGGTATTCGATTTATTGGCTTGAATAGGAGAAAGGTAGTTGTGTTTTAAAGCACGGGCTCTTTCTTTTTCCATATAGGCACCCCTCACCACCTTTATTCCTAAATGAAATCCTTCTGTTTTTGAAATATCAAGTAATTGCTTTAAATAGGCCAATCGGTCGTGCCTATACATTTGAAGGGTGTTGTATACCACCGGTTGTTGTCTGTTAAACCGCCTCATCATGTTTAAGGCCAAGTCATCGGCGGCACTTTGCATCCAACTTTCTTCGGCATCCATCATCACCGGTATGCCCAAAGAAGCGGCCAAATCGCAAATGCGCAGCACCCTATTTTGAACACGCTCCCACTCAGATGCTTCTGTTTCACTCAATGTTTGATTGCTGCTTACTTTGGTCCAAATCTCAATTCGGCCCAAACCGGTTGGTTTAAAAACCGCCAAAGGCACCCCAGAATGTTTAGATGCAAATTGTATGGTTTGAAGAGTGACTTCGGTGGTACGCTCAAAATCGGCTTCAGAAGCCTTGCCCTCTACACTGTAATCAAGAATAGATTGTACCCCAAGATTATGCATTTTATCGATAACCGGTTTACAAGCCTCAATGCTTTCGCCCCCCACAAATTGTTTAAATACCGTTTGTCTAATCAGGCCCTCTACAGGCAAACTGTTTTTTAACGACCACAGCGCCAAAGCGCTTCCATACTTTACCAAGGCCGAATTGCCTATAGAATTGAACAAAAACCGGGCTCGGCGCAGATCGTCGTTGCTTTTTAGGCGGAAAGCTTTTCGCGTATCCTGAAAGTCAATCATTTTTCCTTGAAAATGGGGGTGGGCAAATATAAGCGGGGGCTAACTTTGAAAGCTTAGAACCTGTTTGAATGAATCTAAACGAAAACACTTTGTATTTCATAGGCGATGAGGCTTTTAGCCAATTCAACAATTGGCTGCTAGAACACAAAGACAATTACAGCCGCCTTTTTGTTTTAGGCGATGAGAACACCATGGAGTTTTGTCTTGGCTTATTGGCTTCCAGCCTCGAAGCTTTAGATTCATTCGAATTGCTGGAAGTTCCGGCAGGGGAAGCCAGCAAAAGTTTAGAAGTGGCCGGCGAACTTTGTGCGGCATTGGCCGAAATGCATGCCGATAGAAACAGCCTGTTAATGGTTTTGGGGGGTGGTATGGTGGGCGACTTAGGCGCTTTTGTGGCCAGTATTTATAAGCGTGGAATTCCTTTGGTATTGATTCCCACCTCTTTATTGGCCATGACCGACGCGGCCATTGGGGGTAAAACGGCTGTTGACTATCAATCGGTCAAAAACCTAATCGGCACGTTTTATCCAGCGGTTTGTACACTCATTTGTACCGACTTCCTAAACACGCTTCCCGAAACCGAATACCAAAGCGGCTATGCCGAAATGCTTAAACACGCCTTAATGGCCAGTCCTGCTTTGTGGCTTGCCTTAAGTCATCACTTTGTAGACTTTAAAGAAGATTCTAACATGGATTTATTGGCACAATCCATGTCTATTAAAATGAATTTGGTAAAACAAGACCCCTTCGAACAAAATGTGCGCAAAACCCTCAATTTGGGCCATACCACAGCACACGCATTGGAAGCCCACTATTTAAGTTTGGGACTTCATTGCCCCCATGGATGGGCTGTAGCGGCTGGATTGTTTTTGGCTGCCTATCTCTCGGAACTCAAAGGCTTGCTGATTACTGAACAAGCCTTTGAAATAAAAAATCGCTTAAAAGGTCTTTACGACTTCTCAGCCTTACAAAAAATAGCCGGTGAACAGCTTTTGCCTTTTGTTTTGATGGATAAAAAAAATGTGGGCAGCGAAATCCGTATGGTGCTTTTAACGGCCATTGGCCAGGCTATTTGCGATGTTAAAGTGCATGAAGAAGAGTGGCTGCTGGCCTTTAAAAACTGTTTTAATGTGGGTTAAAGTAGCTTTTGAACGGCCAAAAAATGGGGCGGCACCTCGAATCTCGCTTCCTTTATCAAAAAGCTTGAGCAATAGATGGCGGGTGCTACAGCATCTATTTGGAAATGTGATTGAGGTTGAGCTTCATTCGGACTCTGACGATTGTAAGGCATTGGATGAAGCCTTAAGCAAACGGCAAAAGGCTTTCGATTTTAAATTGTCGGGTACGGCCTTGCGCTTTTATCTGGCTGTAGCGGCTTTAGAAGGGCATCAGGTAGAAATTCAGGCTTCCGGAAGAGGCGGAGAGCGCCCTATAAAGCCCTTGTTGGAAGTGCTCGAAACTTTAGGCATGCGCTGTTTGTATCTAAACGAAAAGCACAAACTCCCTTTAACTATGCTTCCCGAATCGAGGCTCTTAGGGGGAAAGGCCCACATTCAAGCCGATGTTTCAAGCCAATTTTTAACATCTTTGTTGCTGGTTGGTGCCAAAATGCCTCAAGGCTTGCATTTAAATTGGTCGGGTAAAGCCATTTCATCTTCCTATTTGAAATTAACTTTAGTGGTTCTCAAAAAAGCCGGCATTAAGCTTGCGCAAAGTGAAAGCTTTATAGAAGTGTTCTATACTCCTAGTTTGCCAGCTCTAAAAGTATCCATCGAACCCGACTGGAGTTCTGCGGCATATGCCCTTCAGGCTTTGGTAATGAATGGTCAAGGGGATCTATTTTTTCCAAACTTAAAGTCCGATAGTTTGCAACCCGATGCAGAGGTTTTAAGATTGTTAGAACCGCATGGATTGAAATGGCAAAATGAAAAGTTGGGATTAAAAGTATGGTTAAGGTCGTTATCGGTTTTTGATAGGCCTTTGGAAGTTGATTGCAGCTCATTTCCCGATTTGGCCATTGCCCTTGCCAATATGTATGTAGCCATTGGACAGGAAGCAAAACTGTACGGTTTGTCTACTTTGGAAGGCAAAGAATCAAAACGCGCCAGCCACCTGGCCAAAGAGTTGGGTAAAGTAGCCAAGGGCATGGTTTGGAATGCTGAAGAAAATAGTTGGCACCTACCCAAATTTACTTCATGGCCCAAGTCTGTTCAATTTGAAACCGCACACGACCACCGCATGGCCATGTCCTTGGCTCTGTGGGCCTGCAAACTTGAACAAGTTGAAATAAGCGAAATAGAATCCGTTAGCAAATCGTTTCCAAACTATTGGAATGAAATGGCGAAAATGGGGTTTAAACCGTCTTTGAATGGCTAACGGCCTCGGCCAATTTAACAAAATCTTGAACCGATAGCTGTTCGGCTCTCAAGCCGGCAAATTGAAGCTCCTCTAGCAACTGCTGTTCTACATAGCCCTTCAGCGCATTGCGCAGGGTTTTTCGCCTTTGATTAAACGCTTGTTTAACCAAAGCTTTTAACTCAGGATAAGCGGTTTCGGCAAAAGGAAAACGTTGGTGTTTGCGTGCCAGAATAACCCCCGATTGCACTTTGGGAGGCGGCTGAAAATCATAGGCCTCTACTGTAAAAAGGTATTCTACATCGTAATAGGCTTGCAAAAGCACACTTAGAATGCCATAAACCTTGCTTCCGGGTGAGGCCGCCAACCGTTCGGCCACCTCTTTTTGAAACATACCCGCTATTTGAGGAATGTTCTGCCTATACTCAAGGGCGTGAAAAACAATCTGAGAACTGATGTTATAAGGGAAGTTACCACAAAGTGAAAAGGTCTCCTCCTCGAACACTTCTGAAAGCCTCAGTTTTAAAAAATCAGATTGAATAATATGTGCAGCCAACTGAGGGTAATGAAGCTGTAAGTAAAGCACCGATTCTTTGTCTATTTCAACCACTTTAAGCTGGGCACTCAGCAAAAATTTAGTAAGGGCGCCCATACCGGGACCCACTTCAAGAACCCGACTTTCGGGTTGTAGATTTAAGCTTTGGGCAATACGCTCAGATACCAATGGGTTTTTTAAAAAGTGTTGCCCTAAATTTTTTTTAGCCGAAACTCTAAAACTTTGATTCACTGTTTGAGCTTCGGATTTTGGTGGTGACGGTTGTGATCTCTTTGTCTTTTGGACTCCATTCGGGCATCGAATGCGGCTTGCAAATTGGTGCCGGTTTGGTTAGCCAAGCAAAGAACTACAAATAACACATCGGCCAATTCTTCGCCTAAATCTTTTTGCTTATCGCTTTCTTTTTCACTTTGCTCTCCATATCTGCGGGCAATAATTCGAGCCACTTCGCCCACTTCTTCGGTTAATTGGGCCATATTGGTGAGTTCGTTAAAGTATCGAACCCCATGATTTTCAATCCAAGTGTGAACCTCTTGTTGAAGGCTTTCGAGAGGAGGAAGGTTTTGCATAACTTCTTAATTAGAGCAGCTAAAGATAGCTCTCTAGCCTATGGAATGGCCTTAACAATACCATGCTGAGCAAATACCCTAATCACAAACAAACCTTTAAACGCGCTAGTGATTGCACCGAAATGCCCGCAGCCGTTTTGCTAATTGGCTTTTTAGATAGCATGCACAAAAAGCAACGAAAACTTGAAGCGGAAAGCCCGACCCGCTTGCGGGGAGGCAAGAATTTAAAGTTTAAAGATGACAATAGACTTTAACTGGACTCCCCAAGCTTCTCACTAAAATAAAAAAAGCCCCGCCAAAACGACGGGGCTTGATGTTGAAAAAAAGGAATGTTATTGCTTGTGTATGCGAAGGTTGGTTTGTCTTATTCCGTCGCTAATACGAAGCATATACACGCCATTAGACAGTGAATTAAGATCCATTTCACGCTCAGACGTTCCTGGTGTTAGGCTCCAGTCTGTGCTTTGCAGAGTTTGGCCCAGCATATTGAGTAGTTCCACTTGCACTTGCAAGGACGAAGGCACGCTGAGCTTTATGGCAATTTTGCTGCTGCTCGGGTTGGGGTAAACGCTCAGGCTGCTGCTCAGTGCGTTCCATTCCTCGAGGCCAATAGGTATCAGAATCGGGAATATGCTGTCAACGCTTCCGCAAGCATTGGTCACCGTTAGGGTTACAAAATAGGTTCCAGCTTGAAGGTATACGTTGCTGGCTGCCGCGGTATTGGCCGTTCCTCCGTTGCCAAAATCCCAACTGTAACCAGTAGCACCTGTTGCAGAGGCCGAGAAATCGACCGTGGCATTGGTGGTTATAGATGAGATAATCCAGCTTACGTTGGTAATGACGGGCAAAGGACTTGTAGCCGTAGTTAAGGTTATTGGCCCGGTAAACATACTGGTATCAGGACCACACACATTCGCTACATAGAACACATAATTGGTTCCGGGGTTCAAGCCATTTATTACATACGGGCTGTTGGTAACCACTTGGGTGCCATTGCCGGTACCTGGATTAAAGCCAGGAGCGCCGTATTCCAATATTGCCGGAGAACCATTGCCTGTAAAGTTTGCAGTGGCCGATGTACAGCTAATATTGCTTACGCTGAGACCTGTAGGTGGCAAACAGCTTGGAGGGGTGCCAGTAGTAGTAAAACAAATTGGGCCCGCAAAGTTTGAAGTATCCACACCACTTGGGCATATTTCAGCTACATATACACAGTAATCGGTACCGCTCAATAAGCCACTAAGGTTTATTAAAGGCGACCCTACTGCCAATTGGGTACCTGTGCCCAAAGTGAAACCTTGAATACCATATTCAACTACCCAGTTATTGGAGTTTGCCGAAGCTGGGTTCCAATCAACCGTGGCCGAATTGGTGGTGACGCTAGAACTGTTAAGGTTGTTTGGCGCACCGCAAGCGGTTAATGGCAACACACTGAAGTTATCGAGGTACACATTGGGTCCGAAACCAGAATTGCCAATAATTTGGAAAACCACGTCTTGACCTGTATATGTCGCTGCTGGTAAAGCCGCAATTTCGTGGTTAAATACCGCAGC
>CAMCXO010000036.1 GCA_945883565.1 Chryseobacterium gleum
CAGCTTAATGTGGTGGATGCGAAGGGGCGTAAACAGGGTGCTTGGGAGAAGCGTTTCGAAAATGGGAAAATAAGGTTTAGGGGGCAGTTTGTTGACGATGTTCCGGTTGGTTCTTTTGAGTATTTCTACGAGAATGGTAGGAAAAGGGCGCTAAATGTGTTTAGGGGTAAAACGGGGGTGGCTTTTTCGAAGCAGTTTGATGTAAATGGGGTTTTGCAGGCTGAAGGGATTTATAAGGGGGAGGTTCGTGACAGTATCTGGTCTTTTTACGATGCGGCGGGTTTGTTGATTTTGCGCGAATCGTATAAAAAAGGGGTGCTTGATGGCGAGAGTGTTACCTATCACCCGAATGGGCAATTGGCCGAGATGAAAACCTTTGTTAATGGTTTGAAGGAGGGCGCATGGATTCAAAAGCTTGACAACGGAACCACTACGGCCAAAGGCGAGTACAAAAACGATAAGTTAAACGGTCAGGCTAAATACTGGGATACTTCGGGAACGCCTGTAAGTTCGGGTGCTTATGTAAATGGTATTCAACATGGCACTTGGATTGAGTATAACGAAGAAGGCCGTCCGGCGTTTTATGTGAAATACAAGTGGGGTAAGGAGGTTAACCGAAAAGGAATTTAATGGGTAGGGTAGTAGTGGGTTTGTCGGGTGGGGTAGACAGCAGTGTGGCGGCGTATTTGCTTTTGCAGCAGGGTTATGATGTGGTTGGGGTATTTATGCGCAATTGGCACGATTCGGATGTGACGATAAACAATGAGTGTCCGTGGGTGGACGACAGTGAGGATGCCATGTTAATTGCCGAGCAGTTGGGTATTCCTTTTCAGGTTTTGGATTTGAGCAAGGAATATAAATTGCGGATTGTAGACTATATGTTTGCGGAGTACGAGCATGGTAGGACGCCAAATCCGGATGTGCTTTGCAACCGCGAGGTGAAATTTGATTTGTTTTTAAAAGCTGCATTAGAACTTGGTGCTGATTATGTGGCTACGGGTCATTATGTTCAGAAAGCCGAGGAAGAAGTAGGTGGCGAAAAGGTGTATCGGCTGTTGGCGGGCAAAGACAAACTAAAAGATCAGAGTTACTTTTTGTGTCAATTAAATCAGGCCCAACTTTCGAAGGCGTTGTTTCCGATAGGGGGACTTCAAAAGGCAGAGGTGCGGGCCCTTGCGCGAGAAATAGGTTTGATTACGGCCGAGAAGAAAGATTCGCAGGGTTTGTGCTTTATTGGGAAAGTACGCTTGCCTGAATTTTTGCAGCAGCAGCTGAAGCCTAAAACGGGCGATATTGTGGAATTGCCTCGCGGCTTAGAGCAGTATTCGCGGTTTAAAAGCGATTTAGAATCATTGGCCGAGGCTTGGGAGTATACCAAAGAGATGGGGCAAGTGGTAGGCAATCACCGCGGAGCGCACTACTTTACCATAGGGCAGCGCAAAGGTTTGGAGGTAGGAGGTAAAGCCCAACCCCTTTTTGTTTTGGCCACGGATGTGGTTGAGAACATTATTTATACCGGCATGGGCGAAGATCATCCAGGTTTGTACCGAGAGGCATTTTTTATACAAAATAAGGACGTGCATTGGGTTAGACCCGATTTGGCCTTGAAGGAAGAAGAGGAACAAATGTTTTATGTTCGCATTCGCTACAGGCAGCCCCTTCAAAGAGCACAACTTATATGTAAACCTAATGGATTGTTTGTGCGTTTTGATGTGAAACAAAAAGCCATAACCCCTGGTCAGTTTGCAGCTTGGTATGCAAATAACGAATTGGTGGGCAGTGGCATAATTTACCGATAATGAAAAAACCGATTATTGTTCTACTTCTTCTTTTTTGTTTTGCCCAACAAATGGGGGCTCAAAATGAATTGAATTGGGTGTATTTTACCAACAAACCTCAGGCACCGATGGCTTTGCTGAAAGGGCAATTGGCTTTGGGTGAGCGGGCGGTGGAAAACAGATTGAAAAGAAATGTGGCTTTTGACGAGTTGGATGTAGCGGTAGAATCTTCTTATGTTAACGACATTCGGGATTTAGGGCTTGAAGTGGTGATGGTTTCGCGTTGGTTAAATGCGGTATTGGTAAAGGGCGATTTGCCTGTGGCTTTATATGAAAAACCATTTGTGAAGCGCGTAGAAGCCCATGTGTTGCGATACAAAGCCTTGGCTGAAGTGGACAAATTGGCCAAGACGACAGCCTTGAATTATGGACAATCGACTCAGCAAATACAATTGTTGTACGGTGAAGCCCCTCATAATCGAGGGTTTACCGGAAGAGGGATGCGAATAGCCGTATTGGATGCCGGTTTTTTGAATGTTAATCAGTTGGCCGCTTTTGATTCGCTTAGAAGTGAAAACCGCATTGTAAGCACTTTCAATTTTGTAAACAATCAGCCTAATGTGTACAGTTCGGGGGGCACCCATGGAACCGGGGTGTTAAGTACCATGGCGGCTAATATTCCGGGCAGTTTGGTTGGTACAGCACCACATGCCGAATACGTTTTGCTTACCAGCGAGAACACATCAACAGAAACCCCGGCTGAAGAGTATAATTGGTTAAAGGCGGCCGAATTTGCCGATAGTTTAGGTTGCGATGTTATTAATTCGTCATTGGGTTATTACGAGTTTGACGATGCTTCTGATAATTATACCTACAATGATTTAGACGGAAAAACCACCATTGTTACCCAAGCTGCTGATTGGGCCTCTAAAAAAGGCATATTGGTGGTAAACAGTGCCGGAAATGAAGGCATGAGCAGTTGGGGGCGCATTATAGCCCCTTGCGATGGCGACAGCGTTTTGTGTGTGGGAGGAGTGAGTTTAAATGGAAACTATGTGCGCTTTAGCTCAAGAGGGCCTTCGGCCGATGGAAGAGTTAAACCCAATGTGGTGGGCCCGGCCGCCGATGTAAAAGGGGTTACCAACAGCGCTTCGGTGGTGGGCATGAATGGCACCAGTTTTAGTTCGCCCATAATAGCCGGATTGGCGGCTTGTATTTGGCAAGCTTATCCGAATAAAAACAATTTTGAAATACTGAAGGCCATAGAGCAAAGCGCTTCGAGGGCCCAAAACCCCGACTCGTTAATGGGGTACGGCATTCCTAATTTCAGCAGCATTGAGGACATTTTAGGTACCTATGGAGAAAGCGAATCCAGCTTATTGACTTTTGTATGGAGAGCCAATACCCGACAGTTTTGTTTTTCGGGATTAAAAAATGGAGAGTACCAAATGGAAGTGTGGACATTAAACGGTAAGCGTTTGATGGAGGGCACTTTTAACAGCAATGGCGAAGAGCAGGTAGTTGAAACAGGCCTTGATTTGCCCAATCAAATACTGCTGCGCTTAAAAGGAGCCGGGCAGTACAAGGTTTGGAAAATGCAGCAAACCCCTTGATTTTTTGTTAGGAGCAGGGCCACTGTTGCTGTACTTTGGCATGGGTCAAAAAAAACAAAAGCCTTTGAACAGAGTTAAAGCTTTATTCGGCATAGAGCACCCCTTGGTACAAGCCGGCATGATTTGGTGTTCGGGTTGGGAATTGGCATCGGCTGTAAGCGAAGCCGGGGCTTTGGGGTTAATAGGGTCGGGCAGTATGTATCCAGACCAGTTGCGCGAAGAGATTAGAAAATGCCGGGCGCAAACATCTAAGCCGTTTGGGGTGAACATTCCGCTTTTATACCCCGACATAGGAAAGCATATTCAAATTGTAATGGAGGAGGGCGTTGAAGTGGTGTTTACATCGGCCGGAAATCCCAAAACATGGACCACTACCTTAAAGCAAGCAGGTATAAAAGTGGTGCATGTGGTGAGCAATGTGAAATTTGCTTTAAAGGCGCAAGAAGCCGGGGTAGATGCTGTAGTAGCCGAAGGATTTGAAGCCGGGGGGCACAATGGCCGGGAAGAAACTACCACCCTTGTATTGATACCGATGGTGGCAGATGCTGTTGAAATACCGGTGATTGCGGCGGGTGGAATTGGCGATGGCAGGGCCATGGCTGCGGCTTTTTGTTTGGGGGCTGAGGGCGTACAGGTAGGCAGTCGTTTTGTGGCCAGTTACGAATCTTCGGCGCATAGTGCATTTAAGCAGCGGGTTTTAGAAGCCGGAGAGGGGGAAACCACATTAACATTAAAAGAGCTTACGCCAGTGCGTTTGTTGCATAATCATTTTTATAATCAGGTGCAGCAGGCCTATTTAAAAGGAGCCGGCAAAGATGATTTACAGGCCTTGTTGGGGAGGGGGCGTGC
This sequence comes from Chryseobacterium gleum, assembly GCA_945883565.1. GTDB lineage: Bacteria > Bacteroidota > Bacteroidia > Flavobacteriales > Schleiferiaceae > RFXV01. Next base: position 4,241 of record CAMCXO010000036.1, read on the forward strand.
CAAGAAGGGCATGTTTGAGGGCGATTTAGAAGAAGGGGAACTGGAAATTGGCCAGATTTCGGGGGCCATAAAAACATTAAAGCCGGCTGCGGAAATTGTACGTGAGCTCGTAAAAGATTGCGTACAATCAATAAATATACAATCGGCAGTTTGGCTGTAAGTACTTCAATAAAAGAATGGCTCCCCTTACTAAACAGAATGGGGCATAAAGTACTTTTATAGCGCAATGCCCTATGCATTGGCTTATTTTTGACAACATATACAGCAAGCATGAAAAGCAGAATATTTAAAGGACTCTTAATGGTATTGGCCTTGGGCCTGGGTAAGCACGCCAAGGCGAGCCATGTTATGGGTGGGGAAATTACCTGGGAGTGTTTGACAAGCGGTGCAAATGCCGGGAAGTTTGTGTTTGAGCTCAAATTGTACCGAGATTGTAATGGTATTGCTTTGAATGATAATCCGAATTTAAGAGTTTGGAACCATCCTTCATTAAGCACTATAACTATGACCTTGGTGAGTGCTACCGATATTTCGCCGGATTGCACGATTTTCCCGGGTTCTATGCAGTTAAGTTGTGGGGCCGGACCTCCTTTTACTGGTCAGGCTGGAAACGGTCAAGGCGCAGTGCAAGAGAATATTTACAGGTCGCTGCCCATTAATTTAAATGGAACCCCCCCACCGGGTGGTTGGGTATTTTCATGGGGCATATGCTGTAGAAACAACGCTATAACCAATATTGCGAATTCGTCAGGAGCAACACCATTGTTCCGGGCTATAATGTACCCTTATACGCCTCCGGGTTCTGCTACCCCCTTAACCACCAATATCTGTTACGATTCGTCTCCAAAGTTTCAGGAAACGGCCAATACCGTTATTTGCACCGGATACCCTTTTACTTACAACCACAATGCATTTGACAAAGAGTTGGATTCTTTGTATTACAGTTGGGGCGATCCGTATAATTTAAATGGTTCTGCTACAAGTTGGAACCCGCCAACCAATCCCGTCGTTGTTTCATGGAACACCGGTTATTCTACTGCAAGTCCTTTACCAGGTCCGGCAGCCAATCCTTCCAATATAGCGGCTAATATGGATCCTGCTTCGGGTCAGATTTCGTACTTGAGCAATACATCAGGACAGTTTGTAACCTGTGCCAGGGTAGAGTCTTGGAAGTGCAACCAATTGGTGGCTGAAATATTCAGGGAAATTCAGGTTACCTTAATTAACTGTGCTGATCCAAATACGCCTCCTGGTCTTTTGATAACCCCGGCTCCCGGTTCGGTTCCTTTAAATATAAGTGGAAGTGTTATTTCGGCTACAGCCATGGCGGGCGATTTGGTGGCGTTTCGACTCAATGCCACAGATTTTGATTTTACCCCAGTAACTTTTCTTCCGCAGAATATTACTTTTTCGGCTACGGGCAGTCAGTTGGGAACCCCTTTGAGCAATGCGAACAGTGGATGTCTCAACCCCCCTTGTGCCACCATTGTGCCTGGTACCGGTCAAAGCAGTTTTGTTAATCCTACGAACAATTTAATTGACTTTTCCTGGACCACCGATTGCAGCCATTTGGCGGTGAGCAATGGTTGTGGTTCGTTTAGCAATACCTATACATTTGCTTTAAGGATGCAGGACGATTTTTGTCCGGCGCCAGCCATTAGCATTGCCACCTTGCGTGTTACGGTATTGGCCGATCCTTCTCAGCCCCCACAGCTTAGTTGTGTGAATTTCGATCCATCGGGTGCTGTTGATTTGTCTTGGGTTCCTCCTACCGATACAGGTTTTAGTTTTGGCAGGTATGTGATTTATTATAAGCCCAACTCACCGGCCAATGCGGTTTTCACTGCGGTAGATACGGTTTCGGGTTGGAATACCACCAATAGGCTTTTAACCGGGTTGGCGAACAACGGAGACGGACTTTATATGATGCGTGTATTGTCTCATTGCGGTTATATAAGCGACCCATCTGATACATTGGGCTTGTTTATTCTGAATGTTAACGCACCACCACCCCCCAATAACAACTCAGCTGATTTGTTTTGGGGTCCGATTGGCCCTGGCAATTACAATTACGAAATATGGGCAGAATCGCCTCCGGGTGCCAACAACTGGGTTAACATTGGTTCAACTGCCGACACAAGCTTCGTGGTTAGCTCTTCATTCTGTAATGCTTTGGTGAATTTTCAGGTGCGCGTTATGTTGGGCGGGAACCCTTGTGGTTCGACCCTCGACAGTGCCCGATTCTTTGATAACCTAAATATCGATATCATGGTTATTGACAGCATTTCGGTGGATGCCGGTGGAAGAGCGGCTCTGAGCTGGCAGAATTCGCCCAGTGGCGATGTGGTGAATTATTACCTTATGCAGCTTGATAGGGCAACCAATTTGTTCAACATTATCGACACTGTTCCTGTAAACACACCAATGCCTTATACCAATGTAAACTCTCAGGCTGCCAATGGGTCGGAAGTGTATAAAGTGATATCGGTTGACAGTTGCGGCAACCAAAGCGATGATTTAGCCGTAGTAAGACATAAAACCATTTATGTTCGGAATTTTCTGGATAAATGTACCGGAACCAACAGTTTGAATTGGACTCGATACGACGGATTCAATGTTCACGAATACCGGATTATGCTCGACTACACTCCAGCTGGTGGTTTACCACAACCTACAGTATTACTGGCCACCTTGGGTGCAAACGATACCACCTATCGCCAGGCCGGTTTAATAAATGGATCGCAGTATTGCTATACTATAAGAGCATGGGACACCATTAATAATGTAAGCGCAGTAGGGAATCGCATTTGCTTCGAGGCCAATGTTCCAAATCGTTCACGATTGCTTTATATGGCTACGGCAACTACAGTTGATGGAGGAATTGAAACCTATACATTCTTAGATGGAACGGCCGATGTGGTGTCTTACGACATTGAACGGGCACAAAACCCAATAGGTCCTTTTATTAGCATTGGAACTGTTCCGAAGCCAGCCCAACCGCCATATACCATTGCATATTCTGACTTCGGTGTAGACCCTGACAATCGAGTGTACTTTTATCGTGTTTCGGCCTTGGATTCTTGCGGAGCAAGAGATACCGTTTCTAACCTTTCGCGAAACATACTGCTAAAAGTTGAAGCACGCGGCGATTTGTCGAATCGCTTGTCATGGAACCCTTATGGTAATTGGGGCGGGGTGGTAGGCGCCTACCATATATGGCGGAGCAACCAGCCTAATTATGGTTTTGATTTGGTGGCCACGCTGCCCGGAACCGATACCAGCTACTTCGATTACTTTGGTGCAAACCAAACCAATCCTCAGTTCTGTTATTATGTAGAAGCCGAAGAGGTAAACAACCCATTGAACTTTGTGGATATTACCGGTAGGCCTTTCCGTTCAAGATCGAACGTTGATTGTACCACCCATAAAGCCAGAGTGTTTTTACCTTCTGCCTTTAATCCTAATAGCGATAATGTCACGAATCGCTTGTACGGGCCATCTGAGGTGTTTTCGGATGTTTCTGCTTACCGCTTCTATATATTGAATCGTTGGGGTGAGGTTATGTTCGATTCGAATAATCCACTAGAAAAGTGGGATGGCAGCTATAACGGTCAACCTGCGCCAATTGGGGTTTACCAGTACTTCTTAACTTATCAGTCGAACAATGAAGTGCCTATTGTAGATCGGGGCTTCTTTACCTTGATTCGATAAGCGGTATTTATAATTGATAACAGAGAAAGCCGCTTCTAAATGGAGCGGCTTTTTTTATTGTGATGAAAGGGCGATTTCTTTAAAACTTGAAATCGGACTTTACTGCAAAGAATAGAATAGAGGGCAGAGGATTTAAACACCTCCGGCAATGTCGAAGAGATTTAAAACATTATGGATTCAGAATATTGGTTGAAGAAAGGGGCACAGCTCGGTGTTAGCCATCGAGTTATAAACAGATGGCAAATAAGCCAAATGAACCTGTGTTTTTTAGATAAGGGATAAAATAGTTAACGGCCTATTTGGTTTGTGAGCGGTTTGGGTTGTTAGGCTATAGAAAACTATAGGTGGCTTATTTATTGCCGTACAACTATGCCCTGTGTCAATTGACAAAATGAATGAACATTATGATGCCCAGAATGAGTGGTTTAAATCGTCATTCATGCTCAAGTGCATTTTAGAGCCCAAAATAAAAATGGCCATGTTTTCACACGGCCATTGATAAGGACAATCAAAGCGAAACCAGCTTAAATAATAGGGCTTATTTAATAGCTGCTTTGGCCCTTGCATCCTCTACAAGTTGTGCTTTTTGTGCTTTGGCTTTCTCAACCAGAGCCTGACCTTGTTTAGCAGCTTCGGCTTCCAATTTTTTGGCTTTGTCGTCGGCTTCTTTTCTTATTCGCTTGGCGGCTTCTTTAGCACCGGCTTCTTTTAGAAAATTGCCTTTGGCATCGGCTTCCAGCTTTTTGGCTTGTTTATCGGCTTCGGCTCTAAGAGCATCGCCCTGTTTTTTAGCTTCAATATTTAACTCGTCGGCCTTTTTTTGTGCTTCTGCTACAAGCGCATCTCCTTGTTTTTCGGCAGCATCTATAAGTTCCTGGGCTTTTTTGTTGAGATCTTCTTTAACTTCCTCCACTTTTTCTTCTATAAGTTGAGTGGCTTGTTCTTTAAGGTTGTTGGTTAACGAATTGCCTAAGCTGCCTAACGAACTCGTGATTTTAGGATCTTGAACGCTTCCCCCAATTTTGAGTTTTAAGTCAACCTGGGCAGGTAAAGCGCTTCCTAAGGCACCTAAGTTGCTAAGCAATCCAGAATTGGCCAATCCTTGAGTGGGTACTTTAAGGTCTAAATTGTAATCTATACTTTGGTCGAGTCCACTGCTTCCTTCTACCCGCGTATCAACGCCCCCCACTTTAATGTTAAATGGTTTTACCGCTACCCTTCCTTGGCTAATGGTAAAATCGACATCAATTAAACCTGTGTTAATTTGGGCATATTTAGGGTCTTTTAGAAGGTCGGCGGCTTTTTTCATAACATCCGGACTGCTTTTTAAGCCTTTGGTATGTAAACGTCCCTTAGCTTCTACGGTATTGAGATCGGGCATCATATCGCTTTTGAGCACCGATTCAAATTGCATAGGGCAACTAAAGCTGCCTTCGGCTTTTTCCATTATAGGAGCCAGTTTTTTTACCATACCGAAGGTTTCGTAGGCCGATTTAAAAGAGAAATTGTCGAGCGACATTTTCATATTTACAATTGGCAAATCCGGCACGCTGTTGTAAGCGCCTTCAAGTTTTACGCTGCCTTCGAGCAATTGCATGCCCACATTCTGCATTTCTACAAGCCCTTCGTGTACCATAAGTTGACCAGAAAAGGCCTTCAAATTTAAATTGGTATAGAGAATTTGGTCGGCCTTAGCCTTTAATACCAAATCGATGTTTTGTGGAATGCGCACCACTTCCATTGGGGATTGGCTGGCCGTATCGGTGGAGTTGCCTTTTGGCGCCGCTCCCGATAGTTCGTTGAGGTCGAGCAATTGGCTGTATACTTCTAAATTGCCTTTCAAAACCTCATTGGAAAAGGCATAGCCCAGCAAATTGTCGAGGCGGCCTTTGGCAGAAACATCGCTTTTACCCATTTTGGCTTCGAAATAGGGCATTTCGGCAAACTGCGGACTTAATCTAACGGCTGCTTTCTTCAGTTCTATTGCGAAGGGCAGGCTGTCGTTTTTAAGCACAATGCCTTCAACAGATAGGCCACCATTGGCGCTAACCTCATCATAACGTTCGTTTTGAATGCTCGACATTTTACCGGCCGCGGCCATATCGGCGTCTATTTTGCCTTGATAATCGGTGCCTTCTACCGGTATTACTTTTTTAAGGTTGGCCAAATCTATTTTAGCTAAAACACTGAAATCGAAATCAGGGTCGGAAACAGGGGTGCGCAACATCATTTTGGCATCGATGGGGTTATCGGCCAAAAGCATGGCGAATTTTTTCAGGTTCACTTTGGTAGCATCGGCGCTTCCACCCGGATTGTTTACGTTTAAGTCGACTGCAATATTTCTAACAGAGGCAGGTAAATCGGGGTATTGAAAAGAGGCATTGTTTACATTAAGTTGAACATCGAAAGCAGGCAAAACATCTTCTTTATCAAAAGGAAATTTGCCTTTGGCCATGCCTTTAAACAAGAAGTTACCAGCTGTTTTTACATTTTGAAAGTCTTTCATAAATACAGCCGGAATCAAGCTCAAGACACTTTTAAATTCGGTATTGGGTGCGTTGAAGTTCAGGTCCATATCTAAGCCGTTTTCCAGCATTTGCAACCAGCCATTAAAGTTTAAAGCCAGGGCATTTAGCTCGATGCTGTTTTCACCAAAACTTATTTTGCCGGTTTTTCCTTCGTAGGTTAAGTCGAAAACCGATTGAATTTTGGCTTTTTTCAGGTATTGAAGCCCATCCATGGCCACGCTCAAACCATCTATTTGGGTTTTGGTGGCCAATTGCACCACTTCTTGGGTAAAATCGCCCTTACCTTGATGGTTTAAGTTGTCTATTTGGGCCGATACATTGCCTGCTTCGTCTTGGTATTTGAGGTTGAAATTGCTGAGATTGTAGCGCTTTAGCTTTAATTTAAAAGGACTTGGTGCGGTAGTATCAATTGGGGTTTCTGTAGCGGCTGAGTCGGTTTTAAGGATGTTGTAATTGGCTTGGCCATCTTTTAAAACCCTTACATTTAAATAGATGTCGCTAAGATCTATACGGCTAATGCCCAATTCTTTGCCCGATATAACGCTCATCAGATCGAGGGTAAGCCCTATATTTCCGGCTTTTAGCAAGGTATCGCCTTCGAATGTTCCAATACCGGCCAAGCTAAGGCCTTGTAAATCGGCCGAGAAGTTAGGGAAGCTCTTAAACAAGCTGAGCTTAAGCCCTTGAAAATCCATTTTGGCATTTAGATTCTGGTTGGCTTGGTCTTTAACCAAGGCCACAATTTTGCCTTTAAACACTATGGGCAACAACACCATTAACAGCAGAAGCACGGCAACAATGCCGCCTCCTATTTTCAAGAACTTTTTCATAAATCTAAGGTGATTTGGTACAAAGTTAAGCCCAATATCCCTTAATAAAAGCTTACCGCTCAGGCTTAATTATCCGTTAATGTTGCGCATTTGGCGCAAGATCCATTGTTGTCGTTTCCGCATATAGGGCCCCGGATTTTTGACTGAATATTTAAGGGGCGCGGGCAATACCGCTGCCAAAAGAGCCGCCTGTTCGCGGTTTAGATTTTCGGCTTTTTTATTAAAATAATGTTGGGCAGCCGCATCTACCCCATAAACACCCGGGCCCAGTTCTACTATGTTAGCATAAACCGTTAAAATGCGCTTTTTACTCCAAACCAATTCAATACAAAAGGTAAAATAGGCTTCAAAGCCTTTTCGAAGCCAGGATCTTTTGGGCCATAGAAACGCGTTTTTAGCGGTTTGCTGGCTAATGGTGCTTCCGCCCCTAATTTTTTTCCCTTTTTTATTGGATTCATAGGCTTTTCGCATCGATTCCCAATCGAAGCCATGGTGGTTGTAGAACTTTTGGTCTTCTGCAGCCACGAAAGCGTTGAAAACATGGGGTGATATTTTGGATTCGGGCACATAATGGTGTTTCCAGCCCTGGCCTTCAAAAAGCCTGATTACCATTAAAGGTGTGGCCCATACCGGCAGCCATTTTATGGCCAGAATCCACAGCCAGCTTATGGCGTAAGCTATAAGCAAAACGCGAACGGCTTTTCGGAAGAATTGTTTCATAAACCTTTGTTGGCCAAAAGGCTATCTATTTTAAGTAAGATATCGTAAACAGCGGGGCAAATGTGCGCATTTTCTTCTGTGAGCTTTAGAATTTGATGCTGTTTTCTGCGGTCGGTATGCGGGTATTCTCGGCAGGCTTTTGGTCTGTTTTCATAAACCGAGCAAAAATTATCTTCTCCTAAAAATGGGCATGGCATGGCTTTAAAAACCAAATCTCCATCTTCGTCGGTACGCAAATAACGCGATTCAAATTCGGCAGGTTTCAATTTGAAGTGTCGGGCCAAGCGCTCAACATCTTTGTCGATAAGCAAAGGACCTGTGGTGCGGCAGCAATTGCCACAGCTCAAGCAATCGGTTTTGGCAAAAACACTTTCATGGGCTTGGTGCAAAGCATCATCGAGTTTACGTGAATCGGTTTTTGCAAGCTTTTGAAACAAGGGCTTAAAAGCATCAGGTCGCGCCGGTCTATTGAAATAGCTCGACTTCATTCGGCCAGTAGGTCCTGAATAAAACGTTCGGTTTCTTCGGCATAAGGGGCATAAGCTGATGTACCTGGTCCGGTAAACCCGGCATGTATGCGCCTCACTTTTCCCGTTTTGTCGATAAAAAAGGAAGTGGGGAATCCCACAAAGTTTTCGATAAAAGGTAAAGTTGCAGAAAAGTCGCGGTGACTACCGGCAAAAAGTACCGGGTATGGAATACCGATGTCGTTGACCATTTTGTTTACCGGGCGTTCAACTTCTGCCCAAACATTTGAGCGTTCGAAGGTAAGACCTACTATTTCGAGGCCTTGCGAATGGTATTTTTCGTATAGGGTTTTGAAAAATTTGGATTCATCAATACAGTTCGGGCACCAAGAACCCATAATCTGAACTATGCGGGCTTTGCCGATAAAGCGAGTGTCGGTATGCTTCAAGGTATCGCCATTCAGGTCTGAAAAAGCAAAAGGAAAATGGTTTTCTGGGGTAGTTATTTTGGTTAAAGTATCGGCAGGGCGCAGGGCGAAGTCGTCGTCGCGCATGGCGCTCCATGGAATGCTAAACTGGTGTCCGGAATAATAATGCCCTTGCATTTGACCGGGTGCCACAATTCGAACATAAAATGCATAGGCAAACATACCATCGAAGGTGCTTAGCTTTAATTGATCGCCATCTAACACCCCTTCCAGATACCGGTAATCGCCCGATTCGGTTAAAATACTACCACGCACTATGCCCGAATCGAGTTCAAACTCGCCTAAACCATAGGTGTCTCGCCCATCGCGGTGAAAAACCACTTTCCAGCGGTTGTTGATGCTAAACAAAGGGGCATTGCGCTTTTCGAATCGCTGACTTTGGTTAAAAGTAAAATACACCGGAATACGATAATCAGGGCCCCTGTCGGGATTGTACCAAAAGCCTTTCATGCCGGTTTCGCTTTTGGTCATTTTAAAGTATGAGAGGTAATATGGCATTTGTATAATTAAAGTGTCGGCCTCAAAGCTTATTTCTTTAACCACAATGCGCTCATCGGCATTGCGCACCACCATTTGCATTTCGCCCCCACGGTCTTGCCATTCGAATATAAAGGGCAGCACCACACTGTCGTTAAGAACCAATTCGGCCTTATGTAAACCTTGGGGAATTAAAGGATTTTGTTTGGTTTCACGGGGGTTACATCCCCAACCCAAAACCAAAAGTAAAAGCCAAAGACTAAGGTTGGTTTTGATAATACAAGTGAAACTTTCGTGTTTCGAGATTAATTCTTTCATAGTAAAGTCCAGGGCTTTCGAGGTGGATAATGGTGTCTGATTTGCCAACGTTTAAGTCAATACGAAAATACCTAACTGCGTAGGCTTTTAACGAATGTTCGAATTGAAGGTTTCGATGAAGCCCAATTTGACCATTGCTGGTAAAAAGATGAATTTGTTCGAGGTCGTTAAGCATATCATGGTCGCGCAACACTTTGCCATAATTCATAGCCATTAAGGCCATAGGGATGACCATTAGTGCGGGTAAAAAACGAAAGGCTTTGTGAACTCCTGCTTCAGAGGCCCATTGCCACCTTGGCGCCAGAATGAGCAAAAGAACGGCTGCGAAATATGGCAATGAAGGCAAGGCATAAAAACCCATTTGCTTAGGGCTAATCATGATGGGCAATATGGCGCATAACCCCATAGCCAAATGCAAGTAAACCATGCCTTTGTTTATGGCGTATTCTTTGCCCTTAAGCGGTTTGTACGAAATACCAAACAACAATAAGCTAATTAGAATGGGTGCCACAAGTTCTTGAGCAGCTACTTCGAGCACATAGCTGCGCCTAATGTTCATTCGACTGCCGTTTAAGCTGTTAATAAGTTGGCTGTTTAAGTAATGGTCTATGGCGGCGGCTGCTTCGCTATTAAACCAATAAATAGCAAAAGCTCCGCCTAGTACCACCGAAACTTGTAAAGCGGTATGAAAAAGGGCTTTGGGCAATTTTGACGGACCATATAAAAAAAGGGCATACCAAAAAGGAAAGGCCAGCGGGTACATACATACCAAGCCTTTTATGAAGAGCATAGCCAACAGAATGCCTCCAATTAAAATTTGGATCAGCGCTTCATAACGGTGGTTGTAAAACCGGCTGTAAAGCCAATGGCTAAGCCAGGCCAGTGGCAAGAAATATATTTCGAGCATGGGCAGTCCAAAAGCCCAGCCAACTGCGGGTAACCACATCAACAAAAACAAATAGACCACCGGCGAAACCGGTTGAAAGTGGTTTTGGGCCCATGCGTACAATATTCTTCCAAAAATGAGCAACCAAACCAAAGCCCAAAGCCTTTCTACATACCAAAAATCGCCAAGAAATCGAAAGGGCAAACTGCCAAGCCAAAGCCCCAGTGGGGGATGTTCGTGAAAAACAGGGTACCAACTGTCGTTCATGTAAGGGGTCCAAAAGCTGCCCAAGCCCTCGGCTAAATTGCGGCCTATAGCGCCGTAAATCAACCCGTCTAAAAACATGCCCTTCGAAAATAAAGCAGGCAATAAGAGAGCAGAGGTAAGCAGCAGCAAAAGGCTTTGCACTAGATACTTGCCATCGGGTTTAGAACTCATGGCAAGATTAACAGGTAATAAGATTTAAGCTGCGAAGTCCTCTTGGACGCCATCAAAAAATCGAGCGATAAGCCAGTAACCTGAAACGATGGCATTTCTACAACCTCTTTAAATTGAAATCCCTTTTCGAGCAAATCGCGGTAGCCGGCGCTGTTGGTGTAAATAAACTTGGTGGCAGAAGAAAAGTGTTCGGGGAAACTGATAACCGGTGGATTTCCATTAAGTGTGAAGTCGAAACTAAAACAGAACTCCTGGTAATAGGCCGTGTTGCTTTCGTTGGCCCCGAGGTTTAATGCCTTTTCGCCCAACATACTCCCGTTTTGATAGGCCATAAGTTGGGGATAAAACCGGTAGTTCAATAACAAATTGCAAGCTATACCGCTAAAGACCAGTGGTAAGAGCCAGGCTTTTAAGTCTTTTTGGAAGTAATAAATCGCAAAAGAAATAAGCAATGTCATTCCCGGAAAAAAGTACCAAAGAACATTTCCCGGAAAAAATGCAAAGACCAAAACAAACATTAAGGCGTGTAATATCAGAACCAAAAAAAGCGAAGAATAGCGCAAAAACAAGCGGTATTTAAGTCCACGTTCTACAACAAACTGGGCCGTAATAAGCGATAAAAGCGGCAAAAGCGGAAATATATAATGGGGCAATTTGTACTGGCTTTTGCTCATGGCTATAAAAGGCAAAACAAAGCCCATGAGTGCCAAGAAATCGGCTTGATGGCCTTTGAACCAAGAACTAAATTCGAAACGGGTTTTCCACAACAGGGCCGCTAAAGCGAGCAACGAAAATGGAAGGAAGGCCCATAGTAAGGTGTGAACAAAAAAGAATGGACCACTTTGGTCTTTCCAATCGTTTTCGCCAGTTAAACGTCCAAAACTTTGTTCCCAAAAGTAAAAACGCAGACCGGAAATGCCCGTTCTAGGCTGCAAACCATCGGGTGTGGGCATCATAACCGTTTTATTGGGCTGTAAGTCGAATTGATGGTACAAGCCCCAAAGCATGGGCCATAAAACCAATAAAACCACCAATAAACCCAAAAGCCACTGCCATTTAAAAATAAAGCCCCATTGCCTGTTCAGCAAAGCCTCGGCCCCAAAGGCCAAAACAGGGATCATTAGGCCCAATGGACCCTTTGCCAGCATAGCCAGGCCTAAGAAAACGAAACCCCAAATAAAAGAAGGCCAACTGTTTGATTTTCGGTATTCGGCCAATTGCCAAATGGCCAAACACAAACAAGCCGTAAGCAGAGTATCGGTGCGCAAGTCGTGGGCAAAAAGAAAAATGGCTTGGGCCGTGCTGAAAAAAACAACTGCCCAAAAAGCAACTGCCTTTGAATACAGTAAGATGCCTAAGCGATAAACGGCATAAAAGCCGGCCAGCAGGAATAGGAAAGGAAGAAAACGAAAGGCAAATTCGGTAGTTCCAAAAATTTTAAATCCTACAGCCGAAACCCAGAACAGCAAGGGAGGTTTGTCGAGATAATCTTGGTTGCGGCTTTTTACTTCTAAGAACTGGTTGGTTCGAGCCATTTCGGCGCTGATGGATGCATATTGAGCCGAATCAACGTCCATAACCGGTAAAAACCATCCACGGGCATAAACCAAGAGGGCGCATACGAGCAGGACTTTGAGCAGCCATTTTTCGAACATGATGCAAATAAAACGCATTTAAAACAAAGTGTGGCTTGAACAAGGGTTTTGAAAAAGGTGATTATGGCCTTCGCGCCAGGGATTGCAGCGGAAAGCCCGCAGCCGTTTGGATAAGCGTTGATTTTGGAGATGATTTTACATAAACGGCGAGGACTTGGAGCGTAAAGCCCGACCCGCGAGGGGTTTGATGAAGTTTTTCGATTGTTAAAACATTTTACCCCGAGCGGGGGCGCCCCAAAGTCGCTTAAAAGTTATGGGAATTAAGGATTGCAGTAGTCGCAATACATGGGGTCTTCGTTTGGTTTTTGGTCAATTAGGGATTGGGTTTTTTCGAATTGACAATGACTACAGCGGTATACATGGGCTTTTACCGATTGTGTTGGATGGCCGCAGCCTGCGCAAGGAAGGCCTTTAAGGGTTTCGGTTATCCAAAAGCCCGGAATATGGCAGTTCGGGCAGTTTGATTGCAGCATTTGCAGCAGTTTTTGGGTGGCTGCTTCTATGGTTTTCATGCGGCTGGGATTGTGCATAGCGCGCATATCGGTTTCTACGTAAACCCCGGATTTATCGGCATTAAGTTTAGCAAATTCGCTTAGCAATTGCGGTGAATGGTGAATGCCTTTTACAATAGGAGACAAGGAGGTTGGGGTTTTGCGCAAAATGAGAGCATGGCTAGGGAAGCCTTTGCTTTGGGCAAATTCGAGAAGTTCTGTTTCGTTGAAAACGGTTTTGGCGTCGAAATTGGTTTGGGTGGTGATTTCGCGGGCCAAAATTTCTAAATGATTTTTTTGATCAATAAGCATGAGCCATTCTTCATTGGCATGTAAAAAATACAGAGCCGGATGAGGTCCAAAAGAGCCTTCGCTTGCTACCGCCAAATCGCATCCACTTAACTTCATGGCCATGAGACACTTTTCGCGCACGGTAGAAACGGGGTCGAGTTTACGTTCTATTTCGCCTGTAAAAGTGCCCAGCAAATCGGTGTTTAAACCATCGTAAAGCACACATTTAACCCCCAAATGTTTTTCGAGAATGGGCGCAATGGCCCGCTCTTTTTGGTGCATACTGGCCACAAGCAATTGTCGGTTTGAAAAAAGTGATGAAGACACAACCGTGTGTTTTTTAGACAGAGAAAATTACAACCAAATGCAGAAAAAAAACAGGCTTTGGCCTTTCGAAACGGGATAACGAAATGGTTTGGAGGGAAGGCCAATAACGGGCTTAAATTATAAGGAAGCTTACAAAGGGCGCCCCCGCTGCGGCTTTAACCTCACCCCCTGGCGGAGGCGCTTAAACGAAATTTACTTCCTTTTAAAAAATCATCTGGGTGGAACAACAGCATGCGATTCATCATGAAGCCTTGCAGGAACCGCCGTAGCCAGTACTTCTGCCAGTTTGCGCACAATCGCCAACTTATAATGCGACTGGTGATACATAATGCTTACTTCGCGGGTGGGAATGGGATGATCTATAGGCTTAAGGGCTTTTTGCTCTTCTTTAGGCAAATCGGCCGCAGTGAGGTAGGGAAGGAGGGTCATTCCATAACCCAATTTGGCGAGTTTTATCAAAGAATCGAAGTTGCCGCTGGCCAGATGAATTTTTCGCTTGCTGTCTTCTTCTTGGTTGTGGCTGCACAGCTGTAGAACCGAATTTCGAAAGCAATGGCCTTCGTCGAGCAACAAAATATCGCGGGCATCGAGTTCTGAATGCAAAACAAAGGCTTCTGACTGCAAGCGGTGACCTTCGGGCACATAGGCCATGAAGGGCTCGTAAAACACCGGAATTTCAACCAAGTCTTTTTCGTTTAATGGGGTAGCCAGAATGGCAGCATCGAGTTTAAATTGCCGCAATTGGTCAACGATGGTATCGGTTTGCATTTCCAGTATTTCGAAATGCATTTCGGGCATGGCTTTAGAGAGTTTTGGAATAAAACGGTACAATAAACTGCCGGCCAGTGTGGGAATGATGCCCAATCGAAAACGCCCTTTTAAACTGCCTTTGAGTTCGTTGACCATTTCATCGAGCTTATTGGCTTCGGTCATAATACGCTCGGCTTGAAGCAAAAGGTGTTTGCCGGCCTGTGTGGGTTCTACAGGGTGCTGTTGCCTATCAAAAAGTTGAATGCCCAAGTCGTCTTCAAGCTTTTGAATTTGCATGCTCAATGTGGGTTGGGTAACATGGCAATAGTCGGCCGCTTTGCCAAAATGGCGCAGGCGCATTACCGCCAATGCGTATGATAGTTGGGTAAGCGTCATGGTGCAGTATGTGATTTAATGCCTAACGGCTGAGGTTTCATGGGGTAAATTTGCATCAAACCGAATTATAACAATATGACACAAGCTACAGACTTTGGCTTAAACGCAGCCAATAACCACCACCGCATAGAAGGCTTGAACAACCTATTGTCTCATTTCCAAGTGTTTTATCAAAATATGCGCGGATTGCATTGGAACATCAAGGGCAAACATTTTTTTGAGCTGCATTTGCGTTTTGAAACCCTTTACACGGATGCGCAACTTAAAATAGACGAGGTAGCCGAGCGTATACTTACTTTGGGCGGAAGGCCTTACCATACCTTCGAAGCCTATTTAGGCCACAATACCCTGCGCATAGGCCAAGATTTAAGCGAGGCCACACAAGGGGTGGAGTTGGTGGTTGAGAATCTTTTGGCTCTTATAAATCTCGAGCGCCCACTTTTGCAGGCAGCAGCCAACGAAGGCGACGAAGGCAGTGTTGACATGCTTACCCGTTTTATTGCTGAGCAAGAAAAAACCGTTTGGATGTTTAAAGCATGGCTGTCTTAAATTCCGGCTTAAACTGGCAACCCGCTTTGAGACAAAGATGGCAGGCGGGTTTGCCCGGATTGGATGCTCACGAACGTATGGTGCCACCCGAAAGGCGTCCACACCTCCGAAATGGCTTTCCCGACAACCGCAAGCTTTCGGCGGTTTTGGTTATGTTGTACCAAGGCGAAGAAGGATTATGCACCCCCTTAATAGTGCGCAATGCCTATAACGGGGTACATAGTAAGCAAATAGCCTTTCCGGGTGGAAAACTGGAGCCGAGCGATCCGGGATTGTTGTATACCGCTTTGCGCGAAACCCATGAAGAAGTGGGGTATAAGGCTGAAACCTCTTCGGTTTTGGGCGAACTTACCCGCTTGTACATTCCACCAAGTGGGTTTGAAGTGGTGCCTTTTTTATGTGTGCTTGACACCTTACCACAGCTACATGCGAATCCTCGGGAGGTGTCTGAAATATTGTATTTGCCACTGCACGAAGTGCGTAAACCCGAAGCCTTTTCAGAACTGGAATTGCAAACATCGCGGGGTTTAGAGGCCGTGCCTGCTTTTATTTGGCAACAACATACCATTTGGGGTGCTACAGCCATGGTATTAAACGAGCTTTTAGAGTTAACAGCCACTTTGTAAAAACACACAGACTTTTTATAGCATAAACAAATTCAAGTGGGTATTCTGTAAAACAAAGCCCAAGCTTGGTGAATTGTATGCAGATTAACCTATTGCATCGCCTAGTTTTGATTGCTGTGGGAAGTAGACACGTTTTAGGGTTCAGGCCGCTTTTTAGCCTGCTGTTTCTTTTTGTAGGCTGGCAAAGCCATGGTAATACACAGCCGGCATTTGTACGTGCCCATCCTTTTTATTTGCCGTTTGCCCAAAACGACCAATTGCCCAATAAAGTGGTTTATGATGTGCTTTACGACAGTAAGGGTTTTATGTGGTTGGCAGGCGAAGACGGACTTTACCGATTTGATGGGGTAAACTTCAAACTTTACAGCCACCCCAAACAAAGTTCTTTGCCGGGAAGCAATATTATAGAAGACCCATATGGACGAATTTGGTACCGAAATTTTGACGGTTATTACTTCTATGTAGAAAACGATAGCCTGAACATCTTGCCTCAACAGGACCCTGCAGGCTATTATCCGGCTTGCATGACCGAAAAACACGTCATGCAGGTTCAAGAAGATTATTTGGCCTTCTACGATTTAAAGCGCCTCGAAATAGTGAAACGCATGAAGTTTTCGCCCTTTAAAATCGGACAAAGCATTGCCACCAATTCCAAATTTTACACCACTATCGGCTTTCAAGTTTACCCGATAAACGAAAAACTCAATAAAGAAGCGGGTATTCCAAGTCCTATAACCAAAGGGCAGGCCATGTTTTTTACCTATGGCGAAATGCTCTTTATGGTAGAAAAATACAATGAGCTTCAAACCATTTACAAACTGGTTAACGGACGCTTTGAAGCTTGGAAAGATTTGGCGGTAGATGCCCAAATTCATGGCATAAATCTTATTGACAACCACATTTTTGTTTGTACCAGCAATGGGGTGTTTGTGTTGCACCCCGATTCCCCTCACTGGCAGCACCTTTTTGAAGGCATTCCCATTGGGAAGGCTGTTTTAAATCCCATGGGCGAATGGCTCTTTTGCACCCTTGGAAAAGGCATCTTAATAGTACCTAATCTTAAACGAGGTTTTCGTCCTTTGCCTCTTAAACCAAGTGACATAGGTTTTTACCAACAAGGCGCTGCGTATTTGGGGAACAGCTCAAACGAGATTTACAAGCTGGATGTAAACAGTTTGGAGTTTAATAAGGTGCACCAAGGCAGCATCGATAAAATGATTAGAAAACTAATCTGGAGCGATAAAGGGCCTTACGTAAGTTCTATAGAAGGCGATTTTGCTTTGTATAACGCCAACACCTGGGCCTGCATTCAAAAATTGCCATATGCCATAAAAGATGCAGTTCAACTCGATTCTAAATACTTCGCCTTGGCCGCCAGCAGCTCTTTGTATTTGTACCAATTGCCCAATACCGAAAACATCAAAAGCGTTTGGGACGATGCGTTTTTAAGTGGAACCCTTTACAATTTGCATAGAACCAGTATTATAACCGGGGTTATGCGGCTTAAAACCGTGGTGTACAACGAGCAAAAACAACAGCTGTACTACGCCGGCAACAAGGGGGTTTGGATTAAATCGCCTCAACAAACTTCCGAGATTTTACTTCAAGGCAACCGTATTTATGCCGATCAATTGTTGCTGGTACAGGGCCAATTGTGGATAAAAACCACCCAAGGTGAAATTCTGACTTATAACGAAAACAAAGGTATAATTACCATTCCAACTTTGGCTTTAGCCGGTGCCAAGGCCTACAGCATTAAGGGTTTAGGATCGCATTTGTACTGGATAGGCGCCAACGCCATTTACAGGACACCTTTAAACAATCCCACTCAAAGTGAGCTGTTTTTTACTTTAAAGGAAGCCAAAGATTGGGTGCTCGACCTCTTCGAAGAAAACAACAATATAATGGCCTTGGGCAAAGATGGCATCCTCGATTTAAGCCATTACGATTTGCCAAACAAGCAGGCTTCCAAAACCCTCTTTGGCATTTACAAAGTGGAAACCAATGGCGAACAGGTTCATTTTAACGACAAATGGGAATTCGGCCACCGCGTTAACTTCATTAAACTGCACTTCTTTCACATTCCGGGGGTATTAGAAAGCCGTCACAAAATACTTTACGCCATTAACGGCAGTCACTGGCAAGAACTTGATCCAAATAGCCGCTTTATTCTCCTCAACAAGCTCGAACCGGGGCAGTACAAAGTTGAATTTAGAAGCGAACGCAGCCAGATTCCCCTTCAAACCCTGGAGTTTTCTATAAAAAAACCGGTTTGGAAAACGATGGGTTTTCTGGCTTTAATAATGGTTGCCCTCTTGTCGCTCTCGTATTTAATTTACGATTGGCGTTTAACCCAACTTAAAAACCGAAATGCGCTGTTGGTCGAAAAAGTACAGCTCGAACAGGCTCTAAATAAATCGGTTTTGGCCAGCATTAAGTCGCAAATGAATCCCCACTTTATATACAATGCCTTAAACGCCATTCAATCGTTTATTTTTATTAAAGAAAACGATAATGCCATGCACTATTTAAGGCAGTTTTCTAAACTCACCCGCATGGTACTGGAAATGTCTGAAAAAGATACTGTTCAATTAAAGGAAGAAGCCGAAGCCCTGAAGCTCTATTTAAGTTTAGAAAAAATGCGGTTTGGCGACGAGTTTCATTACGATATCCTGCTCGAAAGGGTGCATACACAAGATGTGTATTTGCCTGCCATGCTTATTCAACCTTATGTAGAAAACGCTGTAAAACACGGCCTTGGTCATCTAAAAGGGGCTAAACGGCTTAAAGTTATTTTCGAGTTGCAAGGGCAGGTATTGAAAGTTATTATCGACGATAACGGCATTGGACGAAAACGCGCCGGCGAAATACAAGAAAAAAAGCCCGGTAAACACCAATCGTTTGCCACCCAAGCCAATGCCAAACGGCTAAGCATACTTAACAAAGGCAATGCCTCTGCATTGGGCATCAAATACATAGACAAAGAAGATGCCCTCGGAAACCCCTTGGGCACAGTTGTCGTACTGCATATACCGGTTAAAAACGAAGCATGGAATATTCTGCAATTGTCGTAGACGACGAATCGCTGGCCAGAAGGCTGCTAAAAGGCATGGTAGAGACCTATTTACCTAAAGTAAAAGTATTAGACGAATGTGCCGATTTGCCGGAAGCCGTTAAAAGCATTCGAAAATGGAAGCCCGACTTGGTGTTTCTCGACATCGAAATGCCCGGTCATAGTGGACTCGAAATCCTCGATTTTTTCGAAAAAGAAGAATGCCAATTCCACATTGTATTTACCACTGCGTACAACCAGTATGCCGTACAAGCCTTTAAACTTTCGGCAGTCGATTATTTACTGAAACCCATAGAACCCGAAGCTTTAATGGCTTCATTCGATCTGTTTGTAAACAGGCAAAACCGCAGTATGCCCGATTACGACTGGTTAAAGGCCAATTTATCGCGCGATGGATTAAAAAACCTGGCCGTTCATACCCCTACCTCGGTTATTTTTATACAGCTTACCGAGTTGCTTTATTTAAAAGCCGACGGCGCCTACACCCATTTGGTTACCGATGGAAAACCCGAAATGCTTTCGAGCAAAAACCTAAAGCATTACGAAGACATTTTGTGCAACAAACCTGGAAGTGATTTTTTTCGCCTGCATAAGTCCTATATTATCAATTTGAGGAAAGTTAAAGAGTACGTGCGTTCAGATGGTGGCTATGTGGTTTTACATGGCAATCACCATATTCCTGTAAGCAACGAAAAAAAGGAAGAGTTTCTAAAACTTATGTATGCCTAACGGCAAAGCCATGTAGGCGCCCCCGCATGGGGCAAAGAGTTTATTTAAAGCCAAAATACCATCAGCCCCAGGCGGGCCGGGCTTTCCGCTTCAAGTCCTCGCCGCCATCGTCTGAACCATGATTTTCTGGATTTAAGGATGGGCATGATTTATTCAGAAGGCTTTGGTCATGGCGGCTGTGGGCTTTCCACTGCAATCCCTGGCGCAGATTGACTGGTTTTTCTGTTGTTTGTTGTTGTGGAGACGTTGTTTGTTGTTGTGGAGACGTCAGTCTGTCTAAAAAAACCATTTCAGCAAAGAATATATTTGAAATCAGCGCCAAATACCATCGTTAGTGTATTCCAACCCGTTGGGGCTATTGTGGGGAAGCCCTGTAAGGGCGAAATAATGAATGGTGTTATCCTGTTTTCCGCAGAAAAAAGAGTTAAAATCTATAATTATCACATAATAAGCAATATACTGATTTATATTTTACGTTTTGGGTGTCCTGGGGGTTAAAAAGCCTATTTTTAGAACATGTTTGTTCGTAAGAAACCCAATAAAAGCGGACTGATTAGTGTTCAGGTAATAAACAAGAGTTCCGGCAAGTATCGGGTCGTAAAAACTATTGGTTCCAGTTTTAGTGAGCAAGAAATTGAACGGTTGGTAATTGAAGGAAGGCGGTACATTCGGAGCATAACAGGTACGCAAGAGATAGATTTTACAGACCATCAATCCATTTATAATCAGGTTCTTTCAACAATAACCGCTCATAAATTGGTTGGCGTCCAGAATGTATTAGGGCGTATTTTTGACGATATCGGCTTCAATGCCATTAAAGACCCTCTTTTCAAAGACCTGGTTCTATACCGATTGGTTTACCCAAAAAGCAAACTAAAAACCACCGAGTATTTATACCGCTATGAGCAGAAGTCTTACACCGAAGATGATGCCTATCGGTACATGGACAAGCTTCACTCAACTCAGAAAGAGCAGGTTCAGGCTATAAGTTATAACCACACATTAAAAGTTTTACAATCACAGATACAAGCTGTTTTTTATGATGTTACCACGATTTACTTTGAATCAGAGCGAGACGAAGGCATACGAAAGCCGGGCTTTTCAAAAGATGGCAAGCACCAAAATCCCCAAATTATACTTGGATTGCTTGTAAGCAAAGGGGCATACCCATTGGCATACGATATTTTTGAGGGGAATAAATACGAAGGAGACACCTTTATACCCATTTTGGATGGTTTTAAGCATAAGTATTGTTTTGAAAAACTAACTGTAGTGGCAGATGCCGGACTGCTGTCTAACAGCAACGTGCAGCAGCTTATAAGCAACGGTTACGACTTTATACTAGGCGCTAGAATCAAGAATGAGCGGCAATCTATAAAGAACGAAATACTAGCGCTCAAACTAAAGAATGGAGAAAGTGCAACCATCAACAAAGACAGCCTTCGTCTTATCATCTCTTTTTCTGATGATAGGGCAAGGAAGGACCAGCACAACCGCGAAAGAGGTCTGAAATCTCTGGAGAAGAAAATAAAATCCGGACGTCTGACCAAAACGAGCATTAATAACAAAGGATATAACAAGTTCTTGAATCTTCAGGGCGAAATAACCGTCAACATAGACCAAAGTAAAATTCAGCAAGACACTTACTGGGATGGCTTAAAAGGATATTTAACTAACTCTAAATTATCCCCATCAGAAGTTTTAGAAAACTATAGCCACCTTTGGCAAATAGAAAAAGCTTTCAGGGTGGCGAAAAACGAACTGAAAATCAGGCCCGTTTACCATCGTAGGCAGCACAGAATAGAGGCGCACATTTGCCTAAACTTTACAGCGTACAAGGTCTATAAAGAACTCGAAAGGATATTAGCTGAAAAGAGATCCAAGCTAAGTCCGGCCAAGGTTATTGAAATCATCCAAAACATTTACCAAATCACATTGGTCACCCCTGATAACATCGAAATAAAGAAGACATTAATAATCACTGATGAACAACGAGAAATACAAAATATGTTCGGATTTTAAATTAGGGTGTCCTAGTGCGGAAAACAGGACCTATTGAAGGTGGTGATTTCATCTTTCTAAAATAAAATTCATAACGCTAAACAGACTATCTCAAAAAAAAGCCGCCTCCAAACTTGGAGACGGCCTTTATTCAAATAATACCAAAAGACCCTATTTCGTTATCGGCTTGGATTGTTT
>CAMCXO010000037.1 GCA_945883565.1 Chryseobacterium gleum
CAAATCAAAACCATTTCATCAAACCCATCCCCAAATCCTAAAAAACCACCACCAGAAAAAGGCAACAAAACCTTTCAGGGCGAAGCCAGACAAAAGGCAGAAGACAATGTTTTGAGTTTTGCAAAAACCATTCTCCCTATACAGAGGCACCAAAAAGGAGAATATTTACTGGTTTATACCCATTAAATCGAGCAAAAAGGCATATTCCATGGCCGTTTCTTTAATAGGGGCAAAACGGCCGCTGGCGCCCGAATGTCCGGTTTCCATATTGGTGTAAAGCAGCAGCGGGTTCTGGTCTTTTTTTAGCTCGCGAAGACGCGCAACCCATTTTGCCGGCTCCCAATATTGTACCTGACTGTCGTGCAAACCCGTAGTGACCAAAATGGCAGGGTAGTGCTGGGCTTTTACGTTGTCGTACGGACTATAGCTTAGCATGTAATCGAAATAGGTTTTATCGTTAGGATTTCCCCATTCGTCGTATTCCCCGGTGGTAAGCGGAATACTTTCATCAAGCATGGTGGTTACCACATCTACAAAAGGTACGGCAGCAATAACGCCTTTGTAAAGCGATGGTTTTAGGTTTATTACAGCACCAATTAACAATCCGCCGGCGCTACCGCCTTCGGCAAAGGTTTGAGCAGGACTGCTGTATTTTTGGTTTTGAAGGTGTTCGGTACAGGCTATGAAATCGGTAAACGTATTCATTTTATGAAGCAGTTTGCCGTTGTCGTACCAAGGCCGTCCGAGGTATTGCCCGCCTCTTATGTGGGCAATGGCGTAAACAAATCCACGGTCAAGCAGGCTAAGTCGGGTGCTGCTGAAACGGGCATCAATGGTAGCTCCGTAGCTGCCGTATCCGTAAATCAAGAGGGGATTGCTGCCGTCTTTTTTGAAGCTGCCTTTCTTATATACCAGCGAAATGGGCACTTGGGTGCCGTCGGGGGCAGTGGCCCATATGCGCTCGGTTTTATAAAGTTCTTTGTTATAACCACCAACCACTTCTTGCTCTTTCAGCACTTTTTTGCTGCGGGTGTTCATATTATACTCGAGCACGCTGTTTGGAGTGGTAAGAGAGGTATAGTTG
This sequence comes from Chryseobacterium gleum, assembly GCA_945883565.1. GTDB lineage: Bacteria > Bacteroidota > Bacteroidia > Flavobacteriales > Schleiferiaceae > RFXV01. The sequence continues at coordinate 1,085 of CAMCXO010000037.1, forward strand.
TATCGAATTTCAGTGGTTTCAAACTCGGGGTTGTTGCCAAGAGATGCGCTGTAAGCCTCTTCGCCAAACTCTATATAGTGTTCATTTCCGCTGTTTTCTATAATGCGGAATCGGTTTAAACCGTTTTCACGCTCATCAATCACCAAGTGGTTTTCAAATATCTGAAAGTCTTCTAACAGCACCTCGGGCCTATGGGCAATTTTGTCGGTCCAGTGCTCGAGTCCGGTTTGGTTTTCGGGGCAAACCATTATTTTAAAATTGGTAGCGCCTTGGTGGTTGGTTAATATGTACCATTGGTTTTTAAAGTGAGCGATGCGGTATTCAAGACCTCTTTGCCGAGGATTAAATACCACCGGTTTGGCAGTGGGGTTGTTGGCCGGGATGAGTTGAAATTCGTCGCTTACGGTGCTTCCTGACCCAATTACTATAAACTCTTTCGACTTGGTTTTGTACACATAGGTGTTAAAGGTTTCGTCGGCTTCGTGAAACACTTCCACATCTTGACTTGCGGGAGTGCCAAGTGTATGGCGGAATATTTTATAAGAACGCAAGGCTTCGTCTCGCACACTGTAAAAACCCGTTTTGTTGTCGTTGGCCCAAACAAAGCTTCCGGTGGTATTGGGAATGCTTTCGATTAAGGTTTCGCCGGTTTCGAGGTTTTTAAATTTTATGGTAAAGATGCGTCGGCTTACCGTATCTTCTCCATAAGCGATAAGGTTTTTGTTCGAGCTTACACTCAGCCCGCCAATTTGGTAATAAGCATGGTTTTGCGCCAGTAGGTTTACATCCAGCATGATGTCTTCGGGCGCTTCGAGGTTGCCGGCTTTACGGCAATAAATAGGATGTTCGCTGCCGGTTTCGTAGCGGGTATAATAGTAATAACCTTCGAGGCGATAAGGCACCGAATTGTCTTCTTCTTTTATGCGGCCTTTAATTTCGTTGAAAAGTTTATCCTGAAGCGCCTCGGTGCCTTTCATAACAAATTCGCGGTAGGCATTTTCGGCTTCGAGGTAGGCAATTACTTCCGGGTTTTCGCGCTCATTTAACCAATAATAGGGGTCGAGGCGTTCGATGCCGTGGGTGCTCAGAACTTTGTTCTTTTTAGGGGCAATAGGTGCCTTCATGGTTTCGGGTTGGGGGTTTGTATGGGGCCTGCAAGCGGCCAATATTGCGACCATGAAAAGGCTCGCCGAAAATTTCACGCTAACGGCCATGGGGTTTGCTTAGTTTTGAGGTGGGAAACAAATGCCCAAATATATGCGCTATACAGAATCGATGTTGGTACCCGGAGCCCTGGAGGGAAAGGTTATCGCAATTACAGGAGGTGGCACCGGTTTAGGTCGCTCAATGGGAGAATATTTTTTGGAACTTGGCGCCAAATTGGTGATTGCCAGTAGAAAAGCCGATGTTTTAGAAAAGGCTGCCGCCGAAATGGTAGCCCTAAAGGGGGGTGAAGTGCTGCCTTTTGCCTGCGACATTCGCGATTATTCGCAAGTAGAGGCCATGCTGGCGGCTACTTTAGAACGCTTTGGAAAAGTGGATGTATTGGTAAACAACGCTGCAGGAAATTTTGTGAGTCCTACCGAACGTTTGTCGCCCAATGCCTTTGACGCGGTTATAGACATTGTGCTAAAGGGCACCAAAAATTGCACCTTGGCCTTTGGTAAACATTGGATTAAGGCCGCACAAAAAGAAGTGGTGGTGCTGAATATTGTAACCACCTATGCCTTTACCGGTTCGCCTTTTGTAGTGCCATCGGCTATGGCCAAGGCCGGTGTTTTGGCCATGACGCGCTCTTTGGCGGTTGAATGGGCCAAGTACGGCATGCGTTTTAACGCCATAGCACCCGGGCCTTTTCCTACAACCGGTGCCTGGACCCGTTTAATGCCCGGCGATATACCCGAACGTTTGGATGTGGTAAAACAGGTGCCTTTGCGGCGCTCGGGCGAACGTCAGGAACTGGCCAATTTAGCAGCTTATTTGGTGAGCGATTTCTCGGCTTTTATGAATGGAGAGGTGGTAACCATTGATGGGGGCGAATGGCTTCAGGACGTAGGACAATTGGCATTTATGGACCAATTAAGCACCGAAGAATGGGACTTGATAGAGCAAATGATAAAAGGCGTTCGCGGAAGCTAAACCCTTTTTTAGGGCTGCTGCTGGTTTTCATAGCTTGTAAATACAGTCCGGAGCCCGCTAATCCACCTAAATTCGACTGGCAAGGCCATAGAGGCTGTAGGGGGTTGATGCCTGAAAACAGCATTCCGGCTATGTTGCACGCCCTCGATTTAGGTGTGAATACTTTGGAACTGGATGTGGTGATTTCGGCCGATGGCAAGGTGGTGGTATCGCATGAGGCTTTTATTTCAAATGAAATTTGTTTGGATGAAGATGGATTTCGCATTCACCCTGATAAATCTGTTGAAATGAATGTGTTTGCCATGCCTTATGCCAAAATTGCGCTTTACGATTGTGGCAGCTTGCCGCATAAGCGGTTTGCCGAACAGAAAAAAATGTTGACGGCCAAACCACTTTTAGTCGATTTAATTCGGGCTGCCGAAACCCATGCACGAAAAAGTGGGCGGGCTAAACCTTTGTACAACATCGAAATCAAGAGCACCCCCGAAGGCGATGGGGTGTACCATCCAAAACCAGAGCAATTCGTGGATTTGGTTTTAGCCGTTTGCCAAAAGGCCGGTATAGAATCGCGATTTTGCATTCAAAGCTTTGATGTAAGAACCCTGGAGTGGGTGCGCAAAAAGACGCCCGAAGTGTGTACGGCTTTTTTGGTTGAAGATGGAGCCTCTGTATACGAACAATTGAAACGCTTAAGCTTTGTTCCCGATGTGTACAGCCCCGAGCATGTTTATGTAGATGCCAAACGGATTCGCGACAGCCATTTGTATAATATGCGCATGGTGCCCTGGACAGTAAATGACAGCATAAGGGCCTATGAACTGCAATTAATGGGAGTGGATGGGGTAATTACCGATTATCCCGATAGAATAAGGCCTATAGGTTTGTCAAATAAATGAGTGGCTTGGGCAGAAAAGGGCGGTACTGTACAAAAAACGGAAGATTAAACCGAATGAGGTGTAATAACTTTGAGGCCCGGGCGTTGAAGCCTGCAAAAGATATGTTGAAATCGATTGTTTGGATGGCATTTTGGGCGGTTTTATGGCTGCCTACAGAACTTTGGGCGCAGGAGGAATTGTCGTTTCCGGGGCTGTGGCGCGACCATTTGGGCTTTAGAAACGCCCGTGATGTTTTTTATGTAGATAACGATGTATACGTGGCCACCGAACAAGGGCTTTTTGTTTTTAGCGATGTGGATTTTGGTTTACAAAAGCTCACCAAAGTAAATGGTTTAAATGATTTTGACATAAGCGATATTGTGTATAACCCGGCTTTGAATCAGGTGGTGGTTGCATACAGATCAGGTAATATCGACGTTTACGATCCTACCGCCAACCGGGTAACCAATTTTAGCGATATACGCCGTTCAACCAGTGTGTTTGGAAGCAAGCGTATTAATCAAATGTATGCCCAGGGCGATTCGGTGTTTTTTGCCTGCGATTTTGGCATCGTGGTACTCGACCTAAGGCGCGAATTGTTTAGAGATACCTATTATATCGGGCCCGAAGGTGGGCAGATTAAAGTGAATGGGGTTTGGGTGGATAAATCATTGGGGCGGATTTATGCCGCTACTGCAAATGGACTGCTTCAGGCGAATTTGAAATCAGCTCTTTCATTTTTTGGAAATTGGCAAAGTGTACCACAAAGCCACCAACGCGAAATTTTACATGTGTGTACTTTCGCTAACCGCTTGTTTTATGCCACCACCACGAACAATGACCAAAACGATTCCATCTATTACATAGAAAACAACCAAAGAATGCTTTTGGGCAATCAATTTGAAGGTTCTAAAAGGCAGCTTTCGAGGGGGCAATATGGACTGGAAGTGGTTTCGAGGTTTAATGCGGCTTTGTACGACGAAAACCTTCAGGTTATTCAAAACGTGGCGGTTAATGGGCAGGAGCTCAAAGAATTTAATCCACAAAAAGTGGCTTTTAATTTACCCGGTCAGCGGTTTTGGGTGGCCGATGCGAATTTGGGTTTGGTGCGAAATTTCGATTTCTTCTACAATCAGCTTATTTACCCGGAGGGGCCTCAGTCTAATGCCATGTTTAGCATGAGCAGCAGGGGGCGGAATTTGTATGTAGCCCCTGGAGGTATGACCGACTCTTGGTTACGTATTTTTAATAATGATGGTTGTTTTAGGTTCGATGGTGAGAGCAATTGGCAGCATTTGTCGTCAGCCGATTTAGGCGATGTGCGCGATTTGGTTCACATATCGGTTGATCCTAAAGATCCGGAACATCTTTTTGTGTCGAGTTGGGGGTCGGGCATGCTCGAAATTCAAAACAACACCCTGTTAAACCGTTTTACTTCTGCCAATACCGATGGGGCCATTCAAAGCGTAAGCGGTTTAGGCAACAATGTGTTCTTAATTGGGGGCAGTGCTTTTGATAACGACGGCAATTTGTGGATGACGAATGGTTTAACCAATCAACCTTTGGTGGTGAAACGCGCCAATGGCAGCTGGGCAAGCTTTGGACTCGGAGCATTGGCAGGCACCAATACAGGGGTTCGCGATATTATGTACACCAGTTTGGGGCAGTTGTGGATACAAACCAGAAACAATGGCTTGGTGGTTTTTGAAGAAACCCAAAATGGTCCGCGTTTTAAGGGTTTAAATGCCCTAAGTGGAAGTGGAAGTTTACCCAGCCTGGAAGTTTTGGCCATGGCCGAAGATCAGGATGGTGAAATTTGGGTGGGTACCAACAGCGGATTAGGGGTAATTTACACCCCTTATAACATTTTTGAAAACGGCTTAAACTACGATGCTCAACCTATATTGATTGAAACCAATGAAGGCATTGTAGAAAGGTTGTTGGACGGACAAACCATAACCGACATAGAGGTGGATGGAGCCAATAAGAAATGGGTGGCCACGGCTTCTAATGGGGTGTTCTACTTTTCATCAGACGGAACGGAGCAAATACACCACTTCACAGCTCAAAATTCACCATTGCTTTCAAATAATGTTGTGGATGTTGAAATAGAAGATGAAACAGGATTTGTATACTTGGCCACCGACCGTGGGTTGGTTTCATTTAAAGGAAGTGCCACCGAGGGAGGGTTGGTGTTTGAAGAAGTTTATGCCTATCCAAATCCGGTGAGGCCTGGCTATGAAGGGCCCATTTTTATAAAAGGATTGGTAACCAATGCCCAGGTTAAGATTAGCGATTTAAGTGGCAATTTGGTGTTTGAAACGCAGGCTGAGGGGGGACAGGCACTTTGGAATGGCCGTAATTTTAGGGGGCAAAGGGTGCAATCGGGGGTTTATTTGGTTTTTTTAACCAATGATGATGGCAGTGAAACCCAAATGACCAAGATTCTTTTGGTGAACTGATGTGGCATAAACTAAAGGCGTGGGTGTTAACGCGCTATGCTTATGGCGATAAGGGTGCCGTTGTACATTGTTATACCGATGAATTTGGTCAACAAGCCTATTTTTTGCATAACATCAGGAGCAAGACATCACCCATTAGGGCCTCTATGTTGCTGCCATTTACCCCTTTGCAATTGGTGGCCACACACAGCCAGGGAGACACCCTCAACCGAGTGCGCGAGGCCAGCATAATAAAACCCTATTACCACTTGCATACCCAGCCCGATTTACAGGCATTTAGCTTGTATATGGCAGAGTTAATGCGCTTTTTGTTTCAAACTACGGAGGTGTATCCGGGCTTATGGACCTTCGTGGAAAATTGTATGGATACGGCAGAATCTCAAAAGCAGTTAAATCCACATTTAAGTCTTTGGATGACGTTGCATTTTTTGTCAATTAGTGGATATGCCATTGGAGAAGCACCCGAAACCGATTCCGGCTGGCTCATACAAGAAGGTTGCTGGATTCGCCCTGCTACAAACGATTCTATAGCCGGCGATGAATTGAAACTAATGGGCTTGCTGCAAAGTACCCCTTTGCATGAAACAGAGCTTCTGCTTTCAAGTGCCAAGGTGAGGCGCGGCTTGCTGGACAAACTGGTATTGTACCTGCGCTATCATCACCCCGGCATGCCCGCACTTAAAAGCCTGGACGTTTTGCGCAGCCTGTTTGTTTAAGGCATAGGCCATCCATTTATCGGCACTTCCAACGCCAATAGCTCGCTGTTTTCAGTTAGCTGTACGTTTACAGATTCAACATCCCAAACCCCTAGGGCATCGCGGGTTTTAAGAATTTGGTCTTCAATGGAGGCTTCTCCATGAATAAGAAAGAAGTATACCCCATTGTTTGAGTCTTTCCATTTGTATTCAATACTTTGAGTCGCTTCAGCAGAAAAGCGGCTGATGTAAGCATTTTGGTGAATTTCAAGACCATAATGGGCGTTCATAGGCCCCACCAAAGCATTCCATTCGTTGGGTTTTTGGTCAAAATGCCTTTGGTCGTATCGAGGCTCATGGCCATCTTCATCGGGCATAATCCATATTTGAAGCAAGGCCGTTTCTTGCTGGGTTTCCGGATTAAACTCAGAGTGGTAAACCCCGGTTCCGGCGCTCATAACCTGCACCTCGCCGCTTTTTATAACGCTGGTATTGCCCATGTCGTCTTGATGCCGTAGGCTGCCCACCAAAGGAATGGTGATAATTTCCATATTTTGGTGTGGGTGTTTGCTAAAGCCACTAAGTGCTCTAACGCGGTCGTCGTTTAAAACCCGAAGGGCACCAAACCCCATTCGGCTCGGATTGTACCAATTGCCAAAACTAAAAGAATGCCTGGCATTTAACCAACCTATGTTGACTTGCCCTCTTTCGTTTTCGGGGTAGAAAATGGACTTCATATGGTGTATAATTTTAGTTCAAAGTTACAACACCGAATACGTATTTCGCAAATTCGAGTTTGTTGAAGGCAAGACGAAATTCTGGTACTTCGTTTCCATGATTGTTCGATTACACGGTTGTGCGGTGATGGGCATACAAGCCTTACCGGTAGAAGTTGAGGTGTACATCACCAAAGGGGTTAAGTTTTATTTGGTAGGGCTACCCGACAACGCAATGAAGGAAGCATACTTCCGAATTAAGTCGTCGATAAAAAACACCTATTTCCGTTTTCCGGGAAAGAACATCACCATAAATATGGCGCCTGCCGACATCCGAAAGGAGGGCTCTGCCTATGATTTGCCGATGGCCCTTGGAATTTTGGCCTGTAGCGAACAATGTTCGCCCCAATGGTTCGATCGGTATTTAATTATGGGCGAGCTCTCTCTGGATGGCGGTATTCAACCCATAAGAGGGGCCCTTTCCATGGCGATTTACGCCAAAGAGGCCGGTTTTGAAGGCATGATTTTGCCTGCCGAAAACGCCTCGGAAGCAGCATTGGTAGAGGGCTTGCGCATAATCGGGGTAAAGCAATTGCGCGAAGTGGTTGAATTTTTAAACAACGATATAGATCTCAAGGCTGTAGAATCGGAGCCTCTGAATTTAGAAGAATTTGCAGCGGGCTTGCCCGATTTTTCGGAAGTTAAAGGACAAACTGGTATTAAAAGGGCTTTAGAAGTGGCCGCGGCCGGTGGCCATAATGTTTTGCTTATTGGTCCACCCGGAGCGGGTAAAACCATGTTGGCCAAGAGGTTGCCGGGTATTTTACCTCCTATGGAGTTTCAGGAGGCCTTACAAACCACGCGCATACATTCGGTGGCTTTTAGAAATGGTTCGGTTGGCGGATTGGTTCGGCTTCGCCCGTTTAGAGCCCCTCATCACAGTATTTCAGATGTGGCATTGGTGGGAGGAGGTAGCCACCCACAACCGGGCGAAATTTCTTTGGCCCACAATGGGGTGCTCTTTTTAGATGAGTTACCGGAATTTAAAAGGCAGGTACTTGAAGTGCTTAGGCAGCCTATGGAAGAAAGGCGGGTTACCATATCGCGTGCCCGGTCGGTGGTTGACTATCCTGCTGGTTTTATGCTGGTAGCCAGTATGAATCCTTGTCCTTGCGGATATCATAATCATCCCGAAAAAGCCTGTACTTGCCCTGCGGGTGCGGTGAGAAAGTACTTAAACCGCATTAGTGGCCCGTTGATGGACCGCATTGATTTACATGTGGAAGTAACCCCTGTGGCAAATTCTGACTTGCAATCGAATGTGGTTTCAGAAAGCAGCTCGGCCGTTCGTCATCGCATTATAAAAGCCCGGAGCATACAGCTGAAACGTTTCGCCGACGATTCCGGAATTTTTTCAAACGCATGGATGAGCCGGAAGCAAGTGGAACAGCATTGCGTATTAGATGGAGCGGGTAGGCATATGATTTCTACAGCTATGGAGAAGCTTCAACTTTCGGCCCGGGCCTACGACCGAATTTTAAGGGTATCTCGCACCATTGCCGATTTGGACGAATCGCAAAGCATTGGATTACACCATTTGGCAGAAGCCATACAATACCGAAGTCTCGATCGTGCAGACTGGGCCGAATAGAAACAACTGCAGCGCCCTCTGTATTGGCTTTGAATACGACGACTGAATGGTGAAGGTTGCGAACGCTTTAAAAATTCAAGCAAAATCAAAGATTTAGTTCAAAAAACAAAAGGCCAATTTGGCGTTTAGAGAAACCAAATTGACCTATTGAGGTAAGTCTTCTTTAATGAACTGTAAATTTTCAGTACGAATGCTAAGGCTTAAGCAGGGCTTTGGTGTTATAAACCATAGCTTGGTTGTGCCATCTCAATACATAAACCCCATCAAGTGCCTCGTTTAAGCCTATTTCTTCTTCTGTTTGAAGCATGAGATGACTAAAAACGGTTTTGCCTTGGAGATCAATAAGATCAAATTGCAAAGGCAGCATATCGGCCGAAACGCTCAGGTTTAATATCTGTCCATTTTGGGTAGCCACACATTCTTGACGGAACCTTTCGATTAAGCCCACAGTTTGGCCGGCCGAAATGGCGGCATCGGGAGTAAGATTAAAGGCCAGATCTTTCAAAATGGCTGTTTTCGCATCTGCAGGCACTTCAAGACGCATCCACCCAAAGTGATTTTGTCCTCCCACATTGAATTTAAAACCAAGGAATCCATCTGCAACACCACCATCCCAACGCGGAGTGCCTCCAAAGGCCGGAAATTCTGCTAAAACACCACCACCATTAAAATTGCCATTGGCATCTATACCATCGCCATTTTGAAGCAAAGAAGCATAAGAATAGCCATTGGTTACTTCTCCAAAAATTTCTGCACCAGCCTGAAGTCCTACAACCTGAACTTTTCCATAAGGGGTGCCACCAAAACTTTGGTCGATGGTTAAAAACTGGAAATCGTCGTTACCGTCTTGGTCAAGGTCTACGTTGTGCTGGGCATTATTGCCCTGCATAACAAGGTCCGGATTAACATCAAAGTATTGGATTTGTGCAGCCAATGGCGCAGATCCCAACAACGCAGCCGCCGAACCTGCATATTTGGCCAAACGATTCTGTAGAATTAACTTCATAGGTTTAAATATTTAAGTTGCGAAAATAGCATTATGGTCAAACAATCAATTAATTGTATGCACAATTAATCTGCTTAACATTAAAGAAACCTTGTAATGTTCCTGCAAACGTTAACCACTTAAACTTAAAAATTGGGCTTTCGCTTGTTCAGAAACGCCTGGGTACCTTCTGTAAAATCATTTGTGCCAAAGCATTTTCCGAAATTCCGGATTTCTTCTTCATAGCCCGCTTCTCGGTTGAGCATGCCTTTGTTAACCGCTTTTATGGCTTGAGCGATGGCCAAAGGTGAATTTTTAGCGATGCTTTCAGCAGTTTTCACACATTGATCTACAAGCTCTGCGGCACTGCAAATGCGGTTAACCAAACCATAGCCAAGGGCTTCATCGGCAGTAAGCATTCGCGCAGTTGTAATAAGTTCAATAGCCAGCCCTTTGCCAATAAGCATTGGCAACCGCTGCGTACCTCCATAGCCGGGAATGAGCCCTAAAGTAACTTCGGGCAGCCCCATTTTAGCATTGTCGCTAGCGTATCGAAAATGGCAACTCATGGCCAATTCGAGCCCTCCACCCAGAGCAAAACCATTAATGGCGGCAATAACCGGTTTGCTTAAATTTTCTATTCTATTGAATAATTGCTCTTGCCCGCTTCTGGCTAAATCGGTTCCCATTTCAACTCCAAAAGAGGCAAACTCCGAGATATCTGCGCCGGCAACAAAAGCTTTGCTTCCGGCTCCAGTTAATACAATGGCTCTGATTGCTTGGTTTTTATCTAAATCCAAAAACAAATTAGCTAACTCGGCAATGGTTTCTTTGTTGAGGGCATTCAGCTTGTCGGGGCGGTTTATGGTAACCAAGCAAATGGATTGGCGGTATTCAACTAAGAGGTTAGACATGGTTTTGAGGGTTTTCGCGAAGATAAATAGGTTAAAGCTTGATTAAGGATTTTGGTTAATTTTTGAGAGCGCCAGTTTTACATAGGGGTCGAATTGCACGTAAACCGGATAAAAGGCATCGTTGCCAAAGAGGTTCCTCCCAATAAGGGCTTTTAGCCTATTGGCCACAAACAAACGGCTGCTGGCTTTCATTTCGGTTTGTTGAAAAACATCGCCCATGCTTAACAGCATTGGGTTTATGAGCGAATCGGCATCAAAATGCTGAAGAAAAGCATCCAAACCCATTTGATTTAGTTTCTGCCTGTTCTCATCTACATATTCAAATGCCCATCTGTCCATTTGACCGGGTAGAAAGGCATGAAAGGCCCACAATTCTGTAAGCAAAGTATCTTGATGAACCTGATATTCGGGGTAAATACCGCCTTCTTCCCAATTTTTGGCATTTTCTGGAGCCAGATCGGGTTCGGCCAACGGACTCCTGTTTGCCGTTTCATTTAAATACGAATCGTAATTGTTGCCATAAGGTTTCTGAATGCTTCTTCCTGAAGGGGTGTAATAACGGAACATGGTTAAACGCACCCTCGAACCATCGGCCAACTGCATTTCCTGTTGAACCAGCCCTTTGCCAAAACTTCTGCGCCCCACAACCATAGCCCTTTCATGGTCTTGCAAGGCACCGGCTACAATTTCGCTGGCCGAAGCCGAGCCCTCATTAATAACAACCGCCATTTTACCCGATTCAAAAAGGCCTTTTTTTCGGCTGGTATATAAAAATTCCTTGCCGTCGCGGTCAATGGTTTTTACTATGGTTTTCTTACCCTCCAAAAACTCGTCGGCTATGTCTCGGGCCGATTCCATTAACCCCCCCGGATTGTCGCGAAGGTCAAATACCAAGCTTTTCATGCCTTGTTTTGTAAGCGATGCAAGGGCCGAGTGAATTTCTTTAGCGCTTTTTTCTCCAAATCGGTCTAAACGAATATAACCGGTAGTTGAATCGAGCATAAAAGCGGTAAGCACGCTGGGCACGGGTACCTGGCTGCGGGTAAGGGTATAAACCAAAGATTTGTCTTTAAGCGGAGAACGCACTTTCAAGCGAACTTTACTGCCTTCAGGCCCTTTTACTTTGGCCACCAAATCGTCGGCTCCAAATTGGTTTCCAACCATAATAGAGTCGTCGATGGCATAAATTCGGTCGCCTGCCATCATTCCTACCTTTTCAGCCGCTCCTTTTGGCAGCACCCTTACCACCGTCATGGTGTCCTTGTGCATCATGAATTCGACCCCAATCCCTTCAAAGCTGCCTTGAATGTCTTCATCGTTGCTTTTAACATCGGCTGCCGGTATGTAAGCGCTGTGCGGATCGAGGCGGTGAAGCATCTCGCCAATAGAAATTTCCAGTAAGCTGTCGGCGTTTACCTTATCAACATACTGTTTGTCAATTAAATCGAGCAATTGCCTGATTTTGGTTTCGCGTGGACTTTGGCTGGCAAATTCGCCCGGTGCATACCTATTGGCCATTCTGTGGCCAATCGAAAGCCCCAATGCAATGGCCATGGCGAAAGCCAATGGGGCCATAACGTATCTTCTTTTCATAAAGTAACTTGCTCAATCAGCACACCGGCTTTTTCTAAAAAATCAAGACCCGAAGTATCGCGGTAGGCCTGCATATAAACCAGTCGAACTATACCAGCCTGATGAATGAGTTTGCTGCAATTCTGGCAAGGAGAAAGAGTTAAATACAAAGTGGCGCCCGTACAGCTTTGGGTAGAAGCCGCGACCTTAAGTATGGCATTGGCTTCGGCATGGAGAACATACCATTTGGTTAAGCCATCTTCGTCTTCGCACTGGTTTTCGAAACCGGTTGGGGTTCCGTTATAACCATCAGAAATAATCATTCTGTCTTTAACAATAAGGGCCCCTACTTTACGCCTATTACAATGACTTAACTGACCCCATTCGAGGGCCATTCGCAAATAGGCCCTGTCGTATTTGTTTTGTTTTTCTTGGTCCATCCAGATTTTAGGGCCTTAACAAAGTATCGATAGCACTTTGCCCGCTTTGAAATTTAACCTGCAAGAGATAAAAATGTTGCGTTTGAAGGGGGATTTCCAAAAGGATTGTAGGCTGGGGGGTAGCAAGTTTGTTTTCAAATACCAGTTTTCCGCTCAAATTGTAAATAAGAACTTCGGTTATGGGTTCAGCGGCCTTTAATTCAAGTTGCCCACTTCCTTGCCTGTAATTCCAGATTAAACGGTTTTTGGATTGGTTTTCATCGGATTCAAGCCCCGAAAACATTAAGTGCAAATAGGCACTGCCAAATTCGCGCGCCCAATACCATTCAGAATGCTGTCCATCGGTGTGAATGTTTATCCACATATAGCTGGTATCGTAACCGGCTTGTTCAAGCAGTTGGTGCGATTGATAAACCTTTTGGGCCACATCGCCCGAGCCTTCGTTCAATCCGGCTATGCTGTAAAACTTATGTGGATGCGCGGCCGGGTTTTGGCTGATGTAGTTGAATATTTGGGGATTGTACCAATAAGCAGGAGAAAACAACCCGGCCCCTGTAAACACTTCGGGGTGCTTTAAAGTCGCATATAAGCTAATAAGCGCACCTAAAGAGCTACCCATAATATGGGTGAATTCCCTTTGCGGCTTGGTTCGGTAGTTTTGGTCGATGTAGGGCTTTAAGGTTTGCACAATAAAATCTACATATTGCGCACCCTGACCACCACCTTGGCTACCTGCCCAGGGGCTGTATTCGTTGATGCGGTCGGCCCCACCATTGTCTATGCCTACAATAATGGCCATTTCCACCCCAATAGAATGCATTTGGTTTAGTTTTTCATCAACCTGCCATTCGCCTGCAAAAGCTGTGGCGTTATCGAATAGGTTTTGGCCATCGTGCATATAAATGACCGGGTAGCTTAAACCGGAGCTGCCGTAATCGGGTGGGGTGTAAATCCATATACGGCGATTTCGGTTTAGCTGAGGCATAAAAAAGTTAGACAAGATGCTCACATTCGGCTGAGCAGTTGAATTGCCCGAACTTGAACCTTCCCAGCCAGCCACACCAATGCGCAAAGTATCGCCTGTAATCCAGGTAGCTGTGCGGTTTGGACGGAAGCCACCTTGAGCCGTTCCTTCTACAGTGGCCCAGCTTCCGCGGGTTATTTTAAACTCAATTTGATTTCCGGAACTTGGCGGATTGGTTAAGGCCAAGCGCTTTACATTAGAAACACTGTCGTGAACGAATACATAATTGGCAGAACCCGGTTGCCAGTTGTTGGTATTTCCCGCATAATAGAAGGGGTCTTGAGCTGGGGTATTGGCCGGCCAGCTGGTGATTTCGATGTACATCTGGCCTTGGGCCAAAAGAACATTCAGGCTGCAAAACAGCGTAAAAAAGAAACGCGCACTCATGGGCCGAAGATAAGCCGAGTGCGCGTTATTTTGATGATGGTACCCAGGACCGGGGTCGAACCGGTACGGGTTGCCCCACTGGTGTTTGAGACCAGCGCGTCTACCTATTCCGCCACCTGGGCAAGTACCTTTTCCCTTGCGGGGCGGCAAAAGTAAGCGCATATTTTGGATTGCAAAACACTTTACAAAAAATACTTTGCAAAAGCGCATTATAAGAAATAGAAAAAACATAGATTTGCAGCCCCTTAGCAAGGCCTGTGCTTTGCACTGGAAAACCCTTAAAAAGAACGTCAACCTTCGTTAACGAAATTGGAACCAAAGGCCAAAATTTTCGCAGCTAGAGGCTCGATGGAGCTGGCCAAACGCATTGCCATAGCTTATGGGCAAGAATTGGGGCAGGTAACCATTACCGAATTTTCTGATGGCGAGTTTCAACCTTCTTTGGAAGAAACCGTGCGGGGGTGTAGGGTGTTCTTAATTGCAAGCACCTATCAGCCAAACGACAATTTGATGGAGCTGCTTCTCATGTGCGATGCGGCCAAAAGGGCTTCAGCTAAGCATATAACCGCCGTAATGCCGTATTTTGGTTGGGCAAGGCAAGACCGAAAAGACAAAAGCCGGGTGCCTATAGGGGCAAAGTTGGTGGCCAATTTGCTAAAATCAGCCGGTGCCACTCGGGTTATGACCATGGACCTTCATGCCGATCAAATTCAAGGCTTTTTCGAAATGCCGGTCGACCACTTGTACATTTCTTCCCTTTTCGTTCCACATATTCAATCACGCCAAATACAAAATCTCACCATAGGTTCGCCCGACATTGGAGGTTCTAAAAGGGCCAACAGCTACGCCAAAATGCTGGAAGCCGAAATGGTGATTTGCTATAAGCAGCGCAAAAAAGCCAACGTAATAGACCGTATGACGGTAATTGGCGATGTGGTAGGGCGAAATGTTATTTTGGTAGACGATATGATTGACACTGCCGGGACGCTAACCAAAGCGGCCGATATGTTAACCGATCAAGGTGCCTTAAGTGTAAGTGCTTATTGCACCCATGCTGTTTTAAGCGGTAAAGCCTACGAACGAATTGAGCAATCTAAACTGCAGGAATTGGTGGTCTCAGATACCATACCCCTTAAACAAGAAAGCAGCAAAATAAAAGTGATTTCAGTGGCCGAACACTTCGCAAAAGTTATGTGGAAAGTTCATCACCACGAGTCCATCAGCTCTCATTTCATCATATAAACCCAGGATTAAACGCTATGAAATCCATCGAAATCCAAGGCACACGCCGCACAGAACTAGGCAGCAAGTACGCCATTAAATTGCGCAAAGAAGGCAAAGTGCCTTGCGTGGTATACGGCGGCAGCGAACCTGTACACTTTTACACCGACGCCACTTCTTTCAGAACCTTGGCTTATACCCCGGCTGTTTACGAAGTAAGCATCAATTTGGGCGACCAAATTATTCCGGCCATCATGCAAGAATTGCAGTTTCATCCGGTAAGCGATGCCATTCTCCACGTTGACTTCGTGCAAATGATAGAAGGGAAAATGGTTCAGGTTGATATTCCTCTCAATCTATTGGGTAATGCCCGCGGGGTTCGCAGCGGTGGTAAGCTTAAGCAAAACCTTCGTCGCATAACGGTAAAAGCCCTTCCACAAGACCTTCCAGACAGCATCGATATTGACATTACCAATTTGCGTATTGGTCAAAGCATCAAAGTAGAAGACATAAAGGTAGAAGGCAACTTCAGCATACTCAATTCGGGTGGTGCCGTAATTGTGAGCATCAAAACATCGCGTAAAGTGGTGGCTGGTGCCGAAGAAGAGGAAGAAGAGGAAGCCGCCGCTTAATTCATTCCTACCCATGAAGCGATTCTTGGTCGCAGGATTGGGCAATCCGGGCAGCGAATACCTGAACACACGCCATAACATAGGCTTTCAAGTGCTTGACTTCCTCGCGGGGAAGTCAGGCATTTCTTTTTCCAGCCAACGCTATGGCGACGTGGCCGAATGGCGCTTAAAAGGCCGCCAAATTCTGCTCCTAAAGCCCAATACCTTCATGAACCTCAGCGGTAAAGCGGTTCGCTTTTACCTCCAAACCAACAAAATAGAATCAGCCGATTTGCTGGTGGTAACCGACGAACTAGCACTCGATTTTGGGAGAATGCGCCTTCGCCCAAAAGGCAGCGATGGCGGACACAACGGCATGAAAAGCCTGATTCAAGAATTGGGTAACGACCGGTTTCCCCGCCTTAGAATGGGCATTGGCAATCAGTTTCCTAAAGGTCGGCAGGTAGACTACGTACTCGGCAACTGGGGTCCCGAAGAGCAAAGCCAACTCAACGACTGGCTGTTAAAAAGCAGTATGTGCATAGAATCTTTTGTGCTCGAAGGCATTGGCATTGCCATGAACAAATACAACAGCTAAAAACAGGGCTCAATCCCCCAATAATTTGGACTTTTTGGCGCCCCCGCAGGCGGGCCGGGCTTTGCGCTTCAAGTCCTCGCCGCCATAAAAGAACCGGAAAATAAAATTTTGTTTGCGGCTGTGGGCTTTCCGCTTCAATCCCTGGCGCTTTTCTTTCTAGAAAACAAAAGAAAGTTATCTGTATGCCTATGCACATTTAATATTTATAAGCGCACACCAATTATTTTCCAGATTGAGCCAAGCATCTGTTCAAAATTTTACCTTTGAACCAATCCGGCCTAATAAAGGCGCTTTTAAAAGAATTAAAAAATGAGTCAAGCGGCTTGGGCCCTTTTGTGTTTTTATGCCTTACACAGCCTTCTGCTTTTGCCAAAGGTTCAACTGGGTTTTAGACAATGGTTTAAACTTAGCGCCAAACAATACCGCTTGTTTTACAATGTGCTGTCGGTTTTGTTGTTTTCGGGTGTGGTGTATTTGGCCATCATAGAACCTAAGAATTACTTTATAGAATACAATAGGATAAAGCGGTTTTTAGCCGGACTATTGCTGTATTTCGCTTTCAAATTGGCCTATAGAGGTTTTAAATCGTACAATTTGTCCATTTTTCTGGGACTTAAAGAGGAAGTCCAAATGCCCCTTAATACCGGAGGTATGAACCAATACATCCGTCACCCTTTATACACCGCCAGCATTGTGTTTTTTTTAGCCCTGTTTGTTTCATCAAGCCACCAGGTGTTTCTCGAGTTTTTGCTAATAACCCTATTGTATGTGCCTATTGGGTATTCCTTAGAAGAAAAGCGCATGCTGAAACATTTTCCCGAATACCAACAATATGCCGCGCAAACACCGGCTTTGTGGCCAAAGTTTAAGCAATTAGGGCCTTGGTTTAAAGAAATTTGGAAATAAAGCCCCCTGATTATAGAAGCATTAAAATGCATTCAACACCCATTAATGCAGCTTCTTTAAAAAGTATACAACTATCTTGAATTAGTATGCTTTTCGGCCTATTGGTTTGCCTGAGATTTGCCTAAACTTTAAAACAAAATACAATGGCCAAGACCATTTTAATTACCGGCGCCAGCAGCGGAATTGGCAAAGCCACTGCTACCTACTTTCATCAAAAAGGCTGGAATGTTCTGGCCACTATGCGCAAACCCGAGAATGAAAAAGACCTAAAAGAGGATAGCCGTTTGAAAATACTGACTCTGGATGTTGAAAATAAAAGCAGCATACAAGAAGCGGTTCAAAAAGGACTAGCCCACTTTGGAACGGTGGATGTGTTATTGAACAATGCCGGCTACGGCGCTTATGGGCCTTTAGAAGCCGGGAGCGATGCGGAGATTAGAAGGCAGTACGATGTAAACTTTTTTGGCGTGATAGATTGTATTAAAGCCATTCTCCCACATTTCAAACAAAACAAAGGTGGAACCATCATCAACATTACCTCCATTGGCGGGTTAATGACTTTGCCTTTGTTCGGGGTTTACAATTCGTCGAAATTTGCTTTAGAAGGCTTATCGGAAGGGCTTTGGTACGATTTGCAGCCCTTTGGAATTAAAGTGAAGGTGGTAGAGCCAGGTGGTATTAAAACCGATTTTTCGGGCCGCTCTATGAATATGTTCGATTTGAGTGGTTTTCCGGAGTATGATGCTTTTAGCAAAACCATTGTTGAGAAATTTACCAATCCCGAATACAGCAAAAATTTCGGTTCTCCCGAAATGGTGGCAGGCGTGATTTTTAATGCCGCCAACGATTCGAGCAACACCTTAAGGTATTTGGCCGGAAAAGACGCCAAGCAATTCTGGTTTCTCAGACGCTGGTTTGGCTATGAGTTTCAAATGAAAATGGTGAAAAAGTATTTTGGAATTCGCTGATAATATGTTGAATTCAATTTGATATAAACAAGAAAACCCTAACTAATGGCATGGGGCAACACCTTCATTTAAACAGCATTTCGGAGCTTAACCGCGCTTTGCAACAAGAAGCTGCCAAGCACCCCTTGATTTCGGTGGTTGATTTTAGCCAGGTAGACGACCGCTTTGAACCGGGTACCCGAGTAAGTACCAACTTTTATTCGATCATGTTTAAGAACTATTGCGCCAACAAAATTAAATACGGGCGTAAGTTGGTTGATTTTGACGAGGGCCATTTGATTTGCATGGCGCCCAATCAGGTGGTGGTTTTTGATGATCAACCTGTAAATAGACCCAATAAAATGGGTTGGGGTTTGTTTTTTCATCCCGATTTAATTCGAGGTAGTGCTTTGGGCTTGAACATTAAAAACTACTCGTTTTTTTCGTACGAAACCCATGAGGCTTTGCATTTGTCTGAGAAAGAATGGCAAATTCTTTCTGATTGCGTAGGAAAAATTGCCGACGAAATACAGGAGAACATAGATGCCTACAGCCAAAGTCTCATGGTTTCTAACCTCGAGCTTCTGCTGAACTATTGCAACCGATTTTACGGCAGACAGTTTATTACCCGTAAAAGTGTAAACCATGAGGTGGTTTCGGCGGTGGAGGGTTACCTAATGGCTTGTTTTGCTGACAACGGAAACGCCTTGCCCACCGTAAAGTTTATAGCAGAAAAGGTTAATCTTTCGGCAGGTTATTTGAGCGATTTGTTGAAACGCGAAACCGGCATGAATGCTCAAGACCATATTCATTACGCACTTATACAGGAGGCCAAGAACCGTTTGATGGGCACCCGGCATTCTGTAAGCGAAATCGCGTTTTCGTTGGGCTTTGAATATCCACAGTACTTCAGCAAACTGTTTAAGCAAAAAACAGGGCTAAGTCCGATGGAGTATCGAGGTTTAAACAGCTTGAATTGAGGTTAGGGCCAAAGCCAAAATCGGGCTTGTTAACCAAAACAAAACACTTAAAGTTTTTCGGAGGCAGTTGAACCCGATTTGATTCTTTCTAATATTTCGTTTCTAAAGGCCATGTTTTGTTCGTATTGCTTTTGTTTGAGTTTTTCGAGCAGATAGGCGGTAATGGCTCCACCAAAAATGGCGATGCCCAGTTCGGAAAAGATGTCGAGAACGATGTCGTTAACAAAGGCGGCCCAGGTATCTTCGAAAATGAATTTGAGAATTTTGCTGCTTATGGTAACCACAATGCCCAGGATGAAGAAGAATTTGATGAAGCGGCCATAAAAGAATTCTTTGTCTACAATAAGATCGAGTTCATGGGGATTTTGTTTGTAGAAGTCAATAATTTCGTTGGTTATTTCGGTTTTATCGCCCCATAACGTGTTTTCTATTATGGTGTTGTTTAGCTTATCGCTTTCATGGAAAACGATGGGTTTTTGGTTATTTAATGGTAAGTGGCCTTAAAATTAAAGTGAAATCTAATGTTGCGTTAAACATAATGATGCAGTTGCGCCAGGGATTGCAGCGGAAAGCCCACAGCCTTTGAACGAATTGAAAGCAGAGGAGGGAGCCTTTTAGGCGAGGACTTGGAGCGTAAAGCCCGACCCGCTTGCGGGGGCGCCCGGTCTAAAAAAAATAATTTTATGTACAGATGAAATTTGTCATTATGCGAAATGTTGACACATTTGCATGGAAAGGTTAAACTTGTATTATTTCGTTGAATATTGGATTTTAAGTAAGATTTTAACTTAATTTCGTTCCTCTTTATAATTGCAAATCTTGATATTACATAAATTATTCTTGGCCCAGCTGCTGCTTCTTCTTAATGTGGCTCTTTTTGCGTTGCCCACTCACGAGAATGCTTACTTAACTCAATTGAAGCAAGCTGCTACTCAATCTGAGCGTGATTCGGCTTGGTCTCGTTTCTCAGTGTTTCTTAGCGAGTTGGAATCGGACAGTGCGCAAAAAGCGTTTGTTGTTGGACTAAGTGTATTAAATGAAATGGGCCCGGAAGTGGTTGGCGATGTGCCCTCGTTTCTTATTGAGACTTCTATTAGGTATTCTAATGCCCATAAAGAATCGCGGTTTTGGCGAATGATTGGCAATTTGCAGCTACCTGATGAATACTTTGAAGGTAAATTCCCATTTTATGTAGACTATTTATTGGGGAGGGTGTACTACCAATTAGAGGTGTACGAACGGGCTATTTTTCATGCCGAGCGGTTTGCGCAGAATACCCAATTTGAAGAGGAACGCTCGTTTATTTACCTGAACGCTTTGAACATTGTGGGGCTAAGCTGGAAGTACAAAAAACAGTATGCCAAGGCCAAAGAAGCCTATGAACGCGGATTGGCTTATTACGATGTTTCAGAAGATAAAGCGCCCTTTGCGTATTTGCATGGCAATCTAGGCTTGGTACTTTTTCTAATGGGCGATACCGCTGAAGCCATTTATCATTTAAGGCAAGACATAAATCTGAGTAAAGACTACAAAATGTTTGCCAGTTTGGCCAATGTGTATACGTTTATGGGCGATGTGTATCCGAATGAGCCTGCTTTGCTTTCGGCATACCGCGATACTTTGGAATCTATGTTGGTTGGCAAGTGGGGTTTAAAAGAGGCCACACCCATGACCTATTTGCGTATTTATCGCTTTTTGGCCAAGCGTTACCAAAGCGAAAACCGCCTGGAAGAGGCTTCTAAACATTGGATTAGAACAGACAGCATCCATCAGTTTATTACGGATAAACGCACTGAACAGTCACTTTATAATGCCCTTTTTTTAATAGATGAAGAGGCCAATCAAGTGCAGCTAGATTTGGTTCAGAGTGAATTGTACCAACAAGATTTGGAGCGACAGTTTTACATTATGCTCTTGTTGTTTTCTGCTGCCCTAATTGCGTTGTTGGTATTTTTTGTGGTTACCACCGGCAGGGCCTCCAAAGTTCAAGCCGATCAGCTGGCATTAATTACAGAACAAAAAGAGCAAATTGAAGCGCAGAAGTCGAAAATTGAAGAGCAAAATGTGTTGTTGCTCAAATCGAATGAAAACAAAGACGTTCTGTTTACGGTTATCAGCCACGATTTAAGAGGGCCACTTCGTTCGTTGCGCGACTTTTTTGAAATGGTGAATAAGGGTCAGGTAGAGAAAAAGGAGGTGTATAACCTTTTGCCTGAAATAAACCGAAATTTAAACGCCTTGCACAGCAATACCGACCAATTGCTTAGCTGGGCACGCAGTCAATTAAAAGGGGTTGAATCTCAGCCCAAACGCATTTCGCTTCGCCCCATTGCCGAAGAAGCCATTGCCTTGCTCAAATCGGCTGCCGACGCAAAATTGATTGATGTAGAACATAATATTAACGAGAACGAGCATTGGGCCTTTTTTGATGCCCAGCAAATGCGCATCATTATGCGTAATGTGCTTCAAAATGCCATTAAGTTTTCGTTTGCCCAAGGGAATATAAAAATAAAGGTAGAGTCCGACGATGGCTTTTGGTGCCTAAGCGTTCGCGATTGGGGCAAGGGTTTGGAAGAGGTCGAGCTGCAAGCCATTGGCGAAGGCTTGATAATGCCCAGCAAACCTGGAACCAGGGGGGAAGGGGGCACCGGATTGGGATTGGCCTTAAGTTCGCAATTTGCGAGGGCTAATGGGGGTAAGTTGTTGGTTGAAAGTCCGGAAGAGGGAGGGGCTTTGGTTAAAATCTGGCTGCCCAAGGCCATGGAACCGGTTCATGATGATGCTTAATTATGATTGGTTTTTAAAGTTTGAGCTGCCGGTTTTTTCGAATCCGCAGCCACTTGCAACAAAGGTTTTTGCCTTGGGCTCTTGCTTTGCTCGCGAAATGGCTCAAAAAGCCCATTCACTGTATTTGCCTTTTCAGTTTGATCCCTACGGATTGTCGTTCGACCCATTTAGTTTATCGCTTCGCCTTCGGATTTTTGAAAATGGCAAGGGCATGCGCCCTTCGTTTAAGTCGGGCGACCTTTATATGAATTACGATGCCCATGGGGCTTTGTCGCATCCTAATGAAGAGGAGCATACAAAGCAAATGGAGCATGCCCTGCAAATGGGCGCTCAAAGTTTTAATGAGTCAGAAGGTCTAATAGTAACCTTGGGCACGGCCCGTACATATTTGGAAAAAGCCAGTGGAATGCCGGCAACCAATTGCCACAAACAAGCTGCTTCGCTTTTTGATTGGCGTTTGTCACAATCAGAGGCGTTGTACAATTCGCTTATGCCGCCTTTGTTAAACTGGTTAGCTCAAAACCCAAAGCGCTTTGTGGTTTTTAGCGTAAGTCCGGTGCGTTATGTGCGCGAAGGGCTTGTAGAAAACAACCGCAGCAAAGCCCGCCTAATAGAACTGGCCCATAGCCTGTGCGAAAACCTGCCCAACGCCAATTATTTTCCGGCATATGAACTGCTTATTGATGTGTTGCGCGATTATAGGTTTTACGCCACAGACCGTGTGCACCCCAGTACCGAAGCCATAGACCATATAAGCCGTTTGTTTTTTAATTGGTTTTACAATCAGGATGCCACTTTGGAGTTGGTGGAATTGCAAAAATTGGCCAATTGGGAAGCCCACCGCAGTCTGCACCCTGATACCACGGCACACAGCAAAATGCTCGAAAACAGACAGCGATTAAAAGAAAGTTTGAGACAAAAACATCCGAATTTGAATTGGCATTAGTGCGCGAAGTGTTTTATCTTCATGCCACCGCATGAACCAACCTTTTACCGACACCATTTGTGCCGTTAGTACGGCCCCTGGCCCCGCTGCCGTGGCCTTGCTTCGCCTAAGCGGAAGCCGCTGTTTTGAAATTGCCCAATCGCTTTTGTTTTGGCCATCAGGTAAGCCCATTGGCCATTTTCCGGCTCGACGGGCTGTTTTGTTGCATGTTGTTTATAACAACCAGCTAATTGACGAAGCAGTGGTCACAGCGTTTTATGGTCCGGCCTCCTATACCGGCGAAGATTCGTTGGAGCTGGCTTGTCATGGCTCGGCTTTTATTCAGCAGCAATTGTTGGAAAGCCTCATTGAAAACGGCGCCCGTTTGGCCAAGGCTGGCGAGTTTACCCAAAGAGCGTATTTAAACGGAAAACTCGATTTGTCGCAAGCCGAAGCTGTGGCCGACTTAATTGCCGCCGAAAACCGGGCCGCACACCGAATAGCGCTTAAGCAAATGCGGGGTGGATTTTCACATAAACTGGCACAATTAAGGCAAGAGCTTATTGATTTTGCTGCCCTTTTAGAGCTGGAACTCGACTTTGCCGAAGAAGATGTGGAGTTTGCCGATAGACAACGGTTTAACCGTTTGCTCGACCATATAGAATTGGAGATTAATGCACTAACCAAATCGTTTGGCACAGGCAATGCCATTAAAAACGGTATACCCGTGGCCATAGTAGGAGAGCCCAATGTGGGCAAAAGCACCTTGTTAAATGCCCTGCTTCAGGAAGAAAAGGCCTTGGTGAGCGACATAGCCGGCACCACCCGCGACGCCATAGAAGATGTGCTTGTGATAGAAGGCCTGAAGTTTCGTTTTATAGATACCGCCGGCATTCGCGAAACCACCGATGTAATAGAAAGCATGGGCATACACCGCACCTTTCAAAAAATAAGGGAGGCCGCTGCCATTTTGTATATGGTAGATTTGAGCAGACCCCTTTCGGGGCATACCGCCGCCTTAGAAAAAATTGCGGCCGAAGCGCCCGATGTGCCCACTTTAATTGTGTTAAACAAAGCCGATTTGCACCCTGCAGAACATGCCTTGAAGCATTTTGGTGCTTTTGAAGATAGGGTAGTGGTATCGGCCAAAAACCAGAACAATTTAGAGGGATTGGTGAGTTGGTTGGTTAAACAAAGCCAGAACCGTTACGATTTGTCTAATGAAGTAGTGGTAAGCAATGTGCGGCATTTGGCTGAATTAAAAGCCGCCATGCACGATTTACAAACATTGCGCGAAGGATTAGAGCAGCAAATAAGCGGAGAGTTCTTGGCTCAGGATTTACGCAAAGCCCTTGAGCACTTGGGCAATATAACCGGCAATATTCAAAACGAAGAGATATTGGGCAGCATTTTTGGGCGGTTTTGTATTGGAAAGTAGGTCTTGCGTTTCAGAAAATAATCAAGACATTAGGTTTAATACATGGGGCGCCCCCTCGCGGGCCGGGCTTTCTGCTGCAAGTCCTCGCCGCCATTGTTTGAACCATGATTTTCTGGATTTAAGGATGGGCATGATTAATTCAAAAGGCTATGGTCAAGGCGGCTGTGGGCTTTCTGCTGCAATCCCTGGCGCAGATTGTCTGGTTTTTCAGTTGTTTGTTGTTGTGAGACGTTGTTTTTTATTATAGAGACGTTGCATGCAAGGTCTCTACCGCACCGCCACGGAACAAAACACCGTTTGGTAAGATAATAACCT
>CAMCXO010000038.1 GCA_945883565.1 Chryseobacterium gleum
CCATAATGGCAATCATATGACCATTTAATGTGAGATTCCGCATTTCCATAAAGCCGGCTGCCGTTACAAAAGTTACCGCGCTAACCGAACCATAAGCCGCTGCAACTGCCGCCGCATCATGAACATTGAGCTTCTTCTTAAGAATAAAAAATGAATAGAGAGGAATTGCAGATGAAATGACTAAACCGAATACTATTGAAAAGGCTATTTGTGCATTTAAATCGCTGTGCGCCAGTTCTTGACCTCCCTTGAAGCCGATGGCAAACAGCAGATAAAGAGAGATGAATTTGCTCGAAGACTCTGGAATTTGCAGATCACTTTTAAGCAAAACCGCCACAATTCCTAAAATAAAAAAGAGCAAAGTAGGATTTGTCAGATTCGAGATCAGCGCATCAAAATCCATATAAAAACGCTTTTAGCTGTTCATCGAAATCAAAAATTCTTCGTTATTACGCGTTTTGTTCATCCTATCAACCATGAATTCCATGGCTTCTACAGGTGTCATATCGCTCAAATGGCGACGCAAAATCCACATTCTTTGGAGAACATCTTTCTCGAGCAATAAATCCTCTCTTCGGGTTCCTGAAGACATTAAATCGATGGCCGGCCATATTCGGCGGTTGGCAATTTTGCGGTCCAGTTGCATTTCCATATTTCCGGTACCCTTAAACTCTTCAAAAATCACTTCATCCATTTTTGAACCAGTATCTATTAATGCAGTTGCCAAAATGGTTAAAGAGCCCCCGTTTTCAATTTTTCGAGCAGCACCGAAGAACCTTTTGGGTTTATGTAAGGCATTGGCATCTACCCCCCCCGACAAAACTTTTCCTGAAGCAGGCGAAACAGTATTGTAAGCACGTGCCAATCTAGTGATTGAATCAAGTAAAATCACCACATCGTGACCACATTCAACCAACCGCTTGGCTTTTTCTAAAACAATGTTTGCCACTTTTACATGTCGATCCGCCGGCTCATCGAAGGTTGATGCTATTACTTCAGCATTTACACTTCTTACCATATCGGTTACTTCTTCAGGGCGTTCATCAATTAGCAAAATAATCAAATAGACCTCCGGATGATTAGCGGCAATGGCATTGGCCACTTCTTTAAGCAGTGTGGTTTTACCTGTTTTTGGTTGAGCCACTATCATGCCCCTTTGGCCTTTTCCAATTGGTGAGAATAAATCAATTACCCTGGTTGAAAGTGTACTCTCTCGTGCTGTAATATTGAATTTTTCTTCGGGAAACAAGGGAGTTAAATGCTCAAAAGCCACCCTATCGCGCACAAAATTCGGCTCTCTGCCATTTATTTCCACTACTTTAACCAATGGGAAATATTTTTCTCCTTCCCGAGGAGCGCGCACAAAACCCCTAACTGTATCTCCGCTTTTTAGACCTATTTGCTTGATTTGCTGTTGTGATAAATAAATATCATCTGGAGAATTAAGGTAATTGTAGTCCGAAGATCTTAAAAAGCCATATCCATCGGGCATCAATTCTAAAACCCCTTCGCACTCTACAATACCATCAAATTCGGTAAGTATCTCTTGAGGTTTTGGCGGCTGTGGGGCCTGATTAGGGTGACGGTTGTTCCGTTGATCAGGATGGTTAGAGCGGAACTGATTATTTCTATTGGTATCGTTAACTGGTTGCCCCTCTGCCCTGTTAACAGGCTCGCGATCTGCGTTAGGTCTGCGGTCAGAATCGTTTCGCTCAGGCATTCGCCGCTCAGTAGGGTTTCGTTCACCCGTAGGTCTTTCGCCTAAAGGTCTGTCGTTGTTCTGACGATCGGTATTATGCCCTGAATTTCCGGGATACGGTGGACGATCTTTTCGTCCTCTTTTATCCCATCGTTTTAGTAAAGGTTGACCATCGTTTCGCCCTGTACTCTCTTCAACCTGATTTTGGTTTGAAACTGGCTCTGTTTCAGGGACCTCGGTTTTATTGGCCGTTTGCAGCATTGTTTCAGGCTCCAAATCAACGTAAACCTTAGTTTCTTGAAGTTCATCTTTTGAAGATTGCTGATCTTCTTGAATTTCACCTAATTCCGTTTCCAATTTTAAAGCCATTTGGGCGCTGTTCTCTTTGGGAGAACGCTTAACAGAGCTCGAATCGGGCTCGGGCTTTAAAGGTTCGGAACTTTTGTTTTGCTGCGAAACAATAGAATCTATCAATTCTTGTTTGCGCAAGTAACGAAATTTGGGTACGGCCAATGCCTCTGCTATGGCCTGCAACTCCGGCAATTTTTTGCCCTGGAGAATTTCCAGTTCAACCATCTTTGAAATGGGGGATGTAGAAGTAAGATTAATAAATGCGTTCTTTGAACGGTATCGGCGCTTTCGGAAATGAAACGCCTTACTGAGCGCAATAATACGATTTAACCCATAGTATTGCCAAAAATTTCACAACTGCTTTTCAAATGATTCAACGCATTCAAACCCTTTACATGTTACTGGCTCTGTTGGCCATAGCTGCCATGGCCCTGTTTCCAATTGTTTCAATTGGAAACCAAACCATTAAGCTATTCGACATGGGCTGGGCAACTTTGCTCGCCGGATTATTGGCAGGCCTAATAATGGCCAATATTTTTAACTATAAAAAACGGCAAGTGCAATGGGTAATTGGCCGAATTGGCATTCTATTAAGCTTTGCTTTGTTTACAGTAGAGTTTTTTTTCCACTTCCGAAATACCGATGCAATGCCAGGCTATGCCCTTTTAGCCCCTTTATTGTCTGTGGTGCTTTTATCTTTGGCTAATCGGGCTATTAAAAAAGACGAAGACTTGGTTCGCAGTGCAGATCGATTGCGCTAACCACCTTTTATTTTGTTTTCAGATTTCCTCGCCCTTGGGTGAAACTTTTCCAGAACTCCCGCCAAATGACGTCTATCAAGATGGGTATAAATTTCGGTGGTTAATATACTTTCATGCCCTAAAAGTTCTTGAACTATGCGCAAATCGGCACCATTTTTTACTAAATGGGTAGCAAATGAATGCCTAAACGTATGCGGGCTGATGTCCTTTTTAATACCCGCTTTTTCTGCAAGTTGTTTTACCAATAAAAAGACCGACACCCGACTTATTACCTGTCCCCTTAAATTCAAAAATACTTGGTTTTGAAATTTGGACTGCACTGGATAGTGCAGTCTGCTTTCGTTTAAATACAGTTTCAAATAGTTAATAGCAGTTTGGTTTATTGGCACAAGACGCTCTTTCTGACCCTTACCGTTTACCTTTATAAACGATTCATCTAAAAATAAATCGTTCATATTAAGAGACGTTAGCTCCGAAACCCTTAGCCCACAACCATAAAGTACTTCTATGATAGCCCGGTTACGATGACCTTCTTTTTTACTTAAATCGATTGCGTTCACAATATCTTCTATTTCCTCAAACGAAAGCACTTCGGGGAAATAAAGGCCTAAACGGGGAATATCCAGCAATTTTGCCGGATTGTTTTCCATATGGCCTTCTAAACACATCCATTCAAAAAAAGAGCGCCAAGCAGAAATTATACGAGCCAACGAACGTGTGCTTTGTCCATTATTCTGTAAATCTGACAAATAACGGCCTAAATTTTCTAATTCTATTTGAATTGGATATTTTCCATCGAGGGTTGCAGCCGTTTCCAAATGCTTGAAATCGCGCAAATAGGCTTTCCATGAATTTTCTGCCAGCCCCCTTTCAAGACGCAAATAACTTTGAAACTGCCCCTTAGCCTGTTGCCAATTCATGACGCAATTTAATGCCCTACTGCATGAAAATAATCGTATAAAACTTCCAATGCCTTTTGTTTCGATTTCTCATCGTTGTACAAAATTTCCTTTTTATGTTCACTCAATTTGAATACCTGTTCCTCGTTTTGTAAACTGTGATACAACGCTTTGCCGGCCTGCCAATGGTATTCCGAGTTCTTATCTTCTAAAAAAAAGGTATCTTGATTTATTATCAAAGCCGTGTTGGGTACACTGTCTAACCAGTATAACCTTAAATAGATTTGCTGATTAATCTGATGCTGTAAAATCATGATTTGAAGCGGATGATCCGCAGTTTTTTTAAGAGTAAAACCGATCATTTTTCGTTCAGGCCATTCTTTTCTTTTATAATAAAAACTTCTGATGTTGTTAAAAAACAAGGCATTCGACGCTTTAACGTCAAAAATAGGGTCTGAGCTCGTAACCAATTTAGGCCCGGGCGGAAAAGCCATTATAATGGCTATGAAACATCCTAAAAAAACAAAAAAGACACGATTCAAAAAGGGCATTTTCTTGAATCGTGCCACTAACTCATTTGTTGGTGCTTTCAAAACCGGTTTTGTTTCAAAAGCAATTTAAATTCAAAAATGTTTTGATCTACGCTTGAATTATTGGCAAATCCAGCGAATATGGCCATTATTCTTTCCGTTTTCTACCTTCCAATTAATGGTATAAATACCTTTTGAAAGATCAGGAAGAAGGCTTTCACTTTCTCCAAAATTTCGACC
The DNA here is from genome assembly GCA_945883565.1 of Chryseobacterium gleum. Classification (GTDB taxonomy): domain Bacteria; phylum Bacteroidota; class Bacteroidia; order Flavobacteriales; family Schleiferiaceae; genus RFXV01. The sequence goes on from CAMCXO010000038.1 coordinate 4,481, forward strand.
TTCATATACCACTCGACCTTGGGCATCTACTACCTCAAATGCCATAAACTGGCCTGAAATATTTCCCCAAACAAGGCGTGAATAACCTTTAGAAGGATTAGGAGAAATGGAGGGATTAAAAATCTTAACTTCATTCAAACCTATAGTATTGGCCAAAGCAGAGGTCGTAGCTGTTACCACACGGTCGCCACTGGTTGTGCCATTTCCGTTGCAAAAATTAACAGCTGCGTAAAAAACCACCTCATTAGGCACATTGGTGGTTGGGGCTTGCCAACTAAAAGTATAACTTCTTCCTGAAGCAGGTAGGGCATTGCTGTTGCTTCTGTGGGTGACGTACGATGCATTTCCGAATGTGTTTTGAACATCGGCCCCACCGGTTAAAATACCGGCATGACTGCCGTTGCCATTTTCAGCACTGGCGCAAAAACCTACTACAGAAGCAAAGGAAGCAGAATCAATGGCCGAAATGGTTATTTCGTAAGAGGCGCCTACTACAAAGCCGGTTGACGGTATATTGGTGTTGATGCTCACCTTGCCATCGGCAGTTGAATTGCCCGCCGAATGGCAACCTGCCGAAGCACAGGTTTGGTTGTTGCTGGCTGGCGATCCACTTCTGCCTGATGGCGCCCCACCTGAGTTGGCGTTCAAAAATGCCATGGCCAGGCAACTAAATCCGAATACTGAAAAAACGGAGCTGTATTTCATTGTTTATGATTTTGTTAACAAACGTTTTGCAATAGTAAAAGGTTTGCCCTTTTGTTTAACAAATCTTAAATCTTTATTGCACACAACCAATAAAACTGCTATCAACCCAAACAAGGTCTCGAATATTTAAATTTAAGGACTGAACTGCCCCTTACCTTTGCAAACATAGCCGCTTAATGCTGGTTTATTTAAGCTATATGACGCAATCTGAAATCACTGAGCTCCGAAAACTATTTCCCATTTTAGAGCAAAAAGTTCACAATAAACCCCTGGTTTATCTCGACAATGCAGCCTCCACCCATAAGCCTTTGCCGGTTTTAAACGCCATTCAACACTATTACACCACCACCCATTCAAACGTTCACCGTGGTGTTCATAAACTAAGTCAACTCGCTACTGAGGCCTACGAAGGTGCCCGCGAAACCTTAAGGGCGCACTTAAATGCCAAGAACGCTCAGGAAATTATTTTCACGAAAGGGTGTACCGAAGCCATTAATACAGTAGCATATGGTTTTGGTCAATTCTTGAAAGCTGGAGACGAAATTTTGGTTTCTCATCTTGAGCACCATTCTAACATAGTTCCATGGCAAATGGCTTGTGAACGCAGTGGTGCTTTATTAAAAGTAATTCCCATGAACGATTTAGGCGAGTTGCTTTGGTCTTCCGATTTGGTGAATTCCAAAACCAAACTTATTGCAGTTAACCACGTTAGCAATGCATTGGGATCAATAAATCCCATTAAAACCATTTGTCAGGATGCCCATGCAAAGCAGGCTTTGGTATTGGTTGATGGGGCTCAGGCAGGCCCCCATTTTGAGCTGGATGTTCAAGACTTAGATGTGGATTTCTATACTTTAAGCGGGCACAAAATATACGGCCCAACCGGAATTGGGGTTCTTTATGGCAAACAAAACCTGCTCAATTGGCTTCCACCCTATCAAGGCGGAGGCGATATGATTAAAACCGTTAGCTTCGAGAAAACCACTTATGCCGATTTGCCTTTTAAATTTGAGGCCGGCACACCAAATATTGCGGGGGCTGTGGGCTTGGCAGAGGCTATCCGATTTGTAAATTCCATAGGTCTTGCTCTAATTGCCGAGCATGAAAATCATTTACTAAAGTTAGCGACTCAAGCTTTATCGGCTATTCAGGGATTAAAGATTTATGGAACATCTATGCAGAAAACAGGTGTTCTTAGCTTTCTAATTGGTGAAGCCCATCCATACGATACCGGTGTTTTACTCGACCATATGGGTATAGCCATTCGAACCGGGCACCATTGCACCCAACCCATTATGTCGTATTTTCAAATACCGGGAACGGCAAGGGCCTCTTTTGCACTCTACAATACCGAAGAAGAAATAGAATGGTTGGCCAAAGGGGTAAAACGCGCTGCAGAAATGCTTAATTAGAAATGATTATGAAAATTCAGGAAATTCAACAAGAAATAGAAGAAGAGTTTGCTTTGTTCGACGACTGGATGCATAAATATGAACATCTTATAGAATTGGGAAAAGAACTAAAGCCAATTCTCGATAAACACAAAACCGACGAGAACTTAATTAAAGGATGCCAAAGTCGGGTTTGGCTTCATGCCGAGCTCAACAACGAATTGGTACATTTTACTGCCGACAGCGACGCCTTAATCACCAAGGGAATTATAAGCCTATTGGTAAGAACTTTTGACCATCAAAAACCTCAGGACATTTTAGACGCCGATGTTCAATTTATAGACCGAATCGGCCTCAAAGAACACTTATCACCTACCCGAGCCAACGGCTTACTAAGCATGTTGAAACAAATGAAATTTTATGCTTTAGGCTTTCAATCAAAACTACAACACCCATGATCACCGAAAACCAAATGCAGAAAATAGGCGAAGACGCCATCGAAGTTCTTAGCGAAATTTACGACCCTGAAATCCCGGTAAACATATACGAACTTGGACTTATCTACGATGTGAAAGTAAGTGATGAAGGGGATGTTCATGTGCTAATGACCCTCACCTCTCCTAACTGTCCGGTTGCCGAAAGTTTGCCTGAAGAGGTTAAACAAAAAATTTCAAGCCTCGACGAGGTTAAGGAAGTGGGGGTAGAAATTACTTTCGACCCGCCTTGGAACCGTGATATGATGAGCGATGAAGCCAAACTCGAATTGGGAATGCTATGAGCGAGACAGACATACGCAATAAAGTAGAAGAAAGCGGTCTCGTTCAAATCGACCTCGAAACATTGATAGACATACCACATTTGCAGCCCTTCGATTTAGCCAATTATCTCTATGAAGGATTGGTGCTTCGAGAAAAACCATTCAGAGAGGCTTTGAATGCTTTAGATGCCGAAAACTTTTTTGGTCAAAACGTGGCACTTCATTGCTCTAGTGATGCCATATTACCGCTTTGGAGCTGGATGTTAGCTGCTATGCGGTTAGAAGACTTTAAAGCCCATGTGCATTATGGAACACCAGAAGAAGTGAGTAAGAATCTGTATTTGCGCGCCTTAGACAACATCAACTGGAGTCAATATGCGCAATCAAGGGTTATTGTTAAAGGCTGTTCCGAAAACATTCCGCTAGCTGCCTATGTGGTTTTGGTTCAAAAATTAAAACCTTTGGTTAAAACCCTAATGTTTGGAGAAGCCTGTTCGGCAGTTCCTCTATATAAAGCCCCTTCAAAATCTTAATACTTCCAATATTTTAAATGCATTCCTGATGTTTTCAAAATATACAGTCCTTTTGGCCATGGTGTATACAAGGTTGTTTGGCTGAAAGCTTCTATGATTTGGCGGCTTATTAGTGCACCTTGCAAATTGAAAACCTCAATTATAACCGACTGTGGACTTTTGTTTTCAAAAAACAAGAACTCTTTAAATGGGTTGGGAAAAACTCTGAAGTTAGACATTGCTGAATGAACAAGTTCCAAACTTCCATTGCTTGCATTGGGAGTAGGTGAAGTAAAAACCTGCCAGGTTGGAGCCGCATCATATGAGCGTCCATAACTAATATCGGTGTTTTGTGGTCCAAAATGGATGTAATCAACGGTATCCAACTGTCCATTATGCATTTTAAACAATCCAATCGACTCTCCTCCTTTGCTCAGGGCAAAGTTGGTGTGCCAAACACCTCGTGCAACCGCATTAGAGGCCCATACCAACTGAAAAGCCCCAGGAGCCAAATCCAGATTAGGCAACTTCCATTTATTCGGTTCTTGCAATTTATCGGTTATATAATAATTGCCCAATTGAATGGTTTGATTTGAAGTATTGTACAGTTCAATCCAATCGGCAAAATCGCCTGTAGCATCGGCCAAAGTAGAAACATTATCGGCCATAAACTCATTTATAACCAGCTCTCCTAATCGAGGAATCGGAATGGTTTTACTGTTACATGGCCGCGCTCTGCTTTGGCCCAAATCATCGGTTGCTACTACTTGATACGTTAATTGATTGGAGTTCAAGCCCTGAAATATATTGGCGTACCAGCCATCTAAAGCCCCTCCATCACCATGTAAACCATCGTCGTAAAGCGCCATAGTTTGCAATGGCCCTCCACTTCCAAAACGGTATTGTAAACTAACACTGGCTTGTGACTCATCTTCAATTTGGGCTTTTACCAGAAATGAACTTCCACCAAAAGCCAATTGTATGTTTGTTATTATTGGGGCTGAATTGAAACTGCCCAACTGACTGGCTGTAAATGTATTTCGTCTTCCAATAAAATGGGTGATACCCATTTTTACATGTTGGTTGGATTGGCTGGTTGTGTAACTGTCAAACCAATCGGCCTCTGTAAAGCCATAATCCAAAGTTCTGTATAAATCGTTTTGAACATACGGCTGCAGCTGGCTTCTGAGATTAAAGATTTGATTTAAAAAATCAGGCTTTGCCATTTCTGCTTGAACTTGACGCAAGTACGCATGATAAATTTCTCTTAACTCCGGAATCTCGAGCAACCTTTTGCTTAAAGGCATAGCCGGATTGTGCCATTGATCTACATGCCTTTCACTCCAATCTATATTAAACCAATCAATTCCGAAAGTATTGTCCATATCATAAGCCAAATACTCAAATTTACCGCTTTGGGGATTTTTGTATAGATAGAAATTGTTCTGATTGAAGCTGTAATTGTCCCAATGACCTGTGGCCACTTCAAATGCCAGCGTTTTTAAATAACCTTCAATGTTAAATACCGGATCTAATGCGCACTCAAGCTGAGAAATTGGTGTTAGGTTCAGAATTCGAATAAATTCTTCTAAATCAGAATAATCGTCTAACTGCTCGTTGGTTTGAAGCTCGTAAACCCGGCTGCCATCGGCTTTTAACAGCTTATAATCGTTGGGTTGATTGGAGATGTATTGCAAATTAGCCGGCCATGTGCATTTGTATAAATTACCTTGGTTGTTGCCGAATCTATGCGACAGCCAATCGTCGTTGATATGTTCTAAATTGAGGTAAAGGCCAAAATACTGACCATTTAAATACAATTCGGTATGGCTTGCTCTCGAAACCGGCAAGCCCAATCGCTTTCCGAGTTCCCAGCATATTTTGGCACGGCTAATCGAGGGATCGTTATGCTCTCCATTCAAATTTATCTTTTTAACCCCATGATATCTGCGTCCGGAGGTAAACCGGTTAACAGCCAATTTAAAAGATTTTTTTTGTGCCTGACGGGAAGTATTTCCTCTTAACCTAAAACCAATGGCTTGAAGTGTGTCTGATTGACCCGCCCTGCTAAAAACCATATTACTGTAAAACTCATAATTACTTCCGGAATTAGCTGGGTCTAAAATCCAAAGTAAACTATCTGCCGGCAGAAAAACATCTATTCTTGATACGTTGCTATCATTATATAGATGTCCATCTAACGGATGGGCTGTTTGAGCCAAAGCTCCGATGCCAAATAGGCATAGGATTAGAGCTATACGGTAGATTTTCAAGTTTATTCTTTGGTGAAATTGAATTTGGCTCCTGCTTGTTCCAATACAAGCGCTTTATTTTCAGTGTTAAATGTAAGTTTTATTCCCGCCTGTGTAAAAATAAAAACCCCTTGACCTTTAGCTTCCATGGTAATGGGTGCCTGGCCACTGGCTTGGGTAATAAGACGGCCTTTCTCGTAACTAACCACAAGCTTTAAAGGGAAGGAAGTACTTGAGTAGGTGCCTGCATATTTATCCAATTCCTCACTGCTCAATAGCATTTCTGAAAAATCAGGTATTTCAGGTGTTTTATCATCAAAAGCCAATTGCAAAACTGCCAAGGCTACATCATTAAGTGGCATACGGCTTCCATTGCTCAATATACAGAAGCCTAAATCTGCCTCTTTAAAGTATCCGGCCATAGAAGCAAATCCATCAATTCCGCCAGTATGGCCCCATGCCCGATGGGTATCATATGGAAACTGAAACAATCCTGCCGAAAGCCTGCCCTCACTCAACATCATACGATTTAAAGTTTGATCCTGTAAAACCTCCCCATTAAGCAGTTTCCTAAAAAATAAAGCTACATCAGCAGCAGTAGAAACAATGGCCCCGGCTCCCATAGGAATACTGGGATGGGTAACTGTGGCTGATGACCAGTTATTAGTGTATTGAAATGAAGCAGCTTCGTTTAATCGCTTTTCGCCTTCCGTGCGAAAATAGGTATTGCTTAGCCCCAAAGGCTTTAAAACGTTTTCTTCTAACAATTGACCAAATGGCTTGCCTCCAACCTCTTCCAGAATATAACTAAGCAATACATAATTGGTATTGGAATATTCTTCCTGCGAATTGGGCTCGAATTCGGTTCCATTTTCAGCGAATAGTTTTAACATTTGTTCACGCGATTGAGGCAAATGCAACCAAAGCGCATAAGCCGGTTGATCGGTAAAATTTACCAATCCGCTACGGTGCTTTAATAAATGTTCGATTTCTATTTTATCGGCATTTGGCAATTGCGGGAAGAAAGTACTTAATGGCGTTTCCCACTTTAGCAAGCCTTGGTCTATAAACTTTAAGCACAAAGCTGCTGTAAAGCTTTTTGAAATAGAGCCAATACCATAAATGGTTTGTGAATTTGCTTTGGTGGATGGCTCTAAATAGGCAAAACCAGTACTTCTTTGGTAAACCAATTCACCATTTTTGAGAACCGCCAAACTAAGCATGCATCGCTCGTTCTGTTCAATTGCATCAAAGTAGATATCGAGTAACTTCCAATTGGTGTTTTGAGCTTCGAGTGGCAGAGGTATATTAATTCCTAAGCACAAACAGACTAAAAACTTTTTCATTTTTACAGGTTTTGACTCAAATATAAAAAAAGCCCGGCTAAAACCGGGCTGAATATGTAAAAATGAAGACTTACAAGCGCATCATCCAGCCAAAAAGATCCTCGGCCGAGCCATTTCTGATTTCGTGAAGTGACTTTTTTATTTTCATTGCAGTTCCGCTTTCCGGAGTAGGCACTTCAAACAATTCTTCTCGGAAACCAATGGCACTAATAGGACTAACTACGGCCGCTGTACCCATTCCAAAGGCTTCTTCCAAATAGCCATTGCGCATAGCATAAACCAACTCATCTACTGTAATGGGCCTTTCTTCTACTATTTCACCCCAAGAGCGAAGCAATTGTAAAATACTGTCGCGGGTAATGCCCGGTAAAATTCGTTCGCTCAAGGGGGGGGTTCGCATAGTACCTCCAATTCGGAACATAATGTTCATCGTACCCGACTCCTCAATAAGCCTGTGATCTTTGTGATCTGTCCATATAATTTGGGTAAATCCCTGTTCAACAGCTTTACGTGTAGGATAAAAAGCACCGCCATAATTGCCTGCTGCTTTGGTAAATCCTATTCCACCTGCTGCCGAACGGGTGTATTGTTCTTCTATTTTAACTTTAACCGAACCCGAATAATACAGTCCAACAGGAGAAGTTATAATGGCGAAGGTGTATTCTTCGCTTGGTCGAGCTGCAATGAATTCAGAACTGCTAAACAAAAATGGGCGGATATAAAGCGACATACCTTCGCCTTTCGGCACCCAATCGCGGTCAATTTCGATAAGGGCTTTCAAACCATCCATAAAAACCGATTCGGGCACCTCGGGCATTGCCAATCGAATGGCTGATTGGTTTAATCTTCTAAAATTCATTTCGGGCCTAAACAAAGCCACTCCACCATCTAAGGTCCTGTAGGCTTTCATGCCTTCAAAAGCCGCTTGTCCGTAATGCAAAGCATGAAGCGAAAGTGGATACTGCATCGGGCCATAAGGCATAATCCGGGGCGTGCCCCAACTGCCTTTTTTGAATTCGCAAACCAACATATGGTCCGAAAAAGACTTTCCGAACTCTAGTTTGCTGAAATCGGTTGTGCTCAGCTTCGACTGAGTCGTTCTGTGAACTTCCATCTATTACTCAAAAGGGGGTTTCGACAAAGGTACCGCTTTTGAAAAAAACGAGCCGAAATAAGTACTTTTGGCAAACTAAAAAATAAACCATGTTTCGCAAAAGCTTTGCTTTTTTGGCTATGGCCGCTTTAACCTTAGCCTGCAACAACTCTAAACCGGCAGAAACCACCGAAACCACAGAAACTACACCACTCGAAATTTATGGCGATTCGACCATAACACCCGAAAATGCCGTTGAAGCCCAAGAATTATTGGCCTTAATGGCTGGTCACGACAGCCTCGAAATTAAAGTAAAAGCCGAAATTGAGGAGTGCTGCCAGAAAAAAGGGTGTTGGATGGACGTTAAACTCGACAACGGAAAAAGCATGACCGTTCGATTTAAAGACTATGGCTTTTTTGTGCCAATGAATGCAGCGGGTAGAACCGCCATTATGGAAGGCATTGCCAAAGTAGATACCCAAACGGTTGAATGGCTGCGCCATAAGGCCGAAGATGCCGGCGCCAGCGAAGAAGAAATTGCAGCCATAACAGAACCTCAAGTTTCGCTTAGCTTTTTGGCAAAGGGCGTTATTTTGGAATGAAATACTTTATTAGTCTGGCAGCCCTAAGTATTTTAACTTGGGGCTGTTCAGAAAAACAAGCCAATTTACCAAGCGCAGAAAAGCCAAGGCGAGAGCCTCCTAAGATGTACGAGTACAGCGAATTGGCCGCTGTAATGGAAAGTGTTTACACTTTCCACAAAGCTCTGAAAGACAGTATTACCGGCAATAAACCTTTGCCTGAAATACCTGACTGGAACTATGCCTTGCTTCACAGTGAAGCCACCAATCCAAAAGAACTACAAGGTGATTACCAACTTTTGGTAGAAAAATTCAGTTCTGAAATGGCCAAAATAGCCCATAGTGAGCACGAAAAGCAAATTGCAGCGTTCAATGCGAGCATTCAAGCCTGTCTTCAATGCCATCAAACACGTTGTCAAGGCCCTATTCCTCGTATTAAAAAACTTTTAATCGCAGCCAACTAAAAGAGGTAGTGAAACGCCTTCCTGTTCAAACTGCCGACGGCAGCTTTACTCTCTTTGACCCAAAAAGTAATCAGCATTTTCACAGTTTACACGGAGCCTTACGAGAGTCGTTGCATGTTTTTATAGAAATGGGCTTGAATACGCTTCCCGCGAAAAGCAAATATTATGTTTTCGAAATGGGGTTCGGAAGCGGGCTTAATGCTGCTTTAGCTCTAGACTGGAGTCTAAAACAAAAAAAAATCTTGCACTATACCGGAATAGAAAAATTTCCTTTGGATAAGGAAGAATGGTTACCCCTTGAAATCAAACATCCGGAATACCCTTGGAAATGGCTTCATCAGAATAACTGGAATACCAGCAGCTCTTTTGGCCAATGGGCTGAAGTTCTCAAAATTCAAATGGATTTTAGCGAAATAAGCCTACCACATAATCAATATGACTGCATTTTTTACGACGCTTTCGCCCCGGAAGCACAACCTGAACTTTGGACTGTTGAGGTATTCCAAAAGCTCTATTCTTGTTTGGTAGATGGGGGTATTTGGGTAACTTATTGTGCAAAAGGACAGGTAAGACGAAACCTTTTGGCAGCAGGATTTCTGGTTGAAAGATGCCCAGGACCACCTGGGAAACGGGAAATGTTAAGGGCTGTAAAACCCTAAAAAAAGCCGCTACAACTATCCAAATTGTCTTTTGTGCTCGTATAAAACCAAAGCGGAGCTAACGGATAGGTTTAGAGAATCTATTTCCCCCTCCATTGGAATATAAAAACCTCTCACCCCGGCACGCTCCCAAAAATCACTCAGCCCGCTGTGTTCGCCGCCCATAATCCAGGCTGCCCGTTCGGGTAAATCAGATAGATAGATGTTTTCGGCACCATTTAACCGGGTTGCACAAATGGTCAACTGTTGATTAGAAGCCCAATGCCAAAAAGCTTCATGGGTTAAGTGGCTATGTGGCAATAAGAATACTGTTCCAACCGAGGCCCGAATGCAATTGGCGTTGTAAAAATCTGTCGAATTATCTAGCGTGACGAGCCAATCAACCCCTGCTGCCAATGCACTTCTGAACACAGCGCCTAAATTGCCTGGTTTTTCAACTTTTTCTAATACTAAAACCCTTTTTAAATGCTGTTTGGGAAGTTCAAATTGTCGAATTTTAAAAATGGCAAAAACCTTTGAGTCGGCTCCTCGATAACTCACTTTCTCAAAAACGTCTAAACTCACCGCATAACGCTCTACATTTTCCAATTGGTTCAACGATATCGGTCGGTCTTCGCAAACAAAAAGCGATTCGGGAATATAACCACCCCGCAAGGCATATTCTATTTCTTGTTCTCCTTCTACTACACACAACCCCATTTTTAGCCGCAATCGTCGCTTTTCATGCAGCTCTTGAACCAATCTAATCCGCTTGTTGTGAGGGCTTGAAATTTGCATACCCCCTTTAACTATTGGCCTTTATTCTTAAAGCTTCCGGCTAATTTCGAATTCCAATGTTGGATGTATTGCACAATCTCTTCGCGGCCTACACCTCCTACACTTGAACTGCTGAAATGAATTGGCACCTCTTCCCATTGTTCCAAAAGTTTCTTTTCGTAAACCGCTTTGTTTTTTGCAAATACCGAAGAGGATAGTTTATCGATCTTGGTAAATACCATAACGAAAGGAATTTCGGTTTCACCCAACCACTGCATAAATTCCAAATCAATTTGCTGGGGTTCAAGCCTACTGTCAATTAGTACGAACAAGTTCACCAGATTTTCTCTTTGGCTGCAATAGGTTTGAATCATTTTTTCGAATTCAAGCCTTTGCTCTTTCGAAACGCCGGCATAACCATATCCGGGTAAATCAACCAAATACCAAGCTTTATCGATTAAAAAATGGTTGATTAAACGTGTTTTCCCTGGCTTACCCGAGGTTTTTGCCAAATCCTTTTTATGGGTAATCATGTTAATAAGCGACGACTTGCCCACGTTGCTCCGTCCAATAAAAGCATATTCCGGAAAGTGAGGCGGAGGACAGCTAATTAAATCAGGACTGCTCTTAATAAACTCGGCTTTAAGTTGTTGCATTAGCCGACTTTACGCTTTAAAAAATCATGTACCAATTCGTTAAAAGCATCGGGTCTCTCCATCATGGCTGCATGCCCGCACTCGTCAATCCAATGCAATTCGGCGTTTGGAAGTAAATCTTTAAACCTAACAGCCACCTCTGGTGGTGTAACCGCATCTTGCCTGCCCCAAATAACACAAACAGGTAACTGCATATGTGGCAAATCCGTTGTCATATTGTGACGAATGGCCGATTTAGATAAAGCCAAAGTGCGCAACACCTTATCGCGGTTGTTCACTGAGGCAAAAACTTCATCAATTAAAGCCTTGGTAGCTACTTCTTTATTGTAAAACACATCTTCGGTTTTACGCTTAATATATTCATAATCGCCACGCCTTGGGAACGAATCACCCATAGCACTTTCATAAAGCCCGGAGCTGCCTGTAAGCACAAGACTATGAACTTGTTCGGGATGGTTTTTTGTATAAACTAAAGCCAAATGCCCTCCCAAAGAATTCCCAATTAAGGTGAATTGGTTAAGACCCATTTGTTCAAAAAACTTATTCAAAAACTTCGCTAAACTGTTTATGCTCGTTTTAAGCAAAGGCAATGCATACATAGGCATTTCGGGAATTAGCACCCTATAGCCCGCTTGAGTGAAATAATTGAATACCGCATCGAAATTGCTTAATCCTCCCATCAATCCGTGCAAAAGCACCAATGGATGTCCTTTTCCACCGTCTATATACGCAAATTCGCCTTCTACTTTCCTGAATTTTTGCATGCTGTGTTCTCCTTCTCTTTGAACCAAAAGTACACCTTGACCAATATTAACATAAGTTTCGGCATACTTAATTGTTTAATTATGCCGCTCCAATTAGCCGATAAAAGTAACAACAAAAGGCATAATGCTTGGCCTTTGCTTTTCGCACCTCAAAACATGTTCAATATTATCCCAATGTTGTTTTTTTCAAATTCAACCAATTCAATCTTATTTATTCAAACCAAAAGCCCAAATTTGTGTTAAAGTTCGAAACCAAACCTTATGAAGAAACTTTATTTCCCTTTTCTCCTGGCCCTTATTGCCTTGCTGAGTGGCCTCGATTTAATAAGCAATTCGGCTGGATTGTCTTCAACAACCCGCACTGGTTCGCCCCTTAGCGGCGGATTGACCTGCGCTTCTTGTCACAGCGGTGGTGCCAACTTGGGTCAGAATATTCAAATTACCACCGACATTCCTCCAAGCGGCTTTGAAGAAAACACCACCTACAACATTACCATTAATGCCAATGGCAATGGTGCAACCCATCCTAAAATTGGATTTCAGGCCAGCATAGAAGGCCAAGGCGTTCACCAAGGCACCATTAGCGAAAACTCTACCCGCATGCAAATGGTACAAAGCGCTAAATTCATTACCCATACCCAAACCGGAAATGCCACCACCAATGGCAACAACAGCTGGACTTTTCAGTGGAATTCTGGAAGTGCACCCGACAGTACCATTATATATACGTCTGTAAACTTCACCAATGGTTCAGGCAACCGCCAAGGCGATTTAGGGCTTGCTTCTACTCTATTGTTAAGAAAAGCCCCTCCTGCTCCTACTTGTAATACCCATAGCTTAAGTGCCGTAGCCGGCTTAAGTGGAAATTATAACCAACGTTTCAATTGGACCACCATAACCGGTGCCTCCGGCCATCGTTTGCAATACAGAATGGTGGGCAGCAACAGTTGGTCGGGTGTTAATGAAGCCGGCACCCAACGATTAATTCAAAACCTGGCACCAGGCCAATACGAGGCTCGGGTTTATGGCATTAACCTGGGAGACACATCTTGTACAGTTAATTTCAGTATAGCGTGTGCTACCGATGTTTCCTATTCAATTAATATTTTCCAAGCCGGTTATCTTGATGCCCTTCCTGCCAGCAGCGCTCGAGTTACGGTTTTTAATGTTAGCGGCGGTAAAAGTCTTTACAGTTTCGAGTTGGAGAACCTTTCAAATGGAAACACCACCCGTGTTGACGGCCGAAGAAACCAAACCTTTAGTCAGCTTTCCGGGGGTAGCTACCAACTTCGAGTGTATGATGCTTACAACTGTCAAGCTTCATTGGTAAGCCCTGTTACCATAAATGCTTTGGATACCGCATACATTCCCAATCTTTTAAGCGCTGTTAACAGCAGCCCAAATGGATTTCGTCCTTTGTGGAACCGTCCACGTCAAAACGGCACACTGATGCCCGGAATTTTAAGCTATCAGCTAAGAGTTCGCAACGAAACCGACAACCAATTGGTTAATCTTTATACTGGAATAACCGATACCTTCTTCCATGTTAACAATCTGACTCCTGGAAAATTGTATCGCTTCAACGTGCGTAGCCGCTACAATCCGGGAAGTGGTGCCATTAACTCAGCTTTTTCAATACGCAGAGACAGAACCTTAGGTGCCGGTGGAAATAAGAATGAACAACAAGAGGGCGTCTTGAATATTGTTCGTTTTTATCCAAACCCCACCACTGAATTATTAAACATTGAGAGTCCGATAGGCAGCTACATTGAGCTATTTGATTTGCAAGGCAGAATGCTTCAGCGTTTGGAAGCCCAAAGCCCAACTAGCAGTTTAGATTTAAGCGGCTATGCTTCAGGCCAATATTTGATTGAAATTGAATATCAAGGTCAACTTCTACATGAAAAAGTAGTGAAGCAGTAACGTTTATAATTCATAATCTATAGCCGCCTTCGGGCGGCTTTTTTTTTTGAAATCAGGGTTTAGTATTTAGTCAAAATCAGATTTTTAAATCCATTTTCTTCAGAAGTAATGGGCTTTAAGCCTTCTTGATTCTAGTTATACAATAACATGGATTCACCTTAATGGGTCTTGTTTTATTTTTTAGAGAAAGGCTTTGATATTGCGGCTAATTTTTTACTTTCCGCCACCTTAATCTATCTAATCTGTTGCTTTATGCGAAGGGAAAAACCTTTACTGGGCTTTTGGCAAATTTGGAATATGAGTTTTGGCTTTATGGGGGTGCAAATTGGGTACTCACTTCAAAATGCAAACACCAGCCGCATATTAGGCGCAATTGGAGCCGACCCTCACCATTTAAGTTACTTTTGGCTTGCCGCGCCTTTAGCGGGATTGTTGGTCCAGCCTATTGTAGGACTTTCAAGCGATAAAACCTGGACTCGTTTGGGGCGCCGAATGCCTTTCATTTTAGGGGGAGCCTTGGTGTCGGCCGTAGCTATGTTTTTTATGCCCAATTCAGAACAATTTGCCCACTTGCTTCCAGCAGTTGCTTTTGGGGCTGGGATGTTGTTGCTTATGGATACCTCTTTTAATGTCACCATGCAGCCTTTTAGGGCTTTAGTAAGCGATATGGTAGCTGAAAAACAACGGAATATCGGCTATTCTATTCAAAGTTTCCTCATTAACCTTGGCGCGGTGGTGGGTTCGCTTTTGCCCTATGCGCTTACAGCATGGGGAGTGGCCAACATTCCAGCCGAAGGCGAAAAAGTGGCCGATAGTGTTATTTGGTCTTTCTATTTTGGGGGTGGGGTACTGTTGCTTTCTGTTATATGGACGGCCTTACGCACGCGCGAATATCCGCCGCAAGATTATGCGGCTTTTAATGCCCCTGAAGAGGGAGATGAATCGAATGAGACGCAAGCCGATATGGGATTTTGGCAGCTGGTAAAACATTCGCCAATGGCCATGAAACAATTGGCTGTAACGCAGTTCTTTTCGTGGTTTGCCTTGTTTTTAATGTGGGTATATACCACCAATGCTTTGGCAGAACACATTTGGAAAACCACCGATATGCAATCTGCAGACTACAACGAAGCAGGTAATTGGACCGGGGTCATTTTTGCTGCGTACAGTGTATTCGCGGCACTATATAGCCTCATATTAACCCCGTTGGCCGAAAAGTTTGGTCGGAAACAGGTGTATGCATTTTCGCTTGTTGTAGGTGGTTTAGGCCTTTTAAGTATGTTGATGATAGAGAACAAATACTGGTTGTTTTTGCCTATGGCTGGAGTTGGCATGGCATGGGCAGCCATTTTAGCCATGCCTTATGCGCTGTTATCGGCCAGCTTGCCTGCTAAGCAAACAGGGGTGTATATGGGAATATTTAATGCAAGCATCACCATTCCGCAAATTGCAGCCGGATTATTAGGTGGAATTATTCTCACAGCTATGGGTGGAAGCTCTATTATGATGGTGGTTTTGGCAGGCGGCAGTATGCTGCTAGCCGGTGTATTGGTTCCCTTGGTAATTAAAAGCAAATAAACCGATAGCGAACACTTAGTGTATCCGTTTGGTCTGAGCGTTTCCAGAGGTAAACTTTAAGGTTCTGTCCTTTAATGGCTCGATAACCCAATAGCAACTGCTTGCTATTTTGGTTTAAGTCGCTACCCACCCATTGCAAGCTTTTGTTTTTATCAAATACTTCACCCACCATAGTGGCATCACCTAAACCTTCAAACTGCACCCATAACACCGATTCGGTGTTATATGGTAAAATAGTATCCAGCAAATGGGAATAGGTTTGGTGGGCTAAAAGGGTTTTGAAGGGAGGTACTTTTGGTGAAGAAAGTCGTTGATAGTAACCAAATGTTCCATTTCGTAGAGCTTTTGGAGTACCAATTGCCTGATAAGTTCTGTTTAAAAGTTGCTGCAACGCTCGAGGCCATCGAGGAGTTTGCAGTAAAACACCCAGTGTATCGACACCCGTACACAGCTTTTGGAATGTATTGGGGAGGTCTTCAGGGCTACGCCAATCAGGCAAAATGGTTTGAGTTGGCAAATGAGACGCCCTTTCGGTATATGCCAAAATGGGCACATTTGGCTTGATTTCAGGCTGAAACAATTTTTGAACTTCTTCCAACTGCTGCCCGCTCTGCCATTGATATTGGCCCCATTTTAAACCAATGCCAAGGGTAAGAATTGCCAATGAAATCCAAGTGATTTTAAAACCAAACTGGTTTTTAACTTGTAAAATAAGGAGGCAACCTAAAATCGAAAAAGACAAAATACTAAGCACAATCAAGGGGGTATTTTTATATTTCCAGACCACTGTTTTGGTGTTTTTGGGCACCCAAATTCCCATTTGCATATGGTTAATGGTCTTCGGTTTAACGGCATGCCCGTCTAAATACACCTTCCAACCCGGGTAAGCGCTTTGTTGTAAAACCAACCATCCATTTCGCTTTATTTGAGGTTCGATGGTATTTGGGGTAATGGCCATAAACTTGTAAATGCCGGCTTTTTGCCAAGAAGCTTTTTGAGGCAGTGCCATTTGCCCAAATTCTGGGTGGGTGAAAAGGCTGTCGGCCCAAAACGCAGGCGTAAGGCTCATTAGCTGACGATAAATTGGGGTATCGGCTTCGAGTTGATGAAGTTTGTCGAAATAGAAAGAATTGAAGCCTTCGGCCGATATACGCTTATTGAAAAGACTGTTGTTCCGGTACAGCTGCGCATAACTATTGGCCATATCGGTCTGTAGTTCTAAGGCTTGTTGTGGTTGAGGATGAAAGCCCATTGGCAAATAATGGAAATACTGTATCAAAAATTTTGGGCTTTGGGCATGGGTAGCCGTAACGGGCATTTGTAATATGGTAGCAAGCAGCAACTCGCTGATGATTAAAACCGACCAGAATGTTTTGTTGTTAAACAAAAGTGCCAAGAAAGAAAAACCGGCGGTGGCAAGGCCATGTAAAGCCAATCGGGTGTGAAAGGCATGGGGATGAATGTCTTGTACCCATTGCCCCCATCGGCCGCCCATATAATAGCCCCATATTGTCAATGTGAGACCCAATGCCAATGTATAAATAAAGTGTATTCTCTTGGTCTGTTCCCAAACGGCCGAAAGGGCAAGTACCCAAGCCAACTGGAAAAAAACGATAAAATAGGCCGGAGTTTTAAACATGTTCATGAGAGGTAAATGCTCATAAAGCCAAAGACGAAGCGGAAAATGATGGCCCAGAGCTGCTAAAGCCGAAATACTTCCGAAAATGAATACAATGGCTTCGGTTTTATGCTTTTTTAAACGCCACAACGCCGCTGGCCAAAGTCCAAGCATTAAAGTGCCCAAAAAAGCATTGCGCATGCTGATGTCGGTCTTCAGTATGGGCAAATCGAGTGTAACCGTGCTTGGCGCTAGGAAAGACAAAAAACAGGCAGGGCTGAATGGGTTTCCTAAAGCCAGCTCTGCACTTAGTCCGTCTTGTACGTTGAAGCGCCCAACATAAGCCGAAGACTGGTAAATGCTGTATACAATTGGTGCGCACAGCAAGAGCAAAACTCCATATGCAAGGGAATGGCCTTTAAAGAGATTGAGAGACCGACCAGCCTGTAAGGGGAATTGTTCGGAAATGAAAAGCACGAGAAATAAATAGCTTAGCATGATGCTAAGAGCTTGGTAACCGGATGTAAACATAAAATACTGCCACAAGGCAAAAGATATGGCAGCGCGAATATTTAAGGGATGTTCCCGCAATTTTAACCATGCATTAACCACCCAAGGCAAAAGTGCGGCGGCGGCTATTCGGGGCAAATCCTGTGCTTGCGAAACCATATAGCCATTGAGCATATAAACAGCTCCGAAAAGGGTGGCGGTATTTATATGGCGATTGAAGCCAATTAACATCTGGCGCATGCCTAAGCCGGCCAGAAGCAAATAGGCAGGCAAAAGCCAATGTAAAAGAGTTAAAGTGTTAGATGCAAAAAAGGATGTGAACAAGGCTTCCGGATTCCAAACTGAGCGAACATCGGCATGCAAGGGATAACCCATTTGCTGAAAAGGCAGCCAAAATGGAAAATAGCCATTGCGCAAACATTCGCCCATATAATACCGCCAAGGCAAAAGGGTGTCCAGGGCATCCCATTTAAGGCTGTGCTGAAGAAATATGGTTTGATGCCAGGCCAAAAGCAGCAAAACCAAATAAATGCCAATGGCCTGTGGCTTTTTCACTTTTTGAAGTTGAGCGATTTCAGAAGCCCTAGTCCTTCGCGAATGAGCAGCTTTACAGGCATATCGCTAAAGTGCAATTCTTCACGCAATGTAACGTCAAAGCTGCTCCAATGAAGGGTAGATTGCCTATTAGCGAGAATGGCCAGTTCAAGATCGAAAGCAAAACCGCTGCTTTTGGTTTTAAGCAGCAGTTTTTTGCCCTTTTGGCTGAAGGCCTTTAACCCGCATTGGGTATCGGGATGTGGAAGTTTCAACAGGTTTGAATTAAACCATTTAAGCCAAGCCGAAATGAGCCGGCGTTTTGCAGGTAGGGCCTGTAAATAATCGGGTTGTCGTTTGCCAAAAACCAAATCATGTCCGCTAAGAATTTGCTTCACCATATGGGCTGCATTTTCCGGTTGATAAGGGAAGTCGGCATCCGTAAATACATAAGCATCGGCTTGAACAGAAGTAAAAGCGTACCTTAATGCTGCGCCTTTTCCTTGGTTTTTAGGAGTTTGAAGAATTCTCCAACCTTGGTATTCCAACTCGTTAAGGCCTTCTTGCCAATGTCCAAAAGCTTTTCCATCGCTTATCACCCATTTTTCTATCGGAAACTGACAAAAGGTTTCAAATTCTCTTGTTTTTTGAAGCAGATTGGAGGCCCAAAAGGGCTGGGGTTTATAAACGGGAACTAGAAGACAAATGCGCTGCAAGCGAGTAATATTGACGATTGGGCCCGAAGGTAGTGTGTTAATTGGCGAATAGGCAAGCGCTTAAACGTATTGATAAAAAACGCGTTTTCCAAAATATGAGGCGTCAGATTTTGCACTCACCTTAATTTTAAAAAGGCAGCATGCAGACTTGCTTTTTTCTTAAAGATGCATGTCCTTAGAAAATATAAAATGCTAATTGATCTCAAAAAATTGGCAGACAAAAAATAAAGATTAAAGTTGACACAAAAAAAGCCGCACGAGGCGGCTTTTTATACGCATATATCAATAAATCAATCAAAAAGGTCGTAAGAAACACCCAAGTTAATGGCAATATAATTGAAATCTGGAGACTCAACTTCAACTGTTATAGGAGGTAAGCCAAAACCAGGGTCAAAAGTTTCAGAATAAGTATCGCCTGAGAAAACCAAGTTGTAGCCTACATTAAAGTTAATACGAAGAGCATCAGCTAAAAGGTAATTGATACCTACCCTTGGTGCAATGCCTAAGCCTCCTTTACTAAGCTCCAATTCGTCTAAAGCATCGCCATAATCACCACCAATCATAAAATAACCAATACCAAGACCTCCATAGAAATCAAAATCTTCATCGGGCATTACATGATAATCCCCGGTAACCATAAGAGGCATTAAAGTAGAACCAACACCTTCCACTCCGTCTACCTCTTTACCCGAAAAACTTTAGGAAATCTATTTCTGCACCTACAGCAATGTTATCGGCCACGAAATACTTTGCAAATACTCCGCCACCAATTCCAAGACCTAAACCATCTGCGATATCACCTGAAGGCAATCCAACAGGAATATTCACTCCAAGATCAAATCTTTGAGCATGAGCTCCAAAGCTTATGGCTAC
Source organism: Chryseobacterium gleum (assembly GCA_945883565.1). Lineage (GTDB taxonomy): Bacteria > Bacteroidota > Bacteroidia > Flavobacteriales > Schleiferiaceae > RFXV01. The sequence goes on from CAMCXO010000038.1 coordinate 24,169, forward strand.
TAATGCCACAACAGAAAGAATCACTTTTTTCATATAAATTGATTTACTTCTTTGCCTACTCTGAACGCTTTTCGGCTTCCGCGGTTAAATTGAACACTGCTAATATAGCAGCCATTAGCTAAGTAGGTATGGTTAAAAGTCATTTTTTGGCGTTTTATTTCAAATTATTGTACTCCAATATATTAAACTTCATTTGATTTAAATTTTATAACAAGTTCGTTTGATTGGCTTTATGTTTGGGTGAAACAATTTTACATTTTTTTAGTTAGAGCTCACATGAAGGTTTATACACGACTTAGTCTAACGGCCGCAACCATTTTATCATTTATCATCCAGGCAGAAGCCCAAATTTATCAAGTGCTACAAGGCAGGGATGTATGGTTTGAAACCTACAATGCCAAAGGCAGTTTTGAAAACCCAAGTGGCAGCATTCGCTTCAATCCAAACTTACCGCAGAAGTCGTTTATTAACCTAAAGCTGAAAACCGAATCCATAGAAACCGGAAACCGGACTAAAAACAAACATGCCAGAAGCGAAAAATGGTTGCATACCCTACGCTTCCCGGAAATTGGCTTTAAATCCACGCAATTCATCAAAGAAAATAACAATTGGGTGGTAAAGGGCGTTTTAAGTTTACAAGGAATCGAAGACTCACTCACCGTTCCCATTTCGTTCTACAATCGAAACAACAATCCGCATTTAAAAGGCGAATTTGCCATAAGCCGAAAGCATTTTGGCATTATGGGAAATGCTTTTGGATTCGCGGTTGGTGACCTTGTACGGATACAATTCGATTTGCCCTTGGTGCTTACGGCTCAATAAAAACGCCTAACCTCCTACTCTTTTAACCGAGTGCCCAAGGTCTTTCAAAAAGTTCATGGCCTTATCGCGAACCTCGCCTTGCAAAATAATTTCATCGTTCTTGGCTGT
>CAMCXO010000039.1 GCA_945883565.1 Chryseobacterium gleum
GCCCTAGGGGGCTTAAGTCCAGCCATGTATAAGAGTGAAAACGCAAAGCTTCTTGGCCTACGTTCCGCTACGCTCCACTGCGGCCAAGAAGCTTTGAAAAATGAATGTATTTTATAATTTTGAACTGTACTAAAAATGGGGAGCCTACAAGAGGGCTTTAATGGCGAAGGGCTATGTGCTAAATTCGCAGCGCAACAATTTCCATTCCCCCCAAAACATGAAAGAACCTTCTCCTTACAAGCCTAAAAACAAGGTGCGCATTGTTACAGCGGCCAGTTTGTTTGATGGCCACGATGCGGCCATTAACATTATGCGGCGCATAATTCAGTCTACCGGCTGCGAGGTTATTCATTTGGGGCACGACCGCAGTGTAGATGAGGTGGTGAATACGGCCATTCAAGAAGACGCTCAGGCCATTGCCATGACATCTTATCAAGGGGGCCACAACGAGTATTTTAAGTATATGCACGACCTTTTAAACGAAAAGGGTGCGGGCCATATAAAAATATTTGGTGGCGGTGGAGGGGTTATTTTGCCCGAGGAAATTAAAATGCTGATGGATTATGGCATTACCCGCATTTACTCGCCCGACGATGGGCGTGCGATGGGCCTACAGGGTATGATTAACGATTTGGTGGAGCGCAGCGATTATGCGGTTGGCGATGTGCTGGGCAGCGAACTACAAGACTTAAATCCACAGAGTCCCGGAGCCATTGCCAGGGTAATAAGTGCGCTCGAAAATTTTGGCGATTCACATCCTGATTTGCTCGAAAAGGTGCGCACGCTTTCGGGCCAATCTAAAATTCCGGTTTTGGGCATTACCGGTACGGGTGGGGCGGGTAAATCGTCGATGGTAGACGAATTGGTGAGGCGGTTTTTAATGGACTTCCCCGACAAGCATTTGGCCATAGTAAGTGTTGACCCTTCGAAGCGAAAAACGGGTGGGGCTTTATTGGGCGATCGCATTCGCATGAACAGCATAAGAAACAGCCGGGTGTATATGCGCTCTTTGGCAACTCGGCAAAGCAATTTGGCTTTAAGCCGTTATGTTAAAGAGGCCCTTGAAGTACTTAAAGCAGCGGCCTTTGACCTTATTATTCTCGAAACCTCGGGCATTGGGCAAAGTGATACCGAAATATTGGACCACAGCGATTTGTCTTTGTATGTAATGACGCCTGAATACGGGGCGGCCACCCAGCTGGAGAAAATCGATATGCTGGATTTTGCTGATGTTATTGCCCTCAACAAGTTTGATAAACGGGGGGCGCTCGATGCCTTGCGCGATGTAAAAAAACAGTACCAGCGCAACCATGGGCTGTGGAATACCGATCCGGAGCAAATGCCGGTTTTTGGCACCATTGCTTCGCAGTTTAACGATCCGGGCACCAATGCTTTGTACCGGGCATTAATGGAAAAATTGAGCGAAAAAACGGGTAGTGACTTCCAATCAAAGCTTGAAGTACCTACTGAAATGAGCGAGAAGATTTATATTATTCCGCCACACCGCACCCGATACCTTTCTGAAATAAGCGAAAACAACCGCCGCTACGATGCCCGGGTGAGCGCCCAAGCAGAGGTTGCCGACAAACTTTATGGGCTTTACCAAGCCATTAAAACCTTTGGAGGTCCCGATGTTTTGGCCGAGGAGGCCGGGCATTTAAGCGATGCCACCGTTAAAACCTTAATGGATAAGTTTGAAGAGGTTAGGCGCGATTTTGACCCGCATCTTTGGGCCATGCTGCAAAACTGGGAGACCGAAAGCCAGCGCTATCGCGATGCTTTTTATACCTACGAAGTGCGCGGCAAAGAAATTAAAGTACCCAACTTTACCCAAAGCCTTAGCCACCTTCAAATACCCAAGGTGGCCATTCCTAAATACCAAAGCTGGGGCGATAGAGTGCGCTGGGCCATGCAAGAAAACACCCCGGGCTTTTTTCCGTATACAGCGGGTATTTATCCGTTCAAGCGCACCGGCGAAGACCCTACCCGAATGTTTGCCGGCGAAGGCGGCCCCGAACGCACCAACAAGCGTTTTCACTATGTTAGTCTCGATATGCCGGCAGCCCGTTTAAGCACGGCATTTGATTCGGTAACTCTTTATGGAAACGACCCCGATTGGCGCCCCGATATTTATGGCAAAATAGGCAATTCGGGGGTGAGCATTTGCTGCCTCGACGATGCCAAAAAGCTGTATTCAGGTTTCGATTTGTGCAGCCCAAGCACCTCGGTTAGCATGACCATAAACGGTCCGGCACCTATGATTTTGGCCTATTTTTTAAATGCAGCCATTGATCAGCAGTGTGAGAAGTACATAAAAGAACAAGGTATTGAAGGCGAGGTTTTGGCGAAAATAGAGGCCATTTACGCCCAAAGGCAAAGCGAAAGACCGGCCTACAGAGGCGAATTGCCCGAAGGCAATAACGGCTTGGGCTTGATGTTGCTGGGCACCAATGGGGCAGAAGTGTTGCCGGCTGAGGTGTATGCCCGCATAAAAGCCGAAACGCTTCAAGTAGTAAGGGGAACCGTTCAAGCCGATATTTTAAAAGAAGACCAGGCCCAAAACACCTGCATTTTTAGTACCGAGTTTGCGCTGAGGCTAATGGGCGATGTGCAACAGTACTTTATTGACCAAAAAGTAAGGAATTTTTATTCCGTTTCCATTTCAGGCTATCACATTGCCGAAGCAGGTGCCAACCCCATAACCCAATTGGCTTTTACCCTGTCTAATGGTTTTACCTTTGTAGAGTATTACTTAAGCAGGGGCATGAACATTAACGATTTTGCCCCCAATTTGAGTTTTTTCTTCAGCAATGGCATCGACCCTGAGTATGCGGTAATTGGTCGGGTGGCCCGTCGCATATGGAGCAAAGCCATGAAAGAAAAATACGGGGCCGATGTGCGTTCGCAAATGTTGAAATACCACATCCAAACCAGTGGGCGCTCTTTGCACGCTCAGGAAATTGACTTTAACGACATTAGAACCACGCTTCAGGCTTTATACGCTATTTACGACAATTGCAACAGTTTGCATACCAATGCCTACGATGAGGCCATTACCACGCCAACCGAAGAAAGCGTAAGACGGGCTATGGCCATTCAGCTCATTATAAACCGCGAATTGGGACTGGCTAAAAACGAGAACCCTTTACAAGGCAGCTTTATAATTGAAGAGTTAACCGACTTGGTAGAAGAGGCGGTGTTAAGCGAATTCGACCGAATTACCGAGCGAGGAGGGGTTTTAGGGGCCATGGAAACCATGTACCAAAGGGGTAAAATTCAAGAAGAAAGCCTCCACTACGAAATGTTGAAGCATACCGGCGAATACCCCATCATTGGGGTAAATACCTTCTTAAGCAAGAAGGGTTCGCCTACGGTGGTTCCTGGCGAGGTGATTAGGGCTACCGAAGAAGAAAAGCAGTATCAAATAGCCATGCTGGCTAAACTGCACACCTTTAGAAGTGAGCAATCCAAACAGGCTTTGCTTGAGGTTCAACATACGGCCGTTAAAAATGGAAACGTATTTGAAGTGTTGATGGAGGCGGCTAAATACTGCTCTTTGGGCCAAATGACGCATGCCATGTTTGCCGTTGGTGGGCAGTACCGCCGCAATATGTAAAACAATGGGCCTCTTAAATATTGGGTTTAGGGGGCCATAAGCATAAGCAAAGCAGCCCCAATGGCAGCCCCGCTTAGCACCAGGGTATAATCGCGTGGTTTGGTAGAAAAGGCAAAAGGCAGCGCCCAACCTAAAAGGGTAATGCCCAAAACCAAAATCAATTGCCCCAATTCTATACCTAAGGTAAAAGGCAGCAAATCCAAAAGCCAGTTTTCGTTGCCGGCGCTTAGCATTCGATAGAAATTGCCGAAACCAAGTCCGTGTATGAGGCCGAACACACCGGCCAGAATCAGGCGCCAAGGCCCGGCTTGTTTGGGTGATTTTTGCAATAGGTTCAAGAAAGCGGTAACGATTATGGTAATGGGAATAAAGAATTCTATATACGTTTCCAAGTCTTTCGCAAAACCTATATGGCTTAACGCCAGCGTAATGGTATGCCCCAGTGTAAAAGTGCTTACGGTGGCCAAAAGGGCTTTCCAGTCGGCAAACGTATAAAACGCACACAGGGCCAATAGGTAAACCATATGATCGGCACCCGCCGGATCGAGTATATGGGTAAGTCCGAGTTCGAAGTAAACCGCGAAGTTTTGCATTTTAGTTAAAAATGGATTTTGGTTCGCTTATTCCGTTAAAAAAGAGGGTGTTTTTAAAACCGGCTTGTTCAAAATGCAAAACATTTCGCTGGCCGGGCAGTTCGTTTTGCAGGGCCGAAAACTGAATTTTCCAACCGGGGGCTAAAGGCATTTGGCCAAGAGCGTAAACATACACCAGCTCGCCTTCTAGTTCTCTGCCTAAAAAGCGAAAGAATTGCGCGCTGCCATTGGGGGAGATGGTATGTAAATGCGCCTTTAGGTATTGCGACAAAGCCGAATCGGTGGCGGCTTTATCGCGGGCCTGCCAGCTCAACCGTTCGAAGGGCCTAAACTGTTTCAAAGTTTCGAGCAAATCGTCTTCAAAAAACCACACACTAAGGGCAAAAGCCTTTTGGTTTTGGTTGTATTCTAAACGAGCAATACTCAGATAATAAGGGTGTTCGCCAGCGCGCAGGGCCCCAAAAAGCAAAATAAATAAAAGCAGTTTGCGCATGAAACGAATGTATAGCTTTAAGGCATGAAGAACCTATTTGGCTTAGTCTTGTTGCTGGGAGCCCATGGGCTTTGGGCACAACCATATCCAAACATCATCATTACCAGCAGCAAAAGTCAACTGCATGCTTCCGAACCCAGTTTGGCCATAGACCCATTAAACCCGAGCCGCATGATGGCCGGAAGCGTTTTGCATGCCTGGCATTTTTCTAACGATGGGGGCGAAACCTGGCAGTCGGGTCAACTTAAATCATCACTTGGGGTTTGGGGCGATCCATGTATAGTAGCCGACCGCGAAGGGGCTTTTTACTATTTTCATCTATCCGATGTTAGCGGTAAAGGTTGGGGAGGTGAGCATTTTTTAGACCGAATAGTTTGTCAGCGCACCGAAGACGCCGGCGATACCTGGACCAAAGGCAGCAGCATAGGCCAAAACAGGCCAAAAGTTCAAGACAAAGAATGGGCAGCCATTAGTGCCGATGGCAAACGTTTAATGGTAAGTTGGACCGAATTTGACAAATACAAAAGTGCCGATCCAAACGACCGCAGCCGTATCTTGATTTCGTTTAGCGACGATAGGGGCGAAAGTTGGACACCGCCAAAGGTTTTAAGCCAGCAAACCGGCGATTGTTTAGATGGAGATGGAACGGCCGAAGGCGCGGTGCCCGCCGCCGGAATAAACGGAGAAGTATATGTGGCCTGGGGCCGTGATGGAAAATTGTGGTTACAGCGTTCACAAGATGGGGGCCTAAATTGGCTCGACAAAGAAATTCGCCTGGGCAAACAAAAAGGGGGGTGGGACCAAGAAGTGGCGGGTTTTAGCCGCATCAATGGCATGCCGGTAACCAAAACCGATTTAAGCCAGGGGCCGTATCGCGGACATGTTTATGTTCTTTACAGCGCGCAGAATAAAAAGCACCTCGATGTTTTTTTGCTGAAATCGACCGATGGAGGCAAAAAATGGTCGAAACCCATTAAAGTGAATCAAGATAAAAGCAAAACCGATCAGTTTTTACCTTGGTTGGCTGTTGATCCAAGCACAGGCTATTTGTATGCAGTGTATTACGATCGTCATGGTTTGGTTGGCAACGCCACAGCTGTAAGCCTGGCCATTAGCCGCGATGGAGGGCTAAGCTGGACAAACGAGCGGATAAGTGAAAAAGAGTTTTACCCCTCTTCGGAAGTGTTTATTGGCGACTACAACAACATTGATGCCGTAAATGGCGTCATAAGGCCCATTTGGGTTGAGTTGCACCAAGGTGTAAAACAAATTAAAACCGCCATCATAAACCTTCAGCCATGAAAAACGTACATCTTTTGTTGGCCAGTACTTCAACTTTGTATGGAGGCAAATACCTCGATTATTTGGAAGAGGCCATTCTACAGCACTTTGGTCAAAACAAGGAGTTGATTTTTATTCCCTTTGCCCGTCCCGGAGGTTTGTCTTACGACGATTACACCCGCCACGCTTCTCAGCGTTTTGAGGCATTGGGCTATACATTGCGTGGTTTGCACACCTTCGAAAACAAGGCTGAAGCTTTGCGCCAAGCCCAGGGACTGTTTACCGGAGGAGGCAACAGCTTTGTTTTGCTTAAAACCCTCTACGATATGAATTTGATGGGGGTTTTAAGAGAAGTGGTTTTGGGCGGAACCCCTTATATGGGCAGCAGCGCCGGAAGCAATTTGGCCGGATTAAGCATTGGAACCACCAACGATATGCCCATAGTTTGGCCTTCCGCTTTAATGGCCATTGGTGCCATTCCTTTTAATATAAACCCGCACTATTTAGATCCACAGCCCCAAACAACCCATATGGGCGAAACCCGTGAAACACGTATTAAAGAGTTTCATGTGTTTAATGAGCAGGGTGTAATGGGCTTGCGCGAAGGAAGTTGGCTGGAAGTAAAAAACGCTTCTATTTATTTAATGGGAGATCTTTCGGCCAGATGGTTTAAACGCGGAGAAGAGCCCACAGAATTAATGCCCGGTTTGCTTAATTTTCTCAAATCTTAAACACTGTGGCCTTTCACTGCGCCTTACCTTTGAAAAACTTACAAGCATGCAAAAAGCCAACGTCTTAATAAAACTATTGCTATTGGGTTTGGTGTGGACACAGACCGCCTGCATTTTGCGTTCGTGGAATCCATTTTATCAAGAGAACCAATTAATTACCGATGGACGACTCGAAGGCCGTTTCGTTTCCAAAAACGACGATTTGGGCGAGTGGGTTATTCAACGGCTCCAAAAGGCGGTTAACGATACACTTCAACCCACCGACACCTACCGCATGCGCTATTGGAACCAAAAGGCCCAGGCATACACAGGCGAATTAGACCTACACCTTTTTGAACTCGAGGGAATTTATTATGTCGATTTATTGGATGTGAGCATAGAAAACCTAAGCGAGGAGCGCTCTTCGCCTTTTATGCCGTTTAGTCAGGCCAATGCCCATTTATTGGCCAAAGTAGAGTGGAAAGAAGAGGGCTTTACCTTTTGGTTTTTGAGCGAAGAGGCCATAAAAAAGATGCGAAAAAAACACTACGCAGTGAGAAATCATCCGCTTAAAGCGCAGGGGGCTTCTGAATATTTGGTTACAGCGTCTACCCAAAAACTTCAAAAACTGATTCGAAAAAAACTAAAAAAAGATTCGTTTTGGGATACCGAATATTCCATGCAACGCATTTAGTGCAAAGCCAACAATGAAGCTGTGGATGTAATCATTTTTTCTTTAATTCGGCACGACGCCCCCATTTCATCTACATCTTTGGCATTGGCCAAGGTGCTTTGTCATACCAACCGGGTTATTTATTTAGATCACCCCAGCTCGTTCAAAGATGTTATAAAAGAAAGTGGTCTCTGGGTTTTGTTAAAACGCTGGTGGGACGAACGAAGAGGCAAGTTTAAAGCCTTCAAAATAGAACACAATGGGCATGCATTCTGGGCCGTTAAACCTTGGATGTCTTTGCCCATAAATGGCCTTAAACCGGGCAAGCTGTACGATTTGTTGGCCAAATACAACGACAGGCGTTTGCACCGCCTCATGCGCTCTATTATTAAGCATTACCAAATAGGAGATTACATTTTTGTGAATGCTATGGACCCATGGTTTTTTCACAACATTAAGCTTCCTAAAATGCCATCGCGTACAGTTTACTATATGCTCGACGACATCGCAGAAGTGCCATACACCGCCAGGCATGGGCTAAGGCTGGAAGATGAAAAACTGCGCAAATCAGATATAGCCTTTGCCACATCACGCGAGCTCATTCGTTTGAAAAAACACATTAGGCCCGATATTTATTTTCTTCCTAATGCAGTCGACTTTCAGTTGTTTCACAAAGCCAGCTTGCCTAACTTAGAAAAGCCCGCTGAATTGGCAGATATACATTCGCCTATTATAGCCTATGTAGGCCACCTCGATTTTAGGGTAAACCGCGAGATAGTTTTCGGTATTCTAGAAGCGCACACGGATAAAACACTGCTGGTAATTGGCCCCAGTTCCTGGACCGATGCCGAAATGGCCCGTTTGCATTCTTACCCGAACTTCAAATTTTTAGGGCCTCGAAAAATTGATCAACTGCCGGCTTACATGAAGTATTTCGCCGTGGGCATTATTCCTTTCGAAATGGTTAAGGTAACCCGAAGCATATATCCTCTTAAAGTAAACGAGTATTTAGCAGCCGGTTTGCCGGTTGTGGCCACCCCTTTTTCTGACGACATTCTCGACTTTAGCCATATTGTAGCCTTAGAAAGCAGCAAAGAAGGGTTTGTGGAAGCCATTAACAGGGTTATAAAAAGCAATTCTCCGGAGGTGGTAGAACAACGCTACGAAATAGCTTCCAGCAATACCTGGGAGCGAAGGGTAGATTATTTCTGGGAGGTTTTGAAAAAGCACCCCAACTAGCCTCACATAGCCACATTTCAAGAAAGATGAGCCGCTATCCAAACAATTGGGCAAATACCTGATCTACCCTGTTTAAAGCCATTATTTTGATGCCCGGGTGCTTGCTTTCGAGTCGGGCATGTTTGGAAATAAAACACGTTTCGTAGCCCAGCTTAGAAGCCTCGGCCAAACGCTGATCGATGCGGCTTACCGGCCTTAACTCGCCCCCAAGGCCCACTTCGGCTGTAAAAGCAAATTTAGTAGGCAACGCCATGTCTTCGGCCGAAGACAGAATGGCCGCCACCACGGCTAAATCCATGGCCGGATCGTCTATACGCAATCCACCGGTGATGTTCAAAAACACATCGCGGGTAGCCAATCTAAAGCCACAGCGCTTTTCTAATACGGCCAAAAGCATATTGAGACGGCGGGCATCGAAGCCCGTGGTGCTTCGCTGAGGGGTTCCATAAACCGCTGTACTTACCAACGACTGCGTTTCTATAAGCATGGGACGAGCGCCTTCCAGTGCAATGCCAATGGCTACCCCGCTCAGGTTTTCGTCGCGCCGGCTAATGAGTATTTCAGAAGGATCGCTCACTTGCCGCAAGCCACTTCCCACCATTTCGTAAATGCCCAATTCGGCAGTAGAACCAAACCGGTTTTTTTGGGCCCTCAGTAAACGGTAAACGTGATTTCGATCGCCTTCAAATTGCAGAACCACGTCTACCATATGCTCCAAAACTTTTGGTCCGGCCAAACTGCCTTCTTTGGTAATGTGACCAATTAGTATAAGTGGGGTATGCGTTTGTTTGGCAAATGCAATGAGTTCGTTGCTGGCTTCGCGAATTTGAGAGACCGTTCCGGGAGCTGAATCGAGTTCTGGGCTATGTAAAGTTTGAATAGAATCGACAATGCAAAGACCCGGATTAAGCGCATGCATTTGCTCTAAAATGCTGTGGGTATTGGTTTCGGCCAGCAAATACACTTCAGATGTTTGCTGCCCAAGTCGGTCGGCTCTGAGCTTTACTTGTTCGGGGCTTTCTTCGCCCGAAACATAGAGCACCTTGCCATGTGCAAAATGCATAGCCAGCTGAAGCATTAAAGTGGATTTGCCAATGCCGGGTTCACCTCCAATGAGCAGCACAGAACCCGGGACGAGACCACCACCGCTTACCCGGTTAAATTCTTCATCGTCTAAATGCAGCCTTTCGCGCTGTTTCGATTGTATGGTTTGCAACTGTGTAGGCTGGGCCTTGGAAGAGCCGGGGTTTCGGCGCTCTTTAGAAGAAAGCAAGGGTAATTTTTCTTCCACAATCGAATTCCAGGTGCCGCATCGGCTGCATTGACCCATCCATTGGGTATGCACGCTTCCGCAGCTTTGGCAAACAAAACGGTTGTTGTTTTTGGCCATTTTGGCCTATTGAATTTCAATGGCCCTTAGATTGGGCAATTCAACGGATTTGAATAGCTCCCCCTTAACCAAAATACAGTCTTTAACACTCTCCGCCCAATTCAAATGTAGATTGGTCTCGAAAACACCTTGAACCACATGCAATGAGGCCATGCCAATGGCAAAAGCCGTGCTGCCTTCTGCGCCAACCAGTAAAATGTCAAAATTTTGGGCTGCACGGTTTATTTGTTCAATGAGTTTCAGGTTGATGTTTTGCTCATCTAAAATCGCCAAGCCTACCGAATAACCTAAAAACGACCACATATTAAGCTTGTAGGCCAAAGCATTGTGACCCAAAACACGGGTTTCAATTATGCCTGTGGTACTCATGATGGCAGTGGCTTTTGCTGTTTTTTCAAATACACATAAACCATGGCAACCACACCGGCTACTATGGCCATTAGCGCTTGTCCACTATGCACCAAAGTGGCAAATCCCAATGCCGTGGTGGCTTCTACCCCAAGAAGGCCCAATGCCAGCACCACCAAATAGTGGTAGCTGCCAACCCCTCCCGGTACCGGCACCAACATACCCATGCCTGCGGCCACCATGACAAAAAGCACATTGGCCATGCTTAATTGGGCCGTTTGTGGCATGGCGTAAATACAGATGTACACCATGAAGTAATACATAGACCAAATAACCAAGGTGTGAAATACAAACCAGGCCCATTGTTTAATTCTAAAAATGGTTTGCAATCCCTCTTTCATTTCCACCAAAAACCCTCTAACCTTGGCGTAAAATGGGTGGCGTAGAATGCGGCTTCTAAAAAGGAAAAACAAGCCCAATACCACTATACCAAACAGGGCCGCATAGAACAATTTGTGTTGGTACCATGGTGTTTCTACCCGGGTCTCGCCTCCTGCAGAAGCCGAATTAAAAAAGCGCGTGAAATCGTTATAGGAGGTTAAGAAAGTAATGCCGATGAGACTCAACAGCATCAAAAAATCGATGGTTCTTTCTATTAGCACCGTGCCAAAAAGCTTGGAAACCGGAATTTGATTTACTGAATTTAAGGCGGTACACCGTGCCACTTCGCCGGCGCGAGGAACCGCCATATTGGCAAAATACCCGATGGCCACCGAGTGGATGGCGGCCCATGGGGTGCTTTTGTAGTTCAAAGTGTCGAGTAAAATTAACCAGCGAATGCCCCGGCTGAGATAGGCCGTATAGCCCATAATCATGCTGAGTAAAACGAAACGGAAATCGGCCTTGGAAAGGGTTTCCCAAAGCTCTTTTGGGTCGGTTTCTTTAAAGGCAAGCCAGAGTAAAAGCACCGCCAGGGCGGCAAACAAACTATACTTTAAAATCTTGGAGAAGCGTGCCACCTGGCTATGTAAGTAAATTGGTTTTTTCGTCGGGGAAAACCAACCAAGGCTGAAAATGCTTGGCAGCTTCAAAATCCATTCGGCAGTACGACATAATGATTACCACATCGCCTTTTTGCACTTTTCGCGCAGCCGGACCATTCATGGTGATTTCGCCGCTGCCTTTTTGTCCGGGAATAACATAGGTATCCAGCCGTTCACCATTGTTTATATTTACAATGGTCACTTTTTCACCGGGCAGCAACTGCACCGCATCCATCAGGTTTTGGTCTATGGTAATGCTGCCGATGTAATTCAATTCGGCCCCGGTAATGCTTACCCGATGTATTTTAGATTTTAATACTTCTATTTGCACGCGGCAAAAATAACATTCCAAATGTTGGGGCGGCCATCTATTTTTTGATCCTAAAAATAAGGTTCAAATTAGCGGTTCAATTTGAAGTTTACGGGCACTATATACTCAACGTTTACGGCTCGGCCATTTTGCTTCGCAGGGGTCATTTTGGGCAATTTCGAAATGGTTTTAAGCGCTTCCTGGTCTAAATCGTTGTGTACACCTCTGCGTACTTCTACATCGGTTATTTCGCCCTGCCTATCTACAACGAACCGAATGAAAACCTTGCCCTCAAGGCCCAACTCTTTCCAAATGGTTTTGTATTGCACATGTCGGCCTATAAACTTTCTGATTTCGTTGTTAAAACATTCGAAGCGCTCTTCTTCTGTCTGCAGATTTTCGCAGCCCGGAAAAACAGGTTTTTTCTCAACATTCGTTATAAATATGGGCACCTCATCTTCTAAAGGCATTTCCACTTTCTTAACTGCAGTAGTAGTATCAACCGGATTAACAGGATTAGGTGTTGAGGTGGTGCCCGGTAATACAGGGTCTGGGGTTATGATGGGTGGAAGCTCCGGACTTACGGGTTGGCTTTTGGTGGTTTCCACCGGCTTGGGCCGTTCAACCAGGGTATAAATAATTTCTTCTTCTTCTTCCGTTATGGGTTTGCTGGCGCTTTGAATTTTAACCGGGCCGTACTGAACACGCAATCCGAATGCCCAAATGGCAGCCGAAAGCGCCAAAATGAGGCCGGAAAGGAAAAACATTCCGCGAAAGCGTTCCAAGGATTTAAGAGATTTCATAATGTGTTTGTTTTCAGTTAAAACGCAAGGCTTATCACTTTATTATAAAGACAGCCGACCCGCAAATGGCATATTTGGTTTTTTGCCGACACTAGTATTGACAAAATAATAAAAGACTATAAATGAAGAATTTTAAAGAGAAAGCAGACTTCAACTCATTCAAGCCTTTGAGACCATTGGCAACAGAAAAAACGGTATTGGAATAATGGAAATATACAAGAACAAATACCGCATTGCCTCCACACGTGCCCAATAGTGGGATTACGGCTGGAATGGGGTGTATTTTATTACCATCTGCACACTAAACCGGGAATGTTTTTTCGGGCAAATCGTATAAACACGATGAATCGCGGCTCTACAATCCGATCAAACGCCCAATCAGGTGGGTTTACAGGAAATAAGAACCCAGAGATAAATGACCATATTTCACCAATCATCTGGTGGTACAAAGGACCTTGTTCATTTGAAATCAGAAATGGAATGGGAAGAAAATTAAACACCGTGAAGAAAAAACCGCCATCATCGTTGTTTACCTAAAAAAGAACAAACCCCAGCTTTACATGAACTTGTAACATTAAATCTTTTTGCATAACGCTCCCAAATTCATGGGCATAATCAGTATCGTTAACATAGAAATTATTGATAAAACCTTTAGATTGTAAAATTCTATAGCCCGTTAAAATGCTGCAATCTATAAAGAAGGCATCTGATAAAGCATATTGAAAGCCAAGAGAAAGGGCTAGGTCGGTAAAATTCTCCTCACGCTTTTCATCGAACCCAATTACTTGAATCCCCGAACCTGGCCGAGCATTTAGGTATCTTTCGTCAATAGAATATTTACCCCTATAGTTTCGGCGGCTGATAAAAATACCTAAATAGCCCACATCGTCAAAGGCGGCATAATCCCAGAAATACCTAAAATGGGCGGCATATGAAAATCCCAAAGCGGCTTCTTCGGCATAGCAAAGTTCGCATTCCTGTAATTCCGAAGGAAATGGATTGTCCAGTATAGAAGACCCCCCTTCAATATCTTTAATAAAGTCACCCAAATAATTTTTGTGTAACAGCCCCAATTCAAGTTCTGCAGTAAACGAATTATTTAGAACATACTCACCCGATAACGACAGCTGACCTCGTAATATCCCAGTTAATGATGGCTTCAAGGCCAATCGTTTGTCTGGCTTTTTGTAAGTTGGGCTTTCAGATCTCGAGCTACTCGAAGGTTTTAAAATAAGTTTTTGGCCTGAAACCTTAACAAATGAAAACAGGATGGTTAAGCACAATAGAAACGCTTTCATTTTTTACAAATCATTTTGTGGAGAAATATAAGGCCTTTAAAGTTTATTAAAATTGGTGAATGGTATTTGCGACAATAGCCTTCATAATGAATAAAGAGGGTGTTTTTTGATACTTCTTACACAGGATTTTTCTCGAATGTTTAAAAGCCGGCCCAAATTTTTATTCCCCATTCTATGGCAATTTGTAAATATTTACTTAATTCGTGAAGTCTTAACAAAGACTTAAAATACGTTCTTTTAACAAATCTTTAATTTGTTTTATGAAAAACATAACTTTAGCCATACTTTGTATTTTGGCATTAGGGCTTGAGGCCCAAAAAAGCGGAAAATCGGTTGAATTTGAGTTTAGCGATGAACTTTTGGTCAATGGTTTCGCAATCATTCCCGATAATCAAACTGAACGGGCTTCTGTGTTTATAGGTGGAGCGGTTTCCTCCGGTTTTCTTAAGTACGACTTATTTATCTATAAAATTAACAAGCGCAGTTTAAAGGTTGAAGCCGAGGTGCAGTATAAGCCTGAGGTTTTTAAGGGGCGGTCAGCACCTTTTTCGCGCCGCATGTGGGGCGATAAGCAGATTGAATTTTATTCGGGTTACAACAAAGAAACCGATATTCAGAGCTTAATCATGCTCGATTTTGATGCCAACAACCTGAAACAAGGAAAGTTTAAGAGTATGTATGAGCTGAAATCGAAAAAACGTGGAGAAAATATTATTAAATCGAAGTGGGCAGTAAACGATTCATTGGTTTTGGCGTATTCGGTGCTTGAAACCGAAAAAGACGAAAACAAACAATTGGCAGTTAGACTTATGGACCACCATTTCGAAACCAAATTTGAAGCCACCCTCGATTTAGAGCGCAAAAGCAAGAAGTTTACGGTAAATGATATAGAACTGTTGAACAATGGCAGCATTATAATGCTGTGCTCACAAAAACGAAAAAGCAGCGAAAAGGGCTCATCCAAAGAGTCGGATTACGAGTATTACTTGTATAAACTGAATATTGAAAGCCAAGAATTTGAAGAGTATTCTTTAGGCCTAAGCAAGCAGCCTATTTCCGATATTTTCTTAACCGTAGATGAAGCCGGCGATCAGGTGGTGCTAAGTGGTTTGTACATGGATAAGTACAGACTCGCGGGTTCGTTTTTTGGATTGTTTAACGACGATCCTAAACAAGCTGCTGAAATCACATTACATCCATTCGACAAAAAGTTCAATCAAGATTTTTTGCGGAGTTCAGATGCCAAAGCGGCGTCAACAACCCAAAAAGGAGGCTTACGCACCAATTTTAGTCCGGTTAAAGTGTTTACCTTATCAAACGGAACTTATACCGCGGTTTATGAGGAGTATTATGTAAAGGAAGTTACCACCAGAACCAATAACAGTACCATGACCACCTACTATTATAACTATGGCCCGGCGGTTTACTTCAATTACACCGAGAAAGGAGAATTAAACTATTCGGGAGTTGCCCCTAAAATGCAAACAACCACAAACGACGATGGCGTGTATAGTGGGGTTGGGGTTCTAAAAAATGGAAATCAAATCCATTTGTTTTGGAACGATAATCCGAAAAATTTGGCGCGTTTGGCCGATCCAACCAAGCAGCCCAAGGGCATAAAGAAAGGGGCTAAAAAATCTGTTTTGGCTATGTTCACCATTAACGAAGATGGCATGGGCACTTATGAGCACGTTGGGGTGAATCCATTTAAGAACATGGCGTTTTTACCACGATTTGGAACGCCCGTTTCCTTAAACAGCAATGAACTGTTTATTCCCATGACCATTGGCAAAAAGGCCATGCGCCTTGCCCGAATAACGGTAGAATAATAAAGGAATTTAATTGAAATTTTATGAGGTTTGAATGCCTAATGCTTTGCCTTTGCCTTTGCTTTTTTGCCGTGGCGCAAGAAAACATGGCTGAAAATACCGCCAACAGCAAGCCTTTGGTGGAACTACAGTATGGAGAGGACTGGACGGTGTTTCATAGATTTCAATGTATTCCGAATAATCAATTGAACAAGCCATTTATTTACTTTCAAGGCCGTCTTGAGGTTAATGAAGAAAGCAAATACGTAATGTATAAGTTTAACAGCCAAACTTTAAAAGCCGAAGACAGCATATTGTACGATCTGGAAATATTTAAAAATGGTTGGGGTACGCCATTCAATCAAAAGGTATTGGGCAATCGCATTATTCAGCTTTTCTCCGGCTTTACTAAAGAAGGCAGAAGCCAAAGTTTGCTAAAACTGGAATTTGATGCAAATTCCTTAAGGAGAAGTGGCTTTACCAACGCCTATGAAGTAGACTCTAAGAAACAATGGCACAATGTGGTAAGAGCCAAATGGTCTGTTAACGATTCCTTGATTTTAGCCTTTGTCTCACTCAAAACCCCGGCTGACCAAAACGAGAAGGTGGCTGTATGCTTAATGAACGCCAATTTTGACCGTCTGTTTGAAGCCACGATCGATTTTGAAAAAAAGAGCAAAGACTTAACCATGGAAGACTTGGTGGTTTTAAACGATGGCTCGGTTTATTTAAGCGGCTCTAAGCGGATAAGAGGCCAACAGAAAAAAGACGACGTCGTAGAAAAACGGGAATTATTCTTATACAAGCTCGACACACGAACCCAGGATCTGCAAGAGTATGATTTAGGACTTCAGGAATACAGAGTTTACCAATTGGATCTTACAACCGATGAATACGGAAACGATTTAATTATTAGTGGCTTATACGATGGAATAGCCGGCAGGGTTGGCACTTTTTTTGGAATGATAAAGAAGCAGGAGAATGCCTTAGCCGAGTTAAGTATTCACCCTTTTCCTGTTGATCATTTTGATGTGGCTTACGCTTATAATAGAAAAAAGACCCCCAAGAAGCTGGAAAAGCGCGGCTTGAATATGTATTTGGCCTTTAAAGGCGTCTATAATATGTCCAATCAATCGTATACAGTTTTGTACGAAGAAAAATACACAATTGATCCTAATGGCCCATCAACGTTCGTTGCTGGACCAATAATTTACATGAACTACAAAGCGAATGGCCAATTAAACTATTCGGGCATTATTACCAAAAATCTTCGGCAATATTCGCACACAGCCAGCAATATTCAGGGTGCTGCAGTGATAAAAAGGGGAGATGCCCTGCACTTAATTTACAACGATGACAAAGGCACTTTTGTAGTGAAAGACAGCACAAAGAGACCTGGTGTGTTCAATAGGTCCTATGAGTGGTTTTTGACCATGTACACCATTCAATTATCTGGAGAAACCAGTGAGGTTGCTTTGGATAAATTTCGGTTGGAACCTATAAATAGATTTTTTTTTACAGAATATCTGCAGCCAATTTCAGATAAGAACGATGAATTCTTTTTGCCTTTGGGAATTAGTCCGCAGTATAAAACCAAACTCAACGGATTAAAGCTTGCTAAACTTAAGTTCTTAGACTGAACATACTGTATACCGCCTTGGCGTGGTTTTTCAACTCGTTTTTGTATATTTAAAGCAGCCTTTGTTTATTTTTCAATGGTTCTACAAGGGTCAACAACAAATGACTGAACATCTCTTTTTTCGAGAATAAAACTTAAAAGACCCGAATTGAACCAGTTATTCCGTTAAAATGAATGCCAATTCAACTTGCGAATAAAAGTCGGGTGTAAGCCCAAATCAATGTCCCAAAGTGTATGGCAAAACCATTTGGTTTAGCCCATTAAAACAAAATGAACCCAAGTTTTACCTGTATTTGAAACATAACATTCTGACGATTAACCGTTCCAAATTCGAAACCATCGTCGTAATTGCCGCCTCCATAAGGGTACAACACATTTTCAATTAATCCCTTCGACTCCACCATTCTAAAACCCAGCAAAATGTTATAATCTAAAAACACCACGTCCGAATAATCGGATTGATGACCTAGAGAAAAGGCAATATCGGTATAGTTTTCTTCCCGTTTTTCCTCATATCCAACAACCTGAATGCCAGAGCCCGGTTGGGAGCTTAGAATCTCATCAGAAATGGAATACTTTCCTCTGTAATTCCGACGGCTAATTAAAAGCCCAAAATACCCCACGTCTTCAAAGGCAGCATAATCCCAGAAGTACCTAAGGTGTGCTGCATACGAAAAACCCAAGGTGTTTTTTTCTTCTGTACAAATGAAGCATTCATCTAAGTCTCTTGCATAAGCGAAGTCAAAAATGTCTAACTCATGCATAAAATTTTGGCCAAGTAAGCCAAGCTCGAGTTCTGCACTTAAAGAATTGTTTAAAACGTATTCGCCTGAAACCGCGAATTGACCCACTAAAACACCGGTTAATGAGGTTTTCAGGGCAAACCGTCTTTCCGGCTCAAATGGTGTGTTGCTCTCGGCATTTGATCGGCTCGATGGCTTAACTATTAGCCGCTGTGCAGAAATCTGAAAAAACGGATAAAAAACAATGGCTAAAATCAATGCTTTCTTCATGCTCTTATTGTTATAAAATTTAAGGCAATATAAAGCTACAAATCTTGTCGCAAAACTGCTATCAATTGTATTTGTCGTTAAGACCTTTGCCGTCGAAAATGGCCAACTTGCTTTTCTCTATCCGGCCCAATCGGGTTTGGGTTTGCTTAGGCTGCGAAAAGTAAATGATGTAACCGCGTTGCTTACTCGGCGTTAATCGCTGAAAGGCCTTTTCAAAATCAGAATCCTGTTCAAATGCTTGCAGCAATTCATCGGGCAAGGGTTCGGGGTTCTTCTTAAATTCTACCTTTTGACCGCTGTCTTCAATTTGTATGGCTTCTTCTATGTACGATTTAAGCACTGCCTTTAACCGCAAAACATCCTCCAATTGCGTGAATTTTATAAGTCTATCAGACTGTAAATTGCCCTGCTGCCTAAGCAGCTGGTGCGAATCGCTTAGCAATACACCTTTAAAGAAGCCCAAATTAGCAGAGTCTTTCAAAGCATTAACAGTTACCACATTTTTCCCATTTCGGGTATATACCGGCACTCCCCATTTCATTTCTTCGTTAAGCCCCGTCTCTAAAACCACCGCTCTTAAGGCTTCCAAAATACCGCGCCAAGTGTTTACCTTACAATTTGGAGTAGCGCCGTACTTGCAACGCATGCAGCCGTCAACAAAATAGAGTTCAATGTTTTTCTGCATATTTTATTGGGTTATCGCTTTAAGTCTAAAAGCCACCATTTCGCGAATTAAATCGTCGGGCAATGGCTTTCCAATAGGAAACTGCACCGAACCTTTTCCTTGCTTATACAACTGCAGCCGGTCTTTAAAAGCTTCAATAGCGCTCGGATGCGGATAAAAGCCCACATGGTTTTTAAAAGCGGCCATCATGACTTGCTGTTCGCGCTTACCGCCCTTGATGAGCGCCATGGCCGGAATGTTGTAGTTTATTAAAACCTCTGCATCTGGAGCTACCGATAACACCAAATGCCTAAGGGCTTCTATCATGGCCACGGCTTCTGGCTGTTGAACTTTTAAATAAGCTTCCCAGGTTTCGAATTGAGCAGGTTGGGGCATACTTTAATGTGGCCGCAACCATTTGAAGCACGGCTCACCCCAAAATTAGCCACAAACGGCCCTGTCAAACGACCTGATTTCGGTTCGAATTCAGGTTTTTTGTTTTTTCTTTTTGGCTGCCGGAAATAAAATATTGTTCAATATAAGCCTATAACCGGCCGATTGTGGATATTGCGACAACTCCGTTGGGGGGTCGCCCACCCGGTGTTGATAATCCTCCGGGTCGTGTCCACCATAAAATGTCCAAGTGCCTTGTCCCAATTGACCATGAATGTAACGGGCTTCGTTTAGCAGTGGGTTTTCGCCCATTACAAGCACGTCTGGCTTAATCAGGTTTTTGTTGAATGAAGTGGTTTGCCCCATAAAACCCTTAACAATTCGGGTGTGGTTCTGGCACAACATACTGGGCACCACATCCCATTTAGCCGAAAATTCGAACAAAGCGAAGTAATCGTTTTCAGGGGCAATTTTATTGGTTCGGGGCTCGGTCATATCGATGTCCGAAAACTCATAGCGCATGGGGTCTCGCACCAGTTTAAAGTTTCGAAAAGCCAGGGTTCGGTCATAATCGAGTTTGCTTTGGGCGCCCGGATCCGATCCATCCCCATCAAACATAGGTTCGCAAATGTCTATGCCAAAGGCCGCCAAAGCAATATCGTAGCTATCTGTAGCCGAGCACATGGCAAACATAAAGCCACCTCCGGCTACATATTCCCGAATTTTTTCAGCCACCGCGCTTTTCAAGTCCGATACCTTGGCAAAACCCAAACGATTGGCGTCGGCCTCCATGTCTTTCTTTTGGTTGATATACCAGGGAGCGCTTCTAAAAGAACCATAAAACTTCCCGTATTGACCTGTAAAATCTTCGTGATGCAAATGCAACCAATCGTATCGGGGCAGCAAATCGGCCAAAACCTCATCGTCGTAGATCACATCGTATGGAATTTCGGCATAATTCAAAACCAAAGTCACCGCATCGTCCCAAGGTTGATTGCCCTTAGGCGAATACACAGCAATTTTAGGGGCGCGCTCAAGTTTTACAGCTTCCATATTAACCGACGGACTGCCTATTTCGGCCAGCAATCCTTGAACCGCAGCATCGCTTAAGGGCTCTACGCTTATTCCGCGCACCAAAGCTTCACGGCGAATTTCGGCCCCATCGGCCAGCAAAAAGCTACCTCCTTTGTAATTTAAAAGCCACTGCATTTCACTCCCTTTCTCCAAAACCCAATAGGCCAAACCATAGGCCTTTAAATGCTCTTTTTGTGAACTTTGGTCCATTGGCACCAGTAACCACTGCGCCTTCAAAGGCCAGTAAGCCACAAGGCTGGCCACTAAAATCAATCTAAAAAGGTGTTTCATCGTCGTTAGGCGGTGGAATAAAAGAAGACGAATCGTCGAACTTGGTTTTCCATTGGTCGTTGTTCAATTTCGACTCAAATGTGGTAGTTGAAGGGCCGCCAGGATAGGGCATATCGCTAAACTTCAAATCGCTAAATTTCGCTAAAGGACCATCAAAAGCCAGCCGCACATCGTCGAGGCTGCCATTCCGGTGTTTAGCTATAATGAACTCGGCTTGGCCGGCCGATGGCGTATTGTCTTCCCAGGTTTCTATTTTGTAATATTCAGGTCGGTAAATAAACGATACAATATCGGCATCTTGTTCAATGGCACCCGATTCGCGCAAGTCAGAAAGCATTGGGCGCTTTCCGGGTCGTTTTTCAACTTCGCGGCTTAGCTGAGAAAGGGCAATAACCGGAACCTGAAGTTCCTTGGCCAAGCTTTTTAACGAACGGCTAATGGTGCTTATTTCTTGTTCGCGGTTTCCATTTTTACCATCGCCACTGGTCATTAGCTGCAAATAGTCTATAACAATAAGTTTCACCCCCTTTTCAGAAGCCAATCGCCTGCATTTGGCCCTCAGGTCGAAAACCTTAAGCGATGGGGTGTCGTCTATATACAAGGGCGCTTTTTCTAAAGCACTCACCTGGCTTAGCAAACGGTCCCATTCTTGGGTCGACAGCTTTCCTTTTCGCAGGGTTTCAGAATTAATTCCCGTTTCATTGGCAATTAAACGCGTAATTAACTGAACCGAAGACATTTCTAGCGAAAACACCGCTACCGGTATCTTATAGCTCACGGCCACATTTCGCGCCATACTCAGCACAAAAGCCGTTTTACCCATACCGGGTCGAGCCGCTATTACCACCAAATCGCTGGGTTGCCATCCGCTTGTAATTTGATCTATGGCCGTAAAGCCCGAGGCAATACCCGAAAGCCCTTCTTGTTTGCCTATTTCTTCAATTCGTTTAACCGCTTGCTTTACCAAAGACTCGGCCGACTCGTAATTCTTTTTGATGTTGCCATTCGTTACTTCAAAAAGCTTCGACTCCGAGCTGTCGAGCACTTGCAAAACGTCGGAAGTTTCGTCGAAAGCCAAATCCACAATTTCTCCCCCAATGCGTATTAACTCGCGCTGAATGTGTTTCTCGGCAATAATGCGTGCATGGTATTCGCTATGCGCCGACGAACTAACCTTTTGACTTAAGCGAATTAAGTACGCATCGCCTCCCACCTGGGCCAATAAACCCGACTTGCGCAAAGCCGCCGAAACCGTTAGCAAATCAATGGGCTGAGATTCGCCAAACAAGATTTGCATGGTTCTGTAAATATGCTGATGCGCTTCTACATAAAAAGTTTCAGGCGTTAAAATGTCCACCACATGGCTAACGGCCCTAATGTCAATAAGCATAGACCCCAAAACGGCTTCTTCCAAATCTACCGCTTGCGGGGTTATACGACCTTGTTGCAGTTTAAGAGTTCGCGGTTTGGTCGAAAACGAACGTTGGGAGGGCTTGGTTTCTGCTTGCATGTTTCAAAAGTACAGAACCTACATAGCCATAAAACCAAGCACAAAAGACCGATTATTTAATATGCTGAAACATAGCTTAAAGATTTATCAACACACTGCTTTGTACCTTGCCATCCAAACCCTTAGCCCTTGAAACCAATATTCAACGCTGTATTTCAGTTTTTTACCATTTTTTCCAGCCTGTTTATTACGGCCCAAAACCTGCAAATAAGCCCGTTAAACCACAGCTTTGTCAATACCTCCGAACTGCAAACCGATAGCCTTTCGCTTAGTTTGGCCAATACGGGCAACCGTTCTGTAAGCATAACCCGAATCTATATGCCCAACGAATGGCAAAGCCATCCGTTTTCGGCTAAAGACAGCCTTGCCACCATTCTGCCTAATGCTACATGGCAAACCAAAATTTACTTCAAACCCAAACACAACACCTTGTTTAAAGGCCCCATAGTAGCCATTACCGATTCGTTTTATGGGGGTTTAATTGTGGACGTTCAAGGGCAGGGTGTTTTTTCAAACACCTATTACAACAGCACCCAAAACCTATTGGGCACCCCACTTTTCAATGCACTTAAAGCACGCATTAGCAGTCCCTATACCAGTTTGGGCTACAATACCGCACGCGATAATATGTATGGCAATATCGACAACCTAAATGGAGCGGTAACTTGCGTTTATACCGGCAGAACCGCCAACTTTAGTACCCGCGCAGGCGCCACCAGCAATGGATTTAATACCGAACATACCTGGCCCCAATCGCTTTTTGGCAGCAACGAACCCATGCAAAGCGATTTGCACCATTTGTATCCAACCGACGAAACCGCCAACAGCCAACGGGGTAATTTGCCATTTGGAGTGGTTACCGGCAGCATATTGTGGCAAAATGGTGGAAGTAAAAAAGGCAGCAGCTCTTTTGAACCGCGCGATGCGCACAAAGGCGGAGTGGCCCGCACCATGATGTACTTCGTTATGCGCTATCAAAACTATTCCAATTTCTTTACAAGCCAAGAAAGTACCTTAAGGCAATGGCACCAACAGTTTCCGCCAACCTCAGCTCAAAAGCTTCGCAATCAAGACATCGCCAGCCTTCAACAAAACCGAAACCCATTCGTCGATTATCCCCAATTTATTGACCGTTTAGGTCCACTAACGGCCAATGGTGCCCTGCCAAACAACCCTGCATGGAAGCTTCTTCCCGATACCATTATTATGTGCCCCGGCATTCAAGCACAGGCAGTGGTTCACAATACCGGAAATACCAGCATAAGTTTAACACAAGTAAGCAGCAATTTGCCCCAGGTACAGGTGCAATGGAACGGAAACTCCACCTTGGCGCCAGGTGAGTTTAGAGCCATTAGCCTCAACACCACCCAAAACTTTGGAAGTGCCCAGTTAAATGTAAGCAGCAATCAGGGCAACCAAACCACGCATTTGCAACTGGTTAACCACCCATCTGTAGGATTGCCAAGCCAAGAGCCCTGCCAATTTGTACTCTACCCCAATCCTGCAAAAGGTAGTTTGAAACTGAAAAGCGGTAGCTGCCCTGCCCTTAAACTAGAAGTTTACGATCTTCGAGGGCAATTGGTGCTTCATATCGATTCCAACATAAACGAAAACATGCCCTTGCTCAATTTAAAGCCAGGTATGTACTTTGCGCACATCATACATGTACAAGGCGTTAGCATAAAGCCCTTCGTACTGCAATAAAGCCCCCTTGCCGTGGCCAGCCAAACCACCGAGAACTATTTAAAAGCCCTGTTTACCTTATCGGGGAAATCAAAACACATCAATTTGCGCCATTTGGCACAAGAACTAGGCGTTAGTTTGCCTACAGCCAATGCCATGGCCAAAAAACTGGCCGATAAAGGTTGGGTTGTTTACGAAAAGTATAAGCCCTTGCAGCTTACCCCACACGGGGTTCAAACGGCGGCTCTTATAGTACGAAAGCACCGCCTAACCGAAATGTACCTCGTCGAAAAAATGGGCTTTGGCTGGGAAGAAGTACACGAAATAGCCGAGCAAATGGAGCACATTAAAAGCGAACGCTTCTTCGACCGCATAGACGAACTGCTCGGCAGCCCCCATTACGATCCGCATGGCTCGCCCATTCCAGATAAACAAGGCCATATGCAAAGCCTAAAACTCAGGAACCTAGCACAGTGCACCATAGGCGAAACCGTTCAAATAACCGCCCTCGAACAAGCACCCGACAGCTTCTTAAAATACCTCAACAGCAAAGCATTGGCACTGGGCACAAGCCTCAGCATAATAGGCATCGAGGCCTTCGACCACAGCCTCATAGTGGCTTACCACGAGCACCCCAGCGAGCCTATTAGCGCAAAAGCCGCCCAATGGCTACTCGTAAAACCATAATGCATTGGTTTTATGGGGGCGCCCCCGCTCGGGCATAAAGGAGCCACCAACCCAAAACCCCATCGAGCCCCTCGCGGGCCGGGCTTTCCGCTCCAAGTCCTCGCCGCTATTGTCTGAACCATGATTTTCTGGATTTAAGGATGGGCATGATTAATTCAAAAGGCTATGGACAAGGCGGCTGCGGGCTTTCCGCTGCAATCCTTGGCGCGGACTGTCTGTTTTTTTTGTTGTTTGTTCTTGTAGAAACGTTATTTATTTTTGTTAAGACTTGGTTCAAATTACCTGCCTTGATGAGCGCATCTCTGCGAAGGTGACTTACGAGTCTGCGAAGTTGAGTTCGAGGTATGTGGTAGGTGAGTTCGAGGTATGTAGTAGGTGAGTTCGAGGTATGTAGTAGGTGAGTTCGAGGTATGTAGTAGGTGAGTTCGAGGTATGTGGTAAGTGAGTTCGAGGTCTGCGAAGGTGAGTTCGAGGTATGTGGTAGGTGAGTTCGAGGTATG
>CAMCXO010000040.1 GCA_945883565.1 Chryseobacterium gleum
GGGAGTTGGAGGCATTGGCTGTGCATAAAGGCTCAAACCCATGGCCAACAGCCCTAAAGTGAAGATCGTTTTCATGTTTTTTCTCAGGGTTTCAATTATTCGTTTATCAGTTTGTGCATCTCACGGCCTTCAGCGCTTAATATTTCAAGCAAATAGACGCCTTTGGGCCAATGGTTCATGTTTACGGTTTGCAAGCTGCTGCCGGCTTCAAAGCGCAGGCTTTCGATGCGCTTTCCGCTTAGATTGTAAACGTTAACCTCAGCACCTTGGGCCAAGTCGGTGGCTTTCAACACCAAACTGCCTCCATTGTTGCCAAAGCTGATGCCGTTGCCCTGAGCGCCCATTGGCAATAAACCATTGTTTACAGTGGTGATGTTTTCGATGTGAAGCTCAAAACGGTATTCGTTGTTCGGAACATTCTCAAAATCGTACGGACCCCAGTTTAAATCGTGGGTTTTGTTGAGCAAGTGGTCGTGTAATAAAATCTTATAGGCATTGGTCAATAAGCTGTCGTGTAACTCAATGCGATAAGCCTCATATGCCTTGGTTGAAATAAAGCGCATAGGCAATTTGCGCGGACGGATGTTGTTAGGACCATAATCTATGGCGTTGATGGCCAAAGGATAGTTACCCGAAACACTAAAGAAACTAGGATAACCGGGCGAATTTAAACGCTTGGTGGCATCCCATGATAAATCAAGACCATCTTGGGTACCGGCCACCATGCCCAATAAGAAACGGTCGCCTTTGCTCGTATTTCCGGGCTCATAAACTTGAAGGTAAAAACGGTCGGCAACCAATGACTGTGTTTTTTGATATTCAGGAGACTCCCCTACATTGCAATGACTGCTCATGCTGAGGTTTGGAAAACCTATGTTGGTAGAGTTGATGGTTCTTATCCAAAAACTCTGGCCCGGTGCAATGTGCATGTTGCCTCCCAAACGGCTGCTTCCTTCATAATTGCCTTCAGAATTCATAATGTGAACAGAAGTCTCCACATTATTACCCCAACCCGATTCAGGTAAACGTAACACACAAGGGAAAGGATTGCCCACCAAGTTCCAACCATTGTTTTGGATGCCTTGATAGTTTACCGCTCCATTGGCCACTGAATAACCCAAGCTAGGTTGATGGCTGCTCACCAAACTGTTAACCGGATAGGTCCAGGACGCAAGGCCAGCACTATTTTGAATGCCATACGTGCCCACAAAGCCCATATAGCCCCCCCCAGCACTGATAGAGGCAGAATTGTTGGCCACATTTACCCAAGAAGAATTGGCGGCATTCCAAGAATACAAATTTTGGGTATTGGCCGTGCCATTGGTAGCGTTCGAGCCAATATTGCCCAGAATGCCGGCCGAGCCATTGCCCAAGGCCGAAATGTTGTGCCAACCCGATTCTAAATACTGCTGTAAAGTTAACGTACCACTGCCTGAAATACTGCCATCAACCTTTAATTGTGAATAACTGGAATCCGAGGAGTTCAAGGTAATGGTACCATCTAAATCAAGAGTTCCATTTATTTCCAACTCTACATCTGCAGCTAAGTTCAAAGCCGCAGAATTGGATACTATTAAGTCGCCTGTAGCCTCGCGGTTAACTTTGAGGTTCACCGTTCCTGAAGTAATGGTAATATTCTGAGGGATTTCAATAGTGGACCAAGTTTTATCTTCAGGATCTGCGTTTACATTATAAACAGCACTAACACCTTGGTTAAACTCAAGAATAGCTGAAGCTACATAGAAGGAGTTTGGTGGTGGAGTAGATACAAAGCCACCGTTTCCGATTTGTAAAGTTCCTGATACAGAAGAATTGGTGGTGAAACTAACTCCTACATTGTTAGAACCGCCCGTTTTATTGATAGTCACATTTTGAAAGCCTAGAAAACCAGATGTGGAGTGAATGGCATCACTTCCACCGCTGGGTGCACCGGTGAACACCACAGTAGAACCACCTGCACCATTGGCCCAAGTGCCACCCGCATTACTCAAGGTATTGGCAGAACCCGATGCAGAGCGCGAAATAGTGAGGGTACGCGCTGTGGCATCAGAAGCGGTGAAGGTGCCGGCAGTAATGGTGAGAGACGAAACAGTGGCGTCTTGGTCGAGGGTAACATTTGTATCTATTGTAATTGAAGCACCAGTCGAAGGTAAAGCTGTACCTCCCCATGTATTTACATTACTCCAATTTCCTGGATTCAAGCTTATAAAACCAGAGTTTACAGTGAATTGGTAGTTACTTCCTCCATTATTTCCTAATCTTAAAGTAATTAAATCATGGTGGGAAGAAGCGGTGGCACTCACCGTTGTTGTGTATGCATAGTAATAAACGGTCGTGCCGGCTACATTTGCCGGAATAATAGCACTGGCTGTGGACCAAGTAAAACCTGTACCTGTGGCCTCGACTACATCAGATGAGGTGAAAGAAGAATTGGTGCTGTAGCGCACAAAAACCCTTTCTTGTGGAGATTTTGGACCAGCCAGCTCAATATTTATTGTTACGGTTTGACCTGGATTGACGCTCCCTGGTAAAGGGGTGCTAACTGCAGTACTATTCGTAGCATGGAAACTTCTAGGAGCGTTGTCTGTCTCCATAATAACGGCTTGTCTACTTGAGTAACCCAATCCGGCTATTTGGAAGGTATAATGCTTATCAATAGTAGTCGAATTAGCTAACACCCCCCTTATAGTATAATTGTTGGCAGTCCAATTAAGTGAAAATTGACTATTGAAGGGTGTTGAGTTATTTGTCCACCTATTGTATCCGTTATCCCAATCTACAAGATAGTCCGTGGAACTTGCTGTAGCAACTACCTCGTTCCTAATTATTCCTGATGTTGGTGAATTAGTTGACATAGAAGTTCCAGAACCACTCGTCCAACCTCTGACTAAATAATAATTGGATGGTTGAGCAAAAAGCCCAACAACAGAAAAAATCAGGACGGTCAATGATAATATTCTTTTCATCTCAGGGCGTTTTAGATATGACCGCTAATTTAACAAAACTTTCATATTCAAAAGAAGTAGTGTACACATTTTCAGTAATTTGAACAAATAATTGTAAATCTTACACTTAACCCAACCCAGCCACTCAAAACCCAAAAAATATTGCGCGGATTTTCATATAATCCCAAAAATAGAAATCTTAAAGGCGTCAAAACCAACACCCTCTCTTAAGTTTCCAAAAAAAAAACAGCCGCCCTGCTTTACACAGAACGGCCGAATCAAACCAAAAAAACAATGCGTTCTATTTCGCCAGCTCGCTCATATACGAGTTTACATATAAGGCTTTTATAGCGCCTCCGTCTTCTACCAATTCGGTAATAACCGTTAACACTTTGTAACCGGTAAAATCAAGTGCCTGTGCAACAGGATCATTTAAAGTAGGCAACTCAAACCAAAAATGCAATGGGGTATAACGCGTTCCAAATACATCGCCACGCACATAGTCTACTCCAAACGGATTCACCAATCCCAAATTGGTTCCGGCCACACTGTGTAAGGTATCGCCCATAGCCGTCGACCATACATTATCGTAATGTAAATAAGGGTCGTTGGCCTTTACCTGAGGCTCGTTGTTTACCAAGGCACGGTCTTGAGTCCAACGGCTAAAACCACCACTTGGACCTTTATCAACAAAAGGAAGACTCGAAGTTTGACGCAAATCAAACGTGCCATAGTCTTTTGCTAACACCCCATCCAACAACAAATAAGATTGAAGCACAAAATTCCGGTTCGACATGTCTTCAAACACTTCCACTTTAACATCTACCAAAATGGCGGTATCGTTCTTGGTGGTTTTGTGCGCAACGCCCATTGTAGGTAAAGTAGCTGAAGCTGATAACACTTCCGATTCTAAGCTGCTTATGCTCAAACTCTCTACCAATTTGCCATTTACGTGAATGCTGGGGTAACCGGGGGCCGGAAAGGCCGCTTCCCAGGCAGATGCTGTAGGCGTGGTCAAAGGATCTGCATTGTGTACAGCCACCGGCACCACATAATCGTATGCCTTGTGCATCTGAATCATCATCTCTGCCCCGTTTGGACAGTATTGACACCAAGCGCCCGTATTTTCAACCACCAACACATTTGTGCGCTCCAATACCACCAAACCCTCTATTGGATTGGGCGTGGTATCATTCGTTTTGGTTTCTTCGTCTTTCTTACAAGCCGAAACCAGCATCAGTCCCGCAATGCTTAAAGCAAAAAGTTTATTCATAAGGTTTTTATTTGAGTGCGTTGGTGCGTAAAAGTACAAAACGCCCATCAATCAAAGCCTTAAAAAATTTCAAACCACCCTTAGCCTATTCCAAACCCTAAACCACTTAGCCAAAACACCTTTTCACATATTGTGGGCGCCCCAGCACGGGGCTATAAATACAAACTGCTCTTTGCAAATCCACCTGCCCCGTTCAGGCCGGGCTTTCCGCTTCAAGTCCTCGCCGCCAAAGCACTACACTTCCACAAAAAAACCATTGGCGGCTCCGGGCTTTCCGCTTCAATCCCTGGCGCAGCCCCCCACAACATCCATCAAAAAAGGAGCATTTAAGCCCAAAGAAACTCCCTTAAACCGGATTGCCTCCTATCACCTAAACCCCTATTTTTACCTTTTTCAGATCTCGAAAAGCCCTAAACCCAAACGAAATATTTTAATCTATGGAATCCATTTGGCTCCTCATCCCATTGGTAATTTTAATGGGTCTTCAAATTTGGCAGCTGCTCCAAAACAAAAGCCTTCCACCCATCGGAACCCAAAAACTGGACGAACTACAAGCCGCCATTTCAAAACTCGAACAAAACCTCAAGCTCGAATTTAAATCGAACCGCGAAGAAAATGCCTCAGCAGCCAAACTCAACCGAGAAGAACTGGCCAAAGCCCTGAGCGATTTCCGTTCAGAAACGGCCAACGCCCTCCTATTGCTCAACCAGCAAAACGCCAATGCCCTCGAAAAACTAAATCAAACCCTCGAACAAAAAGTAATCGCGCTCATAAACAAAACCGATGAGGCTTTCAAGGCTTTTGCTCTGGCCAATACCAATCAAACCGAAAAAGCCTTTGCCGGCTTTCAACAAGCCTTCGACCAACACTCTAAGGCTTTTAACGATTTACAACGCGAAAAATTTACCCAACTCGAAGCCAAACAAAACGAACTGGTTTTGGGTACCGAGAAAAAGCTCGAGAGCATTCGCACCACAGTTGAAGAAAAACTGGAAAAAACCCTGAGCGAGCGTTTGGGCCAAAGCTTCGAAACGGTGGGCAAACAGCTTATAGAAGTACAAAAAGGTTTGGGCGAAATGCAAACCATTGCCGCCGATGTGGGCGGATTAAAAAGGGTTTTAAGCCATGTTAAATTGCGCGGCGGCTTTGGCGAAGTTCAATTGGCCATGCTGCTCGAACAAATGCTGGCGCCTGCCCAATACGAAGCCAATGTAGCCACCAAACCCGGAAGCCGCGATGCCGTAGAATTTGCCATTAAACTGCCCGGCCGAAGTGAAGACGAAAAAGAAGTGGTGTATTTGCCCATTGATGCGAAGTTTCCTAAAGACACCTACGAACAACTTATCAATGCCTACGATTCGGCCATTCCAAGCGATATAGATCAGGCAGGCAAACAGCTGGAAACCACTATTAAAAAAATGGCCAAAGACATTCGCGACAAATACATTGCCCCGCCAAATACCACCGATTTCGCCATCCTTTTTTTGCCCTTCGAAAGCATATACGCCGAAGTTATAAGACGAAGTGCTTTGGTAGACCAATTGCGCGACGAATATAAAATTACCCTGGCGGGGCCAACCACCTTGATGGCCATTCTCAACAGCTTGCAAATGGGTTTCAGAACTTTGGCTTTGCAAAAAAGAAGCAGCGAAGTGTGGAAAGTTCTGGCCTCGGTTAAAACCGAATTTGAAAAATTTGGCGGTTTACTCGACAAGGCACATAAAAATATTCAAACCGGATTGGGGCAATTAGACGATGTGGTAGGGGTGCGTACCCGGGCCATTAACCGTCAACTTAGGCAGGTAGAATCTTTGCCGGCAGCAGAATTGCCTACCCCTTTAAGTTCCGATGACTTCGACAGCCCTGAAACAGAAAATCTATTGTAATTAGATTATCCTGAATTCGTGAGATTTCAAGTCAAAGTCTCGATTAAGGCCAAAGGGAAACAAAATCGTACGATTTATTTTGTAGAACATCCATAAACCTCCATTCTGCCTGTGGTTTTGTAACTACCACTTTGGTGATGCTGGTGGTTTCCAAAAGCCCAATGCCCTTCATTTTAATGTTTATTTGGCTGTTGGGGCTATGCTCAGTTTGGTGAAAATCAAAAATATTCCGGTCTTCATAGGCCGAATGCTCTTGCAGCCATGCTTCAAACCAAGTGGTTCTCAATTTCCTGGTTTCGGCATTGTATAATGTTGCCGATGACCAAATATGGGGTTTAGAGGTATCTTGGATTTCAATGTGTTTATGACTACCATCCCACACCAAAGTCTTAAACTGCAAAGGCTTTTCAAAATGGAGAAGTAAGAGGGTAAATGGCTCAATTTGGTCGAGCCGATAATTTTCTAAAAAGCTGCTTTCGTCCATTAAAAGGCTATCAAGCACTACCTTTCCACGGCTCATTCGGTAAGGGCTTTGTTTGTTATGGTTCTCGAAAGCGCCATTAAGCAAACAAACCAAACGCTTTTCAGAGCTCATAGCCAACCAGCTGCCTCCAGATAAAACGTCTTGAGGATAAACAAATTGCTTGCTATCGGTTGGGTAAACTGCAGGTGGATTTGCCAAACGACCCGGTTTTTCGTCGCGGCTCGAACATAGAACAAAGCCATTTTGAATGGGCAAATAGGTAACGGTACACATGCAAAGCGTTTTTTTAATTCATTAAGGGCATTTAAAAAAAGGCCCCCGGACAGAAGCGGTAGCCGACCGCCGCATAGCCCATTGGGCAAAGGCCGCGAGGAGGCGACCGAAGGAAGCCCCCACAGCGCCATTTGACCACGGGCTGTGCCAGGGCGCTACAAGCAAATGGCCGGGAAAGGGCCCACTAAAGCAA
The DNA here is from genome assembly GCA_945883565.1 of Chryseobacterium gleum. Taxonomy (GTDB): domain Bacteria; phylum Bacteroidota; class Bacteroidia; order Flavobacteriales; family Schleiferiaceae; genus RFXV01. The sequence goes on from CAMCXO010000040.1 coordinate 7,055, forward strand.
ATCGGGCGATGATTTAGGCTTGCGCAACATAAGCACCAAGGCTGCCAAGGCACTAATCAAAAAGGCAATGGGGAAAATTTCGAGCATGGTATAAAGCACCATTATGTGAGGCTTTTTATAATTCTCCATTTGTTGGGTAAACTCAAGGCGCTTGGCTTCGAGGGCATCGCCGCTAAGGCCTTCGCCTGCCCAGGTTTGCTCCATATAAGCGGCATAATGCGCCATGGGATCGTAATTAACGGTATGATAAAAAATGAGCCAGCTTAGGGTGTACATAACAGACATGATGAGCGACATAAGCAGGCCGGCTATAAACAGAGGTTTAAAACGGACGTACCCCTGTTTTTTAAGCTTGTACATGCCATAAATAATGATCGCCGAACATATAACGAAACTGGTATAACCCACTACCATGCCCAAAACCATATCGGTACTGTGGCGATTGAAATAGCTGCCCAATATCAAAACCGCCGAAGCCAAAAAGCCGGCTGTAAGTCCGTAGTTGCGAACAATGGTTTTCATGGTGACTGTTTTTTTTCGGGGTAAAAGTGCAGAAAACTTTAAACTTGGCATTGTCTTTTTAACAAAACTGCCTCAATAAAGAAGAAGACCATTTAGAGTTAAAATACCCGGCCCATTTTATGGGCTACCTAAATTGCCCGAAGCAACGCCTGCATTTGAGGCTTGGCGCTCTACCTTTGCGGCCTAAGCCCCCCAATATGAGTCTACAATTCGATGCATCGGCTTATTCATCCGATGAGCTGAAATCCCTGTATAAACACCTGTGTTTGCCTCGCCTAATTGAAGAGAAAATGCTGATTTTGCTGAGGCAAGGTCGCATTTCGAAGTGGTTTAGTGGATATGGACAAGAAGCCATAAGTGTGGGGTGTGCATTGGCGATGGCGCCAGACGAATACCTTTTAACCATGCACCGCAATCTGGGGGTTTTTACCAGTCGGGGCATCAAGCTTTCGCAACTGTTTCAGCAGTTTCAGGGTAAAAAAGGCGGGTTTACCAAAGGGCGCGACCGCAGTTTCCAGTTTGGCAGTCCCGAGCACCGAATAGTGGGCATGATTTCGCATTTAGGCCCACAATTGGGAGTGGCAGATGGCATTGCTTTGGCCCACAAACTAAAATCGGAGGCTAAGGCCTGTTTGGTATTTACCGGCGACGGTGGGGCCAGCGAAGGAGACTTTCACGAGGCCTTAAACACCGCGGCGGTTTGGCAGCTTCCCGTTGTTTTTGTGGTCGAAAACAACCAATGGGGCCTAAGTACGCCCAGCAGCGAGCAGTTTAGATGCAAGCAGTTTGTTGATAAAGGCATTGGCTATGGCATGGAAACCTTGCAGTTAGATGGCAATAATATTTTAGAAGTTCACCACAAGCTTAGCCAATTGGCTGCGAGCATCAGGCTAAATCCTCGTCCGGTTTTGGTAGAATGCATCACGTTTAGAATGCGGGGACACGAAGAAGCCAGCGGAACCAAATATTATCCCGAAGGACTTCAAGATCAATGGGCCGTGAAAGATCCGGTTCAAAATTTTGAGCGCTTTTTGTTAGACAGTGGAATTCTGATGGCTGAGGAGGTTGATGCCATTAAGGCCGAAATAAAAGCCGAGATTCAAGCCGGATTAGACGAAGCCGATGCCCAGCTGGCAGTGGAGTTTAACGAGGCTGAAGAGCTTGCCGATTTGTATGCACCCTTCAACTTTAAAGCCATTGAGCCTGAAGGCGAAACTGCCGAAATGCGGCTAATTGATGCCGTATCAGATGCTTTGGGGCAAAGCATGGAACGCTATCCGGAATTGGTGTTGATGGGCCAGGACATAGGCGAATATGGCGGGGTATTTAAAGTAACCGATGGTTTTGTAAATCGCTTTGGAAAAGAGCGGGTACGCAATACCCCTTTATGTGAATCGGCCATTTTGGGTGCGGGTTTGGGCTTGAGCATCAAGGGCATGAAGGCCATGGTAGAAATGCAATTTGCCGATTTTGTATCGGAAGGCATAACGCAGATATGCAACAATTTCGCAAAAATTCACTACCGGTGGGGGCAAAATGCCGATGTGGTGGTTCGTATGCCCACGGGTGCTGGGGTAGCGGCAGGTCCTTTTCACTCGCAAAGCAATGAGGCCTGGTTTACCCATACACCCGGATTAAAAGTGGCTTATCCGGCATATCCTTTCGACGCCAAAGGCCTGCTTAATACCGCCATTGCCGATCCCAATCCGGTTATGTTTTTCGAGCACAAAGCTTTATATAGATCCGTTTATCAAGCCGTTCCTAAAAACTACTACACCCTGCCTTTTGGGGTAGCCGAACTGCGCAAAACCGGCCATCAATTAAGTGTGGTGACCTACGGAATGGGGGTGCATTGGGCTCTAAAGTACTTGGATCAGCACCCTGAAATTCAAGCCGATGTTATAGACTTGAGAACCCTGGTGCCTATGGATATGGAAGCCGTTTACCAAAGTGCCCGTAAAACCGGAAGGGTTTTGGTTTTACACGAAGACGTATTAACAGGCGGCTTAGGCGCCGACATAGCCTGGGCTGTTCAAGAAAATTGTTTTAAATACCTCGATGCCCCTGTTATGCGGCTGGCTTCGCTCGATATGCCCGTTCCCTTTGCCCCCACTTTAGAAGCCGGCTTTTTGGCCGACAGGCGTCTGGACGATATGTTGAATAAATTGTTAAATTATTAAAAATTCTATTTCGTCTTAGCTTATTATATTCGCCGGCGATTTACAATTTATTAAATTTATGGCTGTTGATGTATTAAAATGGGAAGTGGCCTATTGCCGAACCCAAATGGTGGTAGAAGTGATGGCCGAATGCAACAGCGAAGGTTTATTGCTCAAACTTTCTGATTCCGCTCAAAATGTGTTGCTGGAATGGCGTTGTAGAAGTGCCGAAATAGCGAGAAAAATTCACTTGGCTGGCCTTACTCCCGATTATTACAGTCTGTCGTTGTGGAAAGACAATCAAGAGCTTAAACGCACTTTTTTAAATTTAAACTGATAAGCCTTAGTTCCTGTTGCGCCTCATGGCTTTGAGTTGCGCTCGGGTGAGTTCTTGATACCCTTCCGGGATTTCCAAATCGAACCATTTGCTTAAAGGCCTTTGCACATCTATTTTATGGGCAACCAACTTCACCCGGGTTCCATTTTCTGTGGTGGTTAGTTCTAAAGGCAAGCCAATCAATCCTTGGAAACTGTACTGGGTTTTTCCTTTGGGCATAAAGGCAGGGGTGGTCCACATTTCTGAAGTTTCGCCATTGGTTTTGTGCAGAAGGTATTTGGTACAGGTATATCCGGCAATGGTCTTGGTTTCTTTCGTGGCTTCTACGCGGTAATCGCCTGCTTTAGGCAAATCCTCGTAAACCTCATCGCCTTTCATGGGGCTGGCTAATTTGTTGCCCATCATTTCCATTAACATCAGGCCTTGGCCTTTTTCTTCGTCTCTAAGGGTAATCATTTTCATGCCATTTGCGCGCATTTCCATGCGGCTGGCCTTGTGGAGAAAGAAAAACTCAATCTCGGCGCCCATCATCATGGCTTTGAGCACCGGACTGTCTGTTTTTTGATCTACTTCCAATTTGTACAATACACTGAAGTTTTGGATTTGGGCCTTTGCGCCTAGAGCAAAAACCCATAAAAAGAAAATACACAGGGCGTTCTTCATTGGCTGCTGTTTAAGGAAGGTTTTGGTCTAACATGTATACCATAGCGGCCATAGCCGCCGCACCCAACTCCAGCTCCCGGCGGTTAACGGCCTCGAAAACATCGGTTTCGGCATGATGGTAATCAAAGTACTGTTGACTCACCACGTTCATGCCCAATTGCAGCATTTTGGGATAAGCATCGAATAATGGCCCAATGTCTACACCTCCATAGCCAAAATCGAATTTAAACAAGCGATAAGGTTTTAAGGCTTTTGAAAAGCTGCGCAACAATGCCAGTTGTTTTTGGTTTCCCCTCACATCAAAGCCTACCGGCATAAAACCACCCCTATCGGTTTCTATGGCTGCAATGTGCTGTTCACCCAAAGCCAACGCCTGCTCAGCGTATTTCTTTCCCCCAAAATTGCCGCTCTCTTCGTTCATAAACAGCACGCATCTAAGGGTATGACGGGGTTTGTAGTTCAAGGCTTTTAATATGCGCATGGCTTCTATGCAGTGAACAATGCCTGCCCCATCGTCGTGCGCGCCTTCTCCCACATCCCACGAATCGAGATGCCCCCCAAAGCTTATAATGGATGGTGAATGGCCTTTCAATTCAGCAATCACATTGTGCGAAGTGGTTTCACCTTTCAATCCACAGTCCATATCGAGGCGCACCCGGACTTTTCCTTTCTTTAAACAGCTTTGTAAGTAATCGGCATCTCGGGTACTTATAGCAGCCGCCGGCACCAGCTCAGGAGACGCCTGGTTTAAAGTTCCCGTATGTGGATGGTGGTCGCTTTGTTGGGCCAGAGAGCGGATAATGCAGGCCAAAGCGCCCTTTTGGGCAGCCATGCCGGCCCCTTCCCAACGCATATCGAAGCAGCCACCATAGGCTTCAAAGGTGTAAATATGCTTTTGGTCGAAAGCCTGATTGATGAAAACCACTTTGCCTTCGACCTCCTTTTCGTTTAATTGCTTGAGGGCGTCCAAATCTTGCACTTCTATAACCTCAGCATCCAAGGTACCATTGGTAGGGGGCGAAAAGCCTAAAGCCAGCAATTTGAGTTTATAGGGTGTCGAATCTTCTTGAATTAACCAGCCCGATTCCCGGCTTCCTCTTTGCCAAAGCGGGGCTTTAAAGGCTTGTTTATAAACCAAGTCAAAGCCGTATCGGTTCAATACCTCTTCGCCCCAAATTACCGCCATTTCAGCTTCAGGGCTACCTGTTAAGCGTGGTCCCACGTCTTTACACAAGCTTCTTAAATTTTCGAAGGCCTCGCCATTTTCGAGAGCCAAATCGTAAATCTTCCTCAGAAACAAACTGTCGTAAACCACTTGTTTCTGGGCTTGTGCAAACAGTGGACCTACCAAAAGCGTGCAAAACAAAAGTGGCGAAAGCCTTTGCAGTGTGCTAAACTTAAACACCTAAATCGTTTAAGATGCTTTGGGTTTTCGCTTGTAAATTTTGCCTTAGAGCGGGTAATTCATCGGCCTTTTGTGCCACGGCTTTTAGGCCAAAATAGAACTTAATTTTTGGTTCAGTGCCACTCGGACGGGCAGTGATTTTGCTGCCATCGGCTGTAAAGAATTGCAAAACATTGCTCTTCGGAAGATTGATGGCAGTTTTGGCACCACTTTCAAGTTCCAGTGTTTGGCTTTCCTGGTAATCGGCTACCCGAACCACCGCCGAACCCCCTAATTGCTTGGGTGGATTTTCGCGGAAGCGTTTCATCATGGCCTGAATGGCTTCGGCCCCATCTTTTCCGGGCATGGTGATGCTTTTCAAGGTTTCGTGGTAATAGCCGTATTTGAGGTACAACTTCTCGAGCTCTGCATAAAAACTACTGCCTTTGGCCTTGGCCCATGCAGCCACCTCGGCAATCATAACCGCCGAACCTATAGCATCTTTATCTCGAACAAAATCGCCAATTAAATAGCCATAACTTTCTTCACCACCTCCGATAAACTGTTTCTTGCCTTCGCGTTCGCGAATTAATTCGGCAATCCATTTAAAGCCTGTTAAGCAAACCGGGCATTCAACACCATAGTCCTGCGCCATGCTTTGAAGCATATCTGTGGTTACAATGGTTTCAGCAATAAATTGATTTCCATTTAGCTTACCGGCATTTTTCCAAGCATCGAGCAGGTAATAAATAAGCAAAGAAGCGGTTTGATTGCCATTTAAAAGCAGCATCTTGCCTTGGTGATCTCGAACGGCAATGCCCACTCTATCGGCATCGGGATCGGTTCCAATAACCAAATCGGCTTCGGTTTCTTCGGCCAATTTAACGGCCATATCCAAAGCAGCGGCTTCTTCAGGATTTGGGCTAACCACCGTTGGAAAGTTGCCATCGGGTACATCTTGAGCGGCCACACTTTGCACATGGGCAAACCCACAACGCTTCAGGGCATCGCCCATAAGCGTAACCGCCGTTCCGTGGATGTTGGTAAACACAATTTTTAAATCTTGTTTGCCATTGTGGGTCAAACAAAGCTGTTCCAGTTTGGCTAAATAGGCCTCATCAACCTCTTTTCCTATTTGATGGATTAAATCTGGGTTGGGGGAATAGCGCACATCTTCGGGTTTCGTAGCCCGTACTTCGCTAATTACATTTTTATCGTGCGGAGGCACCAATTGCCCACCATCGCCCCAATACACTTTGTAACCATTGTACTCTTTTGGGTTGTGGGAAGCGGTAATCATAATACCGCTGTGGCAATTCAGGTGTCTGATGGAAAAAGAGAGCAGTGGTGTAGGCCTCAAAGCCTCGAAAAGGAAAGCATGTATGCCATTGGCCGACAATATTTCGGCGGTTTGTACGGCAAAAACTCTGGAATTCAAGCGGCTGTCGTGGCTAATAACCACCCGGATTTCGTTCTCATTAAGACTCTTTTTTAAATAGTTGGCTAAGCCTTGTGTGGCCAATCCAAGGGTGTACTGGTTTACACGGTTGGTGCCTACCCCCATAATGCCTCTTAATCCGCCAGTTCCAAAATCTAAGTCGGTATAAAAAGCGTCGGTGAGCGCTTTAGGATCCGAAGTCATTAGGCGTTCCACCTCCTTGCGGGTGTTTTCGTCGTAAGCCGCCGATAGCCAGAGTTGAGCTCTTTCAAGTATTTGATTGTCTGTAGACATATGATTCGGTATTTAGGCAGCAATATAAACCGCGCCCGGCAAATGGCCGCCACTATTAGACGATTTTTGAACTTCCGATACTTTTAGTTGACTCTGGCTTTCATCCTGTCAACAGCCATGGGAAACAAGAGCACATTGAACAGCAAAACGCCCCAGGCTCTTTCAATGATAGATTCTGTGATAAATGAGAGTGCAAAAAGCAGCAATAAAGCCATTGAAAATCCGAATCCTTCCTTCACAAAAACCCATCCAAATGCGCTTAATAATAAGATTAAAAAAAGCACACCTATTAAACCATTTGAAATGGCGGTTTCCAAGTACTGATTGTGGGCATTAAACTTATACTCCATGCCCAAAACAAAATTTTTATCGCGGTATTTTTGTTGTAAAGCTGTTTCCCCATCGCCCAGTCCAACGCCAAACCATGCATTTTCATAAACTACTTCTTTGGCACAACTCCATTCTGCCAATCTCAAGGTAGCACTGTTAAAGGCGCTTAAATCGGCATCGAATTCAAATTGCATTTTAGGTAATTCAGTGTATCGTTTTAAAAACCTGTCGGGCATAAGCGTTAAAACCAAAAAACCAAAAACCATTAATCCCAACAATACATATAAGATACGAGAATTAAACAGCTTTCTTAAGTTCAATAGCACCCAAATGGCCAGTACCAACAAAAGCGACAGCAGCACCATTCGGCCCTGCAACAGGAAAACAAAAAGCCATAAAGCCGCAAATGCGCTATAGGTTGTAAAATGACCATAACGACTAATAAAATGTCGCCAAAAAAAGAAAATGGCTAAAATGGAAACCGCCATATGCAAAGCCATATAGCCTGGATGCATAAAATCCTGGGCCAATTCGCCATAAGTAAAATAAGAACCTAGTACCTCACCAGCGTCGCTGTAGAAATACAGACTCCCGGCCTTTATTGAACGCCAAGCGGCCATAATCAACGCCAGTAACATGGCCATAAGGTTAGAAGCTATAAAGTATTTGAGAAGTTCAAGCAAGTTGACTTTGATGCGAAATATGGTAAGCAAAGGAAAAAGGGCAAAGCTGGCCTTAGTGCCCAGCTTATCCCAAAAAACCGCTTTGTTCTCGCTCCAGTAGAAACTCAATGCCAAGAAGATAAAAAAAGCCAATGAAGCCAAAGCAATGCCGAATAATCGTGAATCGACCTCCGGTTCACTTTGTTTAAAACCAACTATAAACGACAGGAGCAACAAAACGCCTGTTATCAAATTGTTTCCAAAGACCAAGCTAAAAACAGCCAAATAGTAGAGCAAAACACCATCGAAGCGAAGCCTATTCATGTATTTGGGTTTTGTTTTTGAATCTAAACCACCTTCGCGTAAGCACAATACTTAAAAGGATATAGGCAAAAATTATAAAGAGCAGGTAACGGCTTGGCACCATGTTTCTTAAATAAAAGGCCATCATCATACCCCCTAAAGAAACCACCGAAACAATAGAAGCAGCCAAAGGGGCATTTACGCCATTGTCTATTAGGTAATGATGAAAATGGTTGCGGTCGGCAATAAGTGGGTGTTTCTTGTACACCAATACCCTTAGCGCCATCACCCTAAAGGCATCAACCAAAGGCAAAGCCACGGTACTTATGCTAAATACAAATGCATCTACGTGCTCGAGTAAAACCGAAGGGGTGTGCTCGTTAAGCTGAACAAAACGTATGGTTAAAATAGCGGATATATACCCCAAAACCATACTGCCATTGTCGCCCATAAATATTTTGGCGTTACCAAAATTATAGCGCAAAAAAGCCAATACCGAACCCAAGGCCGACATAGAAAGCAAAAGGTGTAAGTAATCGCCCAAATAATAAAACCAAATGCTGTAAACGCTAAAAAAGAAAAAACTCATTAAACCCATTAAGCCGTTGATGCCATCAGTAAAATTAAAGGCGTTGATAATAAGAATGAAATACGCTACTGTTATTAAAATACTTTGCCAATAACCCAATTCATTTATTCCTAAAAAACCATATAAGGTTTCCATTCTAATATTGCCTTGAATTACTATTACCCCAACTGCGAGCAGTTGCCCCAACAGCTTTTTGATTGGCGTTAAAGGGTATAAATCGTCTTTAACACCTGTAATAAACAACACCAAAACACCCACCAAAAACGAGTTTAAAGAGGCGTGAAACAAGCCAGCAGAAAAGAAAACAAACGACAAAAGCAAACCCCCAAAAATGCCCATACCCCCTAAAGATGAAATGCGTGCGGTATGTTTTTTACGATCGTCCTGCTTGTCGTACAGTTTTTTTATGTGAGCCAAACGAATTATGGCCGGAATAAATAAATATGTTAGTAAAAGTGACATTAAAAAGGCCAATATGGCTTTTGTTTCGGCAGCCTGATAAAAATCAATAAGCGCTTCCATTTTAAAAGGGACTTTGGTGCTTGCGCATTTCTTGCTTGGCCAATTCCCGGTTCTTGTTTTTGTAATCGGCATTGATTCGATGCCTTTCTCGGTCAAAAATCCAGCCGTATTTATTGAAGTATTTAACCGCCGAACTTATGTGCAACCACAATGGTTTTAAGCTTTTGTATGAACTTTTCTGGTAATCGTGGTAAATCTCCAAATGGCCTAAATGGTAATTAAATCCATAGGCGCTCGCCCTTCGCGAAAAGTCAACATCTTCTAAATACAAAAAAAAGCGTTCATCAAATCCATTGGTCTGTTGAAGCAAATTATCTGAGAAAAACATAAAACAGCCTGAAACCGTTGGGGTGCAAAAATCGGTCTCGTAATTCATATCGCGCATTTCGTATACTTCGCGCTGTTTGCTTGCCCATTTTTTGAAAATACCACTCAAAAAGCGCCTTCCTATTAAATCCATGGCGGTAGGCAAACGTTTGCTTAAATACTGTATTTGGCCATTGGGATACCGCACTTTGGGTATGGCCATAGCCGCTTGTTCCAGATTTTTGTATGTTTTTACCAAAGTGCTCAAAAGCCCGGCATCGAAATACACATCGGGGTTTAAAACCAAGTGGTATTCGGCCATGCCTTTGTTTTGACGAAGAACGAGGTTATGTCCGGCCCCGTAACCCAAATTCGCTCCGCTGTTTAAGTACCCAATTTGCTTTTCTGTGCAAAAGGCTTGTAGCTCTGTTTCATTGGCATTATCTACAACCGTGAGCTTAAGTCCTTTTAGGTCGCTTTGCTTTACAGATTCTAAAAGCCGGTTCAACACCCCTAAATGGGTGTGGTAACAAACCACCGAACAAGATATTACCGCCCTTTGTAAAGCTTCCAAGTGCGTTTTATTAATTCGTACAATAATACAATGCGCCAAACAATCTTGGTTTTAAACCCAAAGCCCTGCAAACTGGCATTTTGCCCATGAACCCTATATTTCAACGATTTAAAACTGTACAGCACAACTTCTCCATAGCATTCGGCTAAAATGCCAATCCAGCTGTCGTGCATGGGCACTTTATAGGGAATGGGTAAAACAATGGGTTTCAAATCGGCTGTAAAAGCCAAGCAACATCCCATATAGGTATTTCGCCAAAAGTTTTGAACCACGCCCTTTCGGGCCTTTAAATACTTATGAATGGAAGGCTGCAGGGTGTTGCCTTGTTCATTTACCATATGGCCATCTAAAAACAAAAGGGTTTTGTTTTTTCCGCCAAGTTTGTCTTTAATAAAGGCCATTCTGCCCTCAAGCCATTCATCATCCTGATCGGCCAAAACCACTATTTGACCTTTGCTTTGTTCTATGGCCCTGTTAAAATTGGCAGAAGCCTTGCGCAAACCAGCATGTGGAAATATTTTGATTCGAGGATCTTGAAATGATTCTACAATGGCCAAAGTCTGGTCGCTGGAATCGTCATCGCTCACAATCAACTCGTCGTTTAAGCCGAGCTGTTCCAAAATGCTTTTCAACTGCCGTTCAATATACTTCTCGCCATTAAAAGTGGCCATGCACACACTAACCCCAAGCATTGAACAAGCTTTTTATAAATTTAAAATCTTTATAATTCCATGCCAATTTTACCCCTCTCAGGGCAACCCAAAAATACTCAGTCCCCAGGCTTTTGTGCTTGCGCCCAAAATAAAGCGCCGATTTCCTAAGCATTTCGAATCGCCATTTTACAACCTGCTTTTCGGGTCTTTGCTCAGACGATAACTCATGTTCAAGGCAGGCATTTAAAACAAAGCCTTGATGCCCCTTCTTTTTCAACCTTATAAAAAAATCTATATCGCTAAAATCCAATGGCAAATTCTCGTCAAACCCGCCTATTTCCTCAAAAGCCTTTAGTTTTACGCAACTTCCACTGTTTATAGGAATTAAATCGCAATTACCGCTTTTAAGGATTTTAGGTCTAAATCCTCTTCCCCCTAAAAACTTAAAGGGCGAAACCCAGCCTTTCTGGTCTTTAACCCTTGGACAAAACCAAGCGTATTGGGGACTGGTTATTAAACTTTCTCCCAGCTCTTTCCAATACGTTTGAGACAATTTGCTGTCGTCGTCTAACAACAACAAATGCGTAAACCCACGCTTTAAAAACCTCCTTGCCGCTTCGTTATAGGCTGCCGAAACCCCGGGATTATGCCCAAAATGCACATATTCCAAGCCGCCTTCATAATTAGGTGGGGTTTGTGGTTCGGCACTGTTGTCTACCACCACTAAATAAGGCCGTGGGTTTAAATCACAAAGACTTATAAAGCTGCTGCTTTTACTTAAAGCCTTTCTGTACACAACCAATACCACACCTATGCTTTCTATCCCTTTAATCATGGTTTGGCAACCCATTTGGCGTAGACCAATGCCGGCATATTCAAAGGCAAACAAAACATCAAGCCCCAGAACAAAAGCCGTTTTGTAAAGTAGCTGTCTATACCTTTTACATAGAACTTTAAAAACCACCACCGCTTGCCCTTCAACAAATTTTCGCTGGCGGTACCAATATATATAGACTTCACAAACAGTTTGATGAACCATTTCTGGTCTGGTCTCAAATTGGCATTGTTTAAATACCCCATTAATTCGTTTACAAAAGCCGGTGGCGAACTTCTGGCCGAATAGGCACTTAAGGCGCTGTGGTTACGGTTGTATATGTATGTGGTTTTCTTCGAATAGGCCATCCCCAAAAAAGACAATCGGGCCCACATGCTTTGATCCTCGTAGGTTTGCTCGCCCTCTTTGAACAAGCCAGTTGCATCAAAAGCCCTTTTCTTAACCATCACCCCCGAGGAGGTGGCCAACTGATCGCCTTTCAGTACCGACTCAAAATAATTCAACACCAATCCATCTTCTGTTTCAGGTAAAGCAGCCCAAACGGCAGGGGTTTCTGTTTTTTGCAAAAAGTGGTAGTGCGTAAAAAAGGTTGAAACATTTTGATATTTCTCTACTAAATCCAGCAAGGTTTGCAAATGTTGAGGATGCCAGTAATCGTCGGCGTCTAAAAAAGCCACATATTCGCCTTTACTGCTTAAAATGCCACGGTTTCGAGCCGCCGAAACACCCCCGTTTTTTTGCCTTATCAACTTAACCCTTGCATCTTGCCCTTTTTCCACCAAATGCGCACTGTGGTCTGTAGAGCCATCGTCGACCACTACCACTTCCAGATTGGTAAAGGTTTGACTTAAAACCGAAGCCAAGCACTTATCTATGCTGTTGGCTTTGTTAAAAAGTGGAATTACCACACTAACCATTGGATTCAAACGGCCTCCTTTTTTGTTCTAACCAAACCACACCAACAAATATAAGCTCGGTTAAAAACAAGGAAATCAAAAAGCCTTCGAAACCAAAAAAATAGGCGGTTGCAAAGCCTAATATAAGCTGCGACAATGCCGAAAACACCGTGGCCTTTGTAAATAACGTTCTGTTACCCCCCGATACCAACAACAGTTCTTTATACTGTTTAAGCACCATAAAAAGAGGCAAACTGCCCAATACCCATAACGATTTTACAAACAGTTCGGAAACTTCGCCCAGTAAAACCTTCGAAATAAAATCGGCAAAAAGTATGGCCAAGCCATAGGCCAAGAGCCAAAATGCCGCCAAACCCCACATTAAAAACCGAAGGCCCTTGAGCCCCTCTTTGTTCTTTTCGGCCAAAGCCAAACTCGTTTTATCAACCAGCGAAACCCCGAGCATTTGAACCGTGGTGCGTACCGCAAAAATTAATTTATCTACTACCGCATAAACCCCCAGTACCAGTTCGTTAAACAGCATTTTCACTACCAACATAGGCGCACTTAAGGCCAATGTAGCACCCAAACTGCTAATAAATACCCCAAACCCACCTATTATTCTTTGCCTAAGGCTGGCATATGTAGTAAACCGAAAGCCAAATCCCTGCCTATTCATCCAAACCACACTCAATACCACCAACACACACACCGAAATCAAATTCAACCATAAAATGCGCAAATAGTGTTGGTTTTCGCTAACCAGCCACCAAACGCCCACAAAGTACATCAATCGGCTAAGCAAGGTATAGCCTTGCATGCGCACAAATGCCCCCATACCCTGAAACAAAAAAACGGGGGTAAACACCGTGCCCAAGGTTACCCCATAAGCCAAAACATAAACAGGCCAAATGCTTCTAAAACCCGGAATAAAAAAAACGATTGCCAAAAACACCACACTGCCCAAAAGCCACAGCAGCAACTTGGTGCTGATTACTTCTGATACAATGCTATTTATTTTGATTTTATCGTGCTTGTTTACCGCTACTTCGGCTGTTGCAAAATAATTTAAGCCATAGTCTATAAAATTCACAAAAAACCCTACCAACACCTGGGCCCAGGCTATTTCGCCAAACCATTTTAAGCCTACAGCCATAACCAAATGCGGGACTATTAACAAAGGCAGGGCATACGAAAGCATATGCAATGCGCTGATAATGCCGAATGAGCGCCACATTTGCTGCAAAATGATTAGCAATCTATTCAACATAATTCGCCATACTTGGCCTTTAACCAAGCCAAATTGAATGTGGCAGCCGTATACCTACTTGAAAGGGCTAAAACTTCAGAACCCTTCATGGCCCACATCGAATAAAACCCTATTGGTATTAAACAAACTGCCTTGTGGCTTGTCATGTATACAAACCTCAAATATGTTCAACCTTTTCCGTAAAAAAAGCGAAGCCGAAAAGAGGCAGGCGCAGTACCAAAAACTCATGGAGCAAGCCCATGCCCTTTCTAAAACCGATCGCAAAGCCGCCGATCTTAAATATGCCGAGGCCGAAGCCCTCATGCAAAAACCCCTATAAATATTAGGGCGTACGCGCATCGTAAACGCTTCCCATGCTCGGATTATCGCCCAATAAGCGGTGCATTACCACTTTCTTTACCATATTGAACACCACCATATGGGCGTCTTCGGTAACTTCCATATCCATGGCCGGTACATGAATAACCAAATCAGCCATTCCTGCAATTTTGCCCCCTTTAAATCCGCACATAGCCACCGTTTTAACGCCTTTTGCTTTGGCCAAAGCCAATGCCCTCACCACGTTTTCGCTGTTGCCACTGCCTGAAATACCGATTACCAAATCGTTTTGGCCTATAAAATTCCGCAGCTGCTCCACAAAAATGTCTTCATAGCCAATGTCGTTGGCAATGGCCATCAAGGCCGGTAAATTGTCGTTTAGGCAAATCATTTTAAACCTACGATCTAAGCCATAAGAGGCCCCTTTTAGAAAGTCGCCTGCTGCATGACTGGCCGTGGCCCCACTGCCCCCATTGCCAAAGGTGTAAATATGGCCACCTTGCTCGCGCACTTGCAAAAAGGCTTCCGCCAAACGGTCAACAGCGCTTAGATCTAAGCAGTTCAGGGTGGTTTGTAAAAGACTTAAATAATCTTCGGGCTTAGTAATCGCCATAGTGTATAATTTTAGATCCGTCACGGTCAAATGCAAAAGGAAATAAGCGCAAATGCCCCAAAGCGTCTATGAGCCCTTGTTGGTGCATTTCATGGCAATAAAAAAGCATAAACCCTCCGCCACCTGCCCCCAGCAGCTTTCCGCCCAAAGCCCCTTTGCGCAAGGCCACTTCATAGGCCTCATCAATAAGCCCATTGCTAATGCCAGAAGCCAAACTGCGTTTTATCATCCAGTTTTCGTGAAGCAGAGTGCCAAAAGCATCCAAATCTTCGGCATACAAAGCATCGCGAAGCCCATAAACCAAGGCCACCATTTGCTTCATACCCATAAACTTATCGGCCTGCGACACATTGCGTTTTTGCTCTTCCAAAATATCGCCCGCTTTGCGTGCATTGCCCACATAAAACATTAGTAAGCGCCTTTGCAAAACTTCTAAAATCTCAGGCTTAGGGTGCAATGGAATAGCCGAAACCGAGCCATCGGCATAAAACTCGAACACATTTAAGCCACCATAAGCGGCCGCATACTGATCTTGTTTGCCAATGGGCTCGCCCAGGCGCTCTATTTCCACCTCGCAGGCCAAGGCCGCCAAAGCCTCTTTAGAGGCAAAACGGTTTTTGTATGCCAGCAAATTGTGCAATAAGCCCACCGTAAACGACGATGAACTGCCCATACCCGTACCCGAAGGCACATCGGCAATAGAGCTAATTTCTATACCTCCTTCAATCTCTAGCATTTTAAGCACTTCCCGCAAAATAGGGTGCTTTAAATCGCTTACGGAGTTTACCGTTTCGGTTATGCTGTATTTGGTTCGGATTTTATCGGGCTCAAAAAACCGATGGGAGCTAATGTACATATAGCGGTTAATGCTTGTACTAAGCACCGCCCCAACCGATTGGCTGTAAAAAGCTTGCATATCGGAGCCTCCTCCAACAAAACTTATTCGAAAAGGCGTTTTACTAATGATCATAAGGCGTAAATATAAAGGCAATTAAAGCCACAATAAAGTTTTGGCAGATGCCTTAATCTTAAGTAGTGCCTTTTTAGCCCTTTGAAACGCTGCGCTGGGCTAATGTAGTTTTGTTTGGTTTAAATAATTTTTTCTCTAGGCCTGCGGCTATTGAATTTCTTCAATTGGTTAGGCTTTTGGGCGCCTTAATTTGCGCAATCCACGGGAAAAAGAAATCTCCCGCAGATGCCGCAGATGTTCGCAGATATGTTTTTTCTGTGTCCATCTGGGTAGTCAGTGGGAAAAGGAAATCTCCCGCAGATCCCGCAGATGTTCGCAGATATGTTTTTTCTGTGTCCATCTGGGTAGTTGGTGGAGTGGGGCTAATGTAATTTTGTTTTGATTAAGTGATTTTTTTCTCTTGGCCTTCGGCTATTGAATTCTTGCAATTGATTGATCTTCAGGGCGCCTCAATCGCCGGCGCAAGGGCTTCCTACTTTTTGCTTGACCAAAAAGTAGGCAAAAAGTCAAGGCCTGTTCATCATGTCGGCTGGTCTCCATTGTAGAGGCTAAGTGCG
>CAMCXO010000041.1 GCA_945883565.1 Chryseobacterium gleum
GGCGGAGCTCGCCCGGCCGCTATTCTTCAACAGAGAACTGCCGATGTGCTAAACAGGCCTGATGTTGCAAATGCTGTGATTATTTTTTTAGCGGTATTCGCGCGCTCAACGCTTCGCGTTTCGGGTGGTTATTTCTAGGTCAACCCAAAAGTAGAAAGCCCCGAACCGGCAATTGAGGCGCCCAAAACACCAATCTATATAAGAACTTTAACTAAACAGCCCTCCATTAAAATCAAACGAAACATAATGTAAATGACTGCCAAAACAGGATAATTAAGTTCCAAAGATTTCATTCATAAAAAAAGGGGCCTGAGCCCCTTTCCTTATAACTTCATCATCACCCTGTCACAAATTTCCAGTATTTCAGTTTCCAATAATTTGGCATCATTTAAAATAATTTCACCTTCCTTCAATACCCCTTCAACGAAAGACCTGTCTTGAAAACCCATACAATTGGTTTTAACATTTAAAAACGCGCCATGAATGGCTGCTTTTATACACAAGGCCCCTACCCCAGCATCACTTACCGAGTTAGGGTTACCAAATTCGGCCATAGATTTAAGTACATCAAATGCCTGAAATGCGGTTTTCATCGCACTCAATGGCACTTCTATGGCATATTTAGTGGCATCATTCAAAGCCATTGCCCGTGCTTGTTTTTCAGCATCATTGCTTTTTGGCAATCCCAGAGCCTCCATAATGCGGTTGAAAGCTTTTGTGTCCTCGTCAACTAAAAAAAGCAGTGTTTTTTGAATATTCATCGCTTTTTCTGCCCAGTCGGAAAAGTAAGACCATTTATCATCCCAGCCCCGTTTATGCGCCGATAAATTAGCCACCATTGCCGCTAAAGACGCACCTAATGAGCCTACATAAGCCGAAATAGACCCCCCGCCCGGTGCAGGGCTTTCGCTGGCTGTTTCATTCGCAAAGCGCCTTAAATCCATTCCAATCAAAGGCGAAACTTCATCCTCTGCCAGCTTAAATTCTATAATTCTTTCCTTTGGATTAAACGGCTTAAGCTCGTCTAAGCCAAGGCTTTTAATGGCAATTTTAATTATTTCTTCATCCGATATTCCAACAGATCTTTCTTGTTTTTTTAGAAAATATTTTCCGGCATCGAGCATAGCTTTTAACGGAACCAATCCAATAAGTTCAGAACCGGTAACTCTTAAGCCTCGTTGCTCTGCCGATTTGCAGCTCTCTTCAAATGCCAAGTGCATGGGAGTAATCGAAATGTCTGTAAGGTTATAAGAAATTTGCGCAATTCCGTATTCTTCTATAAACCAACCAATTCCTTTAACAGCTTTTAATTTACCGGGAATGTTTATGGGATTGCCTTGCGCATCGGTTACAATTCTTCCGGTTATAGGATCTCCTTCTCTCATAACACGTCCCGTTTCTCGAACATCAAAGGCTATGGCATTTGCTCTTCGGGTAGAGGTGGTGTTTAAATTTACATTATAAGCCACCAAAAACTGTCTGGCACCAATGGCAATGGCCCCTGTTCTATGGTATATTTCGGGATTGGCTATTCCGAAATCAGGTTTGCCGTTAGCTGAAGCAAACTTGGCCTCTAAGCCTTCATATTCACCTTGACGACAATATGCTAAATTTTTACGCTCAGGCACAACAGCTGCCGATTCGTAATAGTAGCCCGGAATACCCAATTCACGACCTACCCTCTCCCCCAATTTATGCGCCCACAAAACCACTTCTTCCATTTCGATACCCGAAACCGGAACCAAAGGACACACATCTGTGGCGCCCATACGCGGGTGCTCACCTTTATGTTTGCGCATGTCAATTTTCTCTGAAGCTGTTTTTATTAATCTAAAAGCCGCTTCAACCACCTGTTCAGGTTCACCGGCAAAAGTGATTACCGTTCTATTGGTTGCTTTTCCCGGGTCAATGTCGAGGAGTTTCACACCTTCAACCGTTTCTACTACAGAAGCAATGGCTTGAATTTTTGGCAAATCACGCCCTTCGCTAATATTGGGTACACATTCAATTATCTTCTTCATTACTTCGAGGTTAACTGTTTAAGATTAATAAGGTTTGTAAGGCACTTCACGTTCGTTGAATCGTATGCCATATTGTTCTAATTCGGCCAACATGGGCTTATAAATTTCGGGTGAAATGGGCAGCATTACCCCTGGTGTTTTTATTATTCCCTCGGCAATTAAACGCGTGGCAATGCCAACCGGCAAACCCACTGTTTTGCTCATGGCGGTATTTACTTCATCATCACCTAAAACCACCATACTCGATTCACACATTTGCATTTCACCATTTAGTTCGTAACCGAACTTATGGTACATCACAATCATATCGCGATCGCCTTTTTCCATTTTCCACTTTTCTTCTAACCGTTTTTGAAGTATTTGTGCCGGACTGGCGTTTGGCAATCTTATCAATTCATTATCTAACAAACCCAACCATTCAATTTTTTCCATCAAATCGTTGTCGTGTGGAATGTTCAAATAATGCATCAGCTTCAGTTCAACGCTGTCGGTAGAATGGTAGGCCAAAAAAGTGTTGGTAAACTGGCGATAAGTTAAATGCTCACTAGCCTCCAATTTATAGCTGTCATCGGTCATCCCTAAATCCACCAAAGTGCTCCAGGCTTTGCAAAAACCCGGACGCCTGAATGTGCCTCTATAAATGGTAGGGATGTTATCGAGACCATACACAGAACGATAGCGCAATGAATCGCGGTTTGCGTAACCTTCAAATCTGCCAAATTCGGGGATTTCAATAATTTCCGTTCGCTTAAATACCTTGTGGTAAGGAATGTATTTGTACTGTCCTTCATGAATAAACTTTACCGCTCCACCCGAACCTGCCAATACCACATTTCTTGGGTTCCATGTAAACTTGTACTTCCAAGGGTTGTTGTCGCTACCCGGTGCGGGTAATCCTCCGGTAAACGATTCAAAAAGATGCATTTTCCCGCCTTTGGCACGAATTTCATCTATAACTTTCATGGCAGAAAGGTGATCAATTCCCGGATCAACACCTATCTCATTTAGTAAAATAACGCCTGCTTCTTTGGCACGAACATCTAAGGCTTCCATTTCCGGAGAAATATAACTCGCTGTTACCAAATGCTTTCCCAAAGCAATGCAATCTATCGCAACCGGAATGTGCATATGCGCAGGGAGCATAGAAATTACCAAATCGGCTCTGGAAATAGCGGAAATTCGAGAAATTTCATCGGTAACATCCAACTTAATAACATCTGCCAAACCCATCGCCTTAGAAGCTGCCAATTCTAATTGGAAATCAGCAACTGTAATTTTCCATCCATATTTTGGGGCATGGTTAATTAAGTACTGAATTAGGCTGGATGTGGATCTGCCGGCACCAATGACCAATATATTTTGCATAACAAAAAGAGACTTTGCCGTCAAAGGTAATTAGCAATTGTTGCAGGCATTGTACATTAGGGGCATGCGCATAGCGTTTTTTTATGGCTTCTTTTTTGTAACTCAATGGGCATTGGCACAGAGCAGTCTAGCGGTTGTAATTGCCGATTCTTGTGCTTATTTTTCGCTAAACAGTTTAAATCTAAAAAATTGTACTTCAGGTTTAATTAATCATAATCTATCTAAAGGCAACTACACAGTTTATTGGAAAACAGACCTTCAATCTGAGATTACCCACCAAAGGCAGATTTATCTTGATGGTCAAAATTCAGCCTTTTACGAATTGGTAAAATGGCCCAACAATGCGTATCGTTTAAGATACAGAGGAAATCAAATTCCCGATAAAATCGCAGACAGCCTCAAACACTTTGTGCCGAAGGTATTATTAAGTTATTTAAAACCTGTAATTTATCAAAATTCTCCTCCAATAAACGATAAATACAAGAAAGCAGAGGAGTCGAAGATTAAAAAGCCCGATTCGGCTGAGACATTTGGCATCATGTTAAAGTCAAACACCGCTATCTCTGTACTAAACCAACCAATAACTTCAGAAGAAAATGCGCCTAAGCCAGAACCAAACACTATAGAAGAACTAGGAAGCATATCAACCGATTTCGAACGTTTAATACGAGCGAAAGTTTGGGCTAAAGAAAGTAAAGATTTAAATGTAAATGATTGTATGGCTGTACTGAAATTATTTAAATACGACTACCTAAAACTACAATTGATAAATGAATTATTTCCTATTTATGGTCATCAACCTTGGTTTGTAGAATTACAAAGTACACTTGACTTTGAAATAAGTCGAATTAGGTTTCGTGAATTATTAGAACCTAAAACAGTCTCACCATGACTGTCTTAAATAATATTCACGCTTTTAATATACGGGTATATGGCCTTTTATATGAACCTGCTTATGGCGTACTTACCAGCATCGAGCCCATTCAAAATGAAATAATCCGAAAATTTCCCGGTGGCGGCTTAGAGCTCGGCGAAAGCATAAACGACTGTATTAAACGAGAATTTCTTGAAGAATTAAACCTTGAAGTAGAAATTGTGAAACAAATCTACATCACAGATTTTTTTGTTGAATCGGCCTTTAAAAAGGGTGAGCAAATTATTAGCATTTACTTACAAGTTAAAGCCAATTCGCAAGATTTGAGTATTTTAAAACCTGTTAATCAAGAGATCACTTCCATTGAATGGTGGGCTTTGGATGAACTAAACTCAGAATTATTTCCACTGCCAATAGACAAATTTTTGGTTTCCCAAATAATCAGGGAAAGGCTTGCACAAGAATTTTAGTTAAAGAAAACTACTTTACTTCCCGATTTCAGGCCTACTTCCTTC
Organism: Chryseobacterium gleum; assembly: GCA_945883565.1. GTDB lineage: Bacteria > Bacteroidota > Bacteroidia > Flavobacteriales > Schleiferiaceae > RFXV01. The sequence goes on from CAMCXO010000041.1 coordinate 4,776, forward strand.
TTAATTGCTAGGATTCCAGCAGAAAAAACCTTAGCTTTGAAATGAGGGCGCTTTCTGAGCTTTTCGCAATAGCTACGTTAATCACAAAACATAGAAAAGTGAAGCAAAAGCAATTTGATAATACCATCCACGTCACCGGTCTAAACCAAGTTCTCGATGAATTGGATGATGTTGCTGTTTGCATTTTGGATGATTCTTATAAAATTCATTTTTCGAATACTTGTTTTCATAAGTATACACACCATTCTGAAACAGATTTGATTGGAAAATCATATATCGACTTTATAAAATCCAAATCAATTCAATTACATGTTCTTAATCTTTTGGAAGAAGTAAAAAATCAATCCAAAATCGGGAAATCAAATATGGTAAGGGTGAATTTTAAGGATAAGCCCGATGATTGGTTCGAAACAAATTGGATATTATTAGAATATGATAAGTCAAAATATTTCCTTGGCTTACACACCAAGCTATTGCAAAAGGAACAAAAGTGGAATAATAAACCAATAGAATCTTTTCATAAGGAAGGTAATTCCTTAATAGGAAGCTGGAATTTAGATTTAATAAGCAACAAACTAAAATGGACCGATCCTCTTTTCAAAATATTTGACATTGAACCAAAATCATTCAAGAAAACCAGGAAATGCCATTTAAATTTAGTTATAAGTGATGACCACAGCATAGTCAATGAGGCATATGACCGTTGCATAACCTCGGGCTCTCCATTCCATATTCAGTATCGAATTCTGGATAAGGAAAATCATATTCAGGTAATTGAAGAGTTTGGTTTTGCAGCCAGAGACCAAAAAAAGAAGATTGTTCGAATTTATGGTACGACCCAAAATATTACTGAGCGCATTCATACTCAAAAAAGGTTGATGGATCTCAACGAACGATATGAAATGGCTACGCAAGCCACTAATGAGGCCATTTGGGATTGGGATATTGAAAACGAAAGGGTGAGTTGGGGTGAGAATTTTGAGAAATTGTTTGGCTATAAACGGAGAGTTTTTACCAACAGCCAAAAAGCCGCGGCTGAACTTTTACATCCCGAAGAAAGAGACGGTCTTTTAGAAAAAAGCTTTAAACTATTAAGCAGCCAGGAGAATTTTTGGGAAGATGAACACAGATTTAAACGCATAGATGGAAGCTTCGCTTTTGTTCACAACAGAGCCATTATTTTAAGAAGCGCTGAAGGCAAAGCCATAAAGGCGGTGGGCGCCATGCGCGATATAACCATTTCAAAAATTGAACAAGAACGCCTGCGTTTGATGGAAAGCGTTATTACCAATACAAATGACTCTGTAATAATAACCGAAGCCGAACCTTTTGATGAACCTGGACCCAGAATCACTTTTGTTAATGAAGCTTTTACTCGATTAACAGGCTATAAATCGGATGAAGTAATCGGAAAATCACCTCGCTTTTTACAAGGACCCAACTCAGATTATTTAGCCCTACATGAATTAGGAAAGAAAATTCGCAAATGGGAAAGTTGCCAAATAACCACTTTGAATTATAAAAAGAATGGCGAACCCTTCTGGAATCAATTCTCATTGAGCCCAGTTTGTAATGAAAAAGGTTGGTATACACATTGGATTGCAATTTTACGGGATGTTACTGAGCAAAAAAATCGCGAAACTGAAATTGAACTAATAAATTTAGTTCATCAGTCATTTTCTAATCATAATACCATAAAAACATGTTTACATGAAATTTTAGTCTCAATATCTGCTTTTAGACATTTTGATTTAGCCGAATTCTGGCTTCCAAATAGCCATAAAACCGAGCTATTCCAAATTGTCAAATATGCTTCCACAAAATCTGGCGAATGTTTTTACGAAAACTCTGAAAAGATTGTTCGATTTAAATTTGGAGAAGGTTTACCTGGGACTGCCTGGAAAAATAATTCAATAGTTAAATGGCAAAATGTAGATGAAAATCCCGCTTTTCTGCGACAAAAAGCCGCCATTGCTTCCGGATTACATTCCTTTATGGCAGTTCCCCTAGCAAACGATGATAATGTTCTGGGAATTCTGGTTCTCGCTAAAAAAGATGATAACTCTGTAATTAATGAATTTGAGGGTGTTTTTAATACCTTGCCCAGTATAATAGCAGCTGAGCTCCAAAAGAAATACTTAGAAAAGGAAATCTTTGATATTTTCAACTCAGTGCCAGATATTCTATTTGTTGGCGGACTTAAAAATGGCATAATAAAAAAAATAAATCCTTCAGGCGAGAAAATCCTCGGCCATACTTTAAAGCGTTTAACAGAAACCCCATTTATTGAATTTATTCATCCCGACGATCGAGAAAGAACGCTCAAAAGCTTTCAAGAAAGTTTATCAGGCAAAGAAATCTCTTCTTTTGAAGTAAGGTGGATTAAGAGCAATGGGGAAATTCGTTGGATATCATGGACTGTTAAACCCGATTTGGATGCAGACTTGGTTTTTGGGTCGGCAAAAGATGTCACCGAAAGAAAACAGTTAGAAAGGCTTCATCAGAAGGCAAGCAAATTGGCGAAAATAGGCAGCTGGGAAATAGATCTTAAAAACGATGCTATTCTTCTATCCAGCATTTGCTCCGAAATTCTTGGGTTAACCTCTACAAATGTCCTGACGCTAAATCAATTATTTGAACTCTTTGCCGAAGGTGAAAACAGAATACGATTTAAAGAATCAGTCGAAAACTGCATATTGTTGGGCCAAGAATTTGATATTGAAGTTCTGTTAAGATTAGATGGACAAAATGGAATTTGGGTCCGCGTCTTGGGTCAGGCCGAATATGACATTCATCTAACTGTAGATAAAGTTTATGGAAGCATTCAAGATGTAAACGAAATAAAGATATCACAACTGGAGCTCGCCAAAAGAAGCGCCTTTTTGCAAATTATTTCGGATTTATCAAGCGATTTTCTTCAAAATAATGTTTGGGAAGCCCCTTTAAACAGTGGATTGCAGAAAATAGGCGAAATACTGCATGTAGACAGAGCTTACTTCTTTGAGCATCATACTTTAGAAAATTCCTTACAGAGAGTTTATAGTCTAAAGTTTGAATGGACGAGACAAAATATCTCACAACAGTTAAACAACCCAAGTTTAACAAATATAGCGCTCGAAGATCTTCACTATATATCAGAAAATCTTTTCGGAGGGAAATGTTTTAAATCATTGGTGTCCGATATAACAGATTCTGTTTTCAGAAAGTCTCTTGAAAAACAGGGCATACTTTCACTCTTACTTCAACCTGTTATAATTGGTCATGAACTCTATGGCTTTATTGGGGTAGATGATTGTACAAAAGCCCGGAATTGGTCACAAGAAGAAATAGATTTTCTCAATAGTCTGGCGCTAAATTTAGCCGCTGCTATAAAAAGAATTCATTATCAAAATGAACTGAATCAACAACTTAAAACGGTTGAAAATTATAAACGTGCTTTAGACAATTCTGCAAACACTATAATTACAGATTTAAATGGAATAATTCTGGATGTTAATGACAAAACCTGTGAGCTTTCAGGTTATAGCAGAGAAGAACTTATTGGAAAGCATAGCAAAATAAATAAATCTGGTTATCATTCAACCGAATTCTATAAAAATCTCTGGAATACAATCAACGATGGCAAAGTTTGGAGAGGAGAATTAAGGAATAAACATAAAAATGGCAGTTACTATTGGATAGATACATTTATAGTTCCACTCAAAAATTCATCCAATGAAATTTATAGCTTTTTAGCCATTAGAATTGATATTACAGAGAAAAAGAACGCAGAAGAAAAACTTCAACAAGCTTTAAAAGAGAAAACAGAAATTTTAGAAAGTATAGGCGATGGCTTTATTGGACTGGATAATGACTGGAGGGTAATTTACTGGAACTCATCTGCCGAACATGCGCTTAATATTAAAAGAGAAGAAGTTATTGGAGTTAATGTTTGGCAAATATTTCCTGAAGAGTTTAACCAATCATTTCATAAGGAATATCAGTTAGTAAAAGACAATAAAGAACCACGCCACTTTGTTGAGTATTTCAAAACCCTAAATATTTGGGTCGAAGTAAGTGCTTACCCTGGGCCTAATGGCATCTCTTTGTTTTTTAGGGATATTACTGAAAAACGACTAAACGAAGCGGCGCTTTTACTATCCAATGAAAGGTTTGAAAAGGCAACACTTGCAACCCAAGATGCCATTTGGGATTGGAATTTAGAAACCATGAGCTTTTTTCGGGGCGATGGTTACAAAACCCTTTTCGGCTATAATGAATCCAAGAATATAAAACCAAGAACCAATTGGGAAGAGTTAATTCACCCCGATGATGTACAAGAGGTGTTATTTAGCCTAAAGAATTTTTTAAGTAGCCCCAAATCGAGCCATTGGCACAGCGAATATAGGTTTAAGAAGGCAAATGGCGATTACACTTATGTAGCCGATCGTGGCGTACTGATAAGAGATAAATCAGGAAAAGCCATTCGAATGGTAGGTGCAATGAGTGACATTAGTGCTCAAAAGCACTATGAAGACTCCCTGTTGGCCTTAAATCAACACCTTCAAAAACGAACACATGATCTAGAACTTTCGAATGCTGAACTAGAACAGTTTGCCTTTGTAGCCAGTCACGATCTTCAGGAACCATTGCGAATGGTAACCAGTTTTCTAACTCAGCTTCAAAAAAAATATGAGGGTGTTTTAGATGAAAAGGCAAATCAATACATTCACTTTGCCGTAGATGGTTCCAAAAGAATGCGTCAAATTATTTTGGATTTACTAGAATATTCAAGGGTGGGCAAAAATACCGAATCCGAATCCGAAGTTTCTGTAGAGGAAACCCTGGATGAAATACAATTATTCTACAAAAAAGCCATTTCCGAAAAAAACATCAAAATAATTCATTCAGATTTACCTTCCATTTATACTTACAAAACTCCCTTTAAACAAATTCTGCAAAATTTAATCGAAAACGCCATAAAATATTCATCTGTAGATAGAAGCCCCATTATTGAAATAACTTATAAATACAAAGGCGATGCACATGAATTTTGTATCAGTGACAATGGAATTGGAATTGAGGAGGAGTACTTTGAAAAGATTTTTGTGATTTTTCAGCGTCTTCATTCAAAACATGAATATGAAGGAAACGGTATGGGACTCGCAATTGTTAAAAAAATCGTAGAAAACCTCGGCGGGCGAATATGGCTGGAGTCTGAACTCAATAAAGGCAGTCGTTTCTTTTTCAGCCTACCAATAAAACAAAATCAATGAGATCAATAGAAATCCTTTTAATCGAAGACAATGAAGGCGACATATTACTGACCACTGAAGCCCTTGAAGACAGTAAACTTATTAACAAACTTAGGGTAGCCAGAAATGGCAAAGAGGCTTTAGATTATATATTTCAAAAAGCTGGCTTTGAAAACCTTCCCCTACCGGATTTAATCATGCTCGACATCAACTTGCCTTTAAAGAACGGACACGAAGTACTTCAAGCAATAAAATCTAATCCTAAAACCCTTCATATTCCTGTGGTCATGTTAACCACTTCATCTTTAGAAAAGGACATTCAAATGGCCTACTCCCATCATGCTAATTGTTACATTACAAAACCGGTTGAAGTAAGTGAATTTTTAAATGCCATTCTTAAGATTGAGCATTTTTGGTTAAGTCTTGTTACATTGCCATCAAATTCTAAGTAATTTGCTTAAAGACCCAAAAACCTATAACATTTTAATTCTAGAAGACAATGAGGGCGATTTCGTCCTTTTTCAAGATTATTTTGATGAAACCCTTTTAAATGCTGATGTTTTACATGCCCGGGATTTCTTTTCAGCAAGACAATTAATTCAAAACCACCCAAAGCCTTTTGACATTGTTTTTCTCGATTTAACATTACCCGATTTAAGCGGAAAAGCACTTGTTGAAGCCCTTGTTTCCTTAAATCCTAAATGCCCAATTGTGGTTCTTACCGGATTCACTGACGCCAATTTTGCGTTAACAAGTTTAGCCTTGGGTATATCCGATTATTTACTAAAAGACGACTTGAATGCTACTATTTTATACAAAAGCCTAATTTATAATATCGAACGATATAAGAGCATTCAATTACTAAAGGCTTCACAAAAACTATATTCCGATATTTTTCATCTTAGTCCGCAACCCATGTGGCTTCGTGACCCTGTAACCAAAAAAATTTTAGATGTTAATGCGGCTGCTATTCTAAAATATGGTTATTCCTATGATGAATTCTTACATCTCACAGAAATCGAGATCACCGTGCCCTTAAGTACTTCAGATGATCATTCGCCAACCATTGTTGATAACATTAACCCCGAATATTCATTCAGTAACCATACTTTACATAAAACAAAAAATGGTCAACAGCTAAATGTAGATGTTCGAAGCAGCTCTATTGAATTTGAAGGACGAGCAGCCGAAATAGTTTTGGCGCACGACATTACCCAACGAATAAAGCAGTTAAAAGCCATTCAAATTCAGAACAAAAAATTAAGAGAAATTGCATGGATACAATCGCATGTAGTTCGCGCTCCATTGGCTCGATTAATGGGACTAATCGAAGTTTTTGAATACAACAGAGAAAACGCTGAAGAACTTGACAAAATATTCCTTTACATTATGGACTCTGCAAAAGAGCTGGATGCCATCATAAAGGAAATTGCAGATAAATCACAAGCGGTATTGCCAGAACCTCCGGAAATTAGCTCTTAATATGAGTAGACTTATTTTAAACAAAAATCAATCATTAAAATTTTTATTTTGTTTAATAACATTTCACTTGTATTCAGCAAATTCTCAAAACCATAAATTTCACCTCAACTTCGCACTTGGAGCCGGATTAAATAAACGCTACGACAGTTATCAAAGTAAAATCGTTTATTCCGGGATCTCGGCTTTGGGGCTTATTGGATTAAGCCATGTTCATGAAAAATGGCACAATCATTTTTGGGCAGCTGGTTTTGGAGGTCTCATGCACAACCCCAACCTCGAAACCTACACACTATATAACTTCGGTTTTGAAGCCCAATTAAGCATTAAGCGCCTTGCTTCTTCATCTCTGTTAAAGCATAAGTGGTTTATAGGTTTAGGCAACTGTACAACCTCTGATATTAGCTATCATCAATCATTTCAAAATAACGCATGGTCTTGGGTTAGCGTATCAACCATTGGAATTGCCAACCGTTTTGAAAAATCTTTTCAAATAAAAAAAGAAGCTTTTAGTTGGGAATGGAACCTTCATCTACCTGTTTATGCTTTTGCCATCACGCCCAAATTCTCACCTTCCATTACATCCAACTCCAGTTTCGAAAACAGTTGGGGATTCTTGGGAAAACATGCCATATGGCAAAGTACGTTGGGCTTTAGTTGGCTGCAAAAAAACAACAACCGGTTTGGCTTTTCATACCAATGGCGTCATTCTTATACAAATGCGGCAAATATCAGACAAGATGCAATGCATCAGTTTCTTTTAACAATGGATGTTGCCCTATGAAAAGGAGACTTTTATTATTCTTAATTTTTTTTCTATCATTAAGCTGCGAAAAGATTTTATTGCCTGAAAATCCATCCACAAAACCTGAAACACAATTTGAAATAGTTTGGCAAACGTTATACGAACGGTATAGTTTATTCGAACTTAAAAAAATAGATTGGTTGGCTGTTCGAGACAGTATGAAGCCTAAAATATCCAATCAAATGGGCAGTATTGAACTTTTTGATGTCTTGTCTGATATGCTGTTTATCTTAAAAGATGGGCATACTAACCTAATTTCAGGATTCGACATTGGCCGAAACTGGAATTGGTACCTCAACTATCCTCAAAACTTTGATTACTCTGTGGTTGAAAGACATTATTTACTTGAAAATCATCGTATAACCGGACCATTTAAGCATCAACTTATCGATTCAGTCGGGTATGTGTATTATGGAAGTTTTGGAAGTAATTTTTCTGAAAGTCAATTAGATCTTGTGCTTAAAACATATGAACCTTACAAAGGCCTTATTTTAGACGTTCGAGACAATGGGGGCGGAAGTTTAACTTTGGCTAAAACCTTAGGCTCCACTTTTGTACAAAGTAAAACTTTGGGTTTTTACGAAATCACCAAAACAGGCCCAAATCCAGATGCCTTTTCTAACCCTCAACCTTATTATATAGACCCAAGAAATTATTTCTACCCAAAACCACTTGTAATTTTGACCAACCGCTCGTGTTATTCTGCCACCAATAGCCTGATTGCCATGTTAAAGGGTTTACCAAACATCACTATAATTGGCGATACTACTGGTGGTGGGGGCGGTCTGCCCGTTTCAAGCGAATTGCCCAATGGCTGGACTTTTAGATACTCGGCCTCCAGAACCATAGATCGAAATGGACACGAAATGGAACTGGGCATTGCGCCCGACTACGCGCTTAATCTTTCTATAATCGATTTACAAAATGGTCGTGACACTTTTATTGAAAAGGCACTGTCTTGTTTTAACTAAAAGGGCTTCTAAAATGATGAAGTACACAATTCAATAAACTTGTATTTTCACGCCATGAAGCGCACAAATTTCTCTAAGCTCATCACCTTAACGGGCTTGATTTTAACCATTATTTCGTGTGATTACATCGATGATCCGCTAACAAACGGAACAACACCGCCCCCACCCGATGATACAACAGTTATTCGGAAGGCCTTGATTGAAGACTTCACAGGCCATAGATGCAACAATTGCCCAAAAGCCAGCGAGGCTATAAAAGCCATTCAAAACAATTTACCCGGAAGAAGCGTGGCAGTGGCCATTCATGCAGGACCTTCTAATTTTACGGCGCCAGACACCCCTAGTTACCCAACCGACTTTAGAACCCCGGAAGGAGAATCTTTGAGAAGTTTTTTTCGAATAGACCAATTTGGACTTCCAATTGGAATGGTTAGTCGGCAGGGATTTGCAAGCCAAGGCATTGGTCATTTAAAGCTTTTTGGCGCTTGGGCCGGTATTGTTGCCCAAATTAACGAGGTTGAGCCTCTTTTTCGGTTAAAATTGGAAGGCAATTACAATTCCAATAACCGACTCGTTGACTTAACGGTTACCACCGATGTTTTGCTTTCAACCTCTGCCCCTATTTCGCTGAATGTTTGGCTTTGCGAAAGCGGCATTGTGGCCCCTCAAAAAATGCCTGATAACAGTCTTAATGTTAATTACGTTCATAACAATGTGTTCAGAACCTCGCTTAATGGTGCGGCCGGAGAACCCATTACTGCTAATGGAGGCAATGCCGGAGATTCGTTTGTGAAAAACTATACGTTGAATGTTTCAAGCAATTGGCAAGCCAATAATATTAAACTGGTGGCCTTTGTTTTTAACACCCAAACTCAGGAAGTGCTTCAGGCTGAAGAAATTGATTTAAATAGTTTATAATGAATCATACCCAGTTAAACTTTGCCCTGGATGCCATTGTGCAAACCAGAAAAAACATGATTTATGTTTTGAACCAATTGGCAGAACAATCCAATTACGGCAAGCCAATGGGCTTTAATAATCATCCTTTATGGAACTTTGGACATAGCGTAACTACTTTTTGTATGCTTACTTATGGTCTTTCCAATTTACCAATTCCCCTCAGCCCGGAATTTGTTTTAAAGTATAAAAAGGGTAGTACTTCAACGGATTTTTGGTCTTTAAGTGAATTAGAAGAAGTTAAAAACGCCTCAAAATCAGCTATTAATCAGTTAATTCAAGATTTAACCAATCAAACTTTCGTTTCTTTTTCTCCTTATCAAACCAGCTATGGAAGTCATTTAAGTACTATAGAAGAAGCCATCGTATTCAATTTAGCCCATGAGGGCCTGCATTTAGGTTACATTATGGCCCAAAAACGGGTCCTTTTGGCTTAAAATATCACTACATCCTCAATATGATTGGGCCAAATAAACGCATCTATTGCATATTATTATTGGCCATCAACAAAATTCATAATCTATTTCAAAGCGTTCAACCCACTTTTGAACTTGTTAAATAAAATGTCCATTCTATGTGCACTTTTTAAACAATTGTTTTAGAGATAAATAAAACGTGTAACTATTAATAAAACGATAACTTCAAGTTAAAATAAACGTAAATCAAAACGTCTGTCCCTTCAGAACTTAAAAAAGACATGCTTTGGTTTAACTTGGCGGCGATAAAACCTAATCCCCTTTTTATGAAGAAGCTAATAGCGCTTTCTTTCGCTCTTATAATCAGTTTGGGCGTACGCGCGCACGAAGGTATGTGGCTGCCACAGCTCATAGCCGCCATGAATTACAATGATATGCAAGCACTTGGATTAAAGCTCACCCCCGAGCAGATTTACAGTGTGAACCAATCTTCGCTTAAAGACGCCATTGTTTCACTAGGCGGGTTTTGTACTGCTGAAATGATTTCAGGCGAAGGATTGTTGTTAACCAACCACCATTGTGGCTACGACGCCATTCAGACACACAGCACCGTTGAACACGATTATTTAAAAGATGGCTTCTGGGCAATGAACCGCGCCGAAGAATTGCCAAACGAGGGTTTGACTGCTACGTTTATAGTGAGAGTAGAGGATGTTACGGCCAAAGTAATGGCTGAACTGAACGAAAACATGACCGAAGCGGAGCGTAATGCCAAAATTGCTGAAATGGGTAAAAAACTCTCTAAAGAAGCCACAGAAGGCACACATTATACCGCATTTGTTCGTCCATTTTATCATGGAAATGAGTTTTATATGTTTGTTACAGAAGTTTTTAAAGATGTAAGACTTGTGGGTGCTCCACCCAGTGCGGTAGGTAAATTTGGTGGCGATACCGATAACTGGATGTGGCCTCGTCATACTGGAGATTTCAGTATGTTTAGAGTGTATTCAGGTCCTGATGGCAAGCCCGCAGATTACAGCGAAAACAACATTCCTCTAAAACCCCGTCATTTTCTGCCTATAAATTTGGATGGCGTTGCTGAAGGCGATTTTACTATGGTTATGGGTTTCCCCGGTTCTACAGATCGCTTTTTAAGTGCCAGAGGCGTTAAACAAGCCATAGAGAAATACAATCCTTCAGTAGTAAAAGTGCGCGATTTGAAATTGGCCATCATGCGCAAATACATGGAAGCCGATGCAAAAGTGAATATTCAGTACGCTTCTTCTTATGCCCAAACCGCAAACTATTGGAAATATTACATTGGTCAAACTGAGCAATTGGTGAACAACAAAGTTTTTGATAAGAAAAAACAACTTGAAAATCAATTTAGCAAATGGGTTTCTACAGGTTCCGACCGAATGAAAAAGTATGGCGATGTGTTAAACACATTCGAAAAAACTTATGGCGAAACCGATAAATATGTAGTAGCAGAGGTTTACAACCGTGAAGCCTTGCTTTTAGGATCGTCTACAGTATTATTTGGGTTGCGGGCCGGACGTACATTAGATGCTTGGAAGTCGGCATATGATGCATTGGCTGAAGCAAAAAAAGGGAAAAATCAAGAGGAAATCGATGCAGCTCAAAGCAAATTAGACCAAATGAGCAGCAGATTGAAACCCGCTCTTCTTGAACAAAGTGAAGCTTTCTTCAAAGATTTTTATACGCCTTTAGAACAAGAAATGATGGTGGAATTATTTAACCTCTATGCTCAAGATATCCCTGCCAGTTACCAGCCCGCATTTATAGCCAAAAACAAAGGCAAAATGGCAAAATATGTAGCAAAAGCCTGGAAATCTTCTATTTTTATAGATAAAGCACGATTCGAAGCATTTTTAAATAATCCTGATTTCAAGAAACTTGAAAAAGACCCTATCTATCAAATTTCTAGTGAAGCCTTCGAAGCTTATCAAAACGCAGGGGGACCAGAAAGTGAAGCTATAAATGCTGAAATGGATAAAGCATATCGTCTATTCACAGCCGGATTGCGTGAAATGATGCCTGAAAAGCACTTTTCTCCTGATGCCAACAGCACTCTAAGACTAACTTACGGCAAAGTTGGAAGTTATGAGCCCAAGGATGGCATGACATATTGGTATACCACCACAGCCAATGGCATTCTTCAAAAGGAAAAGCCAAGCGATCTTGAATTTGATGTTCCAGGTAAACTGAAAAGTCTTATTGAAAATCGTGATTTTGGGCCTTACGCTGATGAAAAAGGCGACTTGATTGTAAATTTCATTAGCAATAACGACATAACTGGTGGAAATTCAGGAAGCCCGGTGATTAACGCCTACGGAGAACTCATTGGCACCGCATTCGACGGAAATTGGGAGGCAATGAGTGGTGATATCTTTTTCGAAACCAATTTGCAAAGAACCATCAGCGCCGATATACGATATACATTATTTATTATCGACAAATACGCCGGAGCCAAGCATCTTATCGATGAAATGACTTTAGTGCGCAGAAAGTAGTTTTAATTTTCAAACCAGTTTTATGAAAGGTCGGCCCAAAAGCCGGCCTTTTTTCGTTAATCAAAATCATGGTTTAATCACTTGATTATGGGATTTTGTATAAAGTGTTAAAAGTTTCTTATAAAGTGTTCTACATTTGACAATACCAAAATGAGAAAATCATGAAAAAGAGTTTTATGCTTTTAGTATGCTTCTCGCTGATAACAATACCGTTAACCGCACAGAATGCTGATTCAGATAATGAAATAGGTCGTCATGGAATTGGTTTGGTTTTCGGCGTGCCAGGCATAGGTCTCGACTATGGCTACCGATTAAACCAAAACATTATGTTTAGACTTCGTGGTCAAACTCTACCTTTCAGTGTAAACGACTATGATTTTGAAATTGATGATCAGGATGTACTTGTCGATTTAGATATGAATTTAACCCAAATTGGGGTTGTAGTCGATTATCATCCGTTTTCCAACAGCTCTTTTAAGCTTATTGGTGGACTGACTTACTTCGTTCAAAGTAAAATAGATGTGGGTGTTTTGGTAAGCGATACTCTCTTTTTAGGCGAAAACAACGATTTTGTTTTCTACCCTGAAGACATTGGCCGCATTGACATTAAAACCAATTGGAACAGTGTGGTGCCATACATAGGCCTAGGTTTTGGGAGAGCTGTTCCAAAAAAACGCGTAGGCTTTGGTATCGAATTGGGCACCCATTACGTAAACAGCCCGAAAGTCCAAGTTTTGGCCACTGGAATGCTTGAAGACACCAGCGAATCCGGGCCGCAATTAGAAAATGACCTTGCCGATTTCAAATGGCTACCTCAATTCAACTTCCGCCTCTCCATACGCCTCTAAACCAACAAAAACAAAGAAAACCATGAAAACCTTCCGCTTCTTACTTAGCTTGGCGGTATTGTTTACGGCCCTAGGTTGTAAAACCGATGCCATCGACAATTTTACCATCCGCTTGCGACCTGAAATTTTTGATCATACCATAATGATCGAAATTTATGATGCCAACGATCCAAGCAAAACCCTAAACAATTTGCTTATCGATGTTACATCGAGCAATGCTTTGGATATTTACGAAATTTCTGGCACGCGCAATTTTACCACGGTAGATGGCCGTATTGGAATAGGCCTCCACCGCCGGGCTAACCCGACCCCAGACAAATCTGTTTTGGCAACCCTGCGCATTTCTGCTGACGGATATCTGACTAGCAATTTCAACATACTCTTTAAATACGACCAAAATTCAGCTGTAGTTAGAATTCCTATGGTTAACATCGGAACACCGCCTCCCGGCGTTGCCTTCAACACTGGAGGCGCCACACTTCAAGGGGGAGCTTTGGGGGCTCCATTGCGTGTAATGGTTCCTCCTGGTGCCAACAGCAATACCGGAATGGAAGTGGAATTGCCTACCGGTACCCAGTTTTTTGATGCCAATGGCAATGCCCTTACAGGGAGCAATTTGGATGTGCAGATTGGCTATTTCGACCCCATCAATGCCGAATCTGTTGAGTCTTTTCCAGGAGACCTTTCTATCGATGAAGTGACTCTGCCCGGTGGTAATACAGGTGCCGGTACTTTTGTTACAGCCGGCTTTACCACCATTAATATGGAAGTTGACGGCGTAGCGGTTAAAACCTTTAGTACCCCCATCACTGTTACCATAGACATTGATGCGAATACCATAAATCCAAATACCCAACAACCCATTCAAGCGGGTGAAATTATTCCTGTTTGGAGTTATAACGAAGCCAATGACGAATGGACTTATGAAACCGACGGCAATGTAATTCAAGGTGCTAGTGGATTGCAGCTCACCTACCAATCAACCCATTTAAGTTGGTGGAATTTAGACTGGTTCACCAACAGATGTTGTAGTTCCGACTGTGCCGACCTTCAAATCAGTATGCCGGGATGGGGTCCTGGTGAGAAAAAATTAGTGAAATTGCGCGTTGTTAACGAAGGCACAAACCAACCAGTTAGCTCATGGGCCAATACCAGTGTAGAGATATTTGATGGATATACAACGCGTTTTCAATACGCATCAAACTCTCCTGTAAACATCCAGGTGCTCGATTATTCCACCAATCAAATTTTGGCGCAAACAGGAGCAGTTAATTTGTGTAGCGGCACCATCCCATTAACAGTTACCCTGCCAAAACCCACTTTCCTAACCTTCAAAATTACCGGTGTTTGCGCCAATAAACCCAATATTCAGATTAGACCAAGTTTTTGGGTTTATTTCCGTCCTGCGGGTTCTAATTTAGACTATACAACTCTAGGACAGGTAGTTAATGGGCAAGGCTCGACAAGTGGTCTACAAATAAATCAAACCTATGATTTTAGAGCCTACTTTAATAATACTACCATCGACACCACGGTAACCATTAACACCAACAATTACGACATCCAGTTAGAATTGGGTGAGTATTGCGACGATTTGTAATCATCAGCCTCTAACCCCCAACCATCATCGGCCGTTAGCACCTAGTGTTAACGGCCGATTGATTTTAGTTACTACTTTGAACCAATTCCAAGGCCGATGTGTTTTAATCCCATGAAAAAGTTGAATTCCCTTATAATAGCTCTATTCCTAACCCAACTTTCTTGTCAAAGTCAAACTCAAACCAACACCCAAATGGATTTTCCCTTAAAAAAAACAGAAGCCGAATGGCGCGAACAATTAAATCCTGAGCAGTTTTATGTTTTGAGACAAAAGGGCACAGAACGGCCACATACCGGTGAATTTAATAAGCATTGGGAAAACGGCATCTACACTTGCGGCGGCTGTGGTGAGGTGTTGTTCGACTCTGAAAGTAAGTTCGACGCCCATTGTGGCTGGCCCAGTTTCGACCGAGAAAAGCAGCCCGGAATCATAAAAGAGGTGGTAGATAAAAGCCATGGAATGATACGTACTGAAATTGTTTGCGGCAATTGTGGCGGACATTTAGGTCATGTATTCAATGATGGGCCCACCGAAACAGGATTGCGCTATTGTGTTAACTCTCTTTCTCTTGATTTTGTTAAAAAAATGTCATAGTTTAAACTTATCCAAGTATTTATCATCTTAAACTCAAAATCTCACACAATGAAAAATTGGATAATCACCGGCTTTCTCCTATTGGCCTTTGCCGGAGCCAATGGCCAAAATCGCAATTCGGCCGAAAATGCTGAAAAGCTTACAGAAAGAATGGCCGCTAAACTAGAACTAAACGACAACCAAAAAGGGCAAGTTCTAGAAATCAACAAAGCCCATTTGGCAAAGCTTAAATCTGTACGTGAAAAACAAGAAAAAAATACAGAAGAGCTAAAAGCCATAAAAACAACTTATCAGGCTGAAATGAGAAAAGTTTTGAACGATGAGCAATACCAAAACTTTTTAGAAATGGCCGAAAAACGACGCGAAAAAATCCGCGAGAGACGCCAAAACAACGCCACAAGCCCTAAAACCTATCAAGAGGATTAATCGAAATTCCAAAACACCAAAAGCCGCTTCCTTTGGGTTAGCGGCTTTTTTATTTTCAGAATTGCACGATAGCATAAAAAAGCGGAATGCCAATGGTGAGGTTTATGGGAAAGGTAACCCCTAACGCCATTGGAATAT
>CAMCXO010000042.1 GCA_945883565.1 Chryseobacterium gleum
TTGGGAAAAATTGTCTGGAATTATGTCGCCCCTTCGGGGCTTTAGATTATGGGTACGGTTATTCTATAATCATGTCGCCCCTTCGGGGCTTTGTTTTTAGTCTAAATTGTTTTTTCTGCTTCAATTGAATTTATGGTGTTGCGACCTAGACCTCTTCGGCGGTGTAGCAGTCGCCATTGTTTGAACACGATTTTTAGGATTAATGGATGGGCATTATTAAGCTGGACGCTTTGGGGTAATGTTTTTGGGAAAAATTGTCTGGAATTGAGTCGCCATGCAGAAAGGGCCGGGGTTTCTGTATCTATTGAATTTATGGTGTTGTGACTGGATGTTTTAAAAAGGCTTTGAGCGCATACACCATGGGAATTTTATCGTTTAAATGTTCGATTCTGAATTTACCGGGCTCAAACTCGATGGTTTTTTGAAAACAGTTATATGGTGAGTAATCGAATTCGTTAAAAGCGGTAATTTCTAATTTGTTTTGAATTAAGCTGTTGAGAACCTCGCTAAGGCTGTGGTTCCACATTACATACTGCTGGGTAATTTCGGCCTTGCGGTCGGCATAAGTTCCGGATTCGGTTTCTATAATGGGGCCCGAATTGAAATAGCGGTAGGCTATGCTTTCAAAATGGTTGTCGAACATCCACACCACGGGGTGAAACTCTGCAAAAACAAACTGTCCGCCGGGTTTTAAAAATTGTGAAACAATGTTTGCCCAGCGGTTTAAATCGGGCAGCCAACCAATGGTTCCGTAGCTGGTAAATACCAAATCGAATTTCTCGTTCAGGTGCTTAGGCAAATCATACAAATTGCAGCAAATAAAACGGGCATGGCTTTGGGTATCAGTAGCCAGCTTATTGGCATACTCGATGGCTTTATCAGACAAATCGACCCCTGTAACCTCGGCCCCCAAACGGCTGAGAGAAATGGAATCTTGTCCGAAATGGCATTGTAAATGCAAAATGGTTTTTCCTTTTACCGGGCCCAATAGGTTAAGCTCTATGCTGTTGAGCGATGTTTGGCCGTTTAAAAAGCCCTGAAGGTTGTAGAAATCGGATTTAATGTGAATTTCTGTTTTGTTGTTCCACGACTCGCGGTTAATGTCGATATAATTTGGCTCGTTGCTCATAATTAAGGGTTTTTGGTTTTAGATGGAGGCGGTGAAACAAAGCCTAAAGTTCAGGAATTTGGTGTATGCTTTTATAAATTAATTGCGAATTGGTGCTTACAGCGCCAGGGATTGTAGCGGAAAGCCCGGAGGCGCTTTGTGGAATTGGGTTTGAAAACGGGTTAAACCGGCGCCGAGGACTTAGAGCGGAAAGCCCGGCCCGCGAGGGGTTGTTGAGGCTTTGGGTATTGGGGGAATTTTGTGCCCCGAGCGGGGGCGCCCAAATGGTTAGTTATTAAGGGAAGGTTTTGGCGGGTAAATCGTGCTCGAGTTGGCCGCTGAAGGTTTTTAGGCTGAAATGCCCATCTTGTAGCTGGCCGTAGGTGTAATACTGTAGCCAATCGCCCAGGTTGTGGTAATGGCTTTTAGGGTGTAATGGGATGTGTATGGGGAGGTGGCGGTGGCCAAATATGTATAGGTTGTGCGGGGTAAGGGCTTCTATTTCGCGGCTGTAGGTGTAAAGCCATTCGTTTTCGGCGCCGTGGAAATGGGCGTCGTGGTTTCCGGTGTGTTTTCGGCTTAGTTTGCTCATTTTATCGGCCAAATAGATGCCGAAATTGGGGTGAAGGCGGGCGTAGCTCCACTGTAATAGGGGGCTGGTGAACAGCTTTTTAAGAAATTTATACCCATTGTCGCCGGGGCCTAATCCGTCGCCATGGCCTATGTGTAGGTGTTGGTTTTGGAGTTGGATGCTGATGGGGGCTTTGTGTAATGTGGCGCCTATTTCGTTGGGTAAATAGTCGAATATCCACAGGTCGTGGTTACCGGTAAACATGTGTATTTCTACGCCTTGGTCTGCGAGTTCGGCCAGTTTTCCGAGGCAGCGAACAAATCCTCTTGGCACGGCGCGTTTGTACTCGAACCAGAAATCGAATAAATCGCCTACCACAAATAGGTGCGATGGTTTTTGGGCTTGTACTTGGTTAAGCCACTGTACAAATTTTTGTTCGCGCTTTAAGCTGGCCTCTTGATTGGGCGCGCCTAAATGCAGGTCGGAAATGAAGTAAATGGGCTTCACGGTTCAAAGGTAGCGGTGGGCCGGTGGTGTGGTTAGGGGTTTATTCGAATTTCGTCTATAAAAATATAGGCATTTTGGCCATGACTGAGATGACCGGGAGGGAGTTTACCAAAGTTTTGGGCAAAAACCCGGAGGTATTTCCACTTTTGCGTGTTTAGAATGGGTAGGTTAAAATGCTCTGTGTATGGGTTTTCGTTTAGGGGATCGCGCTCGATATGAATGCTGCCAATGGGTTCGAAATGCTCTCCGTCGTGAGAGGCTTCTGCCCATAGGTGGGTGGGCATTAAAATCCAGGAACGGCTGTCTTGTAAACAGCTAATTTGGATGTTGAGAATGGTTTGTGGTGTATTAAACTCGAGTTGGGTTTTAAAATCCTGACCGTAAAAGCCTAGCCATCGTCCTTTTCGCCATTCTACGGCCCCATTTAAGCCGTCAATAAGGGTTTGGGCACCAGTGGCCGCGTATTGAGGGTGGCTGGGGCTGATTAATGTGGCCTTAAGGTTTTGTGGCAAACGGGTATAGGAGGCGCTTACCACGGCACTGCCTTGTTTGGTTGTGGGGTTAAAGGCCACGGCTTGTATTTGGGTGGTTTTTCGAATTCGCAGGGGTTTTGAATACGTTTTACCATGTTTTAAAGGCGATTGGCCGTTGGTGGTGTACTTAATTATAAAACCCTTTTGCGGGCTACTAAGGCCTATGTAGGTTTCTTTTTCAAATACTTCGGCTTCGGCCTCGAAAATAGGATTGATGGTAATGGGCTGAGGCACGGTAAGTGTATCGGGCCGGTTTTGAAGCAAATTGGAATGGCCGAGGTTGGTGGTTTGAAAGTGCCATTGGGCACCTTGCATGAGCACGGAGTAGCTTAGGTCTGGTAACGAGCTTTGAATTTGCCCATTAAGGGTAAGGCCAAAGGGATAAATGCCACTGCCTGATTTAGAAATTTGAATGGCTTTTCCGTTTTCGAGTTGTATGCGTGCCTTGGAAACGTGGGGGGCCAATAAGGAGAACTGCGGCAAACCCGGTGCTATTTGATACAAGCCCAAGGCGCTCAACACGTACCAAGCGCTCATTTGTCCACAATCTTCATTGCCAATAAGACCATCGGGCTGGGGGGTATAAAATTGGGTAAGAATTTGGTTCAGGTAATATTGGGCCTTCTGGGAATTTCGCAAATGTTGGTATACCCAAGCCATGTGGTGACTGGGTTCGTTGCCGTGGGCATATTGGCCTATAAGCCCGGTTATATCGGCTTGTTCGCGGCCTGTGGTTTGGGTGGTGGTGGTAAAAAGCTTGTTTAAATGGGCTTCGAGTGCCTGATACCCCCCATGCATTTGGGCCAAATCGGGCAATTGATGGGGAACAAAAAGGCTGTATTGCCAGGCATTGCCTTCGGTGTAGTGGTTGTTTACCTCATACGGATCGAAGGGTTTTAGCCACGCGCCCGCTGCCTTAGGTCGGAAAAAGCCGCTACCCGGATCGAATACATTTTTCCAGTATTGGGCGCGTTGTTGGTATATAGGGTATTCGGCGTGATGGGTAAAAAGCATGGCCTGTGAAATACACCAGTCGTCGTAAGCGTATTCTAAAGTCTTCGATACACTTTCGTGTTCGTCTTCAATGCCTATTTGTTTGTTTTGCTGATAGCTGTTTAGGCCAAAGTGCTTAAGCTCGGCGCTGTGTTTCATGGCCTTTATGGCCAATTGATAATTAAATTGTCCAATGTTTTTGGTGATGGCATCGGCCAAAACGCTTACCGCGTGATAGCCAATCATACAGTCGGTTTCGTTTGCAGCAAGCTCCCAAACAGGCAAGCGCTTGCCTTGTTCGTACATTTTGAGGAAGGTATTTACGAAGTCGAGGCTGCGTTTTTGGTCAATAAGGGTAAACAGAGGATGGGCGGCGCGAAAAGTATCCCAAAGCGAAAAAACCGTATAATGCGTATGTTGGGTGGCGGTGTGAGTTTTGTTGTCTAAGCCCCTGTATCGCCCATCTACGTCTTGTGCTAAATTGGGGTGAATCATACAATGGTAAAGGGCGGTATAGAACACCCTGCGGTCCGATTCGGAGTCGGTTTCAATTTGTATTTTTTGAAGTTCAGACTCCCAGCTTTCGGCGGCTTTTTGTTTCCAAAACCCGAAAGAGCCTTTATGGGCTTCGGCATGAAGATTATGTTTGGCGCCAACCTCATCTACCAACGAAATGCCGGTTCGAATAACCAAAGCCTGGCCTTTTGGCATATTAAATTGAAGGCTTAGTTTGGTAGAGTCGGCGTTGAAGGTGGCTTTGAAAGGATATGAGAAAGTGGTGTAAGCGTAAAGGTGCTGCTCTTTGGCCCAGGCGGTACTGATTCGGGTTATGTGAAGGGCATTGGAATCGCTTAAACTTAAATGGCCTTTGAGGAGCTTATCGCGGTGGTGAAGATTGATTACCAAATACTGAGGGCCTTCGGGAAAGTGAATTTGCTGGATGCCGCATCGCAGACTAGCCGTGAGTTGCACCTCGATGCCGTTGTTAAATTTTACTTGGTACCATCCGGGTGATGCCTGTTCGTTTTGATGTTTAAAGGCCTGTGCATATTGTGGGGCACTTAAATCAGGCTGCGTGGTAAGGGGCATGAAATGCATATCGCCATAGTCGCTTACACCGGTGCCACTTAGGTGGGTGTGAGAAAAGCCGTAGATTAACGTATCGGTATAATGATAACCACTGCATCCATCCCAACTGCCATCTATTCGGGTATCGGGCGATAGTTGAACCATTCCAAACGGCAAACAGGCGCCTGGAAAGGTATGTCCATGCCCATCGGTACCCACAAAAGGGTTTACCCATTCGCCATAGGTTTGGGCTTGGGCGCGAAGTATTAAGGCTGCGGCTAAGGCTAAAAGAATAGGACGCATAAGTTAGAATGTTCGACGCCTTCGGATTTGAAGCGACGCATTAAGGCATAGCCGCTTGAATTTGCTCTAAAGAGTGGAAAACCTGTTTAATTCGGCCAAATTCATCGACCCAAACAAACTTTGGGGTGCTAAAAACGAGGTAGGTTTCGAGGGTTTGTCCTTTGTTTCCATTGGGGTCGCGCATATGCCTCCAGCCGTTTAAAGGGGCAATAAATGACTTCCAAGTTTCACTGGATGCATCGAGATTTATAGCAGCCACTTCGAGATTTATGGCCTTATTTTGCCACCAGGCGTGCAATTTGGGCAGTTGTTCCTGACAATGGGTGCATGAAGTTGAATAAAATACCAAAAGGCTGTTGCGAGGTGTGTAAGAAGTGCCCAGATTGGATACATCTACCAATTCGACCAAAGCCGGGGCCTGTTTGCCCGGCATAATGCTCAGATATCGGTCTAGTTGGCCTTTGAGTTTTTCTTGAAGTTCGGTATCGGAGCAACTCTCTTGTTCTTCTACTTTACCGGCCAAATATTGAAGAGCAGCCTGCATGCCCATGGCTTCGAGGCCTTGGCGTAAAAAATCGATGGTTGGCAAAAAGTAAATAGGATGGCTCTCATCTATTTTGGCCATGATTTTATAGGCGAATTCGAGCCCGACCAAATTTGGATTGGCGTTTTCGTCTTGACTAAAAAACTTGAAATACTCTATAAAATGCCTCGGAAGGGTGTGGTGGTGATACGCTACCGAATCGCTCAAATCTAGCAATTCTAAGTATCGTTCTTTGGTTTGATATTCGGGGTAATCTTCGGCCCTTCTTCCAACAAATGGCCATTCGAACAAGAGGTATCGGGCAAAGAGGGCTTCACGTTTGGCCAGAATGTTTTGTTTCAAAAGGTCTTCGGTCTTTAAAAGCGCTTGTTTACTGCGTTCGCTTTCTTTGATGAGTTTTTTTTGATCGGAAAATTCTTTTTTAAGGTCGATGAGCAGCATTTGTTTGTTCCGCAAATCGAGCAATTGTTTTCGGTTTTCTTCCAAAAGCTTCCACTCTTCACCCTGAGATATAATGGTTTCGCCGGGTCCGGAATGGTCGAACTGAATGGGCTCTCCACCAAACAATATCTCGAGATTGCCTTGAGGCCAGGCCAGGGTATAAATGCCGTGATAGGCATTAGCGGGCATATTTATAACAAAACGGCCATCGTTTTTGGTTTGAGATTTCACTATGGTGTCGGTTTGATGCAAGCGGTGGCCCAATAAAATAAAAGGTGTTGGCTGTTTAGCCGGGATTTTCCCTTGTATGGACTGGCCAATAGTTACGGTGCTAACACCAATAAGGAATAAGACAAGAATACCAGCTCTTAGAAAAGAAATCATGTGGTTGTTTTTTGTAAGGCGTAACAATCTTGAATTGGAGGTTTTTGCTTTTACCCCAATTGGGAGATACTATTTTTTTTCCGGCAGTTCAGGCTTTCGGTTGTTTGCGAGATTAACATCGGGAACCGAGCCCAAGGGGTCGATGTGGATGTATTTAATGTCTTTTGAAGCCAACTCGATTTCAACCGTATGTGATTTGCGCGTCCAAGGCCAAACTTCGGCATAGAAGTTAAAACCAGGTTTAGATTTAAGGGTTAGATCACTTGGTATATAAAGGGTACGAGTTTCGCCGTTGTCCAATCCAATTTCCACTTCTAAGGGCATGGGAAAATAGCCTAACTTTTCGAAAGAAATTCGCGTAAAGCCCCTACCTGCACCCCGCATATCGGTTATAGCATAATCAACGGTTTGGGTTGTGCCAATCCATAAATCGTGGAACCAATGCAACTGCATACCTGATTTTTGCTCTAAAATGCGGAGTAAATCATCGGGCTCGGGATGTTTAAATTTCCATTGATTAAAAAAGCTTTTAAGAGACGGATAGAACACCTCATCGCCCACCAAATACCTTAAGGTTTGAAGGTAAATGGCCCCCATGCTGTAAGAGGAAATACCATAAGCGCGGTTGCGGGCAAAATGGTCGGCCGGAGTGGTTAAAGGTTCTTGCCAATTGTTGGACACCAAGGCACGATGCGCGCGGTAAGCCGATTGTTGCGCGTTGTTTTCTTGATGGTTAAACAAGATGTTCATGATTTCATTTTCGGCGAAGGTGGTAAAGCCTTCATCCATCCAAGCCCAACGCTGTTCGTCGAACCCAAGAATTCCATAATACCAGTTATGGGCGGCTTCGTGAACCAAAAGACCCGTCATTCCTTCTATTTCATCGGCTGTGTTTCGTCCTAAAATCATGGTACACATAGGGTATTCCATGCCTCCATCGCCACCTTGAATAACCGAGAACTGCGGATAAGGGTATTGGCCATACCGGCTGCTCATGAGATTGAAGAATTTAACGCCATGCGACTCAAGTAACTGCCAAGCTTTTGAGTCGGTATCGGATTTTCGAACGAAGTAGATGGGGTGGCCTATATCGGCCGTTTTTTTTGTGACCAAGAAGTCGGGATCGGCGGCCCATGCAAAATCGTGTACATTTTCGGCTTTCCAATGCCAGATTTGGCGGTCGGTAGGCGCTCCCTTAGCTTGGTCGCAAAAGGCTTGCACCTTGGCCGGATTTAAATTACAGGCGTTGAGAAGTTGGCCGGTTCCAGCCATCACATACTTTCCCGGAAGATCTATTTTTACATCGAAACTGCCGAAAGGACCGAAAAACTCGCGGTTTACATATTGTTGGGTATGCCAACCCCGCTCGCTGTAGGCCGCTATTTTTGGGTACCACTGGGTCATGGTATAAGCCACCCCCTCGCTGTTGTTTCGTCCGCTTCTGCGTATTTGCTGCGGAATTTGGCTTTTGAAACGGGTGGTAATTTCGGTCGATTGCCCCGGTAATATAGGTTGTTGAAGTTCGAGACGCATAACACTTCCATATACGAACACCGCGGGCTCCAGTCCATTTACCAAAACTGTTTCTACACGTTGCCAGCCTGTTTCCGTATTGCTCAATTTGCTTAAACGCTTGGCAATTCGTCCGTCGGGATCGGGTTGCAGTTGGGTTAACTCATCCATCATACTGCCCGGTTTGAAGCTATTGAAATACAAATGCATGAAAATGAGACGCAGTGTATCGGGAGAATGGTTAACGTAAGTGATGTTTTGCATGCCGGCAACTTGGTGAAGTGCATCGTCAAGCACCACTTCCATGTTGTAATGCACTTCTTGCTGCCAATAGCCATTTCGCTGTGCATAAAGGGATTGAAAGGCTAGTAAGCCTAAAGCAAAGAAGTATTTCATAAAAAGTCGGTCAAATTTCCGGTATGCAACAAACGGGGCCCGCGCTCGCTCATTTGAACGGTACAGGCTTCAAATTTAGGGTCATGTTCTAAAAGTAAGATATAGTTGTTTTCGGCTGCCTCTTTCAATATTTGGCTTTTTTCTTCCATGGTCAACAAAGGCCGAACATCATAGCCCATTACATAAGGCAATGGAACGTGAACCGAAGAAGGCATTAAATCGGCCATAAACACTAAGGTTTTATCTTGATATTTCACAATGGGCAGCATTTGGGCTTCTGTATGACCATTGACCAAAAAAAATTCGAGACCCAGTTCAGGAACTTCAAATCGAAAGGATAGAGATTCTAGAAGGTTCAGTTGGCCACTTTCTTGAATAGGCAAGATATTCTCGCTTAAAAACGAAGCTTTCTCGCGTGCATTTGGCTTTGTAGCCCACTGCCAATGACTTTGGTGGCTCCAAAACCTGGCATTTTTGAATGCCGGCTGAAGCTGGCCTTGGTCATTGCGTTCGATGGAGCCCCCACAATGGTCGAAATGCAAATGGGTAAGCACCACATCGGTAACGTCTGCGGGGTTAAAACCCAAGCGGTTTAAATGGCCAATTAAACTGTCGTTACCGTGCAAATAATAATGACCGAAAAACTTGTCGTCTTGCTTATTTCCGATTCCGGTATCTATTAAAATAAGTTGATTGCCCTTTTCGATGAGCAGGCAACGCATGGCCCATGAACACATATTGTTCTCATCGGCAGGTTGTTGGCGATGCCAAAGTGATTTAGGAACCACGCCAAACATGGCGCCACCATCTAGTTTAAAATAACCTGAATTTAATGCATAGAGCTTCATAGCCTTTGTACTTTAGTTGTGTGAAAACCGTTAAATGAAAACTACCATTTTCCTACTTTTTGGCCTTGTGGCAATAGTAGGCTGTAAAAATCGTGAAACATCGGTACAAAGCAAATTGAATGAATCGGATACTGCGGTTTATTCTTTTAAAAGCCATGTTAAAACCTTAGGCGATTGTTCCGATGAAAATCTGCCGTGTGCTCGTATAAATCTCACTTGGATTGAGTTAGATGTAGAACAATCTGAAAGTTTTCAGAAAATTGACCGCGTTTTACGCGAAAATTTGCTTTTAGGCGAGGACGGAAAAGTTTTGGAAGATGTATTTGCTTTACAGGATGCCTTTTTTTTGGAATACGAGCAAATCACCAAAGAAATGCCCGATTACCTTACCGAATGGGTTTTAGAACATACTTATGATGTTAACTACAACCAAAATGGTATTTTGGGTGTAACGCATTTGCTATACCAATACACAGGAGGGGCACACGGAAACAGCTATGTAGAATACTTGAATTTCGATATTCAAAGCGGTGATAGACTGAAACTGGAAAATGTGGTAGAAAAAGGAAAACATGCCGATTTTTTGTTGATGGCCGAAAATGCATTTAGAAAAAGTCAAAATGTTGGCGAAAATACCGAATGGGCCGATGCCGGATTTTGGTTTGAAGAGGGATTCTACTTGCCCGATAATTTTCGGTTTCAGTCCGATGGCCTTAGTTTTTTATACAACTCTTACGAAATAGCGCCGTATGCGGCCGGACAAATAGAATTGGTTTTGGGTTGGGATGCGTTAAAACCTTTTATTTTTGAAAGGTTTTCTGGCGATTCCTCATCAGGAGAAGCCTTAACTGCATTGAATTAGATCAACACCTTGCTTCGATTTCCAGAAATAATTTTACGGCCTTACCCACTGCCTTTAAACAACCGCAACCTCCTTACAGCCCCTGCTGTTTATGGTCTCATTATAGCGTTTTTGCTTTGGTTTTTTGCGCCTTTTGGCCTGAATTCTGCGCCACCCTTTGGTTTGAGGGTCATTATTGCAGCGCAATTTGGCTTCATCACCTTTTTGGGGAGTATGTTTTGTTTGATTAGTCTGTTGTTATTAAGGGCAGTTACTTGGGTTAAAGAAGAAAATTGGACTGTTGGGAAAGAGGTTCTCTGGTTGCTTTTCAATTTTATAGTGATTGGATTTATGAACTTCACCTTTGTTGTATTTAAAGGGTGGAGTGCTTTTGATTTGGGTGATGTAGTTAAAATGCAGTTCATCACCTTGTTTGTAGGCATATGGCCGGTTAGTGTCGGTGTCGTTCTTAAACATAACCGCTTGCTAAAAGAAGCACTTCAAAGTGCAGAGGGCTTGAGGTTGCAATGGAAACAAGAACATATCGATTTGAATGACCGTTCTAAAGGTTACAGTTCTGTTGATTATACGGACAACATAGATGTCACTATATTGGGTTCTAACCGAGGTGAAAAACTAAACTTCCAACTAAACGATTTGCTCTTTATTCAGGCCTCCGGAAACTATCTGGAAGTTTATTTAAAAAACGCGCCCTCCTTTAGGCCGGTATTGTTGAGGAATACAATAAGCGATATGGAGAATCAACTTAGTAGGTTTTCAAATATCAAGAGATGTCACCGAAGCTATATGGTCAATCTTGGAAATGCCCAAGAAGTGCAGGCTTCAGCACAAGGATTGAGTATTGTTTTTTCGGACTTAAACCGTCAGATACCAGTTTCAAAAACCTATGCCAACAGTTTTTCTTCGGCAAATGAGGCAGTGGCCAAAGGCATGCTATAAAATTTGAGAAAAACTAAAAAGCGTAACTTAGTTTAAAGTTATATTTCGTTCTCTTCCAGTTTAAATTGCATTTCATGCAATCGGGCATAAACACCTCCTTTTTCGAGCAATTCTTGGTGTTTGCCTTCTTCTACTATTTCACCATGATCCATTACCAATATTCGATCGGCACGTTGGATGGTGGCCAAACGGTGGGCAATAACTATACTGGTTCGGCCTTGGGTTAAGTATTCAGTTGCCCGTTGAATTAATTGCTCTGAATGGGTATCGATGGAAGATGTGGCTTCATCGAGTATGAGGATTTCGGGTTTGTGAATATAAGCCCTCAAAAACGCTAATAATTGACGCTGACCGGCTGAAAGGGTACCTCCCCTTTCACCTACTTTAAATTCCCAGTTTCCTGGCAGTTGTTCTATCATTTCTTCGATTCCTATGAGCTTGGCTGCAGATTGAATTTCTTTCAATGTCGCATCGCTGCCAAGCTTTACATTATTGAGAACTGAATCGGAAAACAAAAAGACATCTTGAAGAACAATTGAAATATGTTGACGAAGCGCTTCAAGTTTAAACTCGCGAATGTCGGTTCCATCGAGTGTAATGCTTCCCTTTTGAATGTCGTAAAATCGGTTTATCAAACTGGTAATCGTGCTTTTTCCTGCTCCAGTTGCACCTACTATAGCCAAAGTTTCACCAGGCTTAACCGTAAAACTGATGCCTTTTAGAATCCATTCGTCTTCTTTGTACGCAAACCAAACCTTGTGGAAAGCAATTTCACCTTTAATTGACTGAGGAATTATACGCCCATGGTCTTCTATTCTATCTTCAGTTTCTAAAAGCTTTAAAACCCTCTCGCTGGCCACCATACCCATTTGCAAGGTGTTAAAACGGTCTGCCAATTGTCGCAAAGGCCTAAACAACATGTTAATAAAGATTAGAATGGCAGTTAAGTCGCCAAAGGTGATTTCATTGCCATAAGCAGCCTGAATGCCACCGTACCAAACCACCAGGCCAATACTAACCGCCGATAAAACTTCAATTATGGGTAAGAAAATAGAGAAATACCAAATTGACCGAATGTTAGCCACTTTATGCGCTTCATTAATTTTAGAGAAGCGCCCAAACTCAGCCTCTTCTCTATTAAATGCCTGAACTACCAGCATACCCGTTAAATGCTCTTGAACAAAGGCATTTAATCTGGCTACTTCGTTCCTAACATCTTGAAAAGTACTTTTAATGGCCTGTTGAAACCAGCGAGTGGCCCAGTAAAGCAGTGGAACAACAGACAAACTAATGAGTACCAATTCCCAATTAAAGAAATAGAACATGGCCAAAATCATAACGAGGATTTTGAACAAATCACCGAATATGACCAAAAGGCCTTCAGAAAAAATATCGGCTATGGTTTCGATGTCGGAAACAGCCCGGGTGACTAGAGTACCGATGGGGGTGCGGTCATAAAACTTTAATTGACTTCTAATTAGCTTATCGTAAAGTTGAATCCGAATATCTCGAATTACACTTTGACCTAAAAAATTGGCTGAATAAATAAAAGCAAACTGTAATACAGATTCTAGCAAGAGCAAAAAAAGCATAATTAGAGAATAACGCAGCAAACCGTTTGCATCTGGAATCATCACAAAATGGTCGATGGTATACTTAATTAGAATTGGCCTGGTAGTGCCCACGGCTCCGAGCAAAACTGTTAAAAC
Organism: Chryseobacterium gleum; assembly: GCA_945883565.1. GTDB lineage: Bacteria > Bacteroidota > Bacteroidia > Flavobacteriales > Schleiferiaceae > RFXV01. The sequence continues at coordinate 12,719 of CAMCXO010000042.1, forward strand.
CACACCTCCCCAAAACAGCTTTTTATAGGGCTTTGTGAAGGCCATAATTTTACCAAGGAGCTTCATATCAAATGCTTTTCCGCTTACTTCAGACATAACTGTATTTCGTTTGGATATTTAATATCGGTTAAAAACAATCCCTGAGGTGGAGCCGACTCTCCGGCTTTTTTCCTATCGTCGGATTGCACAATGGCTTCAAATTCTTCAAGTGTAATTCGTCCATGCCCTAATTCCATCATGGTACCCACTATGGCTCTGACCATATTGCGTAAGAACCTATTCGCTTTTATCGTAAAAATGGCTTGGTATTCGTTAAAAATCCATTCGCAATCGTACAAATGGCAAATAAAATTACTGGCTGCACCTCCTGTTCTGGTAAAAGCGCCAAAACTCTCGAAATTCAATAAAAGGCGTGCTGCCTTAATCATGGCATTTGTATCAGGATATTTATGTACATACCAACTTCGATCGTTTAGAAATGCGTTTTTAAGAAAATGGACGTGGTATTGATACGTTCTGGAAATGGCTGAAAAGCGCGCATTTGCAATATCCGGAACTTTAAAAATTCCATCAATACTGATGTCGGGTGGCAAAAAACGGTTAAGCCTGCCCGATAATTTCTCTAAATTGTTTAGCGTTTCCAATACATCGAAATGGGCATACATACACGAAGCGTGAACACCTGTGTCTGTTCGGCCTGCTCCTGTTAAGGATATATTTTGCTGAAGGAGGAGACTTAATTTTTCTTCCATAACAAATTGAACACCAACAGAATTAATCTGTTTTTGCCAACCGTGGTAATTTACACCATGATAAGAGAAGCGAATGAAGTACCTTTTCTGGCTCAAGATTGTTGTTTAAACATGCAAATGTAGCCAAAGCCTATGCGCATATTGTTGTTAAGTGATACCCATTCTCATTTAGACGATCAAATTTTAAATCAAGCCCGATTAGCAGACGAAATATGGCATGCTGGTGACTGGGGATCGCCCGAAGTTGCTGATGAGCTGATGTCAATCAAGCCAGTAAGAGGGGTTTATGGTAATATAGACGGAACTGAAATCCGTAAAATGTTTCCTGAGAGTAACGTTTTTCATTGTGAGGGTTTCAAAATGGCTATAAGGCACATTGTTGGGCATCCCGGCCGTTATTCTAAGGGTATTTCGGAATGGATGGCGGTTAACAAACCTCAAATATTGATTTGTGGTCACTCCCACTTACTTAGGATCGAGCGCGATAAGCAATTTAACTGCTTATATATTAATCCCGGTGCAGCTGGTAAACATGGATTTCATAAAGTACGAACACTTGTGCGATTTGAGCTCAAGGCCACAGAAATAAAAAACATGGAAGTGGTTGAGCTCTATCCCCGATGAAAGAATAATTTGATATAGCAAAACCCAAAAGTTAAAAATGCATATTCGAAGCGATTCTCTGAGCCACTTCTTTAAACTCTCCCTCGCTTAAGTTCAAAGCTGGATTATCGAATCGAATATCGGATTCTTTAAAAATCGGAATTAAATGAATATGGGCATGAGGCACTTCCATTCCGAGCACCACTACTCCTACTCTAGAACATGGCACCGACTTTCGAATGGCCTTGGCCACCTTGTGTGCAAAAGCCGATAATTCTGCAAACTCAGTCTCCTCTAAATCAAAAACATAGTCTTGTTCCCGTTTAGGAATTACCAGTGTATGCCCCAATTTTAGTGGGCGGATGTCAAGAAATGCCAAATGCTTATGGTCTTCAGCCACCTTATAAGATGGCAATTCTCCATTCACTATTTTTGTAAATATGGACGCCATTATCTGGTAATTTCGAGAACTTCGAGTTGCATTTTGCCGTTTGGCACTTGTATTTCGGCCATTTCACCTACTTTTTTACCGAGCAAACCCTTGCCAATTGGTGAGCTAACGGAAATCTTGCCAGTCTTCAAATCAGCTTCAGATTCGCTTACCAAAGTGTATTTCATTTGCATGCCATTGGCCAAATTCTTTAAAAGAACCGTAGACAACACCAAGACTTTTGAGGTATCCATTTGAGAATTATCGAGAATCCTGGCGTTGGCTAACAAATCTTCCATTTTAGAAATGCGCATTTCCAAAAGACCTTGAGCCTCTTTAGCCGCATCATATTCAGCGTTTTCACTTAAATCGCCTTTGTCTCGAGCATCTGCTATTTGACGGGAGATATTGGGACGTTCTACACTCTTTAAGTGTTCTAATTCGTCGCGAAGTTTCTTGAGGCCTTCAGCCGTATAGTATGAGAAATTGGACATGTGTTTTTGTTTAGAGTCAACAAAATAAAGAGACCCGCGATGCGGGCCTCTTGAGTGGCAAAGATAGATTTTTAGTACAAAGCTAAAAATAGTTAAAATTACAAGTCGAAACGCGCCGAAATGGTATGTATGCCATTAAATGGATTGGTAGACCTATAGGCATAATCAATGGCGAAATAGGTATCTCCTCCTTTTGCCAAAGGAGCTTGAAACGTTATCCCTGTACTCAAACCTGTAAGCGCAGTTGTTCTTATTTCGTCAACACGGTTATCGAAAAAAGAGTAACCAGCCCTTAAGGAAATAAACTTCCGCCATCCCAATTCTGCACCAAGGGTATAGCTGTCTTTCTCAAAAGAATTGGATTGAAAAGAAAATCCTGGTGTTAATCGAACGGTTTTTTCTTCGAAAAGGAAGTCATAAGTCATTCCCAATGACAATTGAGAAGGCAGTTCGAAAGAAGCTGCTCTTTGCTCATACGCTTGACTGTGGCTATTCTGTGGTACTGGCAAGGTGATGGAACTGCCATCTCCTCCAAAGCTTAAATTGGATCCTATATTTTTTAAAGTGATACCAAATTTGATCCTGTCGTCTTCTCCAGTTATGTACTGAACACCTGCATCTGCCATAATAGCAGTTGCAGAAAGGTTGTTGATGGCTTGATTAAAAACCTTCAATGTTACCCCCCCGTAAATGGTATTGGTGAATTTCTGGGCATAAGATAAACCTAGAGTAAGAGCTGATGGAGAAATTGTTCCAATTCCACCTTCTGGTTGGGCATCAGTGGTTATGTCCCACTCGCCATAGTCGAAAGAAGAAACAGACAAGCCCATTACACCGTTTGGCCCTACCCTTTGAGCAATACCTGCGGCATTAATGTTTATACCTGAGCCCATTAGCCATTGCGTATTGGAAAAGATGATCTCAGTACTCTTTGTATGAGCCAAGCCCGCTACATTAATAAAACTGCTTTCCAATCCTCTGGTAGAAGCAATATTCAAGCCTCCCCAACCTGCAGCCCTGGCCCAAGGATTAATTAGCAGCTCAGGTGCTGCCGCCGACCCTGCTCGTTGAGGGTTCCCTGCCTTTAACACACTAACGGTAGTGGCGATTACCAAAATACCGGATATTATTCTGCTGTATTTCATTTCTCTTTCCTAGGCTTGAATATTAAAATGCGTTCAAGTCAACCGGGCGCATAGAACCAAACCACTTGATTACCTTCTCGCCCAAATCTCCTGCATCAATGTGTATAATGTAGACCCCACTAGCTATAGGAACATTATAGTCATTGCGTAAATCCCATTCCACAAAAGTCAAAGCATTGTCTTTTCTGATTTTGCGAATTTGAGTGCCATTTGTACCATAAATTGTAATGTCGCATTTCGCGGGTAAATTTGTGATTTTTACAATGTTATCCAGCTGCGAATCCTCGTAATACGAAGCACCGTAATATGGGTTGGGCACAGCTCGGATAATATCGAGGGCACTTACCGCAGTGTTTCGATCATCGGACTTAGCCGAAATCCCTCGCGTTGAAAACTCATATCGAGGATTTCCATTGTTAGAATTGTCTACTACAACATTTGCAAAAGGTCTGGCCATTCTTAATCGAACCAAAATTTCAGACTCCATTGGCTCAACATAGGGATTTATTTCAAAGCCTTGCACCCCAACTGGTATGGCTACCCACATTAAAGCCCTATTAAATCTAATCTGATTCAAAGTATTCCACTGATCCAGATAATCATTGAATGGAAAATCGGCTGCATTATCGCCACGGTATGTTAAATCGCGTGTTTCTTGTGGACTAATGCGAACAGAAGGAGCGAATACGTAAAGGAAATGCTGACCACCCATAACAATTCCATTGGTAATGGTATTACCAGGATTTTGAATAATGGTAGATGATGGGTTGAATAACATATCGGCACCGTTCTGACCGACTAACCACGAATTCTCGCCAAATGCCAAATACAACCTTGTTCCTGTTTCTACATCAATAGCATATCCTGGGAAATAACTAAAGCCAGAATCTGTTGTGCTACGAACCATTTGACCATTAATCAAATCCCATGAAGCCGCAGCACGTAAATCCCATTTGTTGCGCCCACCTTGGGTTAGGGCATTGTCTTCGCCCATTTCAAATACAGGGACACGCGTCCACATGCTACGATCGTTTGTAAGCACAATATTTACGCTGTTAATATTAGCTATCGACGGACGGTTTGCCACCGCCTCGTTGTGACGCATTCCAGGACCGAGTCCTAGAGTATTGTCGTTAAAACCTCTAAACAAATGACTTGCATAAGCGTAAGGTCCCCAGCCCCCGTTGGCAATTCTACCAAAAAAGTTTAAAGGATCTCCATCGTAGTCTCGATAGGTGATTTGTGGTTCTGCAGTTGGAGTATTATTTGCGCCAGTTAACAACCAATTAAAAGGATCGGTACCTGTGCCATCGGGAACGAAGGCCAACCATGGTTTCTGTGGATTTGAGTAGATTACTTCTCCTGAAAGAACACCATTGTTGCGTTCACCATCTTCATCTCCACCCGGGGCAACGGCATTGGTCAATGAAAGAGACATACCCAATTCAGGAATGAGCTGCTCCGATAGAAATCCAATGTTAGTATCTGACTGTGCTATAACATCGCCGTTATTGGCATTAATTATTTCCCATCTCGCTTGATTAGATACGCCATCAAATTGCAATACATAATCACCTGCAGGTACTATTTTCGGGTCAACCACTTTTAAATCCACTGGTCCACGACCTTTGGCATAGGTAAAGTCCGGAACCTTGAATTCCCTTACAATGCGCTCTAAATCTTCCGGGATAATTTCAATGTCTATATTGCCATTACCGAGGCCTTCAATGCGCTTTAATTCAACTCCCTCACCATATTGAGCACCTAAAACAAGCCCTTTTTGTTCTGGCTGTGTTAAATGCGGTATTGCCTGATAAACTCTATTGTTCAATCGGCCAGCTAAATACGGTACTTTTTGCTCCGAACCGTTCGGTGCTTGAGCATAGGCTGCATAGTTATTGTGCGAATAGGCAACCACTGTGTAATAGTATTCTCTATGGTTGATTAACCGCCTATCACCCTCCGCGAAAGCATCTTCCAAAATTCTGAATGAATGTTTTACGCCATTGTTCTCAAATGCCAAGTTCATCAATTGAGGTACATCCGTTTCTAATAAATCATCACGATAATAATTTACTATTTTAGTGACCCCATTTTTGACATCACACTGTGCCACCAGACGAGCCTGTGCTGGATCGTAAATGTCACCAACGCTTACATTCGGACCTCTAAGCTGGAATATCTGATACCCCTCAAACACATAATTAAAATATTCCAAGGAATCTCTTGCCGAAGCTAATGCCGATTCTGCTCTTGGTATAGTTGGATCGAACTCAAAGTATCCAAGCTTGAAATTATTACTTGTTGAAGAGTTACTTAAAACGATAATAATTTCCCTATCTAGCTCTACAATATCCATATCGGGAGCAGTTGGACCGTCTAATACTTGAAAACAATTGTCGAAAAGATTTTGCGCTTTATCGTCAGCTATGATTATTCGGTTTACTGATGCGAATAAATCTGAACTGTTTTGATCTCGAGCCCAAACTGCACCCGTTGTAATAAAGTTTAAAGCACCAGGCGCAAGAGAAAACGGACCTGCTGAGTGTAAACCGCGCTTATCAGCCAAATTTCCCGGCGACTCGAACCAATTAACAGGTGAAGTTGGATCGGTTACTCCTGTTGTATCGAAAGAAATTCCAGGATACGCATAATTGGTTTTCAAACCCGTTCCATCTGTTGTAAACCCGTCACCATTTCCATTATTACCTGGACCTGATGGAGATTCTACAACTAAAGGGTTCCCATTCTTCCATAGAGCACGCATATAATTATAGAATTGTGCCGCATTTTCTGGGTCAGTTGTTTGTTCAGGTAAATTACTTCCTGAACCCGAACGATTGTAGTACATAAATTGAGACATAATAATACGCTCATTAATGCCCGTTGTTGGGTCCTCTGCTACACAATCACCTGTTTTTGGATCTCTTACTCCATCAACACAGCCATCGCGGTCATTATCTAAACCATCATAGTAGTCTGCAAAGGGCCCCTGGAAAAAGTCAAGTGCAATAGCAGGTGGATTTAGCCCATAACCGAAGGCACCTTGATCGTCATTATCACCATTGTATACATATCCCAATCCCCTTGGAATATCACAACCAATAATATCGTCATCTGCAAATCCCAAATCAGCATCAAACCAAGTTGAAAAATAGGTGTTAGTAAGACGAAATGTGGATTTGTTTAAAATCCTGTAGTTGTAAAAAGTCATGTTATTCACCTCGTCGTTGGTGCTGAATGCAAATGCCTGAGCTCGAATTTCAAAACCTAATGCACCTGCCTGTGTTTCGGTGTGAACGTTGCCTCTATCATTATAAACCCACCATAAGGTTTGGTCACCGTAGATCAAATCAACTTCTTTTTTACGACAGTCAAAAACTTTATCTAGATCATAGGCCGGATAATCCACATTTGGGTCGTAAACCTCATCACCATCGCGGTCTACAAATGGCGCTAACATAAACGGAAGCTCACCTTCTGCACCATTACCGGGCCAATTGGTAATAGAAGTAGGAATGCTGTAACCAGGGAATGAAACAGACTCATCGCAATCCGGGTCGTCTTTACAAATAAGCCATGCTCGATGGGTTTCTACATCAGAACGGAGCATAGGCCAATGCCTGTCGTATTTGTCACAGATATCTTTGGTAACACTTGCAGTTCCATCGTTGCTTAATGGGCCTGTCCAAAAATCGTTACCCCTTTGGCGATAGGTCATGGCCGCTAACTTCAGCTGGTTGCCTTCGTCAACCCCACCTAACCACAATGCTCCGGCAAACATGGAGTGCTTATTTTCTCCTTTGGGAACTTCATAACGAGCCTGGTTCAAATCCCACCACATATCCCCGCCTCCCAAAATAGTGGCTCGCACATTGTTAATATTCAAATCACTTTGAGCCGTTGCTGGCGTGCAAAGTTCTTCCAACACTTTATTCGCTTTGCTCTTTTTGCCACTTCCCGAATTGCCCATAGGAGGCTCTTTTGCGGCAACCGCTAGCGACATCCATAAAGCTGCAAATAGTAAAACAACCTTTTTCATATAATTAAGACTTTTAGAGCTTTAGAAATTCACAATTATACCCAAACGTGCACGACGAGGTAAACTGAAGTTAAATGGGTTAGCCATTCTAATGTTGTACAAGTCAGTAAAGCTTTGCACACTTACTTGAGACTGAATGGTATTTTGAGCCGCTTGTGAAGTCAAGAAACCATCATCATCCGGACTTCCTGTAAAAGGATATACGTTTAGCACGTTCATGGTATTCAACAAGTTTTGAAC
>CAMCXO010000043.1 GCA_945883565.1 Chryseobacterium gleum
TCGAACCTTCGAAGGTGTACACCAACAGATTTACAGTCTGTCCTCGTTGGCCGCTTGAGTATCTCCCCTAAATCAAAATAATTAAGAACGTCGCGCTATTTGAAGCTCTAGAGCCGGTAGAGGGATTCGAACCCCCGACCAGCTGATTACAAATCAGCTGCTCTGGCCAGCTGAGCTATACCGGCATTTACATGAGCTACAACAAAGAACAGTCCGTTTTTGAAAACGGACTGCAAATGTATAAAACAAAGGATTCGCTGCAAGTGTCTTAAAAAAAGTTCTCATCAAATTCCCCTAATCTTTTCCTTATGTTTGGCCAACTGTTTCCTAAGTGCCTCAGTACCAAGATCTATAGCTTCTTCAAATGAGGCGCATTGTTTCTTTACAACCAACTCATTTCCGGGTATATTTAGCTTGATTTCACCAATTTTGTTCAACCTATCATGCGAATTGTCCACCTTCAAGAACACTTCACCATCTACAATTTGATCAAAATACTGATCTAACTTGTCCATTTTTTTTTGAACAAAGTCAAGCAAATCTTCCTGTGCACTAAAGTTCACAGAATGCACTCGTACGTTCATAACGCTGAATTTAATGGCTTCTGGGGTGAGCCTGGTTATACACTAATTTAACTTTCTCTAAACTATTGTGAGTGTAAACTTGAGTAGCAGCTAGACTGCTATGCCCAAGCAATTCTTTTATTGACTGCAAATCTGCTCCATTATTTAACATATGGGTGGCAAAACTATGGCGCAATACATGTGGGCTTTTTTGGTTTGAAAAAGTATATCCAAGATAGTGATTAACTATTCCATATACAAGCCTTGAGTTCATTTCTTTTCCTAATTTCGTAAGGAAAATTAACTGTTTATTTTCACCGAACTCTACACTTTGGATTGATTTGAAATCATCCAAAGCCTCCACAAAAATCTTTGAAATAGGCACAACTCTTTCTTTATTTCGCTTTCCAAACACTTTCAAAGTTCTATCATTGGGATTAAAATTCATCCATTTTAACCGTATTAATTCGGAACATCTTATACCTGTTTGGTAAAAACACTCAAGTATCATTTTGTCCCTCTTGCCTTCAAAATCGTCGGAAAAAAGGTCCAAATCATCCAGAAGTTTAATCAAATCTGATTCGCGGACGTAATTTGGCAACCGCTTAGGAATTTTGGGGAGTTTAAGAGCTGAAAAAGGGTCTCCCAATCCACTATTTTGTTTGAGTAAAAAACGCCAATACGCTTTGAGGCTCGAAATTTTACGTCTTACGGTTGCTGGTACACATTGCTCTTTTTCCATTAAATAAACCATCCAATCCCGAACATGCCCTCGTTCAATTTCAACGAATTCCAACTGGAATTCATCTAAAATATAGGACCGAAAAGACTCAATATCAAACTGATACGCCTTAATGGTGTGGTCTGAACTGCCTCTTTGGGCAGACAAGTAGTTTAAGAAAGTTTCGATCATAAAAAAACTGACCTAAGATAGTCACTCAAGCCAGTTCTAATTACGATTTAAATTACTTTATTTAATTCTCGTCGGTTACGCGCATTTCTTGAACATAACACGCTTTAATTATTTCGCTTCGGCGTTCAACGCTGGGCTTGGTAAATTGCTGACGACGACGCAACTCTCTAACTGTACCAGTCCTGTCAAACTTACGCTTGTAGCGTTTCAAAGCGCGGTCTATAGCCTCTCCTTCTTTTACTTGAACAACAATCATCTGTGGGTGTTTCTATTTTAAGGGATGCAAATGTAGACAATTTAGTCTTTCAATACATCTCTTGAAATAACAAGTTTTTGAATTTCTGAAGTGCCCTCACCAATGGTACACAATTTAACATCTCTGTAAAACTTTTCTACAGGGAAGTCTTTTGTAAAGCCATAACCGCCGAAAATTTGAACCGCTTCATTACAAACCTTAACCGCTATTTCCGAAGCATAATATTTTGCAAACGCGCTTTCTTTATTTACTTTTTTACCGTTATTTTTAAGATATGCCGCCTGATATGTGAGTAGCTCAGCCGCTTCAATTTCAGTTGCCATATCGGCCAACTTAAATCCGATAGCCTGAAAATTGGCAATAGGTTGCCCAAATTGTTCACGCTCTTTGGAATATTTCAATGCAGCATCATAAGCTCCTTTAGCGATTCCCACACTTAAAGCGGCGATTGATATTCGACCTCCATCGAGCACTTTCATTGCTTGAATAAACCCTTCTCCTTCTTTACCAATTAAATTCTCTAATGGAATTCGGCAATCTTCAAAAACCATTTCGGCAGTTTCACTTGCGCGCATACCCAATTTATTCTCTTTCTTTCCTGCTTTAAACCCTGGGGTTCCACGTTCAACTATAAAAGCTGAAATTCCATGACTATCAAGCAATTCACCTGTTCTCGCTAAAACTACAGCTACATCACCGCTAATACCATGAGTAATCCAATTTTTTGCTCCATTCAATACCCAATAATCGCCATCTCTTCTTGCCGTTACTTTCATTCTCAAAGCATCGGAACCAGTATTGGCCTCAGTTAAACCCCAAGCTCCTATCCATTCCCCTGTTGCCAATTTCGGTAGGTATCTGGCTTTTTGAGCATCGTTACCATGTTGCAAAATATGACCAGTGCATAACGAATTGTGGGCAGCCATTGAAAGTCCAACACTTGGATCTACTTTCGATAATTCAATTATGGCAGTTACATACTCATCGTAAGTAAGCCCTGCACCACCAAATTGCTCTGGCACCAAAACTCCGAGCAGTCCCATATGACCTAAACCTTTCATGGCTTCGATTGGGAAAGTTTGAGCTTCATCCCATTCCATAATGAAAGGCCTTATGCTTTTATCGCAGAAGTCTCGAACTGTGTCCGCAATCATTTTTTGCGTCTCCGTGTGTAAAAAGTCCATATTTAACGGGTTTTAAATCGTAATACGATTAGGGGATATTCTAGGTTCAAATTTCAAAACTTAAATACGGTGCAAGTTTAGCCAATATTTCGGGGCTTATCAACGACATTTCGTGTAAGTCCTTTAAACTCTTAATGGGACGAACGCTTTCCCGAAAATCTACTATTGCCCTCGCCAACCTGAAATCTATATAAGGATGCGTTGCCAATTGTGCCATGTTTAGTTTATTAATAAACAGCTTGGTTAAACCTCCTGATTTAAAATCCCAGAGCCCCCAAAAAGAATCCAATTGCTGTAATTCTAAACCGTAAACTTCTGTTAATTGTTCCAATTCATGGTAACCACCTAATTTATTTCTATACTCTATAACACGTTTACACAAAGTAGGAGGCCAATCGGTACGCTTAATCAACTCCTCTATATTTATTACATTAATCTGAATCGGTGATTCTGTTAAATTCAATTCTTCCCCAACATCATGAGAACCTTGACTCGTATTTTCAACCATTAAAGACTTTAAGCGGTCTATGAGTGCCCTGTCTAGCACATAAATCTTATCCAAATCTTTAGTTTGAGTCGGCCGTTTTAACTTGCTGAAATATTTATGTACCGATTTTGCTTGTTTCGGGCTCATACCTAATTTTTGCCAATCAGCAACTTTCATGGTATCAGCTTGAAAATTAAACCATTCGACCTTTCTTTCAGGAATCTCTGTTTGCTCTTGGCTTGAAAAAACTCTCTTTGTAGGAAAAACCATGTAATTCTGGGCTTCTGCTAGCCAATTCGAGTCTATTCCATCAATTCGAAGTACATCCATGGGTCGATAGAATTTTTGCCCTGATTTTAAGTACTTCATCCATTTTAAAATAACCTCGTCCTGAAGCTTTAAAGAATCGAGCAACAAAGAATCTATTCTATTTGGATCGAATAGAAACAATGACTGCTTTTGTTCGTTTAAACGAAATTGCCGAATGCTGTCAACATGAGCGGATACCACATCTAAAAACCTTTCATCTTGAGTTCTATCTATTTTGTAATAAGAAGGATTCCATAAAATAAAACCAGAAAAACCGGCGCTCAAAAAAACGAACAACATTAAACCATTTCGCTCGCTGCGGTTGTAACGCAAGCCATCAAGCCAACGCCTTAACCAAAGATACATTTTATAAATTATCTATTAATATTATCATCACCTTCACCACTTGGCTTTTTTGCAGGCACTCTTAGAACTTTAACAAAAAAGTAAATGGTTATTGCAGTCACTGAAGTTTGAACAATAATCATGGTTAATAAAGCCGAAGTACTCATAAGTTTGCTTTTTTACGTCTACGTGATGCTACAGCCACTAAGAAGCCAAGTCCTAAAAATGTAAAGACGAGCAATAACCTCGACATATCTACAAAGAACATGTCAGACAAACTCCCATCATGATTTCGCCATATTATCCCAGTATCAAGTCTAAACAATTGATTAATAATTGAATCTTTAGCCCAAGGCCAACCTCCACCATTTATTAACTGCTTAAAAGCAATACCCCAATCTTCTAAATTACCATTCAACGGTTTAAAGACTGAAGTGAGAAAAATAATTAAAATAAACAAAGGAGTTACGTACTTGATAATTGGACGATAAATTAGAGGAACGCTCATATCTGCTCCATTGGTTATTTCTTTCCACCCTTTATCCATACCAAATACCCAAGAAAACAAGAACACCTCAACAAGTGCAAAGAGAACAAGTGATACAGTTCCAGTCCAATAATCGTAATCATCGAAAACTCCTTTTGAAAAGAATATAATAGTTGGTAGAGCCAGTACTAAAATGACAAAACCCAATGAAATGGCAGCCTTATTTCGACTCCATTGGAATTCATGCTCCATAAAACCCATCCAAGGCGTTCCCATAGCCAGTGAAGAAGTAATACCGGCAAAAAAGAGCAAACCAAACCAAGCAAAGCCAGCTAAAATCGAAATAACTTGTCCAAATTGATCAAATAAGAAAGGCATGGTTTTAAAGGCCATCATAAAACCCGCATTATTCAAAACCCAATCGAGCCCTAAATAACCAACAGCAATCGGGATTACAACAGAGGCCCCTAAAACAATTTCAACAAAACCATTCATCCATCCTGCGCTCATTGCATTCAATGCAATATCTTCATTTTGTTTTACATACGAAGCATAACATTGAATAGTTCCCATTCCAACACTCAATGTAAAAAAGATTTGGCCAGCAGCTGCCAACCAAATTTTTGGATTAGCCAAAGTGTCGAAATGCGGTTCCCACAAAAAGTTAAGACCAACGAAAGAATTACAATCAGCACATCGACCAGTATCGCCCATGGTCACGGCTACAATTGCCAAAAATGCTCCGAAAAGAATTAGAAGCGGCATAGCTATTTTGGCAACCCTTTCTATTCCGGCTGAAAGTCCTCTGGATAAAACATAAATGTTAATCCCCAAGGTGATAATAAAAGCTAGAAGTGCCCATACTGGCAAATTGATGCTGCTATTGATGTCTACATAACGGTCAAATACCTCCCCCACTTGGGCCAATGGCATGCCGAAAAAATCACCCCTTAATGATTTAAACGTATAAGTTAAAGTCCAGCTTTCTATGTATGTGTAATAGGACATGACACCGATATTTGTAAATATCCCGAAAACGCCAAAGTATTTCCAAAAACGCCTTTTAGTTAAATTATCTAATATAAATGGCGTTGAATGATCTCCGAACTTACCTCCAAAGCGGCCCATAGCCCATTCTACCCATAATAAAGGAATGCCCATTAGCAAGAAACTCACCAAGTATGGTATTATGAATGTACCTCCTCCATTCTGAATGGCCTGAACTGGGAATCGTAAAAAATTTCCTAATCCCACGGCGTTACCTGCCATAGCCAAAATCAATCCAATCCTCGACCCCCAGGCCTCTTTAACTTCTGCCATATTTATTTCACTCGTGAATTTAGCTGATTCTGAATCAGGGAAAACCCTTCTTCAAGCGTATGTGGTTGATATCCTAAGACTTCATTAGCCTTAGAAATTACGAATCCTGTTATGGGAGGTCGTTTTGCTGGTTGGGCCAAAGAAAGTGAGTTTATTTGCGTAATCAGAGATGTGTCTAAATTCCAAAACTCAGCTATACGGTAAACGAAATCCGAAATGGATAAAAACTCTTTTCCACTAATATTGAAAACGCCATTAACCCGTTTTAAAGCAGCTAATATGCATCCTTGTGCCAAATCTTCTGCTAAGGTTGGCGTTCGGAATTGATCATTTACTACGTTAATGGGTTTACGTTGCTCTAAAGATTCTTTAGCCCATAAAACTATATTGGTTCTACTCATATCATCGGCCAAACCATAAACCAATACGGTTCTTAAAATTGTATAATTCTCTAACCCTGTCATTACAATTTGCTCAGCCTTCAACTTGGAATGACCATAAATACTTAACGGATTTGGCGTTTCATCTTCTGTTAATGGGCCATGTTCGCCACTAAAAATAAAATCGGTAGAAAGATGAACCAAATGAATTTGAAGTTCTTTACATATTTGAACAATACTTTCAACAGCCTTTACATTAAGCGAATAACATTGCTCCGGATTTAATTCACATTGATCCACATGGGTCATAGCTGCTGTATGAATAACAACATCGGGTTTTATGCCTAAAAACACATTTTCCAGTTCTTGGACATTCTCAATGTCCATCGGAATATACCTATAACCCTCTCTCAAAGCACAACGATTGGCTTTTCGGGCAGTGGCTATCAACTCTACCATTGGATTAGGAGCCAAAGCATAAATAAGCTTTTGGCCCAATAAACCATTAGATCCTGTAATTAAGACTCGGGTTTTCATGACTTGAAAGTAGAAGGCTTAGAGGCCGAAGATAACTAAAGTGAATCAACTTGTTATTTCGTGCATACGAAATAAGATAAACAAACTATCACCATAGAATTTATCTAATGGCCACAATGAAAATTCAATGATGTTTCGAACATTCCCTTCCCATCTAAGCTTAAATTTGAACAAACAATAAAAACACAATGAAAAACTCAGCTTTATTGGTATCAGCAATTTTTTTTGCATTGAGTTCTTGCGGAGGAGGCGATAATTCAAAGCCAGAAACTAACCCATCAGAAATGGTTCAAGAAACCGAGAAACAGAATAATTCCATCGAGATTACTTCAGAAATTCTAGAAGTGACCATTGAAGGCAATGATCAAATGAAGTTTAATTTAGATAGAATTGATGTATCGGCAGGCCAGACTATTAAACTTACCATGAAAAATGTAGGCTCTCAGCCCAAAGAGGCTATGGGACACAATTGGATACTTTTGGACAAGGGCACTAATGTTCAGGACTTTGCCATGGCTGCGATCGCTCAAAAAGAAAACGATTATTTCCCTCTAGAAAGAGAATCTGAGGTTCTTGCACATACAAAGCTTTTAGGTCCAGGAGAGTCTGAAACCATCGAATTCAAAGCACCAAATGAACCGGGTGTTTACAAATTCATCTGTTCATTTCCAGGTCATTTCGCCAACATGCAAGGCACTTTCTTTGTAAAGTAAATAGTTTAAGTCAAAGAATTAAAAAGGTCGCTAATGCGACCTTTTTAATTCCTGAGATGAAATCAGGCTAGAAACAATTTGGTTGAATAAATGACCCAATATTTAACTTAAATCGCCTCAACCTTTAATCTCAATATTTATTTGAATGCCGAAATACCTGTAATATCGGCCCCCGTAATTAGCAAATGAATATCGTGAGTTCCTTCGTAAGTCACAACCGATTCTAAGTTCATCATATGTCGCATAATGGGAAAATCCCCTGTTATACCCATTCCTCCTAATATTTGACGAGCTTCACGAGCCACTTTTAGCGCCATGTCTACGTTGTTTCTTTTGGCCATAGAAATTTGTGCAGTTGAAGCCCTCCCTTCATTTTTTAATTGACCTAAACGGAATGTAAGCAACTGAGCTTTTGTAATTTCAGTGATCATTTCGGCAAGCTTCTTTTGCTGAAGCTGAAAACCTGCAATTGGTTTATCAAACTGAATACGCTCTTTAGCATAGCGCAAAGCTGTGTCGTAACAATCCATAGCTGCGCCAATGGCGCCCCAAGCAATTCCGTATCGAGCTGAGTCTAAACAACCCAAAGGCGCCCCTAAACCACTTTTATTAGGTAGTAAATTGTCTTTCGGCACCTTTACATTATCGAAAACCAATTCCCCGGTAGCGCTTGCTCTAAGGCTCCATTTATTATGTGTTTCAGGTGTTGAAAACCCTTCCATACCTCTTTCTACAATCAAACCATGAATACGGCCTGCTTCATTTTTTGCCCACACTACCGCAATATCTGAGAAAGGCGAATTAGATATCCACAACTTTGCACCATTTAAAAGATAATAATCGCCCATATCTTTAAAATTAGTCACCATTCCACTAGGATTTGACCCGAAATTCGGTTCGGTAAGACCAAAACAACCTAAATATTCTCCAGAGGCTAATTTCGGAAGATACTTCTGCCGTTGATTTTCATTGCCGTACGCATAAATGGGATACATGACTAAGGAGCTTTGGACCGAGCAAGTCGATCGTACACCACTATCGCCTCTTTCAATTTCTTGCATCATTATTCCATACGAAATCTGATCAAGCCCAGCCCCGCCATATTCAGTCGGGATGTAGGGACCAAATGCACCAACGTCCGCAAGACCTTTTACCAAATGCCTAGGGAATTGCGCTTTCTGAGCATAATCTTCAATTATTGGACTAACTTCTCGTTTCACCCAAGCTCGGGTGGTTTCTCGAACGAGCTTGTGCTCATCGCTCAACAATTCATCAAGAAGATAGTAATCGGGTGATTGAAACTGGTCTGCAGCCATTTTTTAGATTTATGCAAAGGTAACATGCGAAGCCTATAAACAGTTTTACGAAGCATTAGGTATCTTTGTTTCCAATTGGAAAAAATGGATCACCATACTGATTGGACCTTGCCTATTTTTTTGGCAACAATTATTTTTTTACTTTACATGCGACGGGTTTTCCCAAGGAAATACGAAGCATTAAGTGCTTGTTTATGGAGTTATAATATGCTGTATCAGTTTTATCAGCCCTCTAAAAAATTCCCATTCGATTCTTTCATTTTATTGAGAAATTTGAGCTTTTATGCTCTGTTACCCTTGGCATTGGTTTTAGCTTATCGATTCTCTAAAGGTCAAGAATTGCTTTTCAACGATTGGCGCCCCTATTTCGGTATCATGATCTTTTTTTTTATATTTCAAAACTTGCAACGCTGGCTTGGAGGCTTTCTAGGTTGGGTTTTTAAGCAGAATGGCAATGTAACGGAGCAGTTTTTCTTGAAGGGTTTTATATGGCATAGTTTGATAATATGGATGTTGCCTTTAATGATAATATTGGTATTTACGTTTAATGAAAGCATTTACATTTCAAAATTTATAATATATTTATTGATATCTAGTTACATATGGTCAATTTTTCAATCCTTAAGGGCATTTCATAAAAAGTCAGGTATGCCAACTGCATACGTTTTTTACTACCTTTGTGCCCTAGAAATTTTACCCTGGATAGTGGTTCTAAACCACTCGGGTGAATGGATGAAATCAATAGGATTTTAGTTTAAAAATCAGAACCTTGAAGGTAAAAAACATCCTCATTTCGCAACCGGAGCCCAAATTGGACTCTAACTCGCCTTACCAGGAAATTGCCGATAAATACAAACTAAAACTTGAATTTAGGCAGTTTATACAGGTGGCTGGTGTAAACGCAGCAGATTTTCGCAAAGACAAAATCAACCCGCAAGAGTACAACGCTGTTATTTTCACAAGTCGAAATGCCATAGATCATTATTTCCGTATTTGCGAAGAAATGCGCATCTCGATAAGTAGCGAGTTAAAATACTTTTGCCAATCGGAAGCTGTTGCTCATTATCTGCAGAAGTATGTTATTTATAGAAAACGAAAGATCTATTTTGGCAACGGTGAATTCAAAGACCTTGTACCTCATCTTAAAAAACACAAAGAAGAAAAATTTCTACTGCCAAGCAGCGATGTATTAAATCCAGACATCCCATCTGTCTTAAATGATTATAAATTTAAGTACACGAGAGCTGTACTTTATAAAACGGTGAGTGCTGACCTGAAAGAAATTAATATAGTGACTTACGATATGCTGGTTTTTTTTAGCCCAGCCGGTATCCAATCTTTGTTTCAAAATTTCCCTAATTTTGTTCAAGGAAACACTCGCATTGCCACCTTTGGTCCTAACACAACTAAAGCAGCCGAAGAAGCGGGGTTAACCGTTAATCTAAAGGCACCATCGGAAAAAAACCCTTCTATGACAATGGCGATAGAAGAATATGTAAGAGAAGCAAACAAGAGCAGATAACACACTACTCATGGAGCAGGAGACCAAATCTCTGCATCGGCTCAAATCCCAAGAAGAAATATCTTTTGTTTTTTTGAATGGCTTTAAGTTTAAAAAAAACTACTGGCAATTTCATTTTTTACCACATCAAGAATTTTCAGGAACACTGCACTTTGCTATTTCTGCTCCTAAAAGGAATTATAAATTAGCTGTCCATCGTAATTTCTGTAAACGCATTATGCGTGAGGCCATGAAAAATGCCTTCCGTCAATATTCAAATAAATTTGCACTTGATGGAAAATTATTGGTACTATGTAAGGGGCGCGACTTACCCAACTATTTCGATTGCTTTCAAGCTTTTTCTCTGTTTTTTACCGAATTTTCACCTGTGATAAAAGAACAATTGATGAAACCTCGTTAACATTCGATCTTAAACCTATGAAACACAGTAAAGCAAAATTTCCAATGATTTTAGGGCCTTTTATTTTAGTCCTAATCACGGCTTCTACTTTAAAATCAGATTATTTCGAGATTAATAAACAACTCGAAATATTCACGCAAATCTTTAAAGAAATAAATCTTCACTATGTCGACGATCAAGAACCGCAAGTTTTAATGGATGCCGCCATTAACTCAATGCTCGAAACACTTGACCCGTTCACCAATTATATCCCTGAAAATTATGTAGAGGATTTTAGATCTCAAAGCGTAGGACACTATGGAGGAATTGGTGCCTTGGTTCGTAAAAAAGACGATTTTGTGGTGGTCTCCTCCTTACATGAGGGTGAAGCCGCAGACAAAGCTGGATTGCGAATCGGCGACGAAATTATTGAAGTGGAGGGCCTCAGTACCAAAAACCAATCGGTTGACGATGTGAGTCGCTTATTGAAAGGCGCACCCGGAACCCCGGTAAGCTTGAAAATTAAAAGAGAAGGCAAAACTCAGACATTGAAATTTGACCGCACTGATGTGCGTATGAAAAACGTGTCGCATTTTGCGATACTCGAAAACGGAATTGGTTACATTTATTTGAACAACTTCGCTCAAAGAGCCTCTGATGAAGTGCGAGAAGCGTTTCAAACCTTAAAATCGCAAGGTCTTAAAGATGGACTCATTCTAGATCTTAGAGGTAATCCAGGAGGATTGCTATCTGAAGCTGTCAATGTTAGTAATCTATTTATTGATAAAGATTTGGAGGTAGTAAGCACCAAAGGAAAAATCAAAGAAGCACAGGCAGTTTATAAAACGCAATTCAATCCTATAGACCGGGATATACCTTTGGTCATTTTAATAAACGGTAATTCGGCATCGGCTAGTGAAATAGTTGCAGGGGTTATGCAAGACTTAGACCGCGGGTTGGTTGTAGGAGAACGGTCGTTTGGAAAGGGGCTGGTTCAGCAAACCAAACCATTAAGCTATGGCACACAATTGAAATTCACCATTGCAAAGTATTATACCCCAAGCGGTAGATGCATACAATCAATAAACTATGGCGAGCGCGATGAATTTGGTAGAGTGAATGCCATACCCGACAGTTTGCGCAACATATTTAAATCTAAAAATGGCAGAGTAGTTAAAGATGGTGGGGGGATAGACCCCGATATTGAAGTAATAGAAAATGATTTACCCCTCGTACTTTTAGCATTAATTGAAAAGGATGTGATTTTCAAATATGCAAATCAGGAATTCGCCCAAAATCCCAAAAAACCTTTTGACCCTCAGCAATATACAATGACCGATATTGAGTACGCCCGATTTATTAAATTTGCTAATAACCATGACTTCACCTTTCGAACCGCCTCCGAAGAGATTCTAATAAAGTTACAAGAAACAGTTAAGTATGAAAAGTATACATCATTAGACTCAGATATACAAAAACTAACATTGAAAGTGAACGAATTGAAAAGTAATGATTTAACTCTTTACTCGCCGCAAATTAAAACATGGATTGGGGCTGAAATGGCTCTTCGTTATTCTTATGAAAGAGGTCAAGTTATGCATAATTTACGCTTTGATAAGACCAGTAAAGCTGCCGTTGAGGTTTTGAAAGTGCCCGAGAAATACAAACAAGCTTTGAATGGAAATAAGCTTTGATTCCAAGAATTGAAACATTCCGCCGAGGCATTTATGCCTTGGGAACTTATTGGTTTGTGGCAACTCTACCTTTTCAATGGAGCTTTCTGCCAACTTCTTTAGGATTAATGGTTTTTGGATTGGCGTGGATTTTACGACGATCTTGGAAAGATGCTTTGGTTGGTATTTTTAAAAATCCATTTTTTCTATTTTGTTTAATCTATTATTTAGTTTTATCTATAAGTTTAATTTGGAGCTGTTGTCAAGAAGATGGTTTGCGCTCATTGGGACTTAAAATACCTTTATTAGCTTGGCCTTTAGCCTTTTCCGGCGCTGAAAAACACCTGCTGCCAAATATCAAAAACGTTTTAAAAGTTTTTGTTCTAGCCGCAGGTATTTCAGCCTTTTTACTTTTAAGCTTTTCCACCATTCAATACTTCGAACACCACGAAATTGAAGTCTTTTTTTACCATAAACTAATGCATTGGAAGTTAATTCCGGCCCATTACACGGATTTGTACTTCAGCTTTGCTGCTTCTTTGAGTTTTTATTGGCTAATTTCCGGAGAATTCAAGGAAAAGAATTTTCATAAAGCTCTGTACTACATTTCTTTAATTCTTTTTATTACAGTAATCGCGCTTTCCGCAATTAGGATTCAATGGCTCGTTTTAGGACTAGGTTTATCCTTATCACTATTATTTGCCTTTAAACAAAACCTCGGATTTTCGCGAACTTGGTTCATTATTCCAGGAGTTGCTATCATTGCCATGGCTCTTTCGCCTTCAATGCAAAGAAGACTCTTAGAAACAAGAGATGAATGGCAAGCATTGATTGGAAAAGAAACCCTAAAGCAAACAAATGCAAGGTATTATTTATGGAAACACGGCTTCCAATTAGTCAAGGATAAACCATATTTTGGTTATGGAATTGGTGGCGCTAATGAAGCACTACATCAATCACTTAAACATGAAACAGCACAGTTTTGGATTGGAGATAGAGCTATTTATTTATATCAAACACGCTATAATCTACACTCTGAGTTTTTGCAGAATTTGATAACAGTCGGTATTATTGGTTTCATTATTTTTATTCTTATCTTGTTCTACCCATATATCAAGTTAAAATCAGATTTTTATAGTATGTTATTTTTAACTGTTTCTGCACTAAGTTTTACAACAGAATCTATGCTGGAAAGGCAAGCAGGTGTATTTTTCTTCGGTTTCTTTTATGGATTAATAATTGTTACGAGTTTAAATAGAAATAAAGCAGGTCTGTAAGCCGGATTCTGTTCACCGCAAAGCGGATACCTTGTCATTTATCTGGGATGAGAGTCGCCCCTCACCTCTAGCTGCCTACCCCCCGACATCGAACGAGCCGCTCTTTACGTCGGTGTACATGGCATTTCAGCACGTGAGGTTTACCCTGCCCTTTAAGTTGCCTTAAAAGCGGTGGGCTCTTACCCCACCTTTTCACCCTTACTGCACAAAGTACAGCGGTATATTTTCTGTGGCACTGGCTGTCAATTGAACCATTAAAGCCCAAAAGCCTTCTCATTAAGAAGCACGTTGCTCTTTGCTGTCCGGACTTTCCTCTTGGCAAAGCCAAGCGACAAGGCGACCTGCTGCTTCAAATATAATTCAATTAATTCGATTTGGTCCCACGTTCGGCTAATATGGCTTCGTAAGCCTTTTTCACTTTAATAAACTTTTCTTGAGCCGCTTGTTTAACCTCGGAACCCAGGCCTTCTAATCGATCAGGATGATACTTCATAGCCATTCTTCGATATGCTTTTTTTACTTCTTCATCACTCACTTCCGGGCTCAATTCTAAAATCTCATAATAATGGTGATTTCCGGCATAAAACATGGACCTAATAGATAGAAAATCCTTTTCATTTATGTACAAATACCCTGCAATTTTTTGAATAGCCTCAACCTCAGCCGAAGTTACATGCCCATCGCTTTTAGCAATGCTAAATAAAAAATGTAAAAGCTGAAGACGACCTGGATGATTGATATGACTTCTAATTTGTGCGCATACCTGATGTATAGAAATGTTTTGAATAACAATTTCTTTAAATAATTTAAAACTATCATTGGCATGTTTGGCCCCGTACAATCGGGCGAAGTACTGTCTTACAAAATCCAATTCTTGTTGATTGGTTTTGCCATCTGCCTTAATAACCACCGCAGCAAGAACCAAAAGGCTCACTTCATAATCGCCCGGTTTGGTATGAACAGGCATTTCACTTTTTTCTATTGGCCCTAAATTATCGGAACCTGCATTTGCCAAGTCGCTTAAAACTTTACCAACTGCAAAACCAAGTATACCGCCAATTGGTCCGCCAAAAGCCCATCCTAAGCCTCCGGCTAACCATTTAAATAAATTAGACACAATACAAATATGCAGCACCCAAGCCAAAGTTTAGCATTGGGTGCTTAAAATTTTAGGTGGCAAACATTACCGCCGCAAGTACAATAGCCGCGATAAGCAAAACCACACTACCAATTTGCAGGGTTGCCCTGGTTTTGTTGGTGAGTTCCATAATTCGATTATTAATTGCTTGCGGCAGCAAGATAATAAAATATTTAGCACTTGCCAATCATTCACTTAAGTGCAATTAGCCAACATTATTCCTACAAATGCAAAAACTCATGTAATCGGATTCAATACCACACTAAAAATAGTTATACTATTTGGATCACGTCCAAAATATAGCTTTTCTATAGCTTCCAAAACATCTTTCGCTCTAAAATATGATGTATGCAATTCATTCTCATTTCGTATTGACCATTGTATTGTGTAAGAATTCTTTTTTTCCTTGTAAGTTCTAATATATTCATACATCTGTTTAAGGCAATCTACTTTATCATAACCTTCGACAAAATGAAAAAGAAAAGATTGATTGTGTCTAGGGTTAACGGTTATAACATTTAACCTAATCCCTTTTCCTAAATCTTCAAAGTCAAAAATCACTTCTGTAGCACCTAAACTAAGGTAGGATGCGATTTCACGTTGCAACCTACTAACTTCTAAAATAGTTTTATCATTCGACATTATCTGTTGGTTTAAAATGGATCTTGGTCTGGAGGCACCAAAAAGACCTTTAAATCCCCCATGTCCAGTACCAAATAATTCTCGTCTAAATAACAAATTGTCCAAGTATCAAACTCCTTTAATGATGCATTCATGAAAAGCTTTATTCGAGAATCAACTACCTTGTAGCGCCCTTTGATTTTTTGCCTGTTTCCGATGTTTTGATTGTAAACAAATCCTTCAAAAACCCCGTTATTCCATCGGTAGATATCCGCAACTGCCTCTTGTACCTGGGATCGATCCGGCTTTTCGTTTGGAATCCAATAGGCCAAAGTTTCCCAACTATTTGCCTCTAAATAAACAATCGACTCTTCCGCAAAACGACCACAAGGATCTGATAGCGCTTCTAAAACCACGCCAATCGGATCATTGGAGGGTTGGCCGAAAGAGTATAAGCTACTTAAAACTAACAACCAAAAAGCACTTTTAACAAGCATCTTTGCAAGTATGAAATTAAGTTTGGTTCCCACTCCTATTGGCAATTTGGAAGATGCTAGTATGCGCATGATTAGAACTTTGCGCGAAGCCGATCTAATTCTCGCGGAAGATACACGCAATACGGCATTCTTGTTACGTCATTATCAAATAGAAACTCCCTTAAAAAGCCATCATCAACATAATGAACATAAACTACTCAATTGGTGTGTAGAACAATTAAGGTCAGGTAAGCACTTCGCCCTTGTATCTGATGCGGGCACGCCTGGTATTTCGGACCCTGGATTTTTATTGGTTAGAGCTTGTGCAGAAGCAAACATTTTAGTAGAATGCTTGCCTGGTCCAGCTGCATTTGTCCCCGCTTTGGTTGCTAGCGGATTGCCAAGCGATCGTTTTGTTTTTGAAGGCTTTTTACCTCCGAAAAAAGGTCGGAGTGGACGCCTAAATCTTTTAAGAAATGAAGACCGGACAATAATTTTTTATGAGGCCCCACATAGAATAGCGAAATTTTTAGAAGAACTCATTCAACACTTTGGCCCGCTTAGAAAAGCTTCTTTGGCTCGAGAAATAAGTAAAGTCCACGAAACTTTTCACCGAGGCACTTTGATGGAATTACTAAATCAGTTTACAGATTTTCCACCCAAAGGCGAGTGTATTTTGGTAGTAGCCGGCAAAGAAAATAACAAAAAGCAGCAAACGGAAAAGAGTTCCGAGTTGTTATAATTTTATGATTCATCAACAAGACGCTTTCTTTTCTAAGACTATACAAGGTCCATTGGTAATTGCGGGACCTTGTAGCGCTGAAAGCCCAGAGCAAATGCTCGAAATTGCAAAAGGTTTAAAAACCATCCCAGGCTTAAAAGCCATTCGTGCAGGACTTTGGAAACCGCGAACAAGAGCTGGTACATTTGAAGGATACGGAAAAGAGGCTTTACCATGGCTAATAGAAGCTGGAAAAAGTCTCGGAATTCCGGTTGCTACCGAAGTAGCAAAACCAGAACATGTTGAATGGTGCTTGAAAGCAGGAATAGAAGTAATGTGGATTGGTGCTCGAACCACAGTGAATCCTTTCTATGTTCAAGAATTGGCCGAGGCCATGAAAGGAAGCCAAATTCATGTAATGATTAAAAATCCTATCCACCCAGAAATAAACCTTTGGTTGGGTGCTATTGAACGATTTGACCGAATCGGAATTAATTCATTAGCAGCCATCCATAGAGGGTATTTCAGTTTAAATGCTTCGCCTTATCGAAACGAACCAGGTTGGGAACTAGCTATTTCACTTCGGGAAAAGCTACCCGACCTACCAATTTTTTGCGACCCTAGCCATATAGCTGGTCGAAGAGACTTGCTAAGTGAAATATGCCAAACTGCAATGGATTTAGACCTTGATGGATTAATGGTAGAAACCCATAACCAACCCGATTTGGCACTAAGTGATTCTTCTCAACAAATCAAGCCCGCTGATCTCAATACGATTTTAAGGGGATTAAAAATCAAAAACCAACTCTCAGACACCTCCCCTATTTCACCTGAAATCCAAAACTTGCGTGAAGCTATAGACCTAATTGATGAGCAGCTAATAGAACTCTTAGCCAGTAGGGTGAAGAAAGTTGAAATCTTAGCCACAGAGAAATCAGATCAAAATTTGGCTCTTTTTCAGCTTAAAAGATGGATGGAGATATTAGAAACACGACGATTAAAGGGACAAACCCTCAATCTCGACGCTTCTTTTATTCAAGAAATTTTCAGAATGATTCATAAAAATGCATTAAATGTTCAGATAGCTTCTGTCAAAAAAAGACAGAAAAGCTAGTAATTTCATTGTTTTGGTTACCTTCCGCCAAACAAGTGGCTAAAATGATTCAGTCAAAACCGACAACCTTTCAAGCTCTATTGCCCTTAATTGTGCTTGTTGGTTTATTGAGCTTTAATGTGCTTGGCGTTTATGGCAATGCTGCTCTTGAAGGTTCAAACCAGATAATTCTTCTTGTAAGCGGCTTTGTAGCTTTAACTGTTGCACGCTATAATAAACATTCATGGGATTCTCTGTTTGACCATGTTGCTCAAAGCATCCAATCTTCAGCTTCCGCCATAATAATTTTATTGCTAATTGGCGCATTGGCTTCAAGCTGGTTAATTGGTGGTGTTGTGCCCGCAATGGTTTTTTATGGCCTAGAATTGCTACACCCGCGTTTCTTCTTACCGGCTTCTATTGTTATTAGCGCCATCGTTTCTATCGTAACCGGAAGCTCTTGGAGCACTTCCGCAACGGTAGGAATAGCCTTAATGGGGATTGGAAATGCCATGGGCATCTCATCAGCAATGACAGCGGGAGCCGTTATTTCTGGGGCTTATTTTGGAGACAAGATGTCGCCTTTAAGCGATACCACCAATTTAGCTGCGGCCATGGCAGGGGCTCCTTTAATTGCACATATTAGATACATGGCTTATACAACTGTTCCCACTCTTTTAGTTACAATTTTGGTTTTTTTAATAATCGGTTTTAAAAACTCCAGTGATTTTCAAATGTCGGAGGTCGTTTCTATCCAGTTACAACTTAAACAATACTTCTACATAAGTCCTTTGTTATTTTTACCTCCCTTAGGAGTTATTGTTTTGATTTATAAAAGAATTCCAGCTATACCAGCGGTCTTCTTGGGAACTGTGTTCGGAATACTTTGCGCATTGATATTTCAAATAGACTTAATCGAAAGGCTAAAGAACGCTAACATGGCTTTCCCAACCTATCGGCTCATAATGGATTGCCTTGGAACAGGAGTTCAAGTTAATACTCAAAACGAATTGCTTAATGATTTATTAAAGTCGCGTGGAATGAGTGGAATGCTTGGAACCATTTGGCTCATACTTTGTGCAATGGTATTTGGTGGCGCAATGGAAGGTGCAGGCTTATTACAGCTCCTGAGTCTTAAATTAATGCGTTTAGCGAAATCCAATTTTGGATTGTTTTCAACCACAACACTTACCTGCACTGGGTTAAATCTTACTGCCTCCGATCAATATTTGGCAATAGTAGTTCCCGGCAGAATGTACGCCGATGCCTTTAAAAAAAGAGGCTTGGCACCCGAAAATCTTAGCAGAACTTTAGAAGATTGTGGAACTGTAACATCGGCTTTGGTTCCCTGGAATACTTGTGGTGCTTATCAAAGCAGTGTACTTCAAGTTAGCACGGGCGCATATTTGCCTTTTGCTATTTTTAATTGGTTAAGTCCCTTAATGACATTGTTTTTTGCATATTTCAATATAAAAATCCGAAAACGTATTAAAGTTTAGTTCTAACTACGTTGAAATATAAAAGCACCTATTGAAGGTGGTGATTTCATCTTTCTAAAATAAAATTCATAACGCTAAACAGACTATCTCAAAAAAAAGCCGCCTCCAAACTTGGAGACGGCCTTTATTCAAATAATACCAAAAGACCCTATTTCGTTATCGGCTTGGATTGTTT
>CAMCXO010000044.1 GCA_945883565.1 Chryseobacterium gleum
TTCGAAGTCTGTCGAAATTTTGGGAACGTTGGTAAGAAATTTGAGAATTTCTTTAATGAAAGCTCGAAGCCAAGAAATGGGTGTTTGATGCTGGCGCGGGAAGTTTTGAGGTCTGTCGAAATTTTGGAAACGCTGGTAAAAAAATTGAAGATGCCAGTAAATGAATGCTCGAAGCCAAATAATGGGTGTTTGATGCCGGCGCGGGAAGGTTTGAAGTCTGTCGAAATTTTGAGAACGCTGGTCAAAAAATTGAAGATGCCTGTAAATGAATGCTCGAAGCCAAATAATGTGTTTTTGACCCCGTCGCGGGAAGGTTTGAAGTCTGTTGATAATTTGAAAACGCTGGTAAAAAAATTGAAAATGCCTATTAACGAATTTTCGAAGCCAAATAATGGGTGTTTGATGCCGGCGCGGGAAGTTTTGAAGTCTGTCGAAATTTTGGAAACGTCGGTAAAAAAATTGAAAATGCCTATTAACGAATGCTCGAAGCCAAATAATGGCTGTTTGATGCCGGCGCGGGAAGGTTTGAAGTCTGTCGAAATTTTGGGAACGTTGTTAAGTAATTTGAAAATGCCTATTAATTAACGCTCGAAGCGGATAGTTGAATGTTCGAAGTCCGTGGCAAAATTGAAAACGTCGGTAAAAAAATTGGAGAAGCGGGCGGTTTAACGTTTGAAGTGGGAAGTTGAACGTTTGAAGCGGGCGGTTGAACGTTTGAAGTGGGCAGTTGAATGTTCGAAGTCGTCAGTTGAACGTTTGAAGCGGGCGGTTGAACGTTTGAAGTCGGCGGTTGAATGTTTGAAGTCAGCAGTTGAACGTTTGAAGTCAGCAGTTGAACGTTTGAAGTCAGCAGTTGAACGTTTGAAGTCGGCAGTTTAACGTTTGAAGTCAGCAGTTTAACGTTTGAAGTCATCGGTTGAACGTTTGAAGTCGGCGGTTGAATGTTTGAAGTCAGCAGTTGAACGTTTGAAGTCGGCAGTTGAACGTTTGAAGTGGGCGGTTGAACGTTTGAAGTGGGCGGTTGAACGTTTGAATTGGGCGGTTGAACGTTTGAATTGGGCGGTTGAATGTTTGAAGCCGACGGTTGAACGTTTGAAGTGGGCGGTTGAATGTTTGAACTGGGCAGTTGAATGTTTGAAGCCGACGGTTGAACGTTTGAAGTGGGCGGTTGAATGTTTGAAGCCGGCGGTTGAACGTTTGAAGTGGGCGGTTGAATGTTTGAAGCCGGCGGTTTAACGTTTGAAGTGGGCGGTTGAACATATGAAGCGAGCGGTTGAACGCTAGTGGTTTGTGGAAAATTTGGGAAGTCTGGCAAATAATTGAAAGTAGACGAGTCAAGCCCCAAAAGCGTTCGTCGCTTAAAGAACCTCATTAATGGAGAACGGAAAACCTTTAGGCGCAAACCTTTTGGGTGCCCAAAATGAAAGCAATACTTAAAGTATGCAATCAATTGATGCAGAGAAAAGCCCTTGAGGGGGCTAGATGGTTTTCGAGATTACATGTTTTAAGCTTCTCAATAGGCCCGTGCGGGATTGCCTTCCATATGGTAAACGAAGGCCTTATTGGCCACCCTAATGCCACCGGGGGTGGGATAGTTTCCGGTAAAATACCAGTCGCCACGGTGGTTTGGACAGGCTTGGTGCAAGCCGGCCACATCTTGAAACACAATTTCTATTGGTATTTTAAGTCCTTTAGGCGTTAAGATTTCGCTTATTTTCCGGCTTATTTCTTCGTCGCTAAAGGCTTCGTAAATGCGCTGCACATGGTTAATACGTGGAGCGTTTTCGTTGTTTACCACTTCCAGAGCATCGGCATATACCGCGTCGAAAATCTCCTGATAACTGCCACGTTCGAGGTGCAAAGCCTCGGCAGCTTGAAAAGCCACAAACTGCCCGAGTCGTGCCATGTCTATTCCATAACAATCTGGATAGCGTATTTGAGGTGCCGACGACACAATGATGATTTTTTTAGGGTTTAGCCGCCCCAGAATTTTGAGAATGCTTTGCTTAAGGGTAGTGCCTCGCACAATGCTATCGTCGAGCACCACCAAGTAGTCGCTGGATTTTACACTTTGGTAGGTAATATCGTAAACATGCGAAACGAGTTCGTTTCGGCTGCTGTCGTTGGTTATAAACGTGCGCATTTTGGCGTCTTTCCAGGCCACTTTTTCTGCCCTTGGCCTTATGGCCATAAGTTTTTGCAAGGTCGGAGGGTCAATGGGTGTTTGTAGAGCCAGAATTTGGCTTTGTCGCCATTGGTCTAAGTGGTCTTCTACACCCTTT
Organism: Chryseobacterium gleum; assembly: GCA_945883565.1. Lineage (GTDB taxonomy): Bacteria > Bacteroidota > Bacteroidia > Flavobacteriales > Schleiferiaceae > RFXV01. The sequence goes on from CAMCXO010000044.1 coordinate 2,283, forward strand.
ACCAAGCCGTAAAACGCCACTTCGGCGGTATTCGGAATAAACGAGAAAACCGTATTCTCTATATCGTTTTGAATGGTTTCGAGCACTTTGGGTACCAAATTATGCCCGAGTTGGAGGCGCTCGCGGTAAATTTCGGCATCGCTTCCCCTCGAAAAATAAATGCGTTCAAAAGAGCAGGCCTTTTTTTCGATTGGATTGCGCACTTCGCGCATTTTGACCTTGCCATTTTTCTTGATAATGAGCGCATGCCCGGGTTCTATTTCGTGCACTTCGTTAAAAGGCACATTAAAAGCGGTTTGAATAACCGGCCTTTCGGAGGCCACCACTACCACTTCATCGTCTTGATAATAATAGGCCGGTCTAATGCCAGCCGGGTCGCGCAACACAAAAGCATCGCCATGCCCAATAATGCCCGCCATGGCATAGCCACCATCCCATTTTTTGGCCGATTTGCGCAAAATGCGGGCGATGTTCATTTTGTCGGCTATCAAACCACTTATTTCGCGTTTGCTGTGGCCCAGTTTTTTAAATTTATCGTAAAGTTCTTCGTTTTCTTCATCTAAAAAGTGGCCAATGCGTTCCAGAATGGTAATGGTATCGGCTTTTTCTTTTGGGTGTTGGCCCAGTTCAACCAATTGGTCGAAAAGCATATCCACATTGGTCATGTTAAAATTGCCTGCCAATACCAGGTTACGGGTCATCCAGTTGTTTTGACGCAAGAAGGGATGACAAGATTCTATAGAATTACCGCCATAGGTGCCATAACGCAGATGCCCTAAATACACCTCTCCCACAAAAGCCACATGTTGTTTAAGCCATTCAGGGTCTTTGCTAAGTTCGGGTTGTTGGTTTATGGCATTCGAAATGCGGTTGTGCACACGGGTAAAAATGTCTTGAATAGATTGCTTTTCTACCGAACGATAACGGCTAATGTAGCGTTGTCCGGGCGGCATATTGAGTTTGATGTTTACCATACCAGCGCCATCTTGCCCGCGGTTGTGCTGTTTTTCCATAAGCAGGTACATTTTGTCGATGCCATAAAAGGCTGTACCGTATTTGCCCAAATAGTAATCGAGGGGCTTGAGCAATCGCACCAACGCGATGCCGCATTCGTGCCTTATAGAGTCGCTCATTGAGGTAGATTGGGGTTTGTGCAAAGGTACGGCGCCTCGGGCCGCATATTAAAACCATTATGGGCCAAAGAGGTAAATGGCATTGTAAATCTCCCTGATAATGAGGGTATCAAATTGTTAAAATTGATTTAATGAAATTAATGCCACAGGGCATATGAAATTTCTACTTTTGGCGTTCTCTAAGCGTCGCCGCTATTTTGGCGGAACATTTCATGATTGAATACCTGAGCGGAAATTTGGCAGAAGTAAGTCCGGCTTTGGCAGTTATTGACTGTCAGGGGGTTGGCTATGCTGTGCACATCAGTTTGAACACGTTTGGCAAATTAAGCTCGGGTTCAAAAACCAAGCTCTATGTGCATGCGGTTTACCGCGAAGATGCCCAACTCTTGTTTGGATTTTACACCCAGGAAGAAAGATTTGTATTTCGCATGCTGATTTCGGTTTCAGGGGTGGGACCCAATACGGCCAGGCTTATTTTATCGTCGCTGTCTGCCTCTGAGGTGGTAGAAGCCATCCAAGTGGGAAATGTGGGAGCCTTTAGTTCGGTAAAGGGCATTGGGGCCAAGACAGCCCAAAGACTTATTGTTGATTTGCGCGATAAAGCCGGGCAGGGCGCAGTTTTGGGTATTCCAGGCGAAGGCAGTGCCACCATGCTGCCCGAAGCGTTAAATGCATTAATGGTTTTGGGTTATGCCAAGCCCGTAGCCGAAAAAGCCGTATTGAAGGTAATGAAAGACCAGCCCGAACTTTCGCTCGAAAACCTCATTAAACAAACCCTGAAAATTCTTTGATACGGTTTTGATTCGAATTCTCCTCCGATTAATTGCTTTTCTTACCCTGCTGTTGGTATTCTTTTCAGCCACCTCTTTTCGCACCTACCACCGCGAAGACCGTCGTTCGCTTTCGAATGAAACTTTAGCCGATACCAACGATCCGGAAGAACCTTTGCCCTTTCCTTTTGGCCCAAACCAAAGTGGTGGTATGTATTTGACCAATCCCGGCACCACCGAGGTAAACTACGATCCCACAACAGGGCAATACGTTTTAACGCGCAAACTGGGCGATTTGCTTTTGGCCCCACCCATGCTGATGACAGCCGAAGAGTACCAAAACTATGTTTTCCAAAAGCAAATAGAAGATTATTGGGGCAAAAAGAGTGGGAGTGGACCGGGTTCGGTAAGCGAAGAAAGCGAGACAGGCGATGAAAAGTCGGAAGATGGACGCGATAAAATTTCGAGCATCATTCCACAAATTCAAGTAAACAATGCGCTTTTTGCCAAGATATTTGGCTCGAATGTTATCGAAATCACCCCACAAGGGGCCGCCTCTTTAACATTTGGTGCACGGTTTCAACGCATACGCAACCCCAATTTACCCGTTGTAAACCAGCGCATTTTCAACTTCAATTTCGATCAACGCATTCAGATGAATGTGACAGGTAAGATTGGCGAAAGGCTACAGCTGAAAACCAATTACGATACCGAGGCCACCTTTGCCTTCGAAAACACCATGAAGCTGGAGTTTAAGGGGCAGGAAGACGACATTGTTAAGGCCATTGAATTGGGCAACGTGGGGCTTCCTACTTCCAATACCTTAATTACAGGCGCTCAAAGCCTTTTTGGAGTGAAGGGGCAGTTTCAATTTGGAAAACTTACGCTTAGCACCGTGTTTTCTGAGCAAAGAAGCCAAAGCAACAACATACAAATTCAAGGCGGCGCCACCCTAACCGATTTCGAAATTTGGGGTGACCAATACGAAGCCAACCGTCACTTTTTTCTTAGCCAGTATTTTAGACGCAATTACGAGAGCTGGTTGCGCAATTTGCCATTGGTAACCTCGCCCATTCAGGTTACGCGTGTAGAAGTTTGGGTAACCAACCGAAGAAACGCCACCTTAAATGTTAGAAATGTGGTGGGATTTATGGATTTGGGCGAAAGCGAGCCCGACGCCTGGCGCAATGCCCAAAACGCTTTGCCCGGCCCTGCTATTTACCCAGGACCTTCTCCTGCATTAGAGCCAGGCAATCCGCCTGCCAACGGCAACAACCGTCTTAACCCGGCCACGCTTTTAAGTGATTACAACGGCATAAGAGACATTGCACGCGTAAATGCCCTGTTAAACGGGGCGGGTTACGAAGAGGCCACCGAATTTATTGAACTGGCCAACGCCCGCAGGCTGGAAGCCAACGAATACCGCCTCGATCCTCAATTGGGTTATGTAACCCTGAACCAGGCCCTTAATCAGGATGAAGTGCTCACCGTGGCCTTTCAGTACACCTTAAACGGGCGAACCTATCAGGTGGGCGAATTCTCTAACGACGGTATAAATGCGCCCGATGTTTTGGTAACCAAAATGTTGAGAAGTGCCATCCTGAACGTCAAAACCCCTATTTGGGATTTGATGATGAAAAATATTTATGCCCTGAACGCCTTTGGAATTAACCAAGAAGATTTCAGACTTCATGTTATGTACATGAACGACGAAACCGGGGTTCCAATTCCCTTTTTGCCCAAAGGCAATTTAAACGATCAGTTGTTAATCAGAACCATGGGCGTTGATGCCCTTAACAACAACAACGATCCCGTTCCCGGCGGCGATGGCTTTTTCGATTTCATTCCCGGCCGAACCATAATGCCCGATAATGGCCGGATTATTTTCCCCGTACTCGAGCCATTTGGGTCCAATTTAAACAATAAGCTTGACAACGATGCCGACCGAAAACGCTACGTATATCAAGAGCTATACGATTCAACCCGCTTTGTGGCCCAAAACCAAACCCAGTTAAACAAGTATTTACTAAAAGGGCAATTTAAATCGGCTTCAGGAAGCGAAATCAGTTTAAACGCCTTTAACATTCCCAAAGGCAGTGTACGCGTGAGCGCAGGAGGAGCTACCCTACAAGAAAACGTAGATTATACAGTAGACTATACCCTAGGCAGGGTTAAAATTATTAACGATGCCATTTTAAACAGCGGTATGCCCATTAATGTGAGTTTTGAAAACAATGCCCTGTTTAACTTCCAGACCAAGACCTATATGGGCTTGGCTGCCGATTATAAATTCAGCCCCAAGCTCAATGTAGGGGCTACCATTGTAAACCTAACTGAACGGCCCCTGACCCAAAAAGTAAATTTGGGCGACGAGCCCATCAGCAATACCATTTGGGGCCTCCACGGACAATACAGCGATAAAGCCCCATATTTAACCCGCTTTGTAGACCGAATTCCATTTATAGATACCAAAGAAGAATCGGACATCAGTTTGCAGGCCGAAATGGCGCATATGGTACCCGGTTCGCCGCGTGGCATTAAAATAGGCGGCGAAGCCACCACCTACCTGGACGATTTTGAAAGCAGTCAGACCCAAATAGACATTCGAAACCCCAACGCCTGGGTATTGGCCTCTACCCCAACCGGACCGGGGGGCTTGTTTCAGGAAGGCCAGTTAAACAACGATTTGGCCTTTAATTACAACCGAGCCAAAACCGCTTGGTATACCATTGATCCCACCTTTTACAACAACGACGCCAATACCCCCGCCAACATTCGCCAAAATCCGGCTTTGCAGTCGGGCCAATACGTGCGACAGGTTTTGGTTAGTGAAGTTTTTCCAAACCGCCAGCTCGATGCCGCCACTCCGCGCAACATCGCCATTTTTGATTTGTCGTTTTTCCCCAAAGAAAGAGGGCCTTACAATTTTGACGTAGAACCCACCCCATACTCGGCAGGGGTAGGGGCCGATGGAAGTTTGTCGAATCCATCGTCGAGATGGGGTGGAATAATGCGTGGTTTGCAGACCAATAATTTTGAAGAGCAAAACATCGAATTCATACAGTTTTGGGTAATGGACCCCTATTTGGAAGACCCCAATCACCAAGGCGGCGATTTGTATTTCAATTTAGGTTCGGTGAGCGAAGATGTTTTAAAAGATGGCCGACAAGCTTTTGAAAACGGGCTTTCGCCCGTAGGTGATTTGAGCGTGGTAGACAGCACTGTTTGGGGCTATGTACCGCGCAATCAGCCGTTGGTGGCCGGCTTCGACAACGACCCTGCTTCACGCCCGCTTCAAGATGTGGGCCTTGATGGGTTGACCGATGTTCAAGAAAGAACCTGGACTGCCCAAAACACGCTGGCTTATTTAAACCGATTGGCAGCTGCCATAGGCACCGGAACAGCCGCCTACACCACAGCCGAGCAAGATCCGGCTGCCGATAATTTCAGGCATTACCTAGACGACAGTTATACTACAGGAGGTGCCGATATTTTAGAGAGATATAAGAATTTCAACAGCCCAGAAGGCAACAGCTCAACCGACCAAGTTGGAGGTTTCCCGCGTTCTGCCACCCAAACGCCTGATGCCGAAGACCTGAACCGAGACCAGACCATGAGCAAAACCGAAAGCTATTTCCAGTATAAGGTTAGCTTACGCCGTCAAGACCTGGAAGTAGGCCGCAATTACGTAACCGACCGGCTCGAAACCCTCAGCCCCGAATTGCCCGACGGCCAGAGAAAACCCACCGTTTGGTATCAGTTTAAAATCCCGATTTTTACACCAGATAAGCGCGTAGGCCCCATCAACGATTTTAGATCTATACGCTTCATTCGAATGTTCATGACCAATTTTGAACAGGCCGTAACCTTGCGTTTCGCCAGTTTGGATTTGGTAAGAGGCGAATGGAGGCGTTATCCATTCTCACTTGATGGCATTCGCGAAGATGTACCCACCGACGAAGGAAGCAACACCCTTTTTGAAGTGAATGCTGTAAACGTGGAAGAGAATGGCAATCGCTCGCCCATACCATACGTTTTGCCACCCGGTATAGACCGCCAAATTTTATTTGGAACAGCCAGCCTTCAACAACAAAACGAGCAGGCACTTTCTCTTCGTGTTTGCGGGCTTTTGGATGGCGATGCCCGTGCCGTATTTAGAAATTTAAGCATGGACATGCGGATGTTTAACCGCCTGAAAATGTTTGTGCATGCCGAAGCCGGTGATCAAAGTACTTTAAAAAATGGCGATCTTTCGGTGTTTATCAGAGTGGGAAGCGATTATAACCAAAACTACTACGAATACGAAATTCCGGTTCGGGTAACCCCTTGGGGCGAAACCCAGCCAACCGAAATTTGGCCTGAAAGCAACAGTTTCGACTTCGCTTTGGAAGAATTAAAAGAGGTAAAATTAGAACGCGACCGCTTCTTGCGCGACAATCCCAATGCACGATTAACCGATCGGTTTACGGTTGCCAGAGGATTGAACCGGGTGTCGGTAATTGGGGCCCCCAATTTGAGCAATGTAAGAACCATTATGATAGGGGTTCGAAATCCCAAGAAAACAGCACAGGGCGATGGAGACGATGGATTGCCAAAATGCGCCGAAATTTGGGTGAATGAATTGCGGTTAACCGATTTCGACCAAAGAGGAGGTTGGGCCGCCAATGCAAGGGTAACCGCCAAATTGGCCGATTTTGGAAATGTGGCCCTTTCGGGAAGGGTTAGCACCATAGGCTTTGGAAGCCTGGATCAAGGGCCAACCGAAAGACAGCGGGAACAGATATATGGCTACGACTTACAAACCAGTGTTCAATTAGGTAAGTTTTTTGGAGAGAGTTCGCGCTTGCGAATCCCTTTCTTCTTTAGTGTGGCCGAAGACTGGCGCGATCCAATGTTTAATCCACTCGATCCTGACATAGAGTTTAGAGATGCGCTCGATAACTTGGAAACCAACGCAGAACGCGAAGAATTGAAAAAAGCGGCTCAGGATTATACCTTGCGCAGAGGGTTCAATTTTACCAATGTAGGCCGTCAACGCGATCCACAATCCAAGAAACCACCACAGGTTTATGACGTTGAAAACATCAATGTTGGCTATTCGTTTAATGAAACCTTCAGGCGGAATATTAATACCGAATTCGACAGACGAATAGACCACCGGGCCAACTTCACTTACAATTTTCAAACCCGACCTAAAACCGTAGAACCGTTTAAGGGCGTGAAGTGGTTTCAAAGTGAATGGTTGGCACTTTTACGCGACTTCAATTTTAACTATTACCCAAGTAAGATTATGTTCCGCACCGAATTAATGCGGATGTATCAAGAAAACAAACAAAGAAATACCGACAACTTCTCTTTCCCGCTTCCCACTACTTACAACAAGGCCTTTACCATGCAAAGGCAATACGACATTGCTTTCGACATAACCAAGGCTTTGAAACTCGATTACAATGCCAATATGGATGTGCGAATAGATGAGCTTTACGGTCCGGCGAGTGCCGACAGTGTTCGTCAATCTATTCGCGAGAATTTCTGGACCGGCGGCCGGCCTACTCAATTCCAGCAGAGGGTTAACCTCTCATATAAAGTGCCCATAGAGAAAATTCCTTTGTTGAGTTTTGTGCAATTGGATGCACGTTATGCAGGCACCTTTAGCTGGATTACCAACAGTCAGGCGGCATTTGCAGCAGGCAACGACAGTTTAAGATTGGGCAATACCATACAAAACAGCAGCACTTTAAACTTCAATGGTCAGTTGAATTTGGTGGATTTTTACAACAAGATACCATTCTTAGAAAAAATCAACAAACCAGGAGGTGGTCTTGCGGGTCGAGATGGACCGGTTCGCCGTCAAGCCCCCGGCGCCGCCCGCAACCAAAAAAAGTCTGAGGAAGAAAGACGCGACAGCGCGCGAGAAAGCAGTTTTGCCTTTAAGCTTCTGAAAGGAAGCATTAGGGCCCTTATGGCAGTACGCAATATAAGTGGTACTTATCAGCTTTCTGAAGGTACAGGCTTGCCCGGATTTTTACCACGCCCCGAGCATTTTGGCATGAGCCCATCGAACGGCTGGGCCCCAGGTATGCCTTTTGCCTTTGGTTTGCAGCCGAAAGACGATTTGTCGAGCCGCGACATTCGGGTAATTGCGGCACAAAATGGTTGGCTTACCACCAGTCCGTATCAAAACAATCCATTTAGCCGAACGCGGACAGAAGCTTTAAATCTTCGCGCCAGCGTTGAACCACTGGAAGGTTTGAGATTAGATGTAACCGCCACCAAAAACGAAGCCCGAAACATCAATGCTTTTTGGCGATTCAACGATTTGGAGCAGAGTTTTACAGAACAAAACCGAAATGTAACCGCCAATTACACTATTAGCTTTTTTACACTGCCAACAGCATGGGACCCAAGCCCGGCCCCATCATACAGCTCGGAGGCTTTTCAACAGTTCTTGGACAACCGCTTAATTATTTCGGAGCGTTTGGCTCAGGAAAGGGCGGCCATAGATCCCAATTACAGTCCAGACTTAGTAGGAAGACCTGATTCTACCAATTATGGTTATAGAGGCTACAGCCTTATTTCACAGGAAGTATTAATTCCGGCTTTCTTGGCTGCTTATACAGGCAGCGATGCCAATAACTATGGATTGGGTTGGAAGAAAGGCACCCCATTGCCGAACTGGAATTTGAACTACGATGGTTTAATGAAAATCAAATGGTTTAAAGACAAGTTTCAGGCCCTTACCCTCAGTCACAGTTATAGGTCGACTTATTCGGTACAAAACATTGCTACCAATTTGGCCTATACCGACTCCATTACCACCAATCCGTTTAACGAGCCCCGCAACATAAATGGCGATTTTATGAATGCCGAGCTGATTAACCAGATTAGCATAAGCGAGCAGTTTTCGCCTCTGATTGGCGTAAATGTGCGCATGAAAAACAGCGTTTCATTTCGTTTTGACTATAAGAAAGACCGAAACATTAATTTGAGCCTGGCCAACAATCAGGTAAATGAGGTAAAAGGAACCGAGTATACAATAGGGGTTGGGTATATTTTGAAGGACATTCGTTTTAACTTTATTACCACCGGGGCTGCTAAGAAACCCGTTCAAAGCAATTTAGAATTGAAGGTGGATTTAAGCATACGCGACAACATTACCGTGATTAGAAGAATTGTGGAAGAATTAGATCAGGTAAATGCCGGACAGCGAATTGTAAACATTAAGTTCTCGGCCGATTACGCCATAAGTCAAAGGGTAACCGCCAAGCTTTTCTACGACCACAACATCAGTCAGTATAAAATTTCAACCGCCTTCCCGACCAGTGGCATTAACGCAGGCATCACCATAAGAGTGGCTTTGGGCCAATAGAGCGGTACAGGTTTAGAAGTTTGGAAGTGAGAGGTAAAAAGGCGGTGGATTAGGTTTAGTATATACTTAAAAACCATATCTTTGCCGCCCCAAAAGGGAAGCGTTATTTTTTGCCCTGGCCCCGTAGTTCAATGGATAGAATAGAAGTTTCCTAAACTTTTGATATGGGTTCGATTCCCGTCGGGGCTACGAAGAAAAGCTTTAGGCTCCGTAGTTTAATGGATAGAACGAGAGATTCCGGTTCTCTAGGTAGGGGTTCGATTCCCTTCGGGGCTACTATTATATCCGCTCACAACCTTTAAGCAGGTGGGGCGTTTCTTTTTTATGAGTACAGTAAAACCGTATAAGCAAAACGATTCGAGCAAAAAGGCACAAGTGGCCCAAATGTTCGACAACATTAGTCCGAAGTACGATTTCTTGAACAGGGTTTTGAGCTTTGGCATTGATAAAGGGTGGCGCAGGAAAGTGGTTCGTTTGGCCTCAGAAACTAAGCCCATGAGGGTGCTGGATATTGCCACAGGCACCGGTGATTTGGCTATTGCTCTTCAAAAAACAGGGGCCAATGAAATAATTGGACTCGACATTTCGAACGGGATGTTGGAAATAGGAAGGCAAAAAGTAAACAAAGCGGGGCTTAATAAAAGAGTGCGTTTAGAGTATGGAGATTCTGAAGCCATTCCGTTTGAATCGAACAGCTTCGATTTGGTAACCGCCGCTTTTGGAGTTCGCAATTTCGAGGATTTGGAGAAGGGCCTAAGCGAAATGCAAAGGGTTTTAAAACCTGGTGGACGCATTTTGATTTTGGAGTTTTCTCAACCCGAGAAAAATCCGTTTAAGGCGTTGTATGCGTTTTACAGCAAACACATTTTGCCCGTTGTAGGGGCTTGGTTATCAAAAGATGCATCGGCCTATTCCTATTTGCCCGAATCGGTTGAAGCATTCCCATACGGACAGGCTTTTCTCAGGAAAATGCAGAACAGCGGGTTTATTCAAACCCAAGCCACCGCATTAACCTTTGGCGTGGCAAGTATTTACGTGGCCACCAAATAAGCCATTAAAATTTGCGTTAAATGCCCATGAAGCCGAAAATTCTCAGCCTGTTGTTTGCCTTGTTTTTGGGGGTAATGCCGGCTTTTGGGCAGAGAAAATTGCGAAATCAACCTAAATTTGATCGACAGACTTTGCATTTCGGCTTTTGTTTGGGCTTGAATTACAACAACTTTTATTTAGAGACCAACGACCTTACCCAAATTCCCGGTTATTATGGGGTGCGGTCGGAACTTAATCCAGGTTATTCCATTGGAATTATTTCCGATTTGCGTTTACACGAAAACCTATCGCTTCGGTTCATACCCGCTTATGCATCGACCATCAGGAATTTGTATTTTGATGTGGACGATCCGTTTACGGGTGAAAGGGGGGAAGTATTAAGAGAAGTGGAAAGTGCTTTTATTGAAGCGCCTTTTGAATTGAAGTTTAGAGGCGATAGAATAGACAATTACCGATGGTATTTGCTAGGAGGGGTGAAGTATACCCACGATTTGGCTTCGAAAGAAGACAGCGAAGACGACGACTTTTTTAAAATTACCACCGCCGATTTCGCCTACGAATTGGGCATTGGCATTGACTTCTATTTTGAATACTTCAAGTTTAGTCCCCAGATTAAAGCCACCTTTGGCATGAGAAATTTGCTGGTTCAGGACGGAACCTTTTTCGTTGAAGGACTTGAGGCCGTAAAAACACGGTGTGTGTTAATAAATTTTACGTTCGAGTAAAAAACGGTCTTCAAAATGAGTTAAAGGAGGCGATAAAATGCTTTTGGATTAGTTTTCGATAGAGACGTATTCCTTAAAATGCTCACTAATCTTAAGAATGGGATTTCAAAAAGGGAATTTGGGTATTTTGAGTATATTTATGTAGAGTCTGAAAATGAATTATTTGTGTTTATTATTTAGATGAAAATTCAGGTTTGAAATAATTTTTAACATTTCTGGCACCAAGGTGCTTTGGCATTGAACAAATTATTATCATTGGGTTAAGTTTTAACCAACCTTAATTAACCTAATGAGAAAAACTACATCTGTAGCGGAGGTTTCGCTTTGGCGATCTCCGCGCAAGGTGGTTTATGGGGCTGTTCTAAGTGCGATGGCACTTGGGGCATGGCCTCAGTCGGTGTTTGCACAATGCCCACCCGAAGAACCACCATTGGCCCCTGTAACCGAGGACTTTCAGTCTTTGGCACTAGGCGGCTTAGCCACATTTGCGAACTGCTGGACCAGTTCGCCGGTTTCAACCAGCACCAGTGCTTTAGGCTGGAGAGTTGAAGATGGCCCTCCTGGATCGGGCAGTACAGGACCGCAAAACGACAATACTTTGGGAACTTCGGTGGGTAAGTACATTCACCTGGAAACTTCGGGCGGAAGCACTGGAAGTACTGCTGAATTGGTAACCACAGATATTAGCTTGGATAACCTAAGTGCCAACCGAAACCTCACTTTCTTTTACCATATGTATGGTGCCACTACTGGTACCTTAGCGGTACAGATTTTTGACGGCTTTGTGTGGACGCCCCTTTGGTCGATCACCGGTCAGCAACAAACCTCTAGAACAGCGCCTTGGACAGAAGTGATTGTTCCATTGAACGCTTACAGCGGAGTTATTAAGATAAAGTTCATAGGTACCAGAGGCAGCAGCTTTACGGGCGATATGGCCATTGATGATTTTAAAATTGACAATGCCCCGCTTTGTGCTAAGCCTACTTTGGCTGCCGCCTCTAACGTAGGTTCGTCAACTGCCGATATTACCTGGACAGTGGGTGATACAACTGCCACTTCTTGGGAAATCCAATATGGCCCAGCAGGCTTTGCTTTAGGCAGCGGCACAACGGTTACCAGCGGCACCAACAGCGTAAGCTTAACCGGCTTAAGCGGCTATACCAGCTATGTGGCCTATGTGCGTGAAGCTTGTGCCAGCGTGGCCGGATACTCTGATTGGTCAAACGCGGCTTCTTTCACCACAGGCGTTGCAGCCCCTTGGTTGTATGACTTTAGCTATGCTTCATTCCCGCCAACGGGATTTTCAAGAGCAACCGGTCAGGCTGCAAACCCAACTACTTTCTCTTCTACAGCAAGTTCTAACTGGGGAGCATCTTCATGGTTGGCAGCAGGTTCGACAGGAGGCGCCAGAATTAATTTATGGTCAACAGGCCATTTCCATTGGCTTATTACACCTACCATTGATTTGGGCAGCTCCGGAAACTATGAGATGCTGTTTGATGTTGGGGTAGTTGGATATTCTTCCGGTACATATGCCGCCCTTGGGGTAGACGATACCATTCGCGTAATGATTTCTACCGACAATGGGCTTACCTGGAACCGTTCAAATACCATTTGGTCGGTTAACTCAGGCAACCAACCAACCACCGCCAGCTGGGTTGCACAAGCCTCATTGTCGGGATATACCGGCTTGGTTAAATTGGCTTTCTACACTCAATCTACCGTTTCGAATGCCGATAACTATGTGTATATCGACAATTTAGAAATTCGCGTACCACCAGCTTGTGCCCCTGTATTGGGATTGTCATCGGCTGTAGCCGGCGCTACATCCGTTTCAGCCAGCTGGAATGCAGGCGGCAGCGAGACCCAGTGGAGAGTGGCTATTGTGCCAAGCGGAGATCCAGCTCCAAGCACCGGCTTATTGGTTAGCTCAACCAACTACACCTTCACCGGTTTAACAACAGGAAATTCCTATGATGTGTACGTTCGTGCCCGTTGCGGTACCGGGGGCAACCAAAGCGTTTGGAGAACCAGCACTATAACTTTAACCTATTGCGCTTCAACAGCCACAAATTCGGCTGACAGTAAATTGGCGAACGTTACCATAGGCGATACCACCATTGTTTCACCCGTTGGAACAGGTAATTGTGCCACCTATACCGACTACACCGCTTTTGGTCCTTTCGATTTAACATATGCTTTACCCGTTTCTATTGGCGCTACTTACGGCAGCTGCGGTGGTAACTATGGCAGCTATGTTAAAATTTATGTGGACTTTAACAACGATTTGAGTTTTGATGAAACCACAGAAGTATTGGCCGAAGGTTCGGTAGCAGCCGGAGCGCCATTCAGCACTTTGGCACAAATGCCCGGCGTAGAGCAGCATTTGGGAACAACCCGCATGCGTGTGGTTATGCGCGAAGGTGGATCGAATGCTTTGAATACAGCTTGTGGCACTTATACTTATGGCGAAACCCAAGATTTCACCGTAAATCTATTACCCGCACCAGCTTGTACCCCTCCAACCGGAATTGGGTCTACCCAAATTTATGGTGCACAAGCCACAGTGCGTTGGCAAGACAACAGCGCTGTTGGTTATGAAGTAAATTTCGACACCACCGGATTTACACAAGGTTCGGGCAATATGGCCTCGGTAACCGACACCTTTGCGGTACTTACTGGCTTAAGCGCCACAACTGCTTACCAATACTATGTGCGTTCTGAGTGCGCGCCAGGGGTTTACTCACAGTGGGCGGGTCCATTTGCCTTTACTACCACCGTGAGCTGCCCTGCCCCCAGCAATTTTGTGGGCACCATAACTTCTGATGAAGCTACCATTACCTGGCAGGCCAATGGATTGGCAACCGACGTTAACTACGTGTTTGGTACAACGGGAACTACTGTAGCTACCGGAACCATTATGAGTTCTACCGGCAACAGCTTGTTATTTAGTGGACTTACACCCAATACCGGCTATGTATTGTTTGTTCGCGATTCATGCGGTGCCGGTGATGTGAGCAGCTGGGTTGGTCCAGTATCCTTTACCACCCTATGTTTACCGGCCAGCATGCCTTATGCCCGCAACTTCAACACTTGGCCACCCGATTGCTGGAACCTAGCAGGAGGCACCCAAACCGTTTCTCAGGCAAACAGTGCCTATTTGATGGCCAATTTCTGGAGCTGGTCAACTGGATTTGCCCAAGCCATTACCGAGCCCATCAACATCACCGATATGGCCCGTTTGCGCTTCCGCTGGTCGCATTCATACAACTCTTCTTATCCCAACGACCAAATGTTGGTTTATGTAAAACACGTTGACTCTACCAATTGGGTTACCTTGGTTGATTTGAGCGGACCGGCCTTTAATACGCCAGGTGCGGGTAATACCACTCCTGCCCCTGATGCCAATTTTGTGGTTCAGCAAGTTGATTTAGACAATTCTTACGTTGGGCAGCAAGTTCAGTTTGCAATGGTATTTGTTTCAGGTTTTGGTCCAAATGTGTATGTAGACGATTTTGAAGTGTTTCAGCGTCCACCTTGCGAAGGCCCAACCGCTTTAACAGCGTCATCCATTACTTCGGGAGAAGCCTTTATTGGATGGACAGCTAACGATACCAACTCCACTTCTTTCTTTGTTGAATATGGCGAAGCCGGATTTAGTCAAGGCACAGGCACCAAAATGTCGACAGCGGTAGCTGGATTGAACCTTACTGGTTTAAACGCCAATACCAATTATTCGTTTTATGTGCGTGAGCTTTGCGCCAATGGCACCGACACCAGCGGCGTTTCAGGTCCGTTTACATTCAAAACAGCGAGGGCTGTTCCTTATGTAGAAGATTTTGCTACTGCCAGTAGCACAAGCCCAGGCAGCGATTGGTCAAAAGCACAAGGTGTTTTGGGGGCGACTTCCACCACCTTAACAGCTTCAACTTCCAACTGGACTTCTGATGGAATGGCCAATAATGGTTTTGCAGGCGCCTACCGTTTCAACTTTAGCACCTTTACCGCAGCCACTCAAGATTGGATTATGACCCCAAGCCTAGATTTTGGTGCAGGAGGCAACTACGAACTTCGTTGGCAGAGCGCCTTAACCGGTTCTGGTGTTACCACAGCCAGTAGCCTTGGTGCTGACGATACCATCTTCGTGGTGGTTTCTTACGACAATGGCCTTACTTGGAACCGTTCAGGCATATTGGGAACCATTACCGCAGCCAATCAACCCGGTGCAAACAGCCAATTCTACACTCTAAGCGCTAATGGCATTACCGGTGTAGTGAAGTTTGGTATGTACGCACGTTCAACTGTGGTGAATGCCCAAAGCGCAGATTTCTTTGTTGACAATCTTGAAATCCGTATGGTGCCCACTTGTCCCGACATCACTTTTGGAAGTTTGGCGGTGACCAATGTAGCCGGTACCAGCGCCACAGTAAGCTTTGCTTCAGGAGTAGGCCCACAATACGAAGTGGAATATGGTCCCGCAGGTTATACCGCCGGAACAGGTACTTCTGTGGTTGGAGCCGATACCGTGGTAAGCCTTACCGGTTTGAGTTCGTCTACATCTTACGAGGTTCGTGTTCGCCAGGTATGTGCGGGCAACGATGCCGGAGCATGGAGTTTCCCAGTGTCATTCCAAACCGCCATTGTACCAGCTTGGTCTGAGGATTTCTCAGGCATAACCATTCCACCAGCTGGATGGAGCCGTGCTTCGGGCTTAATTGGCAGCACCTTGGGTACTTCTACTTCATGGTTGGCCGATGGCTGGTTGAATAATGGAACCACCGGAGCCATTAAGCGCAATTTGTTTGGCAGCAATAACCACCATTGGTTAATTACGCCTTCAATTGAACTTCCTGTTGGGGTTTATAACCACAAACTTGATTTCGATATGGCCATTGTGAACTGGAATACAGCGGATAAAGGCACTATGGATGCCGATGATACTGTATTTGTGGTGGTTTCTACCGATAATGGTGCTACTTGGAACCGCAGCAACATTTTGTACTACGTAGCAGCCGGCAATCAGCCTGATACGACCGACTGGCATGTAAGCTTAGATTTGGCTGCTTATGCTGGCAACACAGTTAAAATTGCCTGGTTGGCTAGTACACTTGCTTCTGGCTCAGATTTGGATGTTATGATTGACAATGTAGAAATTGACATCAATTGCAGCGAAGACTACAATGCTACCGCCAATATTACCGGCGATTACCGAGTACAGTTTAACTGGACCGCACAGCCAGGTGTGAGCAACTACCGCATTAGCTGGAGAACTGCCGGCAGCAACGACAGTTGGAACAGTGCCACCACATCGAGCACCAGCCGTGTGGTATTAAATCGTGCACCAGGCGATTACGAGTTCTACATCAGCGAATCGAACGGCAACAACCCATCATGCTTGGGTTACTTTACCGTTCAGTGTGCTACCGGCATCACCTTCCAGTACAACGTATTCCAGGCACCTGAAATGGGTCAGTTTGGTTTCGTCACCGTATTTGGAATTAATGGTGGACAGAGCTTGTACGACATCACCTTAGAGTACCCTGATGGCACTCGCGAATTGCGTGAGAACCGCAACAACTTCAGCTTCCGCAGCCTGGCAGCCGGTAATTACACCATAGAGGTGGCCGACAACTTTGGTTGCGCAGCCGATAATGTGGGCAACTTCACCATCGATGCTTTGGATACGAACTACGTGCCGTTCTTGATAAGTGCGGTGAACAGCTCACCCAATGGTTATCGTCCGATTTGGAACCGTCCTCGTGTTAATGGGGTGGTTTCTCCGGGCATTATTAACTATCAGGTTCGTGTACAGAATGTAACCGATGGCACTTTGGTGGGCTTGTTTACAGGCATAACCGATACATTTAGAGTAGTAAATAACTTGACTCCGGGCAAGACCTACCGTTTCAATGTTCGTTCGCGCTACAATCCTGGAAGCGGAGCACGCAACTCGGCTTACTCTATTGGCCGTAACCGTAACCTTGGAGCCGGTGGCAACAAGGAGGAGAATGGCAGCGATGG
>CAMCXO010000045.1 GCA_945883565.1 Chryseobacterium gleum
AGTAAGACCGGGTTGCGACGAAGGAGCTCGCCCGGCCGCACTTAGCCTCTTCAATGGAGACCAGACGACAGGCTGAACAGGCCTTGACCTTTTGGTTCCTTTTGGGTCAAGCCAAAAGGAACAAGCCCTGCGCCGGCGATTGAGGCGCCGTGAAGACCAATTAATTGCAAGAATTTAATAGCCCCAGGCCAAGAGAAAAAATCATTTAAACAAAACAAAATTACATTAGCCTCTGCGCCGGCGATTGAGGCGCCCTGAAAACCAAACTAAATAAAAACTTAAATGAGGGCCCGTTTTCATAAAAATGACAATTTGCATAAGGTTTCTTCTACCGCTACGCCCATGAACCGTTCAAATAGATTGAGTCCATAATATCTTCTATTTGTCTCGTAACAGTACCCATTTAAATAGTTTTGAAGAAAAGTATTCTTAACTCCACTATTGTGTGCCCATCAATTGTCTTTATGCGTTAGAAATCGATGTGTGAACCCATGGCAGTACTTTATCGGCCATTTTCGGGGGTAATGTTATCGGTAAATGCTTGTTTACTAAGTTTTTTATCCCTGTAAACGAACGGAAATTATCGCTTATCACTGCGCTATCTTTTTATAGTACACCCTTTGCAGCTTGGTCTACCGTTTCTGCCTTTTGGTTTGGCATAACCACCATTTTCACATATCTGAATGAAGAGCCTTTTTTGTGTTTCATCTTGGGGTCTCCAGAGTAGACCTTACACATTACCAGAACATTGGTTCTTTCAGTTGTTCCTCTACCCTCTTTTTTCACTACCTCTTCTTGGCTTTCATTATGCGTTTTGAAAAAAGCATCATCTAATTCAACAAGCCCTGTCTAGGGTATACTTCTGGTCTTGATTTCCCATAGCCAAACGTATTTTATGCATTATAGCCCATACAGGCTCATAGCGTTTATGGCCAAGTTGTCTTTGCATTTCCCTTGCAGAGATGTTCTTCTTGATACTGCTCCTCATAGCGATTGCAAAAATCCAATAGCGATAAGGCAATTTACTCGCCTCCAACAATGTACCACTTCTTAGGGTGGTTTGCCAATGGCAATCCTTACATTGGTATTTGTTTACTGTTTTGATGTATGAATGTCTTTTGCCTCCACATCTCTTACAGATTACTCCTTGTTTATCCCTATAATCCTTGAATAATGCCCTGCAAGCATTCTCGTCTTCACATACAGATAAAAGCTTAATAATTTACATGTCAATGTTTTATAGTAATAAAATATACAAAAGTTTAACCAAACGGATCCCTATTTAAAAAATATTGATTTTAGGCCTATTACACCGCCAAATATTTGTTTCAAAAGCTTGTGTAGACTTGTTTAAACTAATTCATCCTTGCCGAATTGATTAGAACTCAAATTAAACCAAACTTTCCGATTGGCTTTAGTTTACAGAAGTAACATTGACGTAAAAAATTCTAAATATGTGTGACTAAAAACGCAATTCCAGTAAATGCTTGCGTATATTATCCCACTATTTGAATCATTGAAAAATCTTGTACTACTCGCAAAAATGGACACGAAACGCCAACTTGTAAAGAGGCTCAGTTCTCCTTTCATACTTTGGTTTTTGGTGATCGGTCATCAATTAAACGGTCAAGTTTTCAACGAAATAGCAGAAAAAAAAGCCCAACTCGATTCTATTTCCAACCCCAGCACAGAACTTCATTTATTGCTCTATTTGGCCAAACACGATGCAGACGCAGGCAATGCCCTTGAGTGCGCGAACCGTGCGGTTTTGTTAGCCGATTCGCTTCGAAATATGCCTGCGAAAGTAGAAGCTCTTCGGTTAAGTGGTGGTATTTGGAAGGATTGGGGAGATAACCTGCGTTCAGCCGAGAGATTAAATGAAGCACGAGATTTGGCAATCAGCTTAAATCGCTTGGAAGATTTAGCCATCATCAACCGAACGCTTGGTGAAACTTACAGGGCTTCTGCAAATTATACTTTTGCTTGGCAAGTGCTCAAAGACGCTGAAAAGCACTTTAAGACTTCAAAAAACGGTTATCGACATTTAGCGCGCACATATGATCGAATGGCAGCCATTGCCTTTGAAGAGTTTAATCAACATCCGGAATACGAGAACTTGAAGGTTTATTTGAAGGAAAAAAATCATAATATTAGTGACTTCTATAATCGATTTCATGAGCTAAAACACCAATACGATACACTTAACAAGTATTTGACTTTAGGAGATGCCGCTTTAGATAAGTCTCCTTCTCTCGAAATAGAAATATCGCTTGCAAATATTAAAGCTGCTTACCTCGGACTTGTTTTAAATTATGAAGAGGCGCTCCAAGAATACGACCGCATTCTTGAAAAACTGGATTTAAACCAAAATAACAAATCCTACCCTTTAATTCTCATTAACAAAGCTAAAATTCTGGGATTTGGAAACTTGAATCGTTTGGAAGAATCGAACCAAATGGCCGAATTGGCACTCGAAACATCTATTAAATTCAAAATAAAGGTATACATCTATTTGTCTCATGAACAGCTCTATAGAAATCATTATGCTTTAGGAAACTATAAGGAAGCGCATGAACACTTAAGTCAGGTTAACTTAATTCTAAAGCAATTTCACAGCGATGAGCTACGATTAAAACTCAATACGCTTGATAACGAATACAATCTGAAAACACGGCTCAATCGAATTCAAAGTAATAAAATCCAATTTTTAGTTGTGCTCGTGGCGGTCTTGTTCATTTTAAGTGCTCTACTTATTTTTCTGAGTGTGTTGTTCTTAAAAAACAAGAAACTAGGTGTGCTTCTTGAAGAGCTGAACCAGAAGAATGAAATAATATCAGCACAAAATCGGGATTTAACACTTGCTAATTCTACGAAAGACAGGTTCTTCTCAATCATTGGTCATGATTTGAGAGGCCCTATTTCTGGAATAAGCAGCTTGGCCGGACTCTTGGTTGAACAAATCCAGCAAGGCAAAATGGAAGAAATAACCCAGTACGCAGAGCTCATTCAGAATTCAAGCGAAAAGTCGATGATTCTATTGAGTAATTTGCTTACTTGGGCTAAATCGCAAACAGGTAAAATAGAATTTAGACCCGAGAGAATAATTCTAACTCAAGCTTTTAATCAGGCATTAGAAAATTTACGTGAGGCAGCTCTACAAAAAAATCTGGAATTATTTGAAGAAGTTGACCCAAATGCATTTGTTGTTGCCGATCGTGAAATGCTCCAAACTGTATTGAGAAACTTAATTTCAAATGCCATAAAGTTCACCCCCACAAAAGGCTATATAAAATTTTCTAATACTTTGGAAAACAATATTCAAACCATTAAAATATGTGATTCGGGTATCGGGATGAATAACAGCATTCTGGCCAATCTCTTTGTAATAAATGCAAATATTGGCCGTCCTGGTACCCAAGGCGAAAGCAGTACCGGTTTAGGCTTACTGCTTTGCAAAGAATTTATTGACAAACATCGAAAGCGAATTTGGGCAGAATCTCAAGAAGGCCAGGGAAGCTGCTTTTTCTTTACGCTTGAAGGTGGTATTAAATAAAAGCAAAACCGGCCTTTTGGCCGGTTTTGCTTTTATGCAATTTCAATTAGCTTCTTAAATGGTTCCTCTTGCATTCGTTTTGGTATTTCGACCTTTAAAATCCCATTATCGTAAACGGCTTTTATCGAGTCTGTTAAGACTTTATTCTCAGGAATGGTAAATGTGCGCTTAAAACTGCTAAACGAAAACTCCTTTCGAGTAAACTTGCCGCCTTCTTCAACTTGATTTTCTGATTTTTTCTCAGCCGAAATACTCAATTGGTTTTCCTGCATCTCAATTTTAAAATCGCTTTTTCCCAATCCCGGTGCAGCCAATTCTATGAAAAAGGCATTTTCTTTCTCAATTACATTAACTGCTGGACTCTTAAGCATGCCCCCAGAAAAAGGCGTCGAATGAGGCATAAATACCTCTTCTAACAAGTTTGACAAATCCGAGAACATTGGTCCTCTTTTAATCACTAGGCTCATAATGTTTGTTTTTAGGGTTTGTTTCTTTTTTCACCATTCTCCATATCAAGGCATGTACCGTATGCATTAAAACCCAATTTCAATGTAACTTTGACACAAAGACTCTAATCAAATCCGGTCATTATGTCATACAAAATTCTCAATTCGCGCCATTTTGTCGCCATACTGGTTTGTTTATTAATCATTGTGCCACCATCTTGTAAAACGGTTCCATTAACAGGCCGCTCTCAGCTTTCGATTTTCCCTGCTTCTGAAGTACAGCAAATGAGCTTTCAACAATACCAACAGGTTTTAAGTGAATCAAAACTGAGTAACAACGCCCGCGATGTGGCCATGATAAAAAATGTGGGCACCAGAATTCAAAAAGCAACTGAAGAATATTTAAATGCTTCAGGGCATGGCGCCATTTTAGATGGTTTTGCATGGGAGTTTAACCTAATTGAAAGCGATCAAGTAAATGCTTGGTGCATGCCTGGCGGAAAAGTGGCTTTTTACACGGGCATTTTACCTTTATGTCAAGATGAAGCAGGAATTGCAGTGGTGATGGGGCATGAAGTGGCACATGCTATTGCTGGTCATGGTCAGGAGCGCATGTCTCAGCAAGCCTTGGCTGTACTGGGGCAGCAAGCCGTTTCTTTGGCGGTACTAAACCAAAGTAGCGAAATGCAGTCTATATATATGACAGCCTTTGGAGTAGGAGCTCAATTTGGTGTCCTTCTTCCATTTAGCCGTAAACACGAATCTGAAGCGGACGAAATGGGGCTCATTTTTATGGCTATGGCTGGTTACGACCCTCAAGAAGCCCCAAAATTCTGGCAACGCATGTCGGCCATGGGCGGACAAAAGCCACCTGAGTTTATGAGTACCCACCCTTCTGACGAAAAACGAATTGCTCAGCTTAACAACCAAATGGCTAAAGCATTAAAGTATTATCAGCCAAAGTAAAGTCATCTTTTAAATTATTGCGCTACTTTGGCACCATACCCCATAACTCATGCCTGAAGTACGTCCTTTTAAAGCCATTAGACCAGTCCGCGACAAAGCGTATTTAGTTGCCACTCGGTCATACTTAAGTTACAGCGAAGAAGTGCTTCGCGATAAATTACACAATAATCCATATACCTTTTTGCAAATTATTCATCCCGATTTACCAAATGAAACCCAATCTTTCGGAATCGAACGTTATGAAAAGGTGCGGAAACGTTTTGATGAATTTTACGATATGGGCATCTTTTTAAAAGAAGATCAACCCTGTTTTTATATTTATAGGCAAGTTACAGCATCAAATACTCATACAGGTGTAATCGCGGCGGTTTCGGTAGAGGACTATGTAAATGGTAAAATAAAAATTCACGAACACACGCTTTCGGCTCGTGAAGAAATGTTTAAAGACTATTTAAGTGTAACACGATTTAATGCTGAACCCGTTTTATTAAGCCATAAACCTAATTCCGAAATCAATTTTTGGATTGAGCAAAACACTTTGCATCGGGCTGAATACGAGTTCACTTCAACCGACAAAACCCTCCATTTGCTTTGGCCTATAAGCGAGCCGGCAGCGGTTCAAAACTTACAATCCATTTATTTCCAATTAAGCGCTCTTTATATAGCCGATGGCCATCACCGAACGGCAAGCAGCGCACTGTTTTACGAAGCTTTCCCCGATATCAAATCAAATGGATTTTTTATGGCAATGATTATGGACGAAAGCGCTATGCGTATTTCTTCCTTTTCGCGCTTGGTGCGACATACTTATCGCTCCTTAAATGCGGTTCTTAGAGATTTATCTAAAAATTTCCATATCGAAACTTTAGAAACAGCACGAACCCGAATCCCAAAGGGCCATTTCGATTTTTATGGCGAGGGCAAGTGGCATGCTTTATCGCCTATTCCTAATCTAAAACTTTATGAAGACGACCCAGTAGAAGGTCTCGCCCCCAGCCTTTTGGCTAGGTATATTCTTCAAAACGTTTTTGATATATATGACATGCGAACCGATGAGCGCTTACTTTGTGAACCTGATCTTGATCAAGGCAACTCGATAGAAAAAAAAGTGAATGCCGGACTTTATGAATATGGTATACGCTATGCCCCTTTACTCGCTGATGAAGTTCGAAAAGTGGCCGATTTTAGCGGAATTATGCCCCCAAAGAGTACTTATATAGAACCAAAATTAAGGAGCGGATTGTTGATTTACCCACTCGAATAAAATGCATACAACCATTGAAGAAAGACTAAGGAACTTTTGGACCGAATTGCCCTCTCAAACTGCTTTAGTGGCTGTAAGTAAAAATCAGACAGTTAAGAGCATTTTAGAAGCCTATGAAGCCGGGCAGCGTGATTTTGGCGAAAATAAAGTTCAAGAATTAACCCGAAAAATATCGGTTTTACCACCTGATATTCGCTGGCATTTTATTGGTCATCTTCAAACCAATAAGGTAAAATTTATCATTCCGGGAATACATCTTATTCAAAGTGTAGACAGCCTTAAATTGCTCAATGAAATCAATCATGAATCCGGTAAAAAAAACCATATTCAAAATATTTTATTACAGATTTACATTGCTAGCGAAGATACCAAATTCGGTTTTTCCCCGATTGAACTAGACCCAATTATGGCCCGCTATCAAGAAGGTCAATTTACAAATATTCGCATTCTTGGATTTATGGGGATGGCATCAAACACATCTGATGAAACCATAATCCGTAAAGAATTCCGTGAACTGTCTGCATTACACAGAAAATTTAGCCAAACCAATAAGGATATCACCCATTTATCTATGGGCATGAGCAATGACTATAAAATTGGAGTTCAAGAAGGCAGTACCTATGTTCGAATAGGCACTGCCATTTTTGGTGAAAGACAACTTCTTTAAAAAAAGTCAGGAAAGCCTATTGCATATCTATTTTTTGCTTCGTGTTTTCCATCACCTTAAATGATTGCTCTTCAACAGAAGGAGGCCCAAATTGTCCCCTGGCATTATTGCTAAACCCGTAAGGTTCGGTAGGTCCAAACATTCCAGTATCCAGCTTGCCATTTTCATTGACATCCACAAAAGCCCGGATTATGTAGGTTCCCGAAGGGAATTCACCAAAAACATAATTTAATGGCTCTCCCTTTGCCTCTAAACTGGCTTTGGCTAACTCATTACCTTCTGAATCTAACAAACTAGTTAGTAACACGCCTTGATTGCCTATTTTACCGGTAAACTGGACCTCAATTTTGTTTTGAGCGATTGCTGTTCCACCTAAAAACAGGCCTAAGCCTAAAATAACATGTTTCATGTTTTTGGTTTTTAATTAATTTTCGTTGTATTGGCCAGGTTAGACTTAACCGTCTTTAAACCTGTGTATTTGCGCTGCCAATAAGCTATTACCGGAGTCAAGACCAAAGTTGGCCATAACCAGCGCCACAAATCTGGCAAGAAATAAAAACTTTGTACGCTGAAAGCCGTCAGCGCCGCAATAAAACCACCCACCATTCCACCTATGTGCACCCTCATAAGATAAGTATGGTCCTGCTTCCAAATTGTTCCAGCATATGTTTTAATGTTTAACAATCCACCAAGCCCAAAGGCCCCACTCAAAACACCCAAAGTAGTATTTTTCCTGAATATATACACTGCAAAGGCTAAAAACAATAACATAAAAATTAGCGCAGTGCCGTGTATTATGTAATCTAAAAACGAAACATCACTTTTTTTAAGCATTAGAGCGCGTTTGCCAGCCAAGATACTATAGAAGCTAAACACAGCTACCAATATAAAAAAATGCAGATCCTTTAAAATGCCCAAAGTAAAAGCTGACAAACAGACCAATGTCATGGATATATAAAACAAATTTCCAGCTAGCTTATGTCGCGTTTGCCCTTTTTTTGAAATCAAAGACAAGATTCCAGCCAAAAATCCTACAAACCCAGCTGCAATGTGACCAAATAAAAGTATTTTCAAAAAGCTTTCCATATTTGTGCTGTTTATGAAATACAAAAGTGCCGGTATACAAATAACAGGGATGAACTAAGTGACGAATGCATTTACCTGATTTTGTAGCTTATAAAGAATCGGGTTATCTAATCTCGACGAAATTAAGTTCTACCAGGTAACACTTTAATCTGTTAAAGAATCAGATTGGACCTTCAATACATAAATTGTTCAAAAGACTTAAAATTGGTGGTTATTCGTTTTAAACTATATGCATTTTTAAGCTAAAAAATATTTTTATTACATTGATGTAAAAGCTATTGAAATAGAAATACCTTTGCCACGAGCTTTTGAGTCAGTGTCTTTTGTATTTGGTGAATTGTGCTGCAAAGAACAAGCCCCGTATTTAAGATTGCCTCGAGGCTAAAATGCAGTTTCACCTAATTATCAGTACATGAACATTTATGTTTCCAATCTCAGCTATAGAGTGAGTGAGGAAGAGTTGCGCGATTTATTCGCACAGTATGGCGAAGTATCTTCAGCCAAAGTAGTAATGGACCGCGAGACCGGCCGCTCACGTGGTTTCGGTTTTGTGGAAATGGAAAGCGACGCCGATGCCCGCAATGCCATTAATGGATTAAACGAGTTTAGCATGGGCGGACGCAACATCCGAGTAAGCGAAGCACGTCCCCGTCCTGAAGGTGGTAATGGAGGTGGTGGTGGTGGCGAACGTCGTTTCAGCCGCGAAGGCTCAGGCGAACGTCGCAATAACCGCTTCTAACATTCGAATTTGATATTCGTTTAAACAGGCCCCTTTCTAACGATTGGGGCCTTTTACATTCAAATAAGTTTTTTATAAGCTTCTATTCCATAGCGCAATACCTCCACGGCCAGTTCTAGTTTCTGTTTTTCGAGAACATATGCGAGGCGAATTTCATTCTTGCCCATTGAAGCATGACTGTAAAAACCACTGTTTGGCGCAAACATCAAAGTGTGGCCTTGATACTCAAATTCGCTCAACATCCAACGCGCAAAGGCCTCAGCATCTGCCAATGGTAAGCGTGCTACACAATAAAAGGCCCCTTTAGGCATTGGACAAAAAACACCTTCAATCTTGTTAAGTCCATTTACTAAGGTGTTTCGTCTTAAAGTATACTCGCTAATCACCTCTTCAAAGTATGTATTTGGCGTATTCAGAGCCCCAAGACTGGCCACTTGTGCTAAAGTAGGCGGACTTAACCGAGCTTGTGCAAACTTCAAGACGGTATCCATTATTAGCTTATTTCTTGAAACCACATTTCCAATTCTAGCCCCACACATTGAATACCGTTTCGAAACCGAATCTATTACAATAGCATGGTTTTCGAGGCCCTCTAGACTTAATATGCTGGTGTGTTTTAACCCGTCGTATACAAACTCTCTGTAGACTTCATCTGCCAACAGAAACAAATCGTGCTTAAGCACCAATGCACGCAACTTCTCTAATTCCTCAATTGAATATAGGTAACCTGTTGGATTACCGGGATTACAAATCATAATTGCCTTCGTTCTCGAAGTGATTTTCTCTTCAAACGCTTCTATAGGTGGTAAGGCAAAACCCGTTTCGATTTCGCTGCTGATGCTTATTACTTGAGCCCCGGATTGTATAGCAAAACTGTTATAGTTCGCATAAAAAGGCTCAGGTATAATGATTTCATCGCCAGGATCAGTTATGCTCCCTAAAACAAACTGAATGGCCTCTGAGCCTCCTGTTGTAACTACAATGTTTGACGCATTTACCTCTATACTTTGTTTTCGATAATAAGACGCAAACCCTTCTCGAAGTTCTATAAAACCCGCACTGTGAGAATAACTCAGAACCTCTTCATTGTATTTCTCGAGGGCATCCCAAGCCGAAACAGGTGTAGCAATATCTGGCTGGCCAATATTTAAATGCAGAACTTTTCTTCCATTTCGTATAGCCTCTTCAGCAAATGGCACCAACTTCCTAATGGGCGATTCAGGCATTAACATGCCCTTACGAGACA
Source organism: Chryseobacterium gleum (assembly GCA_945883565.1). Taxonomy (GTDB): domain Bacteria; phylum Bacteroidota; class Bacteroidia; order Flavobacteriales; family Schleiferiaceae; genus RFXV01. The sequence goes on from CAMCXO010000045.1 coordinate 9,968, forward strand.
AATCTGGCATAACGATTTTTTAATTATACAAATATCGGCCCTTACTACACTTAGTTCGCTCTAAAATTTGCTTAATTCAAGCAAAGTTGGGCAATGATCGCTGTGTTTGGCTTCAGGCAGTAAGTCGGAGAATTTAATTTCATTCTTCAAGTTTTCACTAATCATCTGATAGTCTATTCGCCAGCCCTTATTATTGTTTCGAGCATTTGCCCGAAAACTCCACCAACTGTAAGCATGAGGTTCTTTGTTACGCTCTCGAAAACTATCTAGAAATCCTCTGGCCAAAAATTGGTCCATCCAAGCCCGTTCTTCAGGTAGAAATCCCGATGATTGAGCATTCCGAATTGGATCGTGAATATCGATAGCCTGATGACAAATATTGTAATCACCAGCAATCACCAAATGGGTTCTAGTTTGTTTTAATTCTTGAATATAATCATTAATATCCTTCAAAAACCGCATTTTAACCTCTTGACGTTCATCGCCGCTACTTCCGGATGGAAAGTAAATGCTCAAAATACTCAATCCACCGAAATCAGCTCTAATTACTCGTCCCTCTTGATCTATGTAGTCTATTCCACATCCATATACTACATCATCGGGTCTAAACTTGCAAAGAATACCCACTCCACTATACCCCTTTTTGATGGCTGAATGCCAAAAAGATTGATAACCGAGCGATTCAAAATAAGCTATGTCTATTTGCTCAGGTTGAGCCTTCGTTTCCTGGACACAAAATATATCTGGATTAATATCAGTTAGCCAATCTCCAAGCCCTTTGCTTAAAGCCGATCTTATTCCGTTTAGGTTGTACGATACAATTCTCATTTATTGGTTGATTAAACCTCGATAATGGTAATACACATTAAAATCTTGTTCAAAATAAAAGAGCTGCCTCGAATCTGAGGCAGCTCTTTTTAACAAACAGATACTTAAATGCGGTTAATTCTGCGTACGGTAAACGAGTTTCCAGACTTTATCCTTATCGAATATATGCCTTTCGGCACATGAGTCAAATCGAAACGCTCCTCAATATGCCCCTGAATACCCATTAACTGTCTCTTCTCTATTACTCTACCAAGACCATCCATCAACTCAACCTCAAAATCTCTGCTTCCGTTCGAGATGTCCATTGAAAGAATGAAGTCTGCAGAGGTAGGATTTGGATATACTCTTAAGTTGGTATTTAAAAGGTCTTCGTTTAGACTAATACCAACAATGTTTACGGAGAATATTGAATCTACACTACCACAAGCATTTCTAGCAGTTAAAGTGATAAAGTAGGTGCCATTTTGAAGGAAAATTCCGCTGACGTTGTTGCCCGTAGCAGTTCCTCCATTACCAAAATCCCATTCAAATGCACTAACATCTGTGCCATTCGCTGTGAAATCGCCTGTTGCATCAACAGCAGTTGTTGAAGATTGAATAAAGGTAACACCTGTTATGGTTGGGAGCGGTCCCGTTGGTGTTGTTACTGTAATTGGCCCAGCAAACAAGCTCGTATCGGTTCCACCAGAACAAAGATCAGCGACCCAAATATGATAGCCGCTTCCGGGATTCAGTCCAGTTAACGTAAATTGAGAAGTAGCCGTAACGAAGGTACCTGTTCCCGGTGTAAACCCTATGGGTCCGTACTGTAGAACAGAATTACCAGACAGGCTGTTCCAGTTCAAATCAACAGAATTACACTCTAGTCCACTGGCTGTTAGTCCACTTGCTTGAGGACAAGTGGCTATACTTGTAATCTGTATGGTTTGTGTGGTTGAAGCCGTTTGACCACATGCATCGGTTACGGTTAAGGTTACTTGGTAACTACCATTGGCCGCGTATGTATGGGTAGTATTGGCCCCTGTTCCTGAATTGCCATCGCCGAATACCCAAATAAAGTTAGTTGCTCCAGTAGAAGCCGAAGCATTGAATGTAACCGTGCCTTGAGTAATATTAGTGGTAAACGACGCTATTGGAGGTTGTGGGGTGCTAAACGCTGCCACTACGGCAATACTGGTATCTAAGCCATTGTTACAAACATCGTAAACAAAAGCCTGATAACTTGTTCCGTAAGCTAATCCGCTTATGACAGCTCCCGTTACGGCAGGGCTAACAACAGTTCCTGACCCAGGCGCAAACCCTGAGGGACCATACTCTATGTAGGATGTTCCTGACCCACTTATCCAAGTTATTGTAGCAGTAGAGCAGTTAACACTTGCAGTGGCTGACATTGGATTAGGGCAGTTCGGATTTCCGGGTGAGAATACACGGATATCGTCTAAAGCCATATCACCTGTAAAACTAGACCCCCTTCTACCCACAAATCGCAAACGAATAGTGTCAGAGAAACCTGCCAATGAAACGTTTGCAGTGTCCCATGAAGCATTACCAGCGGTTTGTTGTTGACCAAAAATAGACCAAACATTGTTTACCCAAGCCCCATTGCTTAGTACATCCACGCGCAGGGAATCCATTGTTGCTCCGTACATATGGTATGCAAACTCTAAAGTAGGCAGTCCAAGATGTCCGATTATTATTTCTGGAGAAATGAATGGTGCCTTGCTTCCGGCAGTGCCTGAACTGGTTTCTAAGAAAACGTAGCCCCCGCCGGCCGTAGTGGGCGTAGTGGCATCAAACCAAGGGCCGGTACCTACAGAAGAGAAATTAGCCCCTGTAGACAAATGGGTATACCAATAAGTTCCGGTAGTACCATCGCGACCCAATTCCCAACAATTAGAAAGGGCTAAAGGTGGTGTTGTACCTATTGAACCTGTGGCAATACCCGTAAATGTTTGGATGTAAGGTGCCATAGCTGGTCCGCAAGCGGTACTAAATGCCAATGGACCTACAGCTATAGATGTGTCGATACCATTAGGGCAGATTTCTTTTATGTAAAAATGGTAACTCGAAGAAGCAGATAAATTTCCGAGTGTATAAGGGTTTGTACCAACACTTACCGAAGTTCCTGTGCCAAGTGCAAATCCGGCAGGTCCAAACTCAATAATCCAGTTATTAGCTCCCGGACTTCCGCTGGTCCAACTTAGAATCGCAGAGTTAGAGGTAATAGACGTGGCCGCAAGCTGACTTGGATTAGGACATGCAGGTGCTTCATCCACTCTAACATCATCAATCGCCATATCGCCCGTAAATGAAGTTCCTCTTCTTCCAATAAAACGCACTCTAATGGTATCGCCGAACGTGGCCAAGCTAACGTTTGCGTTTAACCATGGCGCATTACCGGCTGTTTGCTGCTGACCAAAAATTGACCATACATTGTTTACCCAAGTCCCATTGCTAAAAATGTCCACTCTCAAAGAATCTGTTGTGGCTCCATACATATGGTACGCAAAAGACAAATTAGGATTGGTTAGAGCTGTAGTAACAATCTCTGGTGAAACAAAAGGTGCTTTGCTGCCCGCAGCGCCAGAACTGGTTTCGAGGAAGACATACCCTCCACCCGGAGTGGTAGGTGTAGTAGCATCAAACCAAGGACCGGTGCCTGTAGAAGAGAAATTCGCACCTGTTGCATTATGGGTGTACCAATATGTTCCAGTAGTTCCATCTCGACCCAATTCAAAGCAGTTAGGCAATGTAATTGGCGGTGTAGCCCCTAGAATTCCAGACTGAATGCCTGTAAAAGTTTGTAAGTATGGTGCACTAACAGGAGCGCATAAAGTATTGAAAGCAATAAGATTACTAAAATTACTAGTATCCTGTCCATTTGGACAAAGTTCAGCAACTCTTACACCATATGACGTTGCAGCACTCAATCCTGTTAAGGTAAAAGGATTTGAGTTAGCTGTGACCAAAGTTCCTGTTCCTGGCAAAAACCCGGGAGGGCCATATTCTATAAACCAACTGCTGGCGGCAGACGCTCCATTGCTCCAACTTAAATCGACAGAGTTGCTGGTTACGTTTTGTGCTATCAACCCAGAAGGCTCAGGACATGCTGGAAGTGGTTCAACAACAAAATCATCAATATACACGTTTGGACCAAAGCCTGAATTAAATCTCAACATAAATACAACATCGTTTCCTGTATAAATGCTGGGATTAAGATTTATCACTTCAGGAACAAAGTTGGCATCTGGCGCTGGAGCCGTATTGGCCGCACCAGGAGTAGTAAATGTGGAGCCAACTAAATTTAACAAAGTATCCCAAGTGCTAGAAGTTGTTAGTCTTGCCATCACCAAAAGCTGATCTAATGGATAAGTTGTGTTGTATAGATGCGACCATCTAAAACGCACCCGAGCATCTGTACTAATCAAAATCGGTTCTGTCGAGGCGAGGGCAAAATTGCCTGATGTCCATCCCCAGAAGTTGGCAAATAAATAATTAGAACTATTCTGAGCAACCGTTTGAGTTCCTCCTGATAAATCCCAACATTGTGGTGGCCATGAGTTAAAGTCTCTTAAATACGGTATAGCTGCATTTACACATAAAGTCGTAAATCCATTTGGGCCAACTAAAAGCGAGGTATCCAAAGCATTTGGACACAACTCTCTAATATACCATGAGTACGCGGTAGAAGGCTGTAATCCGCTTAAAACAAAAGGATTTGCACCTGCTAATACTGTAGTTCCTGTCCCAGGGGAAAACCCAATTGGACCATACTCAATAAACCAAGTAGTAGCGTTACTATCGCCATTAGTCCATGCCAAAGTTGCGTCTGTGGAATTAACACTAACTACTTGAAGTAATGAGGGATTAAAACATGCAGGCGCTTCATCTACTCGAATATCATCAAGTGCCAAATCGCCCGTAAATGAAGTTCCTCTTCTGCCTATGAATCTAACCCGTATTGTGTCTCCAAATCCGACCAAACCAACATTAGCAGTAAGCCATGGCGCATTTCCGGCTGTTTGCTGCTGACCAAAAATTGACCAAACATTGTTTACCCAAGCCCCGTTGCTAAAAATGTCCACTCTCAAAGAATCCATTGTGGCACCATACATGTGGTACGAAAAAGACAAATTAGGGTTGGTTAGAGCTGTAGTAACAATTTCTGGTGAAACAAAAGGCGCTTTGCTGCCCGCAGCGCCTGAACTGGTTTCGAGGAAGACATACCCTCCACCCGGAGTGGTAGGTGTAGTAGCATCAAACCAAGGACCGGTGCCTGTAGAAGAGAAATTCGCACCTGTAGACAAATGCGTATACCAGTAAGTACCTGTCGTTCCATCTCGACCTATTTCAAAACAGTTAGGCAAAGTAATTGGCGGTGTAGCCCCTAGAATTCCGGATTGAATGCCTGTAAAGGTTTGTAAGTACGGTGCATTAACTGGGGCGCAAAGTGTATTGAATGCGCCTGGTCCTGCCCAATTCGACGTATCGGTGCCATTGGGACAAAGTTCACTTACATAAAATTGATACCCGCTAGCAGCATTAAGACCAGTAAGAACAACACTATCTACAGAAGACATAACTGTAATTCCACTGCCCAAGGCAAATCCTGTTGGGCCATATTCAATAAACCATGTACTTGCAGCAGGTGCTCCTGATTGCCAACTTAATGTAGCCGTAAATGCTCCAACATTAGAAGCTGATAACTGAAAAGGATCCGGACAAGCAGGGGCTTCATCAACACCTACATCGTCTAGCGCCATATCTCCCGTGAACGAGGTTCCTCTGCGGCCTATGAATCGAACCCTTATGGTATCACCAAATGAGAACAAAGGAACATTGGCCGTTGCCCAAGGCGCATTTCCGGCTGTTTGCTGCTGACCGAAAATTGACCAAACATTGTTTACCCAAGCCCCATTACTGAAAACGTCCACCCTAAGAGAATCTGTAGTGGCTCCATACATATGGTACGCAAAAGACAAGTTAGGGTTGGTTAGAGCTGTGGTAACAATCTCCGGTGAAACAAAAGGTGCTTTGCTGCCCGCAGCGCCAGAACTGGTTTCGAGGAAGACATACCCTCCACCCGGAGTGGTAGGAGTAGTAGCATCAAACCAAGGACCAGTGCCTGTAGAAGAGAAGTTCGCTCCTGTAGACAAATGCGTATACCAGTAAGTACCTGTCGTTCCATCTCGACCTAATTCAAAGCAGTTGGGAAGTGTGGTGGGCGGAGTAGTGCCTAAAATGCCAGATTGAATGCCAGTAAAGGTTTGTAAATACGGCGCACTCACTGGGGCGCACAAAGTTGAAAAACCTGCACTGTTGCTAAATGTGCTTGTATCGACACCATTAGCGCATAGCTCAGCAACCCGAACACTGTAAGACGTGGCTGGGTTCAATCCGGATAAAACAAATGGATTGCTCGAAGCCGTGACTAAAGAACCTGTGCCAATAGCGAATCCAGGAGGTCCATATTCTAAATACCAAGCGGTAGCATTTGGGTTGCCATTGGCCCATGAAAGACTCACAGAATTTGAAGTCGGATTTGATGCAATTAACGTGGTGGGTTCCGGACAAGCTGGAAGCTGTTCAACAGAAAAATCATCAACATACACACTTGGGCCAAAACCCGAATTGAAACGGAATTGGAAAACCACATCCTGACCTGTATAGGAAGGATTAAGATTTATTACCTCGGAAATAAAATTAGCATCCGGAGCAGGAGCTGTATTGGCTGCACCAGGTGTAGTAAAGCTTGGACCCACTTTATTAATTAAGGTATCCCAAACCGTTCCATTGGCCAATCGCACTCGCAAAATCATTTGATCTAATGGATAAGTTGTGCTATACAAATGAGACCAACGGAATTTAACTCTCGCATTCTGGCTAATGGTAATTGGCTCTGTGGAGGCTAGTGCAAAATTGCCTGAAGTCCAACCCCAGAAGTTCGCGAACATATAGTTGTTGCTATTTTGGGCTACCGTTTGTGTGCCTCCAGTTAAATCCCAGCACAAAGGTGGCCATGTATTAAAATCGCGGCTATACGGCATACTTGCCGGCACACAAAGTGTATTAAAATTCAAAGGTCCAACCCAAGTGCTCACATCTCCTAGCCCACAACTATCCCTAACCCAAAAAGTATAATTGGTTGATGGTGTTAATCCTGTAACTTGTATGGGTGAGACTGTTGCCGATTGAACTACTCCGGTTGAAGGTGTGGTCCCTGCTAAACCGATTACGTAGTTTACATGGGAAGCCCCCCCTGTGCTCCAAGAAAATCCCGCACTAAAGGTGCCAGGACTGGCTAATACAGAAGTTGGTGCAGGGCAACTAACCGTTGTGGTAAAGTTGAATGGCCCTACCCAGTTGCTTAAACCGTTTCCGGAAGCACTGCAATTATTTCTAATATAAACTGAATAGGCAGTTGTTGGAGAAAGACCTGTAATGGTGGCATTCGGATTGGATGTATTGATTACAGTTCCTGAACCTTGAATAAATCCACCAGGCCCCCATTCCACCGCAAAGTTGCTACCGCCCTGTCCGTTCCAAGCAATACTGGCTTGAAAACCTTCAATTAAAACCGGAACTATAGAAGAAACATCGGGACAAGCCGGCGCTTCTAACAAGCTCACATCGTCAATTGCCATATCGCCTGTAAAAGAACTTCCCCTTTCACCTCTGAATCTTAACTGAATGTTTCCTGTATACCCGGCTGGCAATACTGCCCCAATTTTTTCCCAAGGTGAAGGCCCACTTGTTTGTTGCTGACCCACAATGGTAATGATGTCGTTGGTCCAGCCTAAAGTGGCATTCCAAACATCTACCCGAAGTGCTCCCATGGTTGCACCGTACATATGGTAGTAAAATTCAACATAAGGTGTGGTTAATCCTGAAGCATCTATAAACGGTGAAAAAAGAGGTTGAATAGCACCCAGTGTACCTGAGCTGGTTTCTAAAAATAAGTAGCGGCCACCACCGATGCCGAATGTGGTATTGTCCCAAAAAGGGCCAGTATTTAAGCTTGACCAATTGACACCATTACCAGTTTGACCTTCCCATCGTAAACCTGTGGTTGCAGGCTGTGTCCAGCAATTACCAAAATCGGCCTGATTGCCAATTGCAGCAGTGGCAAAGTTTTCAAAATATGGCGTTTGGAATACCGCACAGCCTGTGGTTACTTGGTATGGTCCAACCCAGCTGCTTACACCATTGGCTCCACAATTGGCCTGAATATAAATATCATTTACCGAAAGTGGATTAAGCCCATTCAACACAAAGTTTGGCCCGGTAACCGGGGTTACGGCCCCCGTTCCTTGAACAAATCCAGCCGGCCCCCACTCAACATTAAAATTGCCACTTCCTATTACAGTAATATTCACCGTAGTTCCAGAAACTCCAGTAATTTGAACACCACTTGGATCTGGGCAAGCAGGGGCCTCTTTAACCACAAAATCATCGATAGCCATTTCGCCAGTAAACGAACTGCCACGCTCGCCTCTAAATCTAAACTTGTGAATACCATTTATATAAGTTGGAACTGCCACTCCAGCTTTTAGCCAGGGAGATGAACCCGAAGTTTGTTGCTGACCGCTAATGGAGGTTAGCTGCAACCAAGAACCACCTGTGTCTTGAACATCCAGATAAAGCGTTCCCATGGTGGCCCCATACATATGGTAGAAAAACTCCACATAAGGCGTAGTTAATCCTGATAGATCCACATCAGGGCTATGCAATTCTCCAATACCGCCTTGTACGCCCGTTGAAGTAATTAAAAACATAAAAGTTCCTCCGGGCAAACCATAATTAGTTTTGTCGTACCAAGGGCCTGTGTTGGTTGAAAACTGATTCGCCCCGGTTGACAAGGCCGCACGCCATCTGGGAGCCGTAGTGGCAGGAACCCTCCAGCAGTTATTATAATCTTGCAAGAGCTGATTTTGCACCCCTTCGAAATTGGCTGTATAGGGAGCCACTTCCGGTGCGCAAAGCGTAGTAAAAGAAACTGGACCAACCTGTCCAGACTGTGAGCCACCACTAACACAAGTTTCGGATACATAAAATGCATAGGACGTATTAGCGCTTAAACCCGTTAAAGTATAAGGAACACTGTTTACACCGCTCACTATTGTACCAGTTCCAGGTGTAAATCCGGGAGCGCCATATTCAATTTGCCATGATGTGGCGTTTATATCTCCCACATTCCAGTTCAAATTGGCGCTGTTAAAACTCACGCTCAATACACTAGGTGCAGTTGGATTTGGACAAGCAGGCGCCTCCGCAACGCTAATATCGTCTAAAGCCATATCGCCTGTAAA
>CAMCXO010000046.1 GCA_945883565.1 Chryseobacterium gleum
GTGGGCCGTTGAACATTCGAAGGCTGTAGATAAATTGAAGACGCTGGTAAAAAAATTGAAAACGCCTTTGAATGAAAGCTTGAAGCCGACTAATGACTGTTCGATGCCGGTGCGGGAAGGTTTGAAGTCTGTTGGTAATTTGAAAACGCTCGTAAAAAAATTGAAAATGCCTGTTAATGAAAGCTCGAAGCCAACTTATGACTGTTTGATGCAGGCGCGGGAAGGTTTGAAGTCTGTTGGTAATTTGAAAACGCCGGTAAAAAAAATGAAAATGCCTATTAATGAAAGCTCGAAGCCAAATAATGGCTGTTCGATGCCGGTGCGGGAAGGTTTGAAGTCTGTCGAAATTTTGAAAACGTCGGTAAAAAAATTGAAAATGCCAATTAATGAATGCTCGAAGTCAAATAATGGGTGTTTGATGCCGGTGCGGGAAGGTTTGAAGTCTGTTGATAATTTGGAAACGTGGGTAAAAAAATTGAAGATGCCTATTAATGAATGCTCGAAGTCAACTTTTGACTGTTCGATGCCGGTGCGGGAAGGTTTGAAGTCTGTCGAAAATTTGAAAACGTCGGTAAAAAAATTGAAGATGCCTAGTAATGAATGCTCGAAGTCAACTTTTGACTGTTCGATGCTGGTGCGGGAAGGTTTGACCTCGGCACGGGAGCGTTTGATGCCGTTGCGAGAATGAGTGACCTTGACCCGGGAGTATGTGATGCTGGCGCGGAAGTATGTAACCTCAGCGCGGGAATGTTAAAAGCCAGTAGTTGAAGGCTTGAAGTCAATGAAAAAATTTAAAACGTCGGCAGAAGAATTGATAAGAGCTGTCTCTTTATGCAAGCAGACCTCCATTTTTTTTATAAATTGAATTTCTCGTGCTATTTTAGACTTTGGCGCCTACATTTGCACCGATTTTTAGGAGGGCATTAACATCTACCCCAAGAGCATGCTGCGCACAAACAAATTGGTTCAATTTTCTTTGGTAGGACTCTTTCTATCAAGCCCACTTTTGGCACAAGACAGCCTTGCCAACCACGAACACAGTCAAGAAGTTCATCATGTGGTTCATGAAAATTCTGTTAAGACATCTGCAGATCATCATGTTGACGCCCATTCAGAAGCCAAGCCAGAAGAATTTAATCCTGCAGAATTTATTCTTCACCACATAGCAGATGCTCACGATTTTCATATATGGGGAGAAGGCGAAAACAGTTTAAGTCTTCCTCTTCCAGTTATTTTATGGACCAACAGCGGTTTGGTAACGTTTATGTCTAGTGCCTTTCATCACGATGATGCAGGTCATCATTTGGTTGAAGTAGGAGAGCAGCGATTTGTTAAGTACCATGGTAAAATTTATTATGCTGCCGATTCCATGGATGAACATGGAGCATTTGTTGTTTACAATGATGAACACACAGTGGTAAACCAAAAACCACTAGACTTCAGTGTTACAAAAAATGTTTTCAGTATGTTATTGTCTGTATTTATTTTAATGATATTGTTCATTCCGGCTGCTGCGTCGTACAACAAGAATGGCGGAGTTCCCAGAGGTCTAGCTGGATTTTTAGAACCTTTGGTGGTTTTTGTTCGTGATGAAATAGCCAAGCCTAACATTGGAGAACATCGATACAAGAAGTTTATGCCTTATTTATTAACGGTTTTCTTTTTTATTTGGGTAAATAACCTTATTGGATTAATCCCTATTTTTCCTTTTAGCGCCAATTTAACGGGTAATATTGCATTTACCATGACTATATCGGTATTTACATTGTTGGCCACCAATGTATTTTCTAATAAGGGATATTGGAAGCACATTTTCTTACCACATGTTCCTTGGTGGTTATATCCAATTATGATTCCAGTTGAATTAATTGGTGTAATAAGCAAGCCTTTTGCCTTGATGATTCGTTTGTTTGCGAATATCTCGGCAGGTCACATCATCATAATTAGTTTAACGAGTTTGATTTTTATTTTCAAGTCGTTAGCCATTGCGCCGGTTTCGGTAGGTTTCGTGTTGTTCATGAATTTCATCGAGCTGTTGGTAGCAGCGTTACAAGCTTATATTTTCACCTTACTCTCATCGCTTTTCATCGGACTTTCGCACGTAGAGGAAGAGCATCATTGATAAAAACAGTGTTAAACCCAAATCTCAAGCTATGACAACTATCACAGGAATTGCTGCAATTGGAGCCGGTTTGGCGGTAATCGGTGCCGGTATTGGTATCGGCCGCATCGGTGGCTCTGCCATGGACGCCATCGCTCGTCAACCAGAAGCAGCGGGTAAGATTCAAACCAACATGATTATTGCGGCTGCCCTAGTAGAGGGTGCTGCTTTGTTTGCAGTGGTTGTATCTCTACTCGTTAAGTAATTGCGAAAATTAAGCGCAGGGCTGTTAGGGATTGCCTCAGCCCGGCTTATTTCTTTGAGAGTTTTTAGCAAACCAGCAAAAAGTTAATCATCATATGGATTTAGTTACACCTTCAATTGGCTTGGTTTTTTGGACCACCTTGGTGTTTGTGATCGTTCTACTCATTTTACGCAAAGCTGCGTGGAAGCCCATTCTTAATGCGGTTCAAGAACGAGAGGCATCAATCGACAACGCTTTAAAGTCGGCCGAAAATGCCCGAAAGGAAATGGAGCGTCTTACCGCCGATAATGAGAGAATTTTAGCAGAAGCGCGCTTGGAGCGCGACAGGATTTTGAAAGAAGCAAGGGAGTTGAAAGATAATATTGTGAATGAGGCTAAGCAAAAGGCAAGTGAAGAAGGCGAAAAGATGATAGCTGCCGCTCAGGCTGCTATTCACAATCAGAAAATGGCAGCTATTACAGAACTGAAGAATCAAGTAGCCAGTTTGTCCATCGATATTGCCGAACGTGTTCTAAGAAAAGAACTTGAAGACAAGAAGAAGCAAGATGCTTTGGTTAATGAGCTTCTCAAGGAAGTTGTAAATAATTAGCCATATGCGTCAGGTTCGTTCAGCATCTCGATATGCACAAGCCCTTTTAACCTTAGCGAAAGAGCAAAATTTGCTGAAGGAAACTAAGCGTGACATGGACTTGGTTTTAGAAACTTTAAATCAAAACCGAGATTTAAGGGTGGTGCTTCTAAGTCCTGTTATTCGAACAGAGAAAAAGGAAGCTATTTTGAAGGCTGTTTTCGAAAAAGAGATTAGCCAATTGAGCTTGCGCTTTCTAAATCTTCTTACCCAGAAAGGAAGAGAGATGTATTTGACGGATATTGCCAAGAGCTATCAAAGCCTTTGGAGAACTGAAATGGGTATAAAGAAGGCTTTTGTTGCCTCTGCAACCCCCTTGAATGAGGCCCAAAGGGCAGAATTGTTGACCCGGGTAAAAGCTTGGGCGGGCAGTGAAATTGAGTTAGAAGAAACAGTAGATGAAACCCTCATTGGAGGTTTTGTTTTACGTGTCGAAGATCAACAAATAGATACCAGTTTGTCAAGTCGTTTGAAGACATTAAAAAGCGATTTTGGCAAGAACCTTTACATAGCAGAATTCTAAGACTAAACTCCCCAAAATGGCAGAGATCAATCCGGCAGAAGTTTCCGCAATCCTTCGTCAGCAATTGGCTGGCTTTAAATCGGAAGCTGAACTCGAAGAAGTGGGCACCGTGCTTCAAGTGGGCGATGGTATTGCCCGTGTTTTTGGATTAAGCAACGCGCAAGCCGGCGAATTAGTGTCGCTAGACAACGGTTTGCAAGGCATTGTGCTTAATCTAGAAGAAGACAATGTGGGCATTGTACTTCTGGGCCCGAGTACCGACATTAAGGAAGGTTCTGTGGTAAAACGCATGGGCCGTATTGCAAGCATAAATGTAGGTGAAGAGGTGGTTGGCCGTGTGGTTGACCCTCTTGGAAACCCAATTGATGGCAAGGGTCCAATTGGTGGAGAATTGTTTGAAATGCCTTTGGAACGCAAAGCGCCAGGGGTTATTTACCGTCAACCCGTAAATGAACCTTTACAAACTGGTATTAAATCTATAGATGCTATGATTCCAATTGGCCGTGGTCAAAGGGAATTGATTATTGGTGATCGCCAAACAGGAAAGACAACGGTTGCAATTGATACCATTATCAATCAGCGGGAGTTTTATGATCGCGGCGAACCTGTATATTGTATTTATGTGGCAGTGGGTCAAAAAGGTTCTACGGTTGCTGCTTTGCAAAAAACTCTTGAAGAAAGAGGTGCAATGGCCTATACAGTTATTGTAGCGGCGAATGCATCTGATCCTGCTCCTATGCAGTTCTATGCGCCTTTTGCTGGTGCAGCTATTGGAGAGTACTTCCGCGATACTGGCCGTCCTGCTTTAATTATTTATGACGATTTGTCGAAACAAGCGGTGGCTTATCGTGAGGTTTCCTTGCTGTTGCGCCGTCCTCCAGGCCGTGAAGCTTATCCGGGTGATGTATTTTATTTGCACTCCAGATTATTGGAGCGTGCGGCAAAAATCAACGCAAGTGATACCATCGCTCAGCAAATGAACGATTTGCCACCAGCTTTAAAAAATAAAGTGAAGGGTGGTGGATCTTTAACTGCCTTACCAATTATTGAAACACAAGCGGGCGACGTATCGGCTTATATTCCAACCAATGTGATTTCTATAACCGACGGGCAAATCTTCTTAGAGGCCGATCTTTTTAACTCTGGTGTGCGTCCCGCCATCAACGTGGGTATTTCTGTTTCGCGTGTGGGAGGAAGTGCGCAAATAAAGCCGATGAAGAAGATTGCCGGAACCTTAAAGCTTGATCAGGCTCAATATCGCGAACTAGAAGCATTCTCAAAGTTTGGCTCTGATTTGGATGCGGCCACCTTGGCGGTTATTAATAAGGGTAAGAGAAACGTTGAAATATTAAAACAAGGAGTAAACTCTCCGCTTCCTGTTGAAGATCAAATTGCTATCATTTATTGCGGTACTAAGGGTTTATTAAACCGGGTACCTGTAGATAAGGTGAGGGTTTTTGAGCGCGAGTTCTTAGATTATTTACGTGCGAAGCACCGTCAAGATGTTCTGGAACCATTGCGTATGGGCAAGTTGACCGACGACATTACCAACAAATTAGAGAGTGTGGCCAAAGATTTGGCTTCAAAATACTGATAAATATTAAGCATGGCCAATCTGAAGGAACTCAGAAACCGAATTGCCTCTGTAGGTTCAACCATGCAGATAACCTCTGCCATGAAAATGGTTTCGGCCGCTAAATTGAAAAGAGCACAAGACGCTATTGTGCAATTGCGTCCTTACGCGAATAAGTTGCGCGAAATCTTGGGCAATATAAGCGGGTCTTTGAATGAAAGTGAAAGTGCTTTTACTCGACAAGGCGAGATTAAACGTGTTTTGTTGGTTATAATCAACTCAAATAGAGGTTTATGCGGTGCTTTCAATGCCAACGTAGCAAAGAAAGCGAAACGCTCAATAGAAGCACATAGGGCATTAGGTCGCGAGGTAGAATTGGTAGTTATTGGCAAGAAAGCGTTTGATGCTTTTAAGGCTTATGGTTTGACTATAAAGCAAAATAGAAGCGACGTTTATGATGGTTTGTCTTTCGAACGAACCTCCGAAATAGCCGCATGGCTGATGGAAGAGTTTTCTGCAGGCCGTTATGATTTGGTTTCCTTGGTATACAACCAGTTCAAGAATGCAGCGGTTCAGATAACGGTTGATGAGCCCTTCTTGCCCGTTACCGTTGAACAGACAGACAATTTGGTAAGCAAGGATTATATTTTTGAACCATCAAGACAGTCTATTTTGGAAGATTTGATTCCAAATACGCTTAAAACGCAGTTGTTTAAGGCCATTTTAGATTCAAATGCTGCCGAGAATGGTGCACGCATGACTGCTATGCACAAAGCAACCGATAATGCAAAGGAGCTTCAACGGGCGCTGTTGCTGGATTATAATAAAGCACGTCAGGCTGCAATCACAAACGAAATTCTTGAAATTGTAGGTGGTGCAGAGGCTTTGAAAGGTTAATGTCAGACAAAACATTTAAGGCCGTATGCCCGTCTTGTGGTTCGAGCGATTGTAAGCCTTCGCTCAGCAAAGATGGGCATTCGCTTTTTAAATGCTTTTTATGTTCATTGGGCTTTGTGTATCCAATGCCTGATTTGAAAGCTTTGAAGAAGCTCTACGACGAACATAGTTATCATGAAGAAGACCGATATGATAGTTTGAATATCACTTCGGTCGTGAGAAAAATTTGGCAAGTTCGCCTGCAAATAACCGAAGATATTGGATTTAAGGGTGCCATTTTAGATGTTGGCTGTGCTACGGGGATCTTTTTAAATGAAGCCAAGCAAAGGGGTTGGGAAATTCAAGGGTTAGAAGTTTCTGATACGGCAGCAGCTCAGGCCAAAAGGCTTTTGGGAGACAGCGCAGTAAGGGTAGAGGACCTTACCCAATTTAAGCCAGAGAAGCCATTCGATGTTCTTAGTATGTGGGCCCTTATTGAGCATGTTACAGAGCCTAATAAATATTTACAATCTGCCAATGCTTGTGTAAAATTGGGAGGTCTGATTATGATTTCAACGCCAAGTACCGATGCTTTAGCAGCTAAATGGAGAGGAAAAGCCTGGAGGTATTATATACCGCCCTACCACCTCACCTATTTTAATAAGAAAAGTCTCAAGGTATTGCTAGAGAAGAATGGATTTGAGGTAATTAAATGGAAAAGTCATTTTAGGCATTTGGCCTTTTTTGATCGTAATGCTAAAATAAGTCAGATTTATAGTTCTAATAAAGCCTTTCGAATGTTTGTAAAATTTGTAATGATTCCTCTTAAATGGTACAGTGACGGCACCAAATCAGGTGATACACTTGAGGTTTATGCAGTTAAAAAGTCTACAACTTCAATTCAATAATATTTCTTGCTAATTTAACACGTCCAAGTTTTTCAAGCTGTTTCAGGAGGCGTGAAATTACTTCGCGGCTTGAATTGAGGTGGTTGGCAATTTCTTGGTGGGAGGTTTTGAGAACTTTTGTGCCTAAAACTTCTGATCGGCTTCGTAAATACTCTTCCAAACGCTCGTCGAGTCGGTTAAAAGCAATCATTTCTAAACTGTGCAAAAGGTCGTTAAAGCGCCTTTGGAACGTGCTTACCACCATATCTTTCCATTCAGAGTATTCGCCTATCCAACGGTCTACACTCAAAGGCGGAATGCCTAAAATGGTTACCTTTTCTTCGGCTATGGCCTGTATTTCACTCATCTTACGTGCCATACAGCAATTTAAAGAAGAAGCACAGCTATCGCCTGCCGACAAATAATACAGCAACAATTCGTGCCCATCTTCATCCTGTCGCACCACTCGTAGCGTTCCTTCTAACACAATTGGTACGTATTGAATGGGCACTCCTTGATCTATTATCAAATCACCTTCCTCGAATGTTTCAATAACGCCCTGTTTTGAAATTTCGGCCAATAAAACCTTGTCGGTAATTTGAGGTAAGGCGCTTTTTATAAGGTCCTGACTAACGGTCATTTGTAGAGATATAAACAAGTGGGCTGAATATGTTATTCGTTTAGCGGTTAAGATGTGCTAAGCGATTTTTACTTTGCTGTAAATCTAATCGAAAGCCATGCCCCGCGCCAAATCAGCAGAGAATGTTCTAAAGGCGAAGACCCAAGCCAATAAAAAAGCCGATTCCAGTTTAAGTGAAGCCTCTAAAAAGGTATCCAAAATCAAAGGCAAGCGCTCGGTCGAAACAAAAGTTTTTGTTTTGGATACGTCAGTAATATTATTCGACCACAATGCCATCCAAAATTTTCAGGAGCATGACGTGGCCATTCCAATAACCGTTTTAGAGGAGTTGGATGAATTTAAAAAAGGCAACGATACCAAGAATTTTGAAGCCCGTGAGTTTATTCGGTTCATTGACAAAAAGGCCGGAGATAAGAACTTAAACGACTGGATATCTCTCAATGGCGGCAGTAAAGGAAGGTTTAAAGTAATTATGGATACACGTGGTGAAGATTTAGATGCTTCCAAGGTCTTTGGATTAAGAAAGAATGATCATAACATTTTAAACGCCACTTACAACCTGCAAATAGAATTGGTAGACAGAAGGGTTATTTTGGTAACCAAGGACATCAATCTAAGATTAAAGGCTAAAGCCCTTAATATTACCGCAGAAGACTATTTAACGGGGAAGATTAAAGATGTGCATAATCTGTTTACCGGAAAAAGCACTTTAACCAATTTTCCTCAAGACACTATCGATCTTTTCTACAAAGACAATAGCCTGGATTCAGATGTTGTTTGCGAGGCCTATAAAGGTTTCAAGCCCGTAAATAACCATTTCTATATTTTAAAAAGCAATAAAAGCTCTATGTTGAGCTATTATAGTCCTTTTGAAAATCGATTTGAACTGGTTGAGAAGCGTACCTATTATGGCATTAAGCCCCGAAACGCAGAACAAACCTTTGCTTTGCATGCCATTATGAATCCCGAAATAAAGTTAGTTAGTTTACAAGGGGTAGCAGGTACAGGGAAAACCTTGTTGGCTTTAGCAGGTAGTTTGGAACAGCGGCGTGATTTTAAACAAATCTATTTAGCACGACCTATAGTGCCTTTGAGCAACAAAGACATAGGCTTTTTACCGGGTGATATGAAGGCCAAAGTGAACCCGTATATGCAGCCTTTATGGGATAATCTAAAGTTTATCAAAAACCAATTCAGAGAACAAGATAAGGAATATAAGCAAATAGACGATATGGTGAACACCGAGAAAATTGTGGTCACTCCCTTGGCTTATATACGCGGAAGGAGTTTAAGCAATGTGATTTTTATAGTTGATGAAGCTCAGAATCTTACACCCCATGAAGTGAAAACCATCATTACAAGAGCCGGAGAAAATGCTAAATTTATTTTTACAGGAGATGTGCACCAAATAGACACACCATACTTGGACGAACAATCGAATGGATTGAGTTATATGATAGATAAATTAAAAGGCAGTAAGCTATTTGCGCATATCAGTTTAGAAAAAGGTGAGCGAAGCGAATTGGCCAATTTGGCGAATGATCTCCTTTGAGTTTAATGCGATGGAAGATTCTCAAAACGTGTTTGTAATGGAAGTCGGTTTAATTATTTGTTTTTGGATTATTTCATGTAGAAGTTTTTTCCAATGTCTGCTGTGAAATGATTTTATCCCAAAACAATTTTTTTTAGTTTCTGTCCCTTTTGGTATTCCGTCTGCGTAGTTATGGATGTGTAAACTCTAAAATAACAAACACAATGAAAAAGTTCTTCGCGCTCTTAAGTTCCATTTTTGTATTCGGCTTGAATGCCCAAATGCTAACCCACGATGTTTCGGGTATCGTAATTGGTAGCAATGCACAGCCTGTTGGTGGCGCCATGGTCATTATTTATGATTCGCTGCCCAATATGGCTTATACGGTAGATACCCTTTTAACCAATCCAAATGGGGCCTTCTCAGGAAGCTATCAGGCTCTATCAAATACCGGTGCCTTGTATGTGGCAGTTTATTGCGGCGGAAGCGTGTATACCCAAATCTTACCCTATTCGCCTAATAGTTTTGTGCCTACTGCCATTGGGGCCGTTAATCAGGTTTTTGTAACCATTAGCGCTGGATGCTCCGGCACAGGTTCATTGACCCATCAAATCTCGGGGGTTTTAACTGGTTTTAATGGCCTTCCTGTTGGGGGAGAAGCGGTTTTGGTTCACGACTCTATTCAAGGAATGCCATTGGTAGGGGTAACCACTTTGGTAACCAATGCCGCAGGCGAATTTGGGGGAACTTTTGTAGCCACAGCAACTTCTGGTTGGCTCGTATTTAGCATTTACTGCAACGGAGCCCTTGTTCAATATAGCTACCCTTATTCTCCAAATAGTTTTGTGCCTGGCCCAAATGGTAGTGGTGTAAATATGGTAGCCGATACCTTAAGTGCTCCTTGTTTTGGATCGGGTACTAACAACTGTGTAGCCAATTTTGAGGTAGACACGGTAAACAGCTTCAATGGGCAGGTGGTAATTTGGAATTTGTCACAGCCTGCTTTTGCCGGACATAGCCTGTTGTACGATTGGGATTTTGGCGATGGCAATTACTCTAACCAAGCTTTCCCCAATCATGTGTACAATCAAGTAGGGCAATATGCAGTTTGTTTAACCATAACCGAACTCGACTCGTTGAACAATGCCATTTGCAGTTCAACTTTTTGCGACAGCCTTGGAATGGATGCCAATGGAAATCTTATTTATAAAGGCCAAACTACCGGTTTCACCATGGTGGTTTTAGATCCAAATACTATTTCTGTTAAAGAAACATCAGGTACCTCAGCGGTTTTATATCCAAACCCAGCAAACAATGCCTTGGCGGTTAAAGGTTGGTCTGACAATTTGGAAATAGGCATTGAGATATTGAACTACAGCGGACAAACAGTGATTAAATCAAGTCTTAATACTGGCAGTCCTTTTGGATTAGATGCACTATCAGAGGGTCTTTATTTCGTGAGATTGACCCATCCGGCCGGTAAAACGGAAACCCACAAGTTGTTAATCAAACGCTAATTCATATAAAATGGCCCGGGCCGAAAGGTTCGGGCTTTTTATGCGTTGCCTGTGACCAATCCAAAGCCTGAAACAATAGAAGCCTGCCTTCGAAACGACAGAAAGGCTCAATTTGCTTTGTATGATTTCTGCTTTGAAGATATGATGCGCATGGCTACTCGATATAAAAACCAACGAGAGGATGCTTTGGCTATTGTGAACAACGCCTTTTTGAAGGCCTTGATGGCTTTAGAAACTTATAACCAAAAACAAGCATTTTTTCCTTGGCTAAGAACCATAGTCATTCGTCAAGCCATCGATTATTTCCGCTCTACTGCGAAATTGAGATTGGAAGAGCCTTGCGAAGATTGGGCCGAAAACCCGGGCAATGAGGTGTTGAATGATGTGATTCCCAAAATTGAGGTGGCCCATATAGAACACGCCATGGCTCAACTAAGCACAGAACAGCGTTTTGTATTTAACCTTTTTGAAATGGAGGGTTATAGCCACGAAGAAATTGCTGAGCAACTAAACTGCAGCGTTAGAAGCAGTAAACGCTACTTAAATCAAGCCAAAAGCACACTGCAGAGTCTTCTGGCAGAGTACGCTCCAAAAAAGAAAGCCATATGAAAGCCTTTTGGATAAACGAACTGAAAAACAAACTTGACCAAAGGCGGTTTGCACCCAGCAAACACGATAAGTCTGAGTTGTTAAAGCTGCTAGATGCGCAATTGCCAGTGCAAGCAGCCAAGCCAACCTTTAATTTGAAGATGTTTGGGCTTGGAACAGCTGCGGCTGTTGTGGGTGTTTTAGCCATTGGAAGAGCTGTTTATGTGGTAGAAAAGCCCGTTAATGAAGAGATTATAATCGATAATATAAAAGTAAAAGAAACTACAAATCAAACACCTAGTGAATTATTGGTCGGGACCTATGATTCAACAGAGTCAACTTTGTCATTTGAAGGTATTGGTAACGAAACGGCAAAAGAGCAGGAGTCGAAAAGGAGTGAAAAAGGGGTTTCGGATTTGGATAATGCCATTTCGGTAAGGCCAGACCGTGATTTAAGCTCAGAAACGCGTTATAAAACTGCAGATGTTTCCAAAAACAGCAGTCAAGAGGTGAATATGGGGTTCGAAAAAGAAGAAAACGTAACGACCACGTTGTTGACCGAATCTAATTACAGTGCAACTTTTGACGCGCTTTTGAAAAAGCCTCTTTGGCAGTCCGCCGATTTAATGGAGGCAAGCCAGATAGGTTTGGTTATTTCTAATCCGTCATTATTAGGGAGGAGAAACAAAGAATTAAATGCATTAAATGAATCGGGCTTTAGGCTGCATTATTGGTATCCGGCCCAAAGTTCGTGGGGGATTGATGTGCGTAAAGAATGGAAAATGGGTCAATGGCATTTGGGGATTGGGTTTGGAACCGAAAGAGCTGAGCAAGCTAAGCGCCAAAATGTTACATCAACAGATGTGCGCTATTTGCCTGAATTTTACTGGAACCGTTTTGATAGTTGGCAAACCAGAATAGACTCTACTTGGGTTATTGCCGGAATTCAACAGGGTTATTGGCGTTTAGATACCAATGCGTTTTATGGGGCCGATTCGCTTTTGATGGTGCGCAACGACACCATTATCGAGAGCAGAAACCAATTGACCTACCGCAAAACACCTTATTATAGTTTGTATGTGCCAATAAGCTTCGATTATAGGTTTTACAAAAACCGATGGGCTTTTTTAGTGGGTACCGGAGCTTCATTTCATATGGTTCGCTGGCAGCAATCTGAAATAAACTCTGCTAGTGAAACTGATTGGCAATATCGTTTGGGTGGACGCTTTGGGTTCGACTATGCGGTTAATGCGCATTGGAGTATTGGTGCTGTTTGGCAACCTGAAATTAGGCAAGTGGTATCAAGCCGGGCAGAGTGGACATGGAGTACGCATGCGGTGGTATTGATGTGGCGTTGGTAATCGGCTAGATTTCTTTTTTAAGATAAGTAGTTAGGGTTGATTGGCGCCATGGGATTGTAGCGGAAAGCCCACAGCCGCGGTGTTAATGGCGTGGTAAAGTGCGAAGATGCCGGTATTTGGCGGAGAGGACTTGAAGCGAAAAGCCCGGTGGCCCGAAGGGCCAGGCGCCCTATATTAGAGGGGGATTTTTAAGGGGATTATCATGGCTATAGAAGAAGAAATTTGGCGCAGTGGAGATGGGTTGCCCGGGGTAGTGGTGATTGGAGCAGGCTTTGCTGGCTTGAATTTGGTTAAAATACTAGGAGCCAGAAACTGCAGGATATTGCTCATTGATCGGCATAATTATCATCAGTTTCAGCCATTATTGTACCAAGTTGCCATTAGTGGGTTGGAGCCCGATTCGATTGTGTCGCCAGTGCGTAAATTGTTTATTCAGCGGCCCGAGCTGAGGTTTATGCATGCTGAGGTTTTGGGGGTGGATGTAGACGCTAAGTATGTGCAGCTGGATGCCGGACGGGTATTTTACGATGTTTTGGTTTTTGCCCATGGCAGCAGAACCAACTTTTTTGGCAATGCCAATATTGAGGCGTTTTCGTTTGGTTTGAAGAGCATTAACGATGCTTTGAATTTGCGGAGTTGGATTATTCAAAATTTGGAACAAGCATCTATTAGGCCCAATAAAACGGAATTGATGCAATTCGTTATTGCCGGTGCAGGTCCGGCCGGGGTGGAAATGGCTGGGGCTTTGGCTGAGTTTAAAACGCGCTTATTGAAGAAAGGCTATCCGCGCATAAAGCCAGATAATGTAAAAATATTTTTAATTGAAGGGGGGCCTGATCCTTTGCCGAGTATGAGTGTAAAAGCCCGAAAGCGGGCCAGACAGGTCATTGAAGAAATGGGAATTGTTTTTGTTCCGAACGCATTAGTAAAGGATTTCGACAAAACAAGGGTGTTGTACAGTCAAAATGGTGAATTACATAACATTGTGAGCAATACGCTTATATGGACAGCTGGAGTAATGGCTGAACGTATTGAAGGATTGCCAAGCTCGGTTTTTGGGCCGGGAAATAGGTTGAAGGTAAACGACTTTTTAGAGGTTGAAGGGCTTAAACAGGTATTTGCTGTAGGCGATGTGGCCTATTTGTGCAGCGCCGAGTTTGAACGCGGTTTGCCAATGGTAGCCCAAACGGCTATT
This sequence comes from Chryseobacterium gleum, assembly GCA_945883565.1. Lineage (GTDB taxonomy): Bacteria > Bacteroidota > Bacteroidia > Flavobacteriales > Schleiferiaceae > RFXV01. The sequence continues at coordinate 13,686 of CAMCXO010000046.1, forward strand.
CAGCAGGGGAAATATTTGGCAGAGGCTTTATTTAAAAAGTCGGTGAAGCCTTTTGAGTATAAAAACCGAGGCTCTATGGCCATTATAGGCATGAACAAGGCCGTTGCGGATATAAAAAATGTGTTTTTATCGGGCAATTTGGGTTGGCTTATTTGGTCGTACATCCATATTATTTCTATTTCGAGTTTTAAAAACCGTTTGAGTGTGGCTTTTAATTGGTGGTTGAAGTATTGGAAGTATGAGCATACCAATCAGCTTATTATTCGCAAGGTTGAAAAATAGGGTTTACTTGTTTTCTGGTTTAGGTGCGGGTTTGGGGCAATGGGGCTGTTTTAAGTATTGGTTCGTACTAATTTCAATGTTGACATACGGAGTATCGCTAGCGCAAGAAACGGTAGCAGACAGTTTGCGCTTGCTGCTAAAAGCTCCTGATTTAGGCTTTGCAAGGCGTTCTCAGTTGTTAACTGATTTAGCTTGGGAATATGCTTATGAAAATCCGGATAGCGTTTTGGCATTGGGCCGGCGGGCCATGGCTTTTTCTAAGCAAGCAAACGACATTCACGGCATGGGGGTTGCCGAGGCTACCCTAGGCTTGTATTACGATATAAGTTCGCAGATTGACAAAGCTGTTTTTCATTATTTAAACAGTTATAAGTTGTTGAAGTCTATTGGCCACTGGCACAATGCAGCAGCTGCATTAAATAATATCGGAATTGTATATTATCACGACAAGCAATTCGAAAAGGCGAAGTTGTATTTTACTGAGGCTCTGGAAATAGAGATTGATGAGGACGCGCGTCCGCGTTCATTGGCCGAATCGCATTTAAACTTGGGGGCGGTTTACAGCCAACAAGGCTTGGATGATTCGGCTATGGTGTATCACCGGCTGGCTGCTCGTCTGTATTTGCAGGTAAACGATTCAGATGGGTTTTATCAGCAGATGTCGAATTTTGCCAGTTACCACATAGACAGGGGCCATGCCGATTCGGCCGAATACTTCGTAAAACGGGGGGTAGCCTATGCCAGAAACCACCAACAGAATTTTGCTTTAATAAATTATTTACTCAACCTTGGCGAAATACGCAAGATCCAAAAGCGCTATGCAGAAGGGCAAGAGGTTTTGCTAGAGGCCTTGATCCTTTCGGAGAAAACGGGCAATAGGGTGATGTATATGGATGCTTTAGAGCGCCTAGCCGAAATGGTGGAGCTAAAGGGCGACTATAAATTGGCCTTGGTTTATACTCAGAAGCACCGGCAAATGCGCGATAGCCTTCAAATGCACGAAGCCCAGTTGGGCTTGCAGAGATTAGAACAAGAGTTTCAAACCGAGAAAAAGGAATTGGAGATTGAACAATTGGCTAAAACCAATGCTTTGAATGCTTTGGAAATTGAAAAGCAGAGTACAGATAAAAAGTACTTGTCTGCCATTTTAATTTTGGTTTTAGGCTTGGTCACTATTGGTGCCATTTTAATGTGGTCGTTGCGCAGCGGCAACCGACGTTTGGCCGATAAGAATACCTTAATTGAACAGCAGGTACTCGAAATACAGGCTTTGGCCAAAGAATCACATCACCGAATTAAGAATAACTTACAATCGGTAATTAGCATTTTACGCCTTCAGGCCCGATCCACTCAAAATGAGGATACCCGTAAACGTTTGGCCGAAGCTCAACAAAGATTGCAGGCTATTGCCCTGATGCATCAGAGTTTGTACAGCAACGACCGATTCGATCAAATTGAGCTTCAGTCGTTCGTAAAACAATTGGTGGTAAACATCCAGAACAGCGTCGATTCGGGAACAAAATCTATTCTATTGCTTCAAGATGTCGAAGCGGTTCCTATTCAAACCGATTTTGCTTTGCCATTGGCTCTAACATTAAACGAATTGATTACAAATGCATTTAAATATGCATTCGACGAAAACGTATCGGGAGAAGTGCATATAAAAGCCAGAAAAGTAGAGGGTGTGTTGATGGTTGAAGTTCACGATAATGGAAAGGGATTTCCAGAAGGATTTGATTTGGAGAAAAATGCCAATTTTGGATACCGACTGCTTAGAACCTTGCTGCATAAAATGAAAGGAGAAATTGCCGTAGAAAACCGAAATGGGGCTTATATTGAGCTCAAACTCGCTAAATTTTGAATGCGCCGTATAAAATTTTAGTGGTAGAAGACGAGCCCATAATAGCCGAAGACTTAAAAGCGAGTCTTGAAGATTTGGGTTATGAAGTGGTGGGGATTTGCGAAAGTGCCGAATTGGCCATTAAGTTGCTGCATCAGAAAACGGTAGATTTAATTTTGCTCGATATTCAGTTGGAAGGCAGCATGGATGGCATTATGCTGGCGGCAATATTAAATGCCGATTTTGGTTTGCCTTTTGTATTTCTAACTTCTAACAGCGACGACCAAACCTTATCGCGTTTAAGCAAAACCAAACCCGCCGGTTTTTTAACTAAGCCCTATAACGAACAAGGCCTACATGCTGCTATTCAACTGGCATTTAAAACCCAAACTAAAAAGGGCGATGGTTTACAAGCCGACGATAAACCGGATCATGGATTTTTGTTTGTGAAGCACAAAGACCGTTTTGTTAAGGTTTTGGAGAATCAAATAGCCTATGTTCAGGCTTATGACAATTACTGTTTTTTACGAACTGCCGAAGAAAAATATTTACTGCCTCATACATTAAAAGAGATAGAAAACAGGTTAAATGCCGAGCTTTTTATGCGTTTGCACCGTTCGTATTTGGTAAATCTGAACAAGATAGATTTTTTGGATGATCTAGGGGTTGAAGTTATGGGCGAGCGTATACCCCTGGGTCGAAGTCAGCGCAAAGAATTGTTAAACCGCATTCGCTTACTATAAAAAAAAGGCACTTCACTTAAAAAAAACGTCGATCTGCCAATTAAAATTCTGAAGGTGTAAACCTATGTGCATTTTGGTTCTGTAATCAAACCAATTGCCATGAAAAAACCAATTCTCACTACCACCTTGTATTTGGCTTGCCTGCTTAGTGCACGGGGTCAAATGTTGCAAGAACCCGAAAGCCACGGCGTTTTTGGAGGAAGGGTGCTGGGCATAGCGGCAGCTCAAGTAGGAACCGATTCGGTTTTGCTCTATATGAGCTGCGAAAGTGCCAACAGCATGTACTACGCTCAAATGAACCGTTACAGCGGTTTCGCAGGACCGGTGCTAAGTCAAAGCGATCTTGAAAGCCTGCCCTCGGTAAACATAGACGACCAATATGGCAGTGGAATTCAAACCATTGATGCCCATAACACTTCGGGCAATGTGTATTTTATTGCCGATCAAAAATTGTATTCAAGTCATCCCTCGTATGCTTCGGCTACATTGATTGATGAACAGGTACAAAGCTTTTTAATTGAAGGCGACCATTTGATTTATGTTCGAAATGCGAGCAGTATGGGCAATATGTGGCTGAAATTCGGAACCCTAGATGCCTCTGGGGCTTTTACCGAAAGTGCCTCATCTCCTAGGGTTATGGCTTGGAGTTATAGCCATCCGCCCAGAATGTTAATTGATCCAACCACCAATTATTTGCATTTGTTTATTCAAGGCACTTCGCCCAGTTTGCAAGTGGTGATGGATCCGTATTCGGCCATGAGTTCAAGCTCGCCCATTACCTCTGCTATTTATCCGGCGCCAACGAGTAGCCCACATATAGAATGGCTGGCTTATGGGGTTGCACCCGATGGAAGGCGGTTTTTGGCCGGAGGTCCGGTACCCGGATCTGGGCCTACTTACGACAAACAAATTGCCTATACCGACGATAACGGTGTAAGCTGGAGTGTGTTTGACTTTGCGGTTCCAGGTCCTCCCGGAGGAATTCCGGGCAACAATTTTGCATTTACAAATTCCACCTCTTCAGGGTATTCTGTATACAATGGTGCCTGGTACAGCAGCAACAGCGGGATTTCGGGTAGTTGGGGTGAGATAGGTCAGTACGCTGTAAAAAAAGGAAACAAAGGCAATTCTGGCCCGGTTTTGGCCGACCCTATTTTTGATGAAATAGTTTACCTTACCACCAATGTAGGTTTGGGATATAGTTACCCCAATGCCGATACCATTCACGATTTTAACCAAGGTTTTAATGTGGCGGTAGTTCACGATATGCATTTTTCGGCCAATCATGAAGTGGGCTATGTGGCCAGTAAAACAGGTATTCATAGGGTTATGGATGTTTATACCGGCGTTGATTCGGCTGTATGGCGCGAGCTGGTGTTTCCTACCAACGATGGTTCGCCTTACCACAGCGTAAGCTTCGTGGACACCCAAACGGTTTTGGTTGGCAATAAAGCCATCTACAAAACCACCAATGGTGGCGCCACTGCTAACGATTGGAGCGAAAAGTTTGACCCCACCTTAGATGGGGCCTGGGGGCATATTTATGGCTACCCACGAGAATACGCCAAAGTACAAGCCTTGCGAATGAATCCATGGAATGCCAATGAAGTGTTTGCAGGCTACAATAGAACCGATGGTTTTGGAAAAGGGGGATTATTTATAAGCGAGGATGAAGGCGAAACCTGGAGCCAGCACCTTTTAGATGCATCATCTTTAGGCAGCGATGTGAATGTGATGGCTTTAGAATGGGCAGTTGATTATACGGGCGATACCGTTTGCTTCGCTGCCTTGGAATACGATGCGGCAGCACATACTGGTGAAGGCATTTATCGATTGTATAAATCGGGAGGTGTGTGGACCCACAATCAGGAAGTGAGTTTGCTATACGATTTTAAAGATTTGCAACTTAGCCAATCAAGCGACAGCGTTTTGGCATTGGCATGGGATGGCTCAGAAGCTGTGGTGTATTTTAGATCGTTAAGCAGCCCGGTCTGGGGTAGTTTAGGAAGTACCGGTATAACCGATATGCCCAGCGCTTTGGCAGTAGGATTGGGCTATTTGTTTTTGGCCGCCGATAACCATATTTATATGTTCGATTTAAACGCGCCCGGTTTGGGTTGGTGGTTGGCTTACACCTACCCTTATGGTACGCAGATTTACACCATGCATTATGACGATCTTTTGGTGGGGACCAATACAGGTTTATACGAACACAAATTGGATATGAGCCGAACACCTTGCAGAAACTGGAATTTACAAGATAGTGCAGTGGGCGATTATAAAGTATATTTAAGCTGGGATGCTATTCCATTTGCCCTAAACCACCGCATAGAATGGCGAAAAGAGGGCGAAACCACTCCTGTTTTCCGCAGAAAAAAGAGTTAAAATCTATAATTATCACATAATAAGCAATATACTGATTTATATTTTACGTTTTGGGTGTCCTGGGGGTTAAAAAGCCTATTTTTAGAACATGTTTGTTCGTAAGAAACCCAATAAAAGCGG
>CAMCXO010000047.1 GCA_945883565.1 Chryseobacterium gleum
CTTGAAATATTAAGCGCTGAAGGCCGTGAGATGCACAAACTGATAAACGAATAATTGAAACCCTGAGAAAAAACATGAAAACGATCTTCACTTTAGGGCTGTTGGCCATGGGTTTGAGCCTTTATGCACAGCCAATGCCTCCAACTCCCACCCCCATAGGCGGCATTGCATTGTTGGCCGCGGCCGGTGTGGCTTTGGGAGCCAAGAAGCTTTACGACAAAAAGTAAGCTTTGTTTAAGCCAGAATTCAAACCCCCTCGCCTTTTTGGTGAGGGGGTTTTTTGTTAATGCTGCCTTGTGGAGCAAACCCTCCTGTTAGGCTTTAAATCATTTTATTTAATGGCCCTTTACGTACATCTTGCGCTTCTTTAAATAACACGCTTTATGCGCCTCATCCTCTTAATCTACTTATTGTTGCCCATGGGCTATGTATCGAAATCCAATGCGCAAAGCGCAAATACCGCACTGCCGGCCGATGGGTTGCAGGCGGTTATTGATAAAGCCGTCGATCAAAAAAAAGTTTTTGGTGTTGCATTTGGAATAAAAAAGAATGGACAAGAATGGCATGGCCAAGCCGGCAATTTTGAAGATGCCGCCCCCTTTTTCATTGGCAGTACCACCAAGTTATTCACCACGGCCCTTATTATGAAATTGAGGGCTGAGGGCAAGCTCAGTCTCGATGACTTTATATACCGATATTTAGACGAAGCTACCATACAAGGGCTGCATGTTTACAAGGGCGAAGACCATTCGAAGCGTATTCAAATCAGGCATTTATTGGCGCATACTTCCGGGCTTCCCGATTATTTTCAGGGCAAGAATCAAAATGGCAGCAGCCTCGAGGAGCGTTTAACCTTAGGAAACGACAGCAACTGGACTTTTAATCAGGCCATAGAGGGCAGCAAAAGCATGTCTCCTCTTTTTGCACCCGGTACCAAGGGAAAGGCCCATTATTCTGATACCAATTTCCAGCTGTTGGGTAAAATCATTGAGGCTTTAACGGCTAAATCTTATGCGGAAAATGTAGAGACCCACCTCATTCGGCCTTTGGGATTAACAGAAACCTATCTTTATACAGACGCTGAGGACAGAAAGCCAAAGGTGTTGTATTTCAAAGACAAGCCTCTGGAAGTTTATCAGGCCATGGCTTCATTTGGTCCCGATGGTGGAATGGTGTCTACCACCAGCGACTTATTGGCTTTTGGAGAGGCCTTTTTTGGCGGCAAGCTCTTTCCAACTGCGTATTTAGCCGAAATGCAGGAATGGAATTCAATATTTTTCCCACTCGAATCGGGCATAGGCATTCACCGGTTCAAACTGCCTTGGGTGTTTAATCCAACCGGTGCCGTGCCTCCCCTTATTGGGCATTCCGGTTTATCGGGCGCCCTTTTGTTCTACAGTCCGAAAGATGGCGCGTTGTTGGCCGGCACGGTAAATCAGGTGGCGCATCCCGATATCTCGTTTCGGGTTATGATTAAGCTGCTTCAAAAGGCCAAATAGGGGTTTTGTAATAGCGGTAACAACCTAAAATTCTGGCCAATTTATGGCTGGGTAAGGGAAAGGGGTTGAAGGGGTGGTTCTATATATGGCGCTAAATTCCAAAAATTGGAGTTTGTTGCTAATTCACAATTATTGAATAGGTTGATTGTCAGCATTTAAAAGAAGTGGCACTGCCATTGGTTAATACCATTCAAAACCCAATGGTATGTTTCGAATTGCTGCTCTCTTTTTGGCTTTGTCGCTTGTGGCTTGTGAAAAAGATTTGGATGTAAATGCCATCCCTCAAAACCAAACTGGAAATGTTGTTGAGAAAATGGATGATTTGGTGGTGCCTGCTCAATTTGATTGGGCTACCGAAAACCATATTCAAGTAAACATAAGCAGCTCTGTGGCCCAGCGCGTTGTAATAGCCGATGCCGAAGGCGGGGTGTTGCAGCAACTCTGGCTTACCGCAGGTCAAGCCCATAGTTGCAAACTCACTTTGGGCAGTCGCCACAAATCTATTCGGGTAAGCGGCGCTTTTGAAGCCCTTTCTTTAACTGTTGGTGCAGGCGTTTTACAAGCAAATCTTTAAGACATGATGAAAAAGGTTTTGGGAATTCGGTATGTAATGGAGGAATTCCTTTTTTGGTATTCTGAGAGGTTCTGGTCTAATCAACAACACTTTGTGAAATATGTGATGATTAAGGTGTAAAGAATTAACATTATTTAAATACCACACAATTACTGTAAAATACCTACCCACTTTATTTTAGAACCATAAAAAATACATGCATGCAATTAATACAATTCGAGGAGTTTACTATTGGAAGCGTGGTGTATTTTATTGACAATAAAAGAATAAAAAAAGGAGCTATCCATTCGGTTAATGCCGATATTTATAGAGATGATTTCAATAAAATAGTCATGGATATAAAGGCCATTTTTGTTAAAGACCGAGGTAAAAAATTAATTAATTTAAGTAAAGATAAGTGTTTTGTTAGAGCGGCTGATTTGTTGGATTTTTTAGTCAATGAGAAAATTGAGATAAACAGCAATCTATTGATTGATGCAAAAGATTTGTTTAACCAGGAGTTTGAAGCCAATTCCATTTATTAGTAAGCGATTTTGCCAATTGGCATATGCATTTTATGGAACCCTAAGAAATCATACGCCGGACTGTCGGTTGTTCATGTGGGCTTGATTGAAGCGGATCTCGGGCAATTGCCCTTCAAGTCCAATTACAGAAGAAGTATAAATTCCAATTTAAAACCGTATAAGGCGGTTCTGAATGTCTGTGCGTCCCATATCGGGCATTCAGGTTTATCGGACGTCTTTTCGTTCGGCTTTCTGAAAGAGGGCTGTCTGCTGGCCGCATGGTAAATAAGGTGGTGTATTCCGATATGTCGCTTCGGAATTTGATTAAGTTGCTTCTAAAAGCCCATTAGCCGTTGAATGGATGTTTTCATCAATCCGAAAACGACTGCCTTAATCTCTTTAAAGGTGTTTTAGCCTCATGGGTATTGTCTATGAATGATAATTAATTCCTAAAATAGGAAATTTGTTCAGTCTGACGAATCTCTAATGTGCTGATAATCATAAATTCATTGCTTTGGCACTGGCATTGGTTAATCTTAGTCAAAACCCAATGGTATGATTCGAATTGCTGCTCTCTTTTTGGCTTTGTCGCTTGTGGCTTGTGAAAAAGATTTGGATGTAAATGCCATCCCCCAAAACCAAACTGAAAATGTTGTTGAGAAAATGGATGATTTGGTGGTGCCTGCTCAATTTGATTGGGCTACCGAAAACCACATTCAAGTAAACATCAGCAGCTCTGTGGCCCAACGCATTGTAATAGCCGACGCCGAAGGCGGGGTATTGCAACAACTTTGGCTTACCGCAGGTCAAACACACACTTGCAAGCTAACTTTGGGCAGTCGTCACAAATCTATTCGGGTAAGCGGTGCCTTCGAAGCCCTTTCTTTAACCGCCGGTCCAGGAGTTTTACAAGCAAATCTTTAAGAAACTATGAAAAACGTATTAAGAAGTTTGGCCATCACGGCCTTTTTTATTGCCCATCAGCAGGAAGCAGAAGCCCAAAGCTGTAATTGCACTTCGGTTTATGAGAACCCGGGTTTTGAAAGCCCGAGCATAGGGAGCGGGTACCGCATTTTGAATCAGAATTTGGTTCCAGGTTGGTCTACCACGGCGGGCGATCAGATGATGGAATTGTGGTACAGTGGCTTTCATGGACATCAAACCTTTAACTTCCAAGCAGCCGAAGGTTCGCAGTTTATTGAACTCAATGCCAATCAGGTGGGGCACATATACCAAGCCTTGTGCATAGAGCCCGGAACCATTTTCAATTGGTCTATATACCACCGGGGTAGAAGTGGGGTGGATGTGGCCACGGTGGCTTTTGGAAGCAGCATTAATTCGGCTTTGGTGGTTAAAACCATGAGCTCAGGAAATACCAGTTGGGTTCAATATTCGGGTACCTATGTGGTACCTGCGGGTCAAACCACAACCTATGTGGTTATTAGCTCGGTTAGCTCGGTTGGGGGCAGTACTTACGGCAACTTGATTGATGGTTTTGATTTGCAAATTACCCACAATCCTTGCACCGATGCCGATGCCGACGGCGTGCCCGATACATTTGACGAATATCCGAGCGATGCAGGCAAAGCATTTAATAATTACTATCCCGCGGGCGGATCCGGAACTTTAATGTTCGAAGATTTATGGCCATGGAAAGGCGATTACGATTTTAACGATGTGGTGGTCGACTACCGCTTCAATACCATTACCAATGCCCAGAACAAAATTGTAGAAACCCGTGCCGAGTTCAAGTTGCGTGCAAGCGGGGCCGAATACAACAATGGTTTCGGTTTTCAATTGCCCAACTCTAATATTTCCCAAAGCGATATTCTGGTGAGCGGCTATGATTTGCAGAATGGTTTGGTGAATGTAACGTCCAATGGATTAGAATCGGGCCAAAGCTTGCCTACCATAATGGTTTTCGATAACTTTTTCAACTTAATGCCCCGTTCGGGTTATTTGGGAACCAATACAGACCCCAACAAACCTTTGGTTCCGGCCGCTATCGTTAATATTTTAATGACCTACCGTCCAAACACCTACACTTTGAGCGACTTGAATATTGGCAAGTTTAATCCTTTCATTTTTGTGAATCAAAACAGAGGACGCGAAGTGCATTTGGCCAATTATATGCCTACCGATAAAGCCGATGTATCGATGCTTGGAACCGGTCAAGACGACAGCAAAATGCAAAACGGAAGTTTTTATAAAACCGACGATAATTTGCCCTGGGCTTTGAATGTGGTAGAGAGCATTCCTTATCCTAAAGAGCAGGTTCAAATTATTGAGGCCTTCACCAAATTTGCCCAATGGGCCCAAAGCGGGGGGCAATTGCATACCGATTGGTATTTAGAAACGGGCAACAACAGAGTAAGGGAGAATCTGTACCCGTAAGTTGTTCGGCCTGTTAGAAGGCCGAACCCACTTTATTGACTTCGGTTTTTGGGCCATGGGCTTGAAAACCGAAGTTTTTTTTGGGCAATGCATCCATTTCATTTTATTCGAATTCATTGATTATCATCATAAAAAAAGGGTATTGGGGACCTGTAGATTTGATGAATTTTAAAAAAATCACGGGTTATGAAGTACTTTTTGTTTTCCTTGATTTCTCTGTCTGCTTTACTCTTAAAGTTACAAGCCCAAACCTTGCAAGGCACCGTTAAAGGGCGGGTGGTAGAAGCCGTTACAGGCCTGCCATTGCCTGGCGCAGCGGTGGTGGTTCTAGAATCGGAGCCCCAATTGGGTGGGGTAGCCGATGAGGCCGGTTATTTTAAAATAGAACGCATTCCAAGTGGAAGGGTTTCTCTTGAGGTTCGGTTTATGGGCTTCGAGTCGTTAACGTTTAAAAATCTCTGGTTATCGCCAGCCAAAGATTTGGTGCTGCAAGTGGAAATGAAAGAAGCGGTAAGCGCTTTAAATGAAGTGGTGGTTTTGGGCAAACAAAACACCATCAAAACCCAAAACGACTTGGTACAGGTAAGTGGACGGACTTTTTCTATAGAAGAAACCCAAAGATTTGCAGGCGCCCGTCAGGACATTTCGCGAATGGCCACCAATTTTGCGGGTGTAAGAGGGGCCAACGACGCGGTAAACGATATCGTAATTCGAGGCAATTCGCCCTATGGCCTTTTATGGCGCCTCGAAGGCATCGATATTCCAAATCCAAACCATTTCGGGAATTTCGGCGCTACGGGAGGTCCGGTGAGCATGCTGAACAACAACGTTTTGGCCAATTCCGACTTTATTACCGCTGCTTTCCCGGCCGAATATGGAAACGCCATTTCAGGGGTATTCGATTTGCGCATGCGAAATGGCAACGACGAAAAACATGAATTTTTAGGACAGGTGGGGTTTAATGGTTTCGAATTTGGAGCTGAAGGGCCTTTAAACAAAGAAAGCCGGGGATCTTATCTGATAAATTACCGCTACAGTGTGCTTGGTTTTATGAAAGCCATTGGTTTGGATTTTGGAACCGGCAGTGCTTTGCCTGAGTACCAAGACTTGAACTTTAAAATAAACTGGCCGACCAAATCGCTTGGAACCTTTAAACTTGTTGGGTTAGGGGGCATTTCGAGCATCGACTTTGTGCCCAGTGAGAACGAACCCGAAGGAGACGATTTGTATAACAACAACAAACAAGATGTTTACAACCGCGTGAATATGGGCGCCTTGGTTTTGGGACACAGCATGCTTTTAAACTCCAAATTGGCCTGGCAAACTCAGATTGGATTTAGTGTGAGTCAGAATAAAAACACGGTGGATACCCTAGATCAGTTTAGATTGCCACAGGCCTATTACCGAAACAATTTCGTGAACGCCAAAACCACTTTGGCCAGCCATTTAAATTGGAAGATTAGCGCCCGACAAAGTCTCAAAACCGGGGTGTTCTTAAATTTCTTAAGATTTAATTTGGTGGATTCCGTTCAAGATTACAAAGCCACTGTGGGCGATTTTTATTGGCGACCCCTTCGAAATGAGCAAGGAAATACCGGGCTTCACCAGGTATATAGCCAATGGAAAGGTCAATTCGGTAACCGATGGCAGGCTACAGCCGGTTTGCATTTTATGCATTTTGCTTTAAACCAAAAAAGCCATCTCGACCCACGTTTGGGCATTTCGTATTCCTTGAACGATAAGCAAACTTTGAGCTGGGGATATGGTTTGCACAGTCAAATGGCACCTATTACGGTTTACTTTCTTCAAAGTGAGCCCGAATCCGGAGCCCCAAAGCGAATTAACGGCGGTTTGGGCATGCTGAGGTCGGCGCATTATGTAATGGCTTATGAAATTTCCATTTCCGAGAAAATGCGGTTTAAATCTGAAGTGTATTATCAAAACATTGGACCTTCGGTGGTAGAGGCCAAACCTTCGTATTGGTCGGTATTAAACCTAGGCTCGTTCGATGGTGGAATTCCCGACTCGCTGGCCAATGGCGGCAGCGGCAGCAATTACGGACTCGAGTTTACCATAGAACAGTTTATGCACCAAGGCCTGTATTTTCTGGGCACCTTAAGCCTTTATCAATCTACCTACAAAGGCAGCAATGGCATAGAAAAGAATACCGCTTTTAACTCCAATTACCTCCTCAATTTGGTGGCAGGCAAAGAGTTCTTTTTAGGGAAAAACAAGGCAGAAAGCAAAATGCGTCACAGTTTAAGTGTAGATGGCAGTTTTAACTGGAGTGGGGGCGCCCGATATACCCCACTTGATTTGCAAGAAAGCGAACGAAGCGGTTTAACGGTTTTAGATGAGGCTAAGAGCTACGAATCGCAGTTTCCGGATTTTATACGCCTAAACCTGCGTATTGGCTACAAACAGCAAATGCAAAAATTTACCCAAGAATGGGCTATAGACGTTCAAAATGTAACCAACCGACGAAACCCCTTGTATGTAAGCTGGAACCCGATAAGCGGAGAAGAAGAATTTGTTAACCAACTGGGGCTGTTCCCGGTGGTGCTGTACCGTATTGAATTCTAAGGAAGAAGCGTAAAAAGGGTACTGTGGCCAATCCCCAAGGCTTGGTGTTTATTCCGGCGTTTTTTCACGGTTATTCAAACATTCAATCCTTTGAAAATAGGGTGGGTATTTGATTCAACTTTAACAATCAATTAAAGCCGGCGAAATGTAAATTTGTAGGTTTACTAACTAAAGCAAAAGGCGATTGGCCAAGGTTAAGTACTATTACGACCCCAAAACACTTTCGTACAGAAAGTTAGAAAAAGGCTGGAAGCAGAAATTGCGCGATACCGGCATTTTTCTGTTGGCAAGTTTTGTTATGGCTTTGCTTTTGGTGGTGTTTTCTTATTACTACCTCGATTCGCCCGAAGAGAAGCGACTGAAGCGGGAATTGGATTTTACCCAAATGCAATACGATTTGCTTAACGACCGCCTCGATGAAATGACTTTGGCGCTTGAAAACCTGCAAGAGCGCGACGACAATATTTACCGTGTTATTTTCGAAGCCGAGCCCATTCCTCAAACGGTTCGTGAAGCCGGGTTTGGAGGCGCCAACCGCTATCAGAATCTAAAAGGCTACTCCAACTCTAAGTTGGTTATGGAGAGCTCCAAACGTTTGGATATCATCACCAAACAAATGTATGTTCAGTCGCGTTCTTTTGACGAAGTTATAGAAATGGCAAAACGCAAAAGCGAACTTTTGGCGGCCATCCCGGCCATACAACCTGTGTCGAATAAAGACCTTACACGCATTGCTTCGGGCTTCGGTTACCGCATTCACCCCATTTATAAAGTGCCTAAAATGCATTCGGGCATCGATTTTACCGCCCCAACCGGAACCCCCATTTATGCCTCGGGCGATGGGGTGGTGGAGAGGCCAGAACAAGGCATGGGCTATGGCAATTATGTAATTATTAACCACGGCTATGGATTTAAGAGTTTGTACGCCCATATGAGTCGAATAGCCACCAAGCCCGGACAAAAAGTAAAAAGGGGAGAGGTTATTGGTTATGTGGGCAATACCGGAACTTCTACAGCTCCCCATTTGCATTATGAGGTAATTCGAAACGGCACCAAGGTAGATCCGGTGAATTACTTCTTTAATGATTTAACGCCAGAAGAATACCAGCAAATATTATTGCTGTCGTCTCAAGAAACCCAATCGTTCGACTAAGTATGCGTGAATGGCCCCAATTAGAGGCAGAAAAGCGCTATTTCAGCATTGGCGAAGTAGCCGACTATTTGGGGGTAAACGCCTCATTGGTTCGCTTTTGGGAAAAGGAATTCGATTCGCTTAATCCCAAGAAAGGCAAAAGCGGTAACCGCATGTACTCTCATGCCGATTTAACCGAGCTCAAAGCCATCTACCACTTGGTAAAAGAAAGGGGCTATACACTTGAAGGCGCCCGAAATAAACTCAAAACTGAGCGACAAGCGACTGAAAAAAAACTGGAAATTGTAAGCAAATTGAAGCGCTTGCGCAGTGCATTGGAAAATCTCAACAATCAACTCTAAAACAAATGAAAAACAAAGGTTTATGGATTACCCTAGGCGTTATCGTCCTATTGGTACTGTTCGGAATTTCGCGCTACAACGGATTGGTAACCGCCGATGAAAGCATAAGCGGACAATGGGCTCAGGTAGAAGCTGCTTATCAGCGCCGGGCCGATCTTATTCCCAATTTGGTGAGCACCGTTAAAGGCTATGCCGACTTTGAGCAAGAAACCCTTACCCAGGTTATTGAAGCCCGAAGCAAAGCCACCTCTATACAAATAGACCCCTCCAACCTCACGCCTGAGTCTATTGCCAATTTCCAAAAGGCACAAGACCAGTTAAGTGGGGCATTGTCGCGTTTGTTGGTATCGGTAGAACGCTATCCTGACTTAAAAGCCAATCAGAGCTTTATGGCCCTACAAGACGAATTAACCAATACAGAGAACAAGATAAACTTCGAACGCAATAAGTTTAACGATAGGGTAAAAGAGTACAATGCCACCATTCGCCGTATACCCAACAATTTTGTAGCGGGTTTTGCGGGCTTGCAAGCCAGGGGCTATTTCGAAAGCGTTGAAGGCAGCGAAACCGCTCCAAAGGTGACGTTTTAATGGGCGTTACAAAACCAGAATTGCTTAATAATGCCGACGAAAGCCGGGTAATTGCGGCTATTGCCGAGGCTGAAAAGCAAACTTCGGGAGAGATTCGCGTACATCTCGAAGCGAGGTTAAATGGCGATGCCATGGAAAGAGCCAAGAAGGTGTTCGAAATGTTGGGTATGGCCAAAACCAAAGAAAAAAATGGTGTTTTGGTTTATGTGGCTGTGGAAAACCATATTTTGGTTATTCTGGGCGATTCGGGTATTTACAACAAAGTGCCCCATGATTTTTGGGCTGATACCCGAAACATTATGCTTGAGCAATTCAAAAACGGGTTATACGCTGATGGGCTGTGTTTAGGTATAGCCCAAGCTGGTGTGCAATTGTCTAAATTCTTCCCTAGAAGGCATGATGATCAAAACGAGTTGAGCAATACCGTTTCGTTTGGCTAGTTCATTTTTGTTTAGGTGTTTTTAGGGTTGCTTTTGTGGGGGTCATGGTGTTTTTCAATGGGTTGATCTTTTGGGTGGCTCAATCGCTGGCGCGGGCTAAAGTGATTTTGTTTGGTTTAAATGATTTTTTCTCTTGGCCTGCGGCTACGGAATTTTTTCAATTGGTTGGTCTTTTGGGCGCCTCAATCGCCGGCGCGGGGCTTCCTACTTTTGGGTTGACCCAAAAGGTCAAGGACTGTTTGTCGTTTCTGCCATTTCCATACTATTCTGTTTATTCGGCCACCAAAAGTTTTGTTTTGGCTTTCACCGAAACGGTGGCAGCAGAAATGCAAGGAACAGGGGTAAGTCTAACGGCCCTTTGTCCTGGTACTGTAGATACGCCTTTCCACACCGATGCCATGCGACAAACGAGGGCAATGGATGCCAACAAGCCCATGTCGGCCAAGTTGGTTGCCAAAGAGGGCGTGGAGCTCTTTTTAAATGGAAGGGGTAAGAAAACAGTGGGCTTTTTAAATTGGGTTTTAAGTAATTTGCCTCGCGTAACCCCCGATGGGCTGATGATGAAAATAAAAAAGAACTTAGCGGGTATAAAGCCATGATTAGCTTCTTCCAAGAATTAAAAGCAAGGAATGAAACCCTGTTCTACTTCGGGTTAATTTGCCTACTGCTTTCTTTGCTGTTTTTTGTATTTGCTAAAACCACAAGCACCCAGGTGTTTGCCGTAAATGCCTGGTACAAACCATTGAAGTTTGCCTTGTCTATTGCCATATATTCGTGGACCATGGCTTGGTATTGCCATTATTTGCCCCATTTCAATGTTAAACTGTTTAATTGGACGGTGGTGTTGATGTGGAGTTTTGAAATCGTGTACATAGCCATTCAGGCAAGTAGGGGACAATTGTCTCACTTCAACATATCTACACCAACCTATTCCATTCTTTACAGTTTAATGGCTTTGGCGGCCAGCACAGTAACCCTTTATACCGCCTACATCGGATTGCTTTTCTTCCAAAACACATTCCCCGAATTGCCAAATTACTATGTATGGGCCATTAGGTTTGGCATAGTGTGGTTTGTTGTGTTTTCTTTCGAGGGTTTCGCTATGGGGTCGAGGCTTAACCACAGCGTTGGCGCTTTAAACGACAATTCCAATTGGTTTATAATTGGTTGGAGCAAGACCGTGGGCGATTTAAGGGTTTCGCATTTTATTGGCATGCATGCTTTGCAGGTTCTTCCTATTCTGTCGTTCTACGTTTTAAAAAGCAACAAATTGACCATTGGGCTTTCGATTATATACGGGCTATTGGCCACTTTAACCTTAATTCAGGCGCTAAACGGTAAGCCCTTGGTGAAGGCCAAAAGCCAAGGGTTGAACCATTCGGGCCAAAATCAACAGCCTGTATCTTGAAATGTTAATCATTTGGACGGCTTTAGACTGAAATTAAGGGCAACTTAAGCTTCAATGCGCTTCCAGCCAATTGGTTCCAAAGCCGGTTTCGGCCAAAAGAGGCACCCTTGTTTTTACGGCGCCCTCCATATGCCCTTTTACCAAATTTTGTAGATTTTCTTTTTCAGGCAAATAGCAGTCGAACACCAGTTCGTCATGCACCTGAAGCAGCATTTTCGATTGCATATTTTGCCGCATCATCTCTGCATCGATGGCGATCATGGCCTTTTTAATAATATCGGCCGCACTGCCTTGAATGGGGGCATTAATGGCATTGCGCTCGGCATGTCCGCGAACTGTTTGGTTTTTAGAGTGTATGTCGCGCAAAATGCGGCGCCTGCCAAACATGGTTTGCACATACCCCAACTCACGGGCTTTGGCAATTTGGGCATCCATAAAAGCCTTTATGCCGGGATAGGTTTTAAAATAATTTTGGATTAGCTCTGCCGCTTCGCTTCGGCTTAAACTGGTTTGCTGGCTTAATCCAAAGGCCGAAACCCCATAAATAATGCCGAAATTAACGGTTTTGGCATGGCTTCTTTGGGTTTTGTTTACGTCGTCTATTGGTATACCGAAGAGTTTGGCGGCCGTAGCTGCGTGAATGTCTTGCCCTTGCAAAAAGGCCTCAACCATGGCTTCATCTCCGCTCATTTCGGCAATTAACCTCAATTCTATTTGGCTGTAATCGGCCGACAGCAAACAAAAGTCGCCTTCTGCCGGAATAAATGCCGCCCGAATTTCTTGCCCCCTTGGGTGGCGAATCGGAATGTTCTGCAAATTCGGATTGTTTGAGCTCAGTCGACCTGTGGCCGCCACCGCCTGGTTAAACGAAGTGTGAATGCGGTCGGTAAGCGGGTTGGCAATGGCCGGGAGCGCATCTACGTACGTGCTTTTAAGCTTTTGTAACTGCCGGTATTCCAGAATTTTTTCTACAATGGGATGGGCTTTTACCAACTCTTGCAGAATGTCTTCGGAGGTGGCATACTGTCCGGTTTTGGTTTTCTTGGGTTTATTGCCAATGCGAAGGTGGTCAAAAAGAACCTCTCCCAACTGCTTGGGCGAAGCCACATTAAATGAAAGCCCTGCCAGTTCTTGAATATCGGCGTTTAAGCTGTTTATTTCCTGGCCCATTTGTGCCGAAAGCCCTCCCAACTTTTCTCTGTTTATGCGAATTCCCGCGGCTTCCATGCGCATGAGCACCGGAACCAAAGGCATTTCGAGGCTTTCAAATACGGGCATCAATTCGTTGCGGTTTAATTCGGGCTTAAACTTTGCTGCCAGTTGGTAGGTAAAATCGGCGTCTTCGCCTGCATATTCTTTGATGCGCTCAAGGGGCACCTGCCGCATATTGCCCTGGTTTTTGCCTTTTGCCCCAATTAAGGCATCGATATGCACCGTTTGGTGTTGCAACCAGTTTTGGCAAAGCACATCAAAATTGTGCCGGGCATCGGGATTTATGAGGTAGTGGGCCAGCATGGTGTCGAAAAGAGGGGCGGCAACCTCGATGCCATATTTCTGCAGAACGGCCATATCGAACTTTAGGTTTTGTCCAATTTTCTCTATTCCACCGTGTTCAAAAAAGGGCTTAAACCTTTCAATGCGCCTTTTTTGACCTTCAAAATCGGGCGGAAAAGGCACATAAAAGGCCTTAGAGCCTTGCCAGCTTATGGCCAAGCCCACCAATTGGGCTTCAAATTCGTTTAAGCCATCGGTTTCAGTGTCCCAGCAAACCGCCGATTGTTTTAGCATATGCTCGAGCAAAATTTCTATTTCGTGGTCGTTTTCAACCAATTGGTAAAAGTGCTCGTAGGTTTCGAGGGTGCTCAATGCCCTTGAATCGGTAGGTGTTTCTGCTTCGGCCTCTCCGAACAGCGAGGCTTGAAAGGCCATGCCCGAAGCTGCTGCCTGAGTTGCCACCGCTTTTCCCGACTCTCCGGTTGGGGCATGTTTTTCAAGGGTGCGTTTCAACAAACTTCTAAACTCCAGTTCTTCGAAAAGCTGTTTCAAAGCGTCGGCATCCAGTTCCGACATTATGAGTTCATCCTCCATTAGCTCTATGGGCGCATCCACCACAATGGTGGCCAAACGCTTCGACAGCAGGCCCAGCTCGGCATTTGCTTGAATTTTTTCGCCCATTTTGCCCTTTATTTCGTGCGCATGTGCGATCACATTTTCAAGAGAATCGTAGGTTTCCAGCAGTTTTTGAGCGGTTTTTTCGCCCACCCCCGGCAAACCCGGAATATTGTCTACCGCATCGCCCATCATGCCCAGCATATCTATTACCTGCTGTACCCGCTTAATGCCAAACTTTTCGCAAACCTCTTTTTCGCCCATTACCTCTGCCGGATTTCCCCCTCGCCCCGGCTTATAAATTAAGGTTTTAGGGCTAACCAGCTGTCCAAAATCTTTATCGGGGGTCATCATGTACGTGGTATACCCCGCCAATTCTGCTTTTTTGGCCAAGGTGCCTATTAAATCGTCTGCTTCGTAGCCATCGAGTTTGATAATGGGAATGCCAAAGGCCAGCAAAATTTTTTCAATCCAGGGCACGGCTACCCGAATGGCTTCTGGCGTTTCATCTCGATTGGCTTTATAAGCCGGAAAGTCGATATGCCGTTGGGTGGGTGCTGAAGTATCGAAAACCACCGCCAAGTGGCTTGGATTTTCGGTTTCCAGCAATTCCAGCAAACTGAGGGTAAAGCCAAAAATGGCCGAGGTATCCATGCCCGAGCTGCTCCGCCTGGGGTTTTTAATAAAAGCAAAATAGGCTCTGAAAATGAGAGCGAAGGCATCGAGCAAGAACAGGCGTTTTTCGGTCATAAAGAGGAGGAGTAAAAGGCTAAAATAGGGCCTTGCCTCAACATACGGAGGTGATGTTTTTTGTTTTTTGGAAATGGTTTTGGTATGGGGTATGCGTGGCGTTTTGTTGGGGCGCCCCCCACAAGGGATACAAGAGATTCGGCCCGGGTGTAAACCGCAATAACCTCTTGCGGGCCAGGTTTTGCGCTGCAAGTCCTCGCCGCTTTTGTCTGAACTTTGATTTTTATGATTTAAGGATGGGCATGATTAATTCATAAGCGCTGCTTATGGAAGCTGTGGGCTTTGGTTATGGAAGCTGTGGCGTGGGTTGGACGTTATTTGCGTTTTTCTTGAAATCTATCCGATTAAAAAAATAGCCATTGTGTTTACTTCAATTCCTTTGAGCCTCAGTTGCAGGCGTCGGCCGCCGATATATTAATTCAGGTTGCGGAATTCTGTTGGACTTAAGCCTACTTTTTTCTTAAACAAACTGCTGAAATAATGTGTGTGTTCAAAGCCTAAAGAGTGGGCTATTTCTTTTATGGAGTTGTCACTTCCGAGTAATCGGTCTTTGGCAATTTCTAAAAGGTGGTAATGAATATGTTCTTGAGTGGTTTTTCCTGTTTCTTTACGTAGTAAATCGCTTAAATAATTTGGGGAGAGGCTAACGTGTTCAGCGCATTGCAAGGCTGTTGGAAGCCGCTTCTCGTTTAGAATGGCCGAAGTAAAGTGGTTTTTTAAATACGTATTGATGGCAGCAACCACCGAACTGTTTTCATTTGCTCTGGTAATAAATTGGCGGTCGTAATAGCGGTTGCAGTGATTTAATAAAAATTCAATTGCAGACACCAATACGTTTTTGCTGTGCGTGTCTATAGGACGGTTGATTTCAGTTTCGATGGTTCCGATGATGGCGGAAAGACTTACTTTTTCATCTTCCGACAAATGCAATGCTTCGTTTGTGGTGTATTTAAAAAATGAGTATTCAGCCATTTTATTAAACAAAGCAGTGCCATAAATTAGGTCGGGATGAAAGTACAGGCCCCAATTATAACTGGACTCTTCGAAAACCGGATTTTTAATGGTGCTAATTTGTTCCGGTAAAGAAAAGAACAGGCTGCCTTCCTGAAAATCGATTTGTTTTCTGCCATATTGTAAACTGCCCGACTTCAGATGTTTTAATGTAATAACATAAAACGATGAAGTTACGTGTAAATCAGTGTTTTGAATTTCCAGTTCATGCCTGTTTATTTTCGAAAAATCAATTACGCTGGCCAAAGGATGCTTTGGCGGGGGTATTTGAAACATGCTGTGCAACAAGCTAATGCTTTCGATTCTGATAATGTTCTTCATGTTTTAGAAGTGGGAAAGGTTTTCAAAATACGCGTCTATCGATTTTTTTGAAACACTTTCAATAATGAGGTTTCCAACCGAAAATATAACCAGCGAAAACAGTATTCCATTTACAAAGGCTTTGTCGAGAAAAAGATTTATGATCAATGAAGCCATAACGAGAACAACAAGTGCGATTTGAATTTTTGGATGGTTTTTAACCACTTTTGTCATTCGTTCTGTTTCTTGTTGCTGAAACCTTGCCGAGCTTTCTTGGTACAGCAAAGTTTGACTTTTTAGCAGTTTATCTTCGATTCTTTTATACCCAAGGCCACTTACAGAAGAGAATGCTCCGAATACCATTAAACCCATTTTTAATCCGGATAATGTTGAATTGGAGTCGGCAAAATGCGTAAGTAAAGCCAGTAGAAGCATTAAAATGCCGAAAGCCAACATATAGTTGGCAATGGTTTTTTGGGCATTTATATAGAGTTCAAGTTGTTCGAGCATAAGTTCGTGTATTGATTTAGGGAAACTTCCGGACCTTCTTTTATTTTATGGATGCAGCCGGCAATATGCGGTCTATTAAGCCATAGCCAAACCATCTTTTTAAAAACTTACCCAGTTTGCCATCGGCATTGGGTGTGTATCTTCTTTTTGGAGAAGTGCTTTGGGCTGCATGTAAAACGGCTTTTGCAATCGTGTCGGGCGAAGATCCGTTTTTACAACCCGCACTCCATTTTTCTCTAAAAGTTTTCATCTGATTCTTATAGGGTGCGGCATTGGGGTGTTTTTCACATTTGTCTAAGTAGGGCAAGCTGGCACTGGGAATATCGGTATTGATGTAGCCCGGTTCGATTAGAGACACTTTTATGCCAAACTCTTTAACTTCCATTCGCAAGCCATCGCCCACGCCTTGTTGGGCATGCTTGGTGGCGGGATACCAGGCCATACCGGGAGAGCCCATATGCCCTGCTACTGAGGAGGTAATGATTATTCTGCCCGATTTTTGTGTTCTCATATGTGGCAGCACCGCGGTAAATACACGGGCATTGCCCAGCACATTTACATCAAATTGGTACCTAACATCTTCAATGCTCAGCAACTCTACCGGTCCCAATAAGCAAAAGCCGGCATTGGCGAAAAGCACATCGATTCTGCCTTCCCCTTTTATAATGGTGTCGACTACATTTTGAACATCTTCATCTTTTGTAACATCACAATGCATGGTAACTGCTCCTAATTTTTCTAAATCTTTCATTAAATGGGTTCTTCGTGCTGTGGCATACACCTTGAAGCCATTTGCCAAGAGCATTTTTGCCGATGCGTGTCCGATGCCGGTTGAAGCTCCGGTAATAAAGGCGATTTTTTGACCTGTCATGTGCTTTGATGTTTTTAGGTTAAAGGCGGTCAAAAATGGCATTTTGGTACATTTAGGGTATTACATGAATCTCGGTTTAGAATTCAATTTTCTTAGGTGGGTGTTTTGGCGTGAAGACGGGTAAGGGCTTAGTGTTTTATTGATTCTACTTTCTTTGCCAATCGATTATGTTTTAATAATCCCGAAGGGATTTGATGTTTATAGAAAATTATAGGAATGGTTAATGTACGACCCCGATGGGGTCGCAATGTGTTGTTTGTGCTGTATACTATAAACGTTTGAACCCTTCGGGTCCGAATTTGTTTATTGATGTCGATCCGGTGGCGTTTTGTAGAGACGCAATGCATTGCGTCTCTACCCTTCGGTTAAATGATTGGTGCTGAAACCCGCCCTCTTGATAACCAATTCAATGGATTATTAATGATGTATTCTGAAATACGATGAAACGATTCATCGTTACGGATAATGTGATCGTGGTAACGGGATTGCCAGGCAAAATCGGGATTTATCAATCGGACATTTTTTGTTACCCCAATTTTAAAACCACGAATGATGGATGCCAAATTTTTGGATTGTGGTCCGAATTTGTTTTTTGTATCGTTGCGGGTATGGTTGGTGGTCGTGGTAGAGACGCAATGCATTGCGTCTCTACGTTGCGTATCACGTTTTGAATTATATTCATTTTCCCCAATCCCAATAATGGCATGAAAATGATTGGGCATAATCACGTAATGACCCATATCCAAATTCATATCCAGTCGCATTTCGAATGTTTTTAACCATTCGGTTTCAACGATTTTTCCGATATCATTCAAAACCATTTTACCATCCACCACATTACCAAAAAAACAAATCCGATCCTTTGTACAGATTGTTACAAAATACAGGGAATTCCACCCATAATCCCAATG
>CAMCXO010000048.1 GCA_945883565.1 Chryseobacterium gleum
CGGCGCGGGGCTAATGTGATTTTGTTTTATTAAATGATTTTTTCTCTTGGCCTTCGGCTATTGAATTTCTTCAATTGGTTGATCTTCAGGGCGCCTCAATCGCCGGCGCAGGGCTTCCTACTTTTGGCTTGACCCAAAAGTAGGCAAAAGGTCAAGGCCTGTTCAGCCTGTCGTCTGGTCTCCATTGAAGAGGCTAAGTGCGGCCGGGCGAGCTCCTTCGTTTGGTCTTACTAAGCCTCTTCGGCTGTTTGCCAGTCGCCATGCTGAAAGGGCCGGTTTTTTCGGTAAATGATCAAATTAATTATTAATCCTGCTTGGGGTATTGTTTTGGGAATAATTATCTAGAATCATGTCGCCCCTTCGGGGCTTTAGGTTATTGGTACGGTTATTCTATAATCTTGGTTCTGTTTTCCTCATTTCTACTCCCTGCCGCATAATTGTTGGTTACTAGCAAGTTGAAGGGTAAAGCCATAAGCTTAGTGTTTGATGAGTTTCACCACGGCTGCGGGGCCTTGGTTTTCATTGACCTGAAACATCACAGATCATCCATTTGGCCCAAGAACTCGACTCCAGCAGAGCGGAGCCTCCTATTTCTCTCGGAGATAAACTATTTACTGCCTGATAGCTTATCATGGAATAATTATTTTATCAAACTGTTCATAACCAGCTGAGTCCGCTGAACGCCCCACGGCAATATAGACACCGCTTTCGAGGTTTAGCAAATATTCACTCTTAGCATTAAGGGCATTGATGCTCTGGAGTAACAAACCATTCAAAGAATAGATGTCAACACTGACATAAGGTTCAATTGAGATATATGTTCCCGATGGACGTTGTTGGGTAGAAAGTAAACCCTTTTCGGGAGCAAGAATATCTGGACTTGAGACATTGGGGTTGGTTAGATCACAAACCACTCGTTCACTTAAAAACAGCCATTGTGGCGGAACTACGGAGTAGTCAATAACATCCCACATTTGTACAACAATACAAGAATACCTCAGACTATAGTAATGGAAGTCGCTACAATTTCCACTCAAAGTATCTAGCCTGTAGCTACCTTGGGTTGGAGCAACACCTTGAAAATATCCGAATTCAAAAAAAGCTGTATCGTTCCGCGCAAATACAGAATCAAACATCAAGAATGGGGGGAAATTTTCTGTTCCATGTCCGAAATATGTGAAGTGCCACCCTGATACTTGATTTAGACTATCACAATCATCTAGAAAACCGTATTGCAGAAAGTTCTGGGCTCTAGCGTTAAGAACCCAAACTAAGATGAATAGAATGAATATTATTTTTCTAAGCATTTTCAAATTAACTAATAATTGTTCAAAATCAATAGGCGTGCCATCAATGAGAAGTAAAATGCCGTAACTACCAGGTGTTAGTCCCTGACTACTCACATCAACCGATGTAGACCCAACTGCTATTTGATAATAGCTTATTGAAACTCCACGATAATCGAGCAGTAGAACCGCTGCCTGTTCCCATTCACCAAAGTCACAATTAACTGTAAACGCATTACTAGATAAAACAGGATTGGGAACTATACTCTCAATTCTTCCCAGATCACCCGTTACAATTATAGCTCGTACTAAGCCTCTTCGGCTGTATACCAGTCGCCATGCTGAAAGGGCGGGGTTTATTCTTTTTGTATAGTGATTTGGGTCTTAGGATAGATTTTTTCTGTGCTTGCTTTTTCTTGGCCTGCGGCTTTTGAATTTCTTCAATTGGTTAGTCTTCTGGGTGCCTCAGTCGATCCGTATGGACATGGTGTAGAAACTGACGCAGGATGTTATAGTCGACTAGTCTCGCCATCAACAGCGAGACTAGTTTTTGGGATATTCTAACTTATTATGCTTTATACGTTGTAAAGAATACGACTGTATTGGCTATTCATTCTAAACTCTAAATTGCTTTATTTTCTTGCGGGTTTTTATACAAAAGAGTAAAAACTGCAGGAACAAAAAGCAATAGAATTATAGTTCCAAAAAGTAGTCCGAAGATAATGGTAATGGCCATAGGCGACCATAGAGCGCCCCCACCTGTCCATAGCGGAATCATGCCACAAGAAGTAGTTAAAGTGGTTAGCAAGATGGGACTAAAGCGATGGTTGGCGGCTTGTTTGATACTTTCTATCAATCCCTTTCCTTCGTTTAACTCTGTTCCAATTTTATCTACCAGAACAATTGCATCGTTAATAATAATGCCTGACAAGGAAATAATGCCTAAAAATGCCGTAAAGCTAAACACAGAACCAGCGCCCAGTAACCCAAATGTTACCCCCACAATAGCCAGCGGAATAGTCATAAAAATAATGCTTGCTTTGCGAATGGAGTTAAATTGAATGACCAGCAAAAGGATGATAATAAAGAAGCAAAGCGGTAAGTTTTTAATAACTGCCCCCATGGCATCATTACTTCCTTCTGCATCGCCCCCGTATTCGAATGTATAACCTGCATTCCACTTTGAAGATTCTTCTTCCATCATTGG
Source organism: Chryseobacterium gleum (assembly GCA_945883565.1). GTDB lineage: Bacteria > Bacteroidota > Bacteroidia > Flavobacteriales > Schleiferiaceae > RFXV01. The sequence goes on from CAMCXO010000048.1 coordinate 2,494, forward strand.
ACGAATTGCTTCAACCATAATATCACTGGCCAAGAAACCGTCGGCCACACCTGCTTGAATAATTAAGCTTCGTTTTAGATTACGCCTTAATATTTTCGAATATTGCCAGGGCACCTCAATTTCTGCAACTTGAGACAGCGGAATACTGGTGCCTCTGGCTTGAGAAAACACATTTATATTTTTAATATCTGTAAAACTTATATTTTCTGTTCCTTCCCTTTTCATGGTAATTGGAATGGTTTGCTCATTATCTCGAAACTCTCCAACTTCAAAACCATCTAAAGAGGTGAGCAAAGAGATGGCAACATCCTGATTGGTAAGACCTGCTCTTGATAATTTATATTCATCAATTTTTACATATATTTTTTTGATGCGAGAGCCCCAATCGTCGGTAACGTCAATTGCTCCAGGAGTTTGAAACAGTTTGGTTTTAATTCTATCGGCAATTCTAAACAATTCATTTGGGTCATCTCCCTTAATTCTTATTTCAATTGGTGCAGCTGCGCCACCAGATCCAACTAAACGGCTAATTTTAATTTCGGCATCAAAAAGATACTTGCTTGAAAAATCTCTTAGTTTCCGAATCACTAAATCATTTGCAAGATCTGAGGTAGTATTCAGCAGCATATGTGCATAAGCTGAATTTGATTCACCGGGAGAATAACCTAAATCATATGCCTCTGGCCCTTTGCCAATGAAAGAAGACCAACCCATAATTCCTTCCTTAACAGTTTCATCTACCAGCAAGCTGTCTTTGATATAATTGTCTAGAAGAGCCACTCGTGAATCTGTTGTTTCGATTTTAGTGCCCAATGGATAATTAATATCCACCACTACCAGACTCCTGTCGCTTGGCGGCATGAAAATGCTTGGAATGAATCGGAAACCATAAAGTGAGAAGAAAAATAGCAGCGTGATAGCTACAATAGCCAAAATGGGTTTTTTCAATGTCCATTCGAGAACCCTATTGTAGGAGCTTTTAAAGCGATCAAAAACGGTTTTATGTGCATCGTCACCATGTGTAACTTTCAGTAGGGCGTTTCCGAAAAGAGGAATAATGGTAAATGCCATTACCCAAGAAGAAAGCAAGGCCATTGTAATAACCAGAAAGATATTCCCCATCATATCGCCCATGGTACCATCGGCTAAATAGAAAGCCAAGAAGGCGGCACTTGTTGTTAAAGTAGAAATGAGGAGTGGAACCATATACTCTTTGGCGGAATTTACAGAAGCCTCAAACTTAGATTGCCCCGCTTGTAATTTTTCCAGTTGGCCCTCCACCATAACAATACCGTTGTCTACCAGCATACCGAGCGCCATAATGAGGGATGCCAATGTTACTTGATTTAGCCCCACATCAAACAATCCCATCAATAAAAAGGTAAGTACCATGGTACCGGGCACCATACTTGCAACGATGATACTGGGTCTCCAACCTAATACCAGTAAAATAACCAGAAGAACTATAACGATACTTTGAAATACATTTTCTATGAATACATCTATTTTTTGTTGAACTGCAATATCCTGAGAGGATATACGCATGGCCTTTATACCCAGAGGTAATTTTGACTCATTATATAGTTTAATCAGTTTGTCAACATCTTTACCCAATTCAATCAAATTGGCGCCTTCTTTTACAGAAATATACAGCGCTAAAGATTGATTGCCATTAACCCTTACAATAGATTGTTTTGGCGAAACATAAGCTCGTTCAACCTTTGCCAGATCTTGAAGTAAAACCGTTTCTCCTTGCCTACCCACCGGTATTGCCAAATTTTGTATTGCCTGAAGGGATTCAAAATTTCCCGATGATTCAAGAATAATCCTTTCTTCGCCAAGGTTAATTTGCCCTGATGGGATGATGATGTTGCTTTCTGAAATGATGTTTTGTAATTGCCCGGCGGTGAGACCTACCCGAGCTAATTTGGCATCGTTGTATTCTATATAAATTCGCTCCTCCACTGCGCCGCCAATAATTACTTTGGCTGCATCATCAAGCGCAATTAGGTCGTCTCTCAGGTCGTCTGCAAAGGCTTTAAGCTCATTATATTCGAAACCATCAGATTCAAGTCCAACGAATATACCATACACCACACCAATATCTTCGTCATTCAAGTTGGGCCCATAAATGCCTTCTGGAAGGTCTTTTTTGATGTTGTCTATTTTTCTTCTTGCCAAATCCCAAATGGCTTGAAGCTTGCTTTCAGGCACATCATCTTTGATGGTCACTTTGATAATTGACACGCCTGTTCTGCTTATACTTGTAACAGTTTTAACTTCAGGTATTTCTTGCAATACCTTCTCTACTTTATCGCTAATAAGCGATTCGACACGTTCGGGGCTGGCGCCGGGAAATTGTGTTACGATTCGTGCTATACGCACGGTAAATGGCGGCATACTATCTCGCGATAGATTTTTGTACTCCATTAGCCCTAGTATGACAACCACAACCAAGGCTAAAATGGTTATCCTGTTATATTTGAGTGAAAGGCCCGTTAAATTCATTTGGGATTATTTTCTAAAAGCATCACCTTTTTACCTTCATATAATGACCTAAGGCCGGCAACCGCTACCAGATCACCCTGTTTTAAACCATTTTTAATGATATATCCATTTTCTGTAATAGCACCTAAATCCAGAATCACCCTTTTCGCCAAAAAAATTCCTTTTTCGGTATCCGGCACCAGTTTAAAAGCATAATTTCCATCGGCGGCACTTGCTATTGCTTTTAGAGGCGCCACAATTTCGCTTTTTGTTTGGCCCTCATCTGCGTCTATGGTGAAATTCACTTCAGCCGCCATCCCGGGTCTTATTTCATCGGAATAATTTATGATTTCAAGTATAACCGCGTATGTGGTTGATTTTTCTGAAGCGAAACCAATTTCTGTGACTTTAGCCTCGAATATGCGATTTGGCAAAGAGGGGAAATGGATGTTTGCCTTTTTGTCAATTTTAAATTTATTAATAGCCACTTCAGAAACACCTACTTCAACTTTCGGTCGGCCGAGCGAACTCACTTTTGCGATTAATGCTCCGGCATTAATAACCTCATTCGCTTCCACTTCCATCGCGGTTATAACCCCATCTAAAGGAGAAATTAAATTTGTGTAGCTCACCTGATTGTCGGCTGCTTTTAGCTGACTGCTGGCTGCATCCACTTGTGAGATTGCAGCATCATGCTGAGCTTGTGCGGCATCAAGAGCTGCCTTTGCTTGCTGGTATTCACTTAAGGAAACGCTGCTGTTTTCGTAAAGCTGGGCAACTCTGTCGTATGTGGCTTTTGCCTTAATAAGTTGAGATTGTGTTGCTTTTGAATTAGCAATAGCGCCTTCTTTCTGGGAAACCGCCTGATTGGTTTGAATAATGTAATCTGCGGGATCAATTGTGGCTATAATTTGTCCTTTTCTTACCCTATCGCCTAACTTCACATTCACCGAAGCCAAGGTACCTGCTACTTTAAAACTTAGCTGAATTTCATTTTGGGCTTTCGCCACTCCCGAAAAGCTGTAGGTTTCCATTCCGGTGTTCGATTCAACTTTTGCGTATTTAACCCGCCGAATAGCATTTTCTATTTCAGCTGATTTTTGCCCACATGACATCAATAGAAACAAAATGAACAATTTAATTGGCAACTTCATAGTTAGTTGTTTTTGAAATTGAGAAAGCGCTCAAGAAATTCAGCTCTTTGTGTTTCTGTGGCCAATATGGTATAATTACCGATGGATCGTTGTAGAGCAAAGAAATCGAGCATAAATTGATACGATGCGTTGGTGGCATTTATTTGAGCTCCCAACAAGGCGTTCTGAGCATCGACCAACGTAATCACGTCAACTTGACCGGATTGATATAGGTCTCTCACAATTTCGATGTTTTTTTCTGCAGCCATAGCCGCATTTTTGGTGAGCCTGATGTTGTTAAAAGAGGCATTGACTAATTCGAGATTTGCGCGAACTTGTAATTCCAGCAAATTATTAACGTCTTTTTGCTGGTCTTGCAATTGGTACAGTCCAACTGCTGTTTTATCCATTTGAAATTTTCTCGAAATACCTGTAAATAAAGGCATAGTAACATTAAAACCCGCGTTCCAAGTTGGATTATTGGTAATATTAAGTCCTGGAATAGGGGGCGCTTCACCAGGGTTTATTGTTTCAATTGGATAGAGATAACTAGCCCCAAACGCAATGGTTGGTATATAAAAAGAGCGCCGATTCGATTTTAGCAATCGTTTTTGAGCATTAATGGCCAATTCGATTTGCTGTAATTCCGGAAGGTTTTGAGTAGCTTCATGCACCAAGAAGTCGGCTAATTGGTTGAAACCTGCCTGATCTTGAATGAGACTCATGAATAATTGATCTAAATCTTCAACAAAATGACCGATATTATCTGATGATTCAATGGTGAACACTTCATCGATTGGTCGGTTAAGCGTTTCATTCAATTGATATCCCACTGCTTTTAACTGAGCATTAGTAGAATACAGGTCTGTTTTTGCCAAGTTTAACTCGGTTTGCCATCTGTATACATCACTGGCGCCGCTATAGCCCACTTTTTCTTTATTTTTAGCTATGGTTAAATTTTGATTAACTGCTTTAATATTATTGTTTTGTAACTCAGAAACCGCCAATACTTGCCTATAATTAAAATAACGCTGGGCAACCTCCAGGACTACGTCCAGCTCAGACTGCCGCTGTGCGTTTTGTTGACTTTCATATAACAATTTTTGTATGGCAATATTTGCCATAGCCGGTTCAGATAATATTAATTGAGAAAAAGACGCACCTGCAGTCCAATTGAAAGTACCCAAGGTACCAAAAGAACTATTTATAGTGTTTGAATCTAGGAAGAAGCCGTTTGATTCTACTGAAAGACTCGGCAAGTAGTTGCTTTTTGCTAAACCTACATCTTTAGCCGTTAATTGGGTTTGTTTTTTTTCAATTTTATAACCCATATTGTTTTCGATGCCTTCTGCGATAGCCGCCTTTAAACTAAGTATGCGGGATGTATTGGGTTTGTTAATATTAATCATTAATGAATTATCTAAAATAGGCCAGTTGGGATATTTACCAACTTTATTGACCGTTTCCATATTAATGACCAGTTGGTTGGTGAAGGCTTCAATATTAACCGGAAAGTCTTTAGGGTTCATTCCTTCCGCAATTTTCTCTATGTTAATAGCCATTCGTTTTGGTATTTTAATTAGATTATCACTTACGGAATAAGCTGCATAAGCGCCTTCATCTAACATGGGGAAATCTAACAAAGAGAAAGAAGGTAATTTTCGTTGAACTAACTCGTTAAAGAATGATTTTCTTTTTTCTGGAGAAAAATTTGTTAGTGGAGATAAAATGTAAATCCCTTCCACATCATTCGGGATTTTGGAAACCGTGGATAAAAGATCAGCTTCCAGACCTACCCATTCTATTTCTGCATCAGGATAGATGTCATTTTTACTCAACCCAAAAGTTAAAATTTGGGGATGCACTAATATGGCCAATTTTGTACATCGACAAATTGCCTTTAAAGCGTTAATCCCTTCTTCGATATTGAAGGGTGAGTTAATATAGGTAAAATTGGAGATACCACTAACTATTTTGGGAGATAAAGAATCTGATTTGGAATTAATCAATTGTATAGAGGCAATACTTGGAATTGGATATGAACTTTGGCCGGTTAAAATTTTACTGGAGAACATACCGACACCAACCAAGACATCGACTTGTTTTTTGGCGTATATGTCGGCCACTTCTTGATTTATTGTAGTTATGTCGCCATCGGTATAGACCTCAGTAAAACTCAAGTTATATCGGTCAGAAAGCAATGTGCTTATCTCCGCTTTTATTGACTTTTCAAAGTAATGCTCTCCGTATTCGGCAGCATCAGATACAATAGCCACCTTAAAGCTTTGTTGTGATTGGGCTTCTAGTCGACACAATACACATATCAGCAAACAAAGGCAGTTTAACGAACTTGGCCAAATGGCTTTTTCCATTTGAAGATTTCTTGTTTTTTTAATCATTTAGTCCAGACTCGATTCTCATAAGGTTTGGAGCGAATGAAATTCCAATGGCAAAAAAAGGAGATGCCTGAGGTGTTCTGTCTATAATGTTATTATTGACATCAATGAATTCCAATCTCCGTGCAACCGCCAGGCCTCCCTGCAGGTTAAGGTTAAAGGCATTTTTAAGCCTTAATGTAATTGCCGGCCCCACAATAAGACGGCTGTAACCTACTTCGTCTATGACGTTACTGATGGATTGAATCTCGGTAGAATTATTAATTACAGCGCCATTTAAGCCAGCCTTCAAACCATAATGAACTTTATTGTTGGATGCTTTAAACATCAAGTTCAATTTATTAGGGAGAACCATATCCAAAGTAACCCTTTTTGTCTCGTATTTTAATAATCCCATTGGAATAAACAATTGACGTCCAAAACGTGTGTTGTATGCCAATCCCAATCCATACTTCCAGCTTTTATTCTTGGATTTAACTATTAAAGTACTAGCTTGAAAAAGTAGGTCATCTCCACTAAGTTTTTCTTCAAAATCCGATGCAATGGTTGGGGTAAGATTAACGACAACATGCCATGTAGATTTTAAAGAATAGACCAGACCTAAATTATATGATACATTGTGATAATATTTTTCAGCATCTACCATTGGACCAGCGGTTGGATTGGCTTCAGCATCTACCTTCAGATTGCCGTATGACATACGGTGAATAAGTATGATTGAATCCTTACTCGATTTGATAGCCTGAGGGATAGCCACCTGTACACCCCATTCAAAAAAACCAATTTCCCCCTCTGCACCAGACTCTTCAATAAATTGTTTTGGATAATAGGCAGATTGAATTTGGACGACGTCAAATTCTTGTGCGAACAGAACGGCGCTGGATAGCCCTAAAAAACACGATAAGTAATACTTAAAAATAGAATTTACAAACAGCATAATTCTATTTATTTAAACGATGTCATGCTTTTATCCACTCAACTGTTTTACTTGCGACACCAGATTTAACGGTTACCAACATTTTCTTTCCTTCAACTTTTAAAACTGCATCGAACCATTCTTTCTTTTTAGGACTGTATAATTTCCCTTGCCATTTTCCATTAACAGACTTAACTTCTTTCAAAATAAGTCCACCGACTTTGGCTTTGGTATTATCAGAAGAAATAATTCTTCCCTCGTAAATACCATTATGATTTGTAATTTCAACTTTGGTATTGTCTTGCCCTATATTCCAAACACCAATCAAACTGTCTTGGGTGTTCAATGTTAAGGTATTGAATACAATAAACAGCAGGCTTAACCATTTCATTTTAACTTATTTTTTGGCCGAACAAAAGTACTAGGGGCACACGATAATCAAATTAACAAAAGATAATAAATGCGGTTGTTTAATTTTTTAGGTGAATATTATTGTCTGACATTTTTAATCATCCAACTTAATGCTCAAAGATGTTAGAAAGAGATTAATTTTATTTTTTTATAGAAATGCGTTTGCGAATTCTACTCAAAGAAACAGGTGTAATTCCCAGTACATTGGCAATGTACTTATCCGGTACTCTATTAATCAATTTTGGATTGTCTTTTACGAACTTTTCATAACGTTCTTCGGGCGAAAGAAATACAAAAGACTCTACCCGTTGAAATGCCATTTGGATAATTTTTTTACCAACAAATGAACTATTCATTTCGAATAAATCCATGTTATTAGAAGTCAATTTAAGAAACGAATTGTAGTCGACATAATAAACTTTGGTTTGTTCTAGTGCCTGAAAATAGAATTTTGATGGATCGTTGAACAAAAAGGCATGTGCATTGGCAAAAAGCTGGTTTTCGGCATATATTTGAAATGTTATTTCGTTATTTTCTTTATCTACAGAATAACAACGAACCAATCCTTTTCTTATGTAGAATACATCTTTATTGGTCGAATTTATTTCTATCAGGATTGCTCCTTTATCAAATGATTGAATTGTGACATTTTTAAGCAATTCAAGTAATACTTTAAACTTCATAGAGCAGAAATTTGACTTTTGTGGTCTATTTCGTTACGGATCTCAGAATAAAACCCTTTTGTTGTTGGAAAGCCCGATTTTGCCAACGCATTCACCATAGTTCTGCTCCGTTTAAATTTTATCGTTTTATCTTCGTTTGTACTGACGTTGCTGTATTGCCTTGTGTTTGTTTAACAAAAAGACATAAAAGGCATTCATCGGAAAGAAAAACTGTTTTATTTCGCTTTCTCAAATTGCTGTAGGCATTAAAATAACACCATAAAATTAAGTCAATTTTGATTGTGGTTTTGAAAAGCTTGCGTTCCTTTTAATTGTCGATGTATGGTTTATTAGCCAATTCTTTTTCCGCCTTAGGGTATACGTCCTACCTTCTTTTTTCAAGGGCTTTAGCTGTAAGATGCCTCAATTGCTGGCGCGGGGCTAATGTGCTTTTGTTTAATTGATTTTTTCTCTTAGCCTGCGGCTATTGAATTCTTGCAATTGATTGATCTTCTGGGCGCCTTAATCGCCGGCGCGGGGCTAATGTGATTTTACTTGGTTTATAAGATTTTTTTCTAAGCCTACGGCTTTTGAATTCCTGCAATTGATTGATCTTCTGGGCGCCTCAATCGCCGGCGCAGGGGGCTTCCTACTTTTTGCTTGACCAAAAAGTAGGCAAAAAGTCAAGGCCTGTTCAGCCTGTCGGCTGGTCTCCATTGAAGAGGCTAAGTGCGGCCGGGCGAGCTCCTTCGTCGCAACCCGGTCTTACTAAGCCTCTTCGGCTGTATACCAGTCGCCATGCTGAAAGGGCCGGGGTTTATTCTTTTTTAAAGTGATTTGGGTGTTAGGATTGATTTTTTCTAGGCCTTCGGCTATTGAATTTTTTCAATTGGTTGGTCTTTTGGGCGCCTCAATCGCCGGCGCAGGGCTTGTTCCTTTTGGCTTGACCCCTAATTCTTTCGAGTAATTCCTCAAAATAATCTTTCCCAAAAATCTGACCACCTTGTTTTAATCGCTTGTCATCTAAAACAAATCCTTTAATAATAAATTCTTTAAGTGTTTTGGTAGCCCAAATGCGAAACTGTGTTCCTCTTTGTGATTTAATTCTGTATCCAATTGAAATAATTACATCAAGATTATAATAGGAAACCTCATAATCCTTCCATCGTCGGCTGTTGTTCGGAATTTCCGAACAACTTGATTTCCCTCCAATTCGCCATCTTTAAAAACATTGCTAATATGCTCACTTACAGTTGATTTTTACCTATCAAATAAATCTTGCATTGCATTTTGAGTTAGTCAGACAGATTCATTATAAACAAAAACATCCACTCGGACTTCGCCATCTTGAGAAGTATATAGAATAGAATCGGAGTTATTTGGAATAAGCTCTGTCATAATTAATTTTCAATTTTAAGAAATTCAGTTTCAACAAAATCATCTGCATCTAAAACGATTTATTGTTTTTTGTACAAATCTTCAATTTTTAGAAGTGCTTCTTCATTTGAATTGGCTTCAATTTCAATTATACTTGAAAGTGTTTCTTTTACTTCAATTTTAAATGCTTCCATATTTTACTTTTTTATAATTACCTCGACCAATAAATTCAATGATTCTGAAATGTACGTATGGGTTGTTTTTTTACGAGGCATAACGTTTTGCCGCTACAAGAAGTTGGCGGTTTCGGAGCACATAACTTTTTGCCAGCACGAAACTTGATGCGAAGCATAAAGCTTGATTTAAGCACTGATTCGCCACTTTTAGGTAGGTGCTGTTATCGGATGTACTCTTTTCAAATCCGTCCTTCCACAAAATGCATTTCAATCTTTCCTTTGCCCTTTGCTTGTATTTTTCCTCGGTGTGTGCAGGTGAATTTATCCTTCACTAACGCGTATGTTGTTCCACTGATATTTACTTTCCCGGCTTCACCACTGCTTTCCATTCGGCTAGCGGTATTAACGGTATCACCCCAAATATCATAGGCAAATTTCTTGATGCCCACAATGCCTGCGATTACCGGACCGGAGTGAATACCAATGCGAATTAATAGAGGTTCTTTGCCTTGTGCAAGCCTGTATTTGGAATGATTTTGGACAAATGCTTGTATTTCAAGACCGGCATTTACCACATCTTCGGCATGGCTTGGCGATGCGGTCGGAAGCCCTCCCACACACATGTAGCTATCACCTATGGTTTTAATCTTTTCAATATTTAATCGGGTAACGATTTCATCAAAGGCTTTGAAAAAAGTATTCAATTCTTCCACCAATTCATTCGGTGTCATTTTCTCGGATATTTGAGTAAAATCTTTGAAGTCCGTAAACAATACCGTCACTTCATCAAACTGCTTGGCTTCGGCAGAACCCTTGGCTTTGAGTTCTTCCGCTACTTCTTCGGGTAGGATGTTTAGTAGCAAATCATCACTTCGTTTTCTTTGTTTATTGGCTTCTTCTCTTTGTTTGTCTGCTTCTTTTTTTTCAGCCACTACTTCTGCAGTTCGTTCCTCTACTGTTTTTTCCAATTTTTCCTTTTCCGCGTTTAAATGACGAACCCTCCACCTGATAAATAAACGCAATGCTGATAAAAACAACATGAGATAGATGAGGTATGCCCACCAGCTGCGGTACCAGGGCGGCAATACTTGAAAAGTGTATGTTATAGGTTCGCACCAAACCCCGTTGGCTCCCTGTGCTTTTAGTTTAAAGGTGTAGGTGCCTTCGTTGATATTACCAAAATTGGCATTGCTCTTATCCGTTACCGGGCTCCAGTCTTTGTCGTAACCTTCTAGCATGTATTGGTATTTTACCAAAAAGGGTCTGTCCGTTTCAACAGCCACAAAATCGAATGCTATTTGGTTGTGTTCATAGGGCAAGACCAAGTTTTGAGGTATTGGATAAAATTTGGAGATGCCATCAAATTGAATGTTGCCAAAGCGATTTACCATTGCAGCTCGTTCCGTTTGGGTAAGCCCCCGTTTAAAAAGGCTGTACTCTTCAATTACATTACCCCCTGTACTCAAACCTTCATGCCCCTCCAACTTTTCACTTTTCACTTTTAACTTTTCACTCAAATCGTACCAGCAAATATTTTCATCCTTCACTTTTATGGATTGAATTACCAAAGCCGGTGGTTCTGTATACTTGTGCAATGCTGCATAATCAAAGCGAACCAATGCTGTTTTTTCTGAACCTGTGCCAGCCCAGATATGGCCCTTGCTGTCTAAGTACATACAGTTTTGCCCTACACTCACATCCTTTACCGGATAGCCGGTATTGGAGTTGAATATTTCTATATCGGTTAATTTTGTAAAGTCTTCGTTTACATTTAAAAAGATGATTCCTAAGTTAGTACCCACCGCTATTTTACCATTGGGCATTTGCATCACCTGCGTCACAAAATTATCAGGCAAACCATCTGCTATTTTAAAACTTGTAAAGCGTTTACCTTCGTTGTGGGATTTCTTAGATAAATTCTTATCCTCCCACCCACCCATCACAGATAGCCCTTCCTCAGTGCCGAACCAAAGGTTTCCCGTTTTATCTTCAAGGATGCACCAAACCAGATTATTGGCAAGCCCCTGCGCTGTTGAATAATTCGTAAAGCTTTTCCCATCATACTTGCTTACACCACCGCCTTCGGTGCCGAACCATAGGTTTCCCGTTTTATCTTCAAGGATGCTAAAAACCACATTATTGGCAAGCCCCTGAGCCGTTGAATAATTCGTAAAGCTTTTACCATTGTACTTGCTTACACCACCGCCATAAGTGCCGAACCAAAGGTTTCCCGTTTCATCTTCAAGGATGCTCAAAACCAGATTATTGGCAAGCCCCTGAGCCGTTGAATAATTCGTAAAGCTTTTCCCATCATACTTGCTTACACCGCCCTGAGTGCCGAACCAAAGGTTTCCCGTTTTATCTTCAAGGATGCTCAAAACCACATTATTGGCAAGCCCCTGAGCCGTTGAATAATTCGTAAAGCTTTTACCATCATACTTGCTTACACCACCGCCCTGAGTACCGAACCAAAGGTTTCCCGTTTTATCTTCAAGTATGCTCAAAACCCCATTATTGGCAAGCCCCTGAGCTGTTGAATAATTCGTAAAGCTTTTACCATCATACTTGCTTACACCACCGCCATAAGTGCCGAACCAAAGGTTTCCCGTTTTATCCATGACCGAACAACTTGTGGCATCCAAAGCCAAGCCGTTATCGGTGGTGAAAGTTGTAAAATTAGATTTGCCGCCTTCGCCCATGATAAAAGGCTTGCCTTCGGAGTCTAAAATGGGTTCGCCTTTGTCGTTTTGTAATACCGCAAGGGGTTTGGTTTCTGCCTTGCCTGCTTGAGCAACTTTTGGAGCCGGCATTTTATCCAAATAAATGGTTTTGGGTTGCAGGCTGTCTGGTAAGTCGGCTAATATGGTTGACTGCATGGGGGCAAGGGTGTCTTGCTGCACGATGGCTGCTGTATTGCTGACTTGGTTATCCTGCTTGGTATTGCAGGAGAATAGAATGATCAGTGAAAGAAAAAGTATAAGCGGCTTGTTCATATGGTTCAATTATTGGGTTCTTTTGATGGGTTGTTGGTATTGTAAAGGCATATCCGATAACATAATATATACACGAAAATATACTGTACTTACTCTAGCTTGTTGTGGTTTGATGATTTGCGTAGTACATTCATTATTAGTGGTTTTGTTGGTTTTGGTAAAATTAGCTGCGTTCTGGGTCATTTGATTTAGGGGGCTGTTAATTTTATTTCCTTTGGTTAGGGTTTTGTGGATCGAATTGGTGGTGGTCTTCGAGGTGTTTTGTGGCCCCAAAATCGTGTTCAAAGAGTTCGTAAAAACAGTTTTGCGATTTCCCGAGGAATCTAAATAGTCCCGTTTAAATCCGTGGGCTATGTGAAAGGTATTGTTGACTGTTTGAAGTTTGTGGATTAAGGATGAAAGGCAATGGTGCAAATGAAGGTGTTGCGGGTTTGGCGATTCCTTTTGTTGGTAGAATTGAAAACGTTGGCGGTAAAATTGAAAAAGCTCGCGGTGGAACCGCTAACGTTCGTGGTGGAAATGAAAAACTTGGTGGTTTGTTGTAAATGCGCGCGGTGCAGTGTTGAATTCTGTTGCTTAGTGTTGAAGCCGATGGTGCAAGTGAAGAAGTTGGTGGTAAAATTGAAAATGTTTGTCGCTTATTTGAAAAGGGCTATGGTGTAAGGTTTGATGCCTGTGGTGCAGCGGATAATGCTCGTGGTAAAATTGAAAACGCCAGCGGTGCAATTGAGAATGCCCCTAGTTTGCTGTTTGATGTCTGTAGTTCGAAGGTTGATGTGGGTATACAAAGTTGAAGAGGCCGGTGGTAGAATTGAGAAAGCCAACACCTGAAAGTGGTGAAGGCTTCCGCTTTTTTGAAAACGTCGTCCGCTTTTTTGCAGATGCTAGTGGTGGATGGTTTGAAGCGAGGTCGGGAATGTTGGGTGTCGGCTGCTTTTTTGAGAATGCCGGTTTCGTTTTTGAAAACGCCGACTGCTTTTTTGTAGATGTCTGGGGTTAATGGTTTGAAGCGGGCTTGGGAATTGCAAATGCGGGCCGCTTTTTTGCGGACGTTTGTGGTTTAGGGCAAGAAGCTATGTTTTGATGGTTTGAAGTGGATGGATTTTTTGAAATGGCTGTAGAAGATTTGAAGAAGGTCGTGTGCGATGGTTTGGTGCTTGCGCGGGGGTGTTTCACCGCGATGAGGGAATGTTTGAAGTGGGCGGTTGAATTTTAGAAGTCAAGTAATGATGGTTTGATGCTTTTTGTTTTTCTTTATAAGTGGGTTGGTTTTCTTGGCCTGCGGCTATGGAATTTTTTCAATTGGTTAATCTTTTGGGCGCCTCAATGGCCGGCGCGGGGCTAATGTGATTTTGTTTAAGTAATTTTTTCTCTTGGCCTTCGGCTATTACATTCTTGCAATTAATTGATCTTCAGGGCGCCTCAATCGCCGGCGCAGGGGCTTGTTCCTTTTGGCTTGACCCAAAAGGAACCAAAAGGTCAAGGCCTGTTCAGCCTGTCGGCTGGTCTCCATTGAAGAGGCTAAGTGCGGCCGGGCGAGCTCCTACGTCGCAACCCGGTCTTACTAAGCCTCTTCGGCTGTTTACCAACCGCCATGCTGAAAGGGCCGGGGTTTATTCTTTTTTATAGTGATTTGGGTGTTAGGGTAGTTTTTCTAGAGACTTTTTTTCTAGGCCTGCGGCTATTGAATTTCTTCAATTGGTTAATCTTTAGGGCGCCTCAATCGCCGGCGCAGGGCTTGTTCCTTTTGGCTTGACCCAAAAGGAACCAAAAGGTCAAGCTGGACGCTTTGGGGTAATGTTTTTGGGAAAAATTGTCTGGAATTATGTCGCCCCTTCGGGGCTTTAGGTTATGGGTACGGTTATTCTATAATCATGTCGCCCCTTCGGGGCTTTGTTTTTAGTTTAAATTGTTTTTTCTGCTTTTTTTGAGTCGCCATGCTGAAGGGGTCGGGGGGTTGAATGTTGTTTATTGGGACCATTAGGACTATTGGGACTTTAGGGACGAAGCTGTATGCTGTTTGGGATTTGCGGCAGGGATTGCAGCGGAAAGCCCGGAAGCGCAATGTGGTATTTGGTACTGGAGAAAGAATTTATTAGGCGCTGAGGACTTGGAGCGGAAAGCCCGGCCCGCGAGGG
>CAMCXO010000049.1 GCA_945883565.1 Chryseobacterium gleum
AAAAACGGTCGGCAACCAATGACTGTGTTTTTTGATATTCAGGAGACTCCCCTACATTGCAATGACTGCTCATGCTGAGGTTTGGAAAACCTATGTTGGTAGAGTTGATGGTTCTTATCCAAAAACTCTGGCCCGGTGCAATGTGCATATTGCCTCCCAAACGGCTGCTTTGTACATAATTGCCTTCAGAATTCATAATGTGAACAGAAGTCTCCACATTATTACCCCAACCCGATTCAGGTAAACGTAACACACAAGGGAAAGGATTGCCCACCAAGTTCCAACCATTGTTTTGGCTGCCTTGATAGTTTACCGCTCCATTGGCCGCTGAATAACCCAAGCTAGGTTGATGGCTGCTTACCAAACTGTTAACCGGATAGGTCCAGGACGCAAGGCCCGCACTATTTTGAATGCCATACGTGCCCACAAAGCCCATATAGCCCCCCCCAGCACTGATAGAGGCAGAATTGTTGGCCACATTTACCCAAGAAGAATTGGCGGCATTCCAAGAAAACAAATTTTGGGTATTGGCCGTGCCATTGGTAGCGTTCGAGCCAATATTGCCCAGAATGCCGGCCGAGCCATTGCCCAAGGCCGAAATGTTGTGCCAACCCGATTCTAAATACTGCTCTAAAGTTAACATACCACTGCCTGAAATACTGCCATTTACTTTAAGTTGGGCGTAAGCGCCATTGGGGGTGTTGGCCGCATTAAGCACAATAGAGCCGTTGTTGGTGAGGTTACCCGCTGTTTCCAGTTCCACAGTGGGATCGATATTGAGCGTTGCGCCAAGCGAAACTGAAAGCTCATCGCAATCGGTGTCTGCCGTTATTGATGCGGTACCGCTGTTGATAGTGATATCATCGATATTCGTTGCCATCCCTGATGGGTCCGAGGGTGACCAAGACCCATTATAGGTATAAGTTACTGGTGTTGGTGTTGCTAATTGAATGTTTCCATTTATTACTAAGTCTTTACCATCCCCTTCAAATCCTCCAGTTCCGCCACTACTAGTAGCTCCCCAAGCATAAAATCTAAAAGTCACGGAAGAATCTAAATTGTCAAATCCTGTTAAGCTCACTGAACGAGAATCTGATTCACCTAAGTTAGAAAATGATTGAATACTTGTAGTGTAGCCATCAAGACTAGATCGAATAGCTGCATTTTGCGGACCCGTCGAAGATCTTTGATAGTTGAAATCAATAGAGGTTAAGCTCATCTCAAATCCAGAATTTGGCGAAATAGTCCATTCAAAATAGTCGTTGTCTGTAATAGCATTAGCTAGACTAGCATTATTCCAGCCATTCGCATTAAATCTGCCAGAATTTGCAGCTGGATTATTACCGCTGCCTCTACTTATAACTCCACTTGGAGGAGTTCCAGAGATATTGGCATTTTTTGAATCATATGTGTCCGTGGCTTCGGTTCCTAAATTTCCGTCGAAGTCCCAAGCCAACAACTCTACAGGCACAAGGGTTATATCAAAACTAATGCTGTTTAAATTGCTTAAGATGCCAGAGCTTGCAATAAGAATAAGACTATCTCCGGAAGCATTATGGGTAATGCTTGTAAAAATAGCTACTCCACTTGTTGGAACAACAGGCGTAACCGCATTCATGTTTCCTCCAGAAGAACTAAGTCCAATTGCAGCAGAATAGTCATTATCGCGATTTCCATAGATATCAATTACTTCTACTGAAGGGTTTGGCGACATAACGGCACCGACATTAGTATTTGAAGGTGGTACAATAAAATTTAATGCTGTTGCTGTCACCTCTATACGGTTATTATCTCCAGCGGTGGAAGTCGAAGCCCCGCCTGCATTGGCTGCGGCAAAGAGCGATTGGCCTGCACCGGCAGTTGCCGAAGTTATGGTAAACGATATTTGGGTGTTATCGGTTACGGTGCTTTGAAAGCTAACACGCACGCTAAAGGTTTTATTGGCATCATCAGCGGCTGTTAAATTTAAGCCTGTAAAAACTGTACTTGAAGATGCTGCTAGTTCTGCAACTTCAGTAAAACCATCGTAAATGGCTATTTTCCGCAGTTGATTGTGCCCATTCACTGTAAGAGTCAAATTATTCAATACAGTAGGTGAAATATCCGCATCCCCTGATGCACCCCCATCGCGAATACTGAACTGGGCCACTTCTATGGAATTGGAAGTGTCTAAATTGGTGCCTTGATAGTTTTGGTATGCCAGATTGGTGGGATAAACAAAACCTGCTGTTTCGATAATATCTGATAAGCTGTTAGCCAAAATAGTAAAAATCGGGCTTACATCTTGATTAAGACCGCTTGAAGTGGCTGTAAGAGTTCTGGAACTTCCATCTTCATCAAAAATTAAATTTCCGAAGGTGGCCACACCGGCTAATGCATTTACCGCAGTATCGGCCGTTGCGTCAAAAGAAGATGTTGTACTTAAACTTACATTACCTGTAAAATCCAAATCCGTATTAACCTCTCCATCAACGGCTATTACGGTGGGTGCAGGGGTCATCACTTGTCCAGCTTGCGTATTAGATGGGTTTTGGCCAAATATCAAATCTGTAGCTGTCACCTCTATACGGTTATTATCTCCAGCGGTTGAAGTAGAAGCCCCACCTGCATTGGCTGCGGCAAAGAGCGATTGGCCGGCACCGGCAGTTGCCGAAGCTATCGTAAATGATATTTGGGTGTTATCGGTTACTGAGCTTAGAAAACTCACCCGCACGCTAAAGGTTTTATCGGCATCATCAGCGGCTGTTAAATTCAAGCCGGTAAAAACCGCGCTCGATGAAGATGCCACTTCGGAAATATTCGTATTGCCATCAAAAATGGCAATTCTGCGCAATACACCATTTCCTCCTACGCTTAAAGTAAGATTGTCTAAAACCGTGGATAATGCATCGGCATCGTTTCCTGTTCCCCCATCCCTAATAATAAATTGAGCCACTTCAATCGAGTTCATAGTGGTTAATCCTGTTGTTACTAGATAGCTCGTATAATCTATATTCGTAGGATAGCTAAAACTCCCATTTGCTATAATGTCCGATTCAGAATTCCCAGCCGGTGCATTAGTCATAAAATCTTCCTGATTGCCATAAGCGGTTCCAACCGAATTGGTGGCATAAGCTCTATAATAGTAGGTTGTTGAACTGCTAAGGCTCGTTAAGGTTGCATTGAAACTTCCAGTTGTACCTGAAACAACTTGTTTGTTGTTTGCGGTGGTAGGCGTAGTGGTTGTGGCATAAGCAATTCCTCTTTCGGTAATGGCAGCCCCCCCATCTCCTCCAACATTGTTCCCGCTTATGATGGCTGAGGCCTCAGTAATACTTCCGGCGGTGCCAGTAACTAACCCTGTTGGGACGGTAGCTAAAGCTGAAATAACACCCTCTAGCTCAAAATTATCCAGCCTAAAAGTTCCCGTTCCAGATGCGCCTGACAAAGATATCACAACTGTAAAGGTACCAGTAATACTGTCATTATCCACTGTTTGACTCCCAATAGCAGCTCCTGTTGTGGGTACAGTCCCAGAACCCGCTGCCTTACCATTAATAGTAATACTATAATTTTGTGCACCTGAACTACTTCTTTGTCTCCAAAAATTATATTCAGAGATGTCTAATTTGTATCCAGCGGCCACAGTTAAAGTTAAGGTTATAGTTGGGCTTCCGGAACTATTGGATAATGAAAGCGCTTGGCCTGACGAACCACTATAACTAGTAAAACCACTTGCTGAGGTAGTCCATTCACCACCTGTCAAGTTTGTTGCGAGTGTAGGACTACCAGTATACGAAGTTCCCGAGATGGTGGTTGTCCCAAAATTATTAAAATAGATTTGCTGCCCCCACCCATTAAGCCCCAAAAAAAGGGCTGCCAACAAAAGGATGGCTTTAAAAGGCTTAATTCGTAAGATTGCCTTTTTTGCCGAAAATAATTGCTTTTCACGCATCATGATTATAACCGTTTTTGTGTTCTCAAACTTAGCCCCATCCCCTGTTTAAGGGATGGTATTTTGGGTAACCCTTATGTTACCTATTGTTTAAATACCGAGGTTTTTTTCGTTTTAAATCCATAGTTGGTCTCTATTTCGCTTACTCAAATGGCTACAAGGCATTCGGTATTTTTACTCATAAGCGAGAAAATACCTCTGTTTTTCATACATTTCCCTATTTTTGTAGGGCTTATACTCTAGGTCTTGTGTTTAAGCCTGTGTTAAGGGCTTTTGCCGTTTATTCACCTATTAAGGTGTTCTTTTACTTGCTTTATGTCTACCATTCTCTCTGCCCTTCAACGCTTTTGTGCCTACCGCGACCGCAGCCGCTTCGAAACAAGCCAAAAGGCTTTAAAACTGGGTGCCAATGCCCTCGAAATAGAGGTGCTTTTACAACAACTCGAAAAAGAGGGCTTCTTAAACGATTTGCGTTTTGCCGAGGCTTTCTGCCGGGGAAAATTGCTCCAAAATGGCTGGGGAAAATGGCAAATTCTGCAAGGGCTGGATATGCACCGCATCCCTAAATCCACCGTTCAAACAGCCTGGGAAAAAATTCCCCGCGAACTTTATCTCTCTGTCCTTCAAAAAGAAGCGCTCAAGAAATGGGGGCTTTTAAAGGGCAATCCGCTCGAAGTCCGCAAACAAAAATTGCTGCGCTTTTTAACAGGCAAGGGCTTCGAAACCTCCCTTTGTTTGGAAGTCCTGGATGACCTCCATCTCAACGAATGAGCTTGTAAATGCCTATCAATTCGCCATTGGCTTTGCGCCATTTGGCCAGATACAGACCCGGTTTTAAATGGGCGGCAGCGGCCCAGGTGCCGGGGCCATCGGGATTGCTGCGGTAAACATTTCGTCCCTGCCCGTCAAAAACCTCTAATTGATAGGCACCTCCAGGCTCAGGTCGGTAATGCAATTGCCCTTCGGCATCTTCAAAAAGCAGGCTTTCCATCTGCTCTTTAGGCAATAAAGCCTCATGGCTTTCGGGCTGTTCTTCGTTCATTTGCCATTCCAGTTGCTGCCAACTTAATAATTGATTAGAGGCTTGTTCTTCTATGCCGAAAACACTTAGGTGCTTAGCGCTCCTGTAATTGTAAATAGGAAAGCTGTTTTGTAATTTATAGGTGTAGGCACTTAAACGGTAGCGCTGTCCGGCCGCAATATTTCTAAAAGTAGCCGCCGGATTTTGCACGTTAACCAAGGCGATGGCAAAGCCATCTGCGGCATCGGCATCTTGGGGATAGGCCATTAAATCTTGTGGTACTGCCGGACTGTTCCAGGCGTGCAGTTGTAACAAAATGCCATCGGCATCTGCAAACTCGGAGAGATTTAAGTCGATGCGCCAGCTTCCACGGGCAAGGTATCTAACTTCTATACCGTCAACAAAAGCCACGGGTGGGCCAATTCCGGTTTCTACCAGTGCAAAAGGCTCGTCGTTTAAAGAGCCCATTAAAAGGCCATCGTTTTCGCCCATCCAACTGTTCTCTGCACTCGACAACCAATTGCTGTACTCCCAAATGCCGTGGGCTTCGCGCAAACCCACAAATTGGGCATTGTCAACATGAGGCACCGAAACGGCATAAGGTGTTCCCCATAACTTAAGAGGCAATGCCGAAGTGGAAGAATTAGTGCGGTCGTGATGCCAGTTCTGTCCATTAAAATTGAGTCCAGCCAACATATTAACGCTGTCTAAACGACCTTGAAAAGCAAAAATTTGGTCACCACTGGTCGACAATCCACTCAAATGTCCTAAAGTACTTCCATAATTGGCAGAACATTGGGTTCCGGGACAACTTACGTTTACCAGCGTTCCGGCCGGCAGGGTTTCGGAAAAACTGGAGGTCCATACCAAGGTGTTTTCGGTGCGATGGCTAAAGGCAGTGCTGTCTTGGGCTGCCCATCCGTTGTCTGTAAAAAGTATCTGCGTGCCCGGTTCCAAAGGCTTCCAGCATACAAAAGCAAAGCCGTCGGGGGCATCGCTTCTGAAACCAACAAACTGAATGTCTCCAAGGGTTAATGGTGATTGGGCTTCTAAAAAGCTGCATCCTGCCAAGGCCGCGAAAAGTAAAGTGTTTTTCATGTGTAATTTGTTTCGCACAAATATTACACAAAATACAAAACGGGCTGAATACGAATATTGTCAGTAATTAGAACAACGCTAACGTAATACGTCTAATTCTAAGGCTTTAGCCGCTTCGGTGGAACTGGGTCATGGCCATGTCCACCCCAAGGATGACAACTCAAAATGCGCTTAATTCCAAGCCAACTGCCTTTAAATGGTCCCCAAACATCTAAGGCTTGTAAAAAATAGCTTGAACAGCTGGGGGTATACCGGCAACTGTTAGGCAACCAAGGTGAAACCACATATTTATACACCCAAATGAGCAGTTTAATCGGAAAAGCCAGTAACCGACCTAGGAGTTGCCAAAAATTCTGCATTTATTCTGGGTTTTTGCTGTCGATTAAAAGGGTAACCGGTCCATCATTAATGAGATGAATGTGCATATGGGCTCCAAATACCCCAGTTTGAACTTCTGCTCCTAAATCCTGTAGATTTTGAACGAATCGGTCGTAAAGAGATTTGGCTTTGGTGGGTTCGGCTGCTTTAACAAAGCTAGGCCTATGGCCTTTTTTGGTGGAAGCAAACAGGGTAAATTGCGATACGCACAATACTGCGCCCCCGACTTGATTTATATTCAGGTTCATTTTGCCTTCATCATCCCCAAAAATTCTGAGACCTATAAGTTTATTGGCCAAATATTGGGAATCTAACAACTCATCTGCCTCTTCCACGCCTATCAAAACCAACAATCCCTGATTGATTTGGCCCACCACCTCGTGGTTTACCACCACCTTCGCCTCTTGAACCCTTTGTATCAACAGACGCATCTTAACAACTGGATGCTAGTTTGGACTGGTTTTGCATCATTTGGTTTGAACCGGCTGCTGCAATTCAGCTTTTCTTCGCTTTTGGTAACGGTAATAGGCAATCCCTAATATGGAAAGCAAGAGGTATGGAAACGCCATCAAATAGAGAATTCCATCGTTTAAACCTTCTGCTATAGGACTTCCACCCTGTAAACTGCTTTCGGCTACGGCCTTACACATGCTGCACTGCGCTTGAGGCCGAATTGGCCACAGCAACCCCAGCATTAAAAACAATACCAACGGCAGCTTACCCATAATAAGGGGCCATAAAAACATAAACCAATACTCCCGTAATGGCCACATACAGCCAAATAGGGAAAGTAAAGCGAACGAGCTTTTTGTGGGTTTCGTAAGCGCCGGTAAATGCCCGGTATATGCTGAGCATGGCCAAGGGCAAAACCGGAACGCTTAAGGCAATGTGACTAATCAATATAAAAAAATACAAGGTTCTGATGTTGCCTTCCCCTCCAAATGGTGTTGGGGGATGGCTGAGCTTAGCTATAACATAAGAAACCAAAAAAATGGCCGATAGCGAAAATGCCATCACCATGGTAGCCCGATGGAGTGCCAATTGTTTGTTTTTTATAAACACAACCCCTAATACGAGTAAAATGGCCGTAGTGCCATTTAAGGCTGCATGAAAAAGTGGCAATACATGGGCCTCAATACCCGTATCGATGCGCCATGTGTCGGGCATCAACATTAATCCCAAAACCGCCAAAGGAATGGCCACCGAAATGCCAATTATCATAGAAATCCACCTGCGGTCGTTTTCGGCAATTGCTGTTAACATGTTAAATAGAAATGAAGTTTAGAAAGAAACCCCTAAAAAGGAATTTGGTTTGTAACAAGCAAATATAACGGCCGTATTTGGGTCTTTGTATGTCTAATCCTTCGCAAGTAAACATTCAAAATTTATTGACAATGTCGATGGGCCCCGCAACTGGCTGCCCATGAATGGGGCTTGCCCTGAGCCGAAAAGCCCATTGATGTAATAAGACCTATAGAGGCGTCGTATAAACTATGGGAGCGGAAACGCGGATTGGCGTTGATGTCGATGTGTACTGTAATTTGTCCTACTCCTCTAAGCGTATCGGCGGTTTCAACGGCTCTTGTAACCTCGCCCCAAAGTCGGCTAAAGGCATCGTGCGGTTTTGGAAGAATTTCATTTCTATGCAGTTCGGTAACGCCATGGCCCACATCCCACAAACATACTACGGTGGCATATTTTACCATAGGGCCTCGTACTTTACTGTCTGAACCAATAAACACTTGACCTCGCGCATGGTGTTTTAGCCAATTCTTCACATAAGCAAAAAGATCCTCAACCACTCTTCCCTTGCCATCAACAAACAAACCGGCCAAAGGCGCTTCTGATAATTGTGGCATGTTTCAGGTTTTTGTTATGAGCTTAGAATTATGGGCCTAAAATAGGAAGAGGGTACCGAAGTACCCTCTAACCAAACCAATCAAGATGAATAACCAAACCAAAATAAGAACGTGTTTTAATCTTAAATGGTTCGTCATCTTGTGTTAAATTTTTCTCAATTGTTCGATTTTATGAAACTTTGCCTCAATTGCTCCCCATTAAACTGCAGAACAAAAATATAATTTCCAGCAGACAGACTACTTAAATCCAACGAAATACGATGAGTACCCGGAAAATAAAACCTACTTTCAGTTGAACGGCTAACCGACCTTCCTTGAACATCTAAAATTTCCCAATCCGCCTTTCCGAACTCTTTAAAGTACAACTCCATTTCAATTTTGTTAACTGCGGGGTTAGGGAATGCTTTTATCAGTTTTTGACCAACAATGCGATTGGGAGTCCCCAATCCATTGCTTTCGAGCGAAATGTTTTCGTCTCCGGCTTGATAAGGCAAAAACTGCAGAATGAAATAGAACATTTCATCCTCGGTGCCCTCGCCCCAAGTAATAGCTCTTGGTGGAGAATTGGGATTATTGGGGTTTGTAGCCGTATTATCGTAGGTGCACTCTGCGTAAAACACCGAACCGGCAGGCACTTTAATCATGGTTTTGGGTTTGTACTCACCCTGCCAGTTAAAGTCCCATTTAGGGATATGAATCACAGGAACGGTATCGCCTTGAGGAGTTCTGAAATACAATTTCCACTCTTCACCAATAAGGTGGGCATGCGGCATAAACCCAATTAAGCTTTTAGTGGATGGTACAACAAACGAACGCTTCACCTTGGTTACCAAATTAGCCGGCAATACCAATTGGGTATAGGCATATTGGAAGTTTTCTACACGGCGGGCAATGGGTTGGGGTCTGAAAAAGACGTTTACGTATGAACTATCGGCTTCAGGCAATGGGTAGGGCGCATAATGAATTTGCAACAACAAATTGCTATTGGCTTTTAGCAATTGACCGGTTCCGCTAGGAAAGAAGGAGGGTACCAATCCCGGAGCCCAACCACCATGAAAGTCGTCAATTTGGTTGTTGGGAATGCCAAATCCGCCAAATGACGTATAGCCGTATCCCGGACTTTGATTGTCGAGGGTTTGACCAATGCCCGAATGTTCGGAAATCATAAGAGCATGGTGAACAATTTTTTTGTTGCCGGCACGAAATTCAAAGGCAGCCACCTCTTGATCTTGAAGAAGTCCGGTGGGTAAAACAAAAACCCGGTATTCGTCCTCACCATTGCCTGAGGTGGTAAACTTTTGCGCCATTGGCAAAACCAAATCCGGAGTTCCTAAAACCGATCCACTTGGAAAATTGGGGAGGGCGGGCTCTAAAGCGGGATTGCCTTGAGGTGCACCGGCAGCAGCCCAATCAACAATAAGTTGCTTTTCTTGTGGGGTTAAGACCCTTTCACCAACCAAAGGGCGGTAGCCTGGGTCAGGTGGCCAAGGTGGCATATAGCCTGTTTGAACCACTTGCGCTATGGTTGGCGCGAATGCCGCAACTTCCTGATAATTGGTAAATGGCATTGGACCTATTTCACCGTTTCTGTGGCAATTGGTGCATGCACTGTAAATTATGGGTGCAATGTGTTCGCTAAACGTTACGTTTTGAGCCACTGCCCAAGTGGTAGCGAATAAGGTTAAAGGCAAAAAAGCGTTCTTCATGGTGCTTTTGGAATTAAACAGCCCCATGCTTCGGTTTCCGAAGGCTGAGGACTTAAATGGTTTTTAAGGGTAAGGATGGCTTGAGACAAATGATTTTCAATTCCTTTTCTACGTCTTTTGCCTAAATCGTAAAAGGCATTGCTTATAGAACCACGGTAAGCAAGTCGATTGGAGTCATCAAACACAAACACTTCCGGTACCACTCTGGCTTTTCTCAAATGGGCATAAAACAATGCCGAATCTAGACGGATTTGTCCTTTGAGCTTGTGAGCTTTTAAAAACTGCTCCGAAACCTCCATTTTGGCTGTCGCCAGGGGAAAGAAATAGATAAACTCAGCTGCTTCACCCCCTTCTTTTTCTGCTTCACGCAAATAAGGCATTTGGGCTATGCTAATCGGGCAATCATGAGCCAAATACACTTCTACCCGCATTTTTTGCGACTTGAGTGGCGTAAGGCCCCAAAAAATTATACATATAAGTAGTTTAATCGCCTTTGGCATGGCGAAATTTAAGCTTTTAATGCTTTCAATCATAAGACATTTACTCTTTTTGATGACCGTAGTTGACTTAGGTTTAAACCGTCAAAAAAAATCCTCTTACATTTCGGCTATATTCTATTAGCTGTTTTCAAGAACCACGATATGTTATCTGAATTAAACGATCTACAAACACTGGCCGTTACTTCAAACGAAAAACGTTTATTGGTGTTGGCTGGTGCAGGTTCGGGAAAAACCAAAACCCTGATCCAAAAAATCAACTATTTAATTGAAGAAAAAGGTATACGCTCCGATCAAATACTGGCCATCACCTTTTCTAAAAATGCGGCTGTTGAAATGCTCGACCGTTTAATCATTTCGGCCGATAGCAGTGGGCTTTACGAACAAACCATTAATGACAAAAGACTATCCAACGCCATTAAGGAAGATACCAGGAGAATGTTTCAAAAGAAATTCAAATGGATAAACCTCTTAACCGTTCGAACATTTCATAGTTTATGCTATTTCATTTTACGTGAAAACGGGGTTTCTCAATTCGATAATAAGTTTAAAATTATTGGAAAAGACAGAATAGACCCTCAAGAAGATTTGCAAGGTTTTCAGGCACCAATATCTATTTATGATGCCATGCAAAATATGATGACAGAACGCTGTCATGATACAGGCTATTTGCTAAAACTTAAACGTTACATACTCGACTATTTTGTTGATGTTGTTCATAAACAAAATGAAAATCAAAAACCATTACATCCCGATGGGCGAATTTATACAAGCCTGAATGGCATTCGCGTACGTTCCAAATCAGAACTTTACATTGCAGATTGGCTTTACAGACATCAAATTGCTTTCGAATACGAACCCACCCTAACCATTAAAAATTTTCCCAGCCATCCCGACTTTTACATACCTCAGGCCAATTTGTATATAGAACACGTAAGCGAACTGAGCAGAGGGGTTGCCGAAAAAGAGATTCAATACATTCATGCCGGATTGATGTATGCCTATACGTATGAAGTACAAACCCGCGACTCTTCTTCATTCAATAAAGTGCTGGAGGGCCTTATTAAAAGTAGAATAAACGACAGACACGAAACTTTCTCCCCCATTTATTTCAGAGAAGAATTTAGTTCATACTACAAAGAGCTCAGTGACTTTGTGAACATGGTGATTAGGGTGATGGACATGATGAAAGTAGATGGATTGAATCTACAGGAAATCGCCAAAAAAGGCTCTGTGGATCAACATGAAAGAGTAAAAATATTCTATGAATTGGCTGTACCATTAATTGAAGATTTTCAACAATTTTGCATAGAAAAATCTTATCTAGATTTTAATGATTTGATTACGCAGTGTATAGCTCTTTTAAAAAATGACAAAAGTGTATCAGATTTATACAAAAACAAATACAACTATATTTTGGTTGATGAGTTTCAAGATGTTAACAGTTTGCAGGTTGAACTTGTTAAACAACTTTTAAACTCAAATAGCCAGTTGTTTTGTGTTGGCGACGATTGGCAAAGCATATATGGCTTTAGAGGAAGCAATGTGGATTACATTTTACAATTTGAGAAACATTTTCCGGGCTCTAAAACCATTAAGCTTAGTTTAAACTACAGAAGCACCGAGAGTATTGTAGAAGCCAGTAATGAACTTATAAAACACAATCGGTTTCAGATAGAAAAAGAGCTGAAGTCGTCTAAGCGTTCCGAGAATAAAATTCTCGTTTTCTCGGCTGGCAGCAGAGAAGATGCTTTGCAGTTTTGTAGTAAAAAAGTTCACGAACTTCAAAACATGGGTTATGGGAAAGAAGACATACTTTTTTTATACCGTCGATCGGCTATGTTTGAAGATTATCGAGGTTATTTTCATAAACATGGTGTTTTCGTAAGTGCAAAGACCATTCATGCATCAAAAGGATTAGAATCGAAGGCCGTATTTATCATTGGATTGAGTGAAGGCAAGGGTGGATTTCCTGATGTTTGGCTCGAAGACCGTATATTTCAAGTGGTACGAAAGTCTGAACATATGAGACTACTGGAAGAAGAAAGGCGCTTATTTTATGTAGCCATTACACGCGCTAAAGAAAGATTGTTTCTGATTACCGAAAAAGGAAACGAGAGTTCATTTATTCGCGAGATTCCGGAAATGTATACTGTAAGGGATGCCGGGTTTTTCAAAGCACCTAAAATGGCAAGACTTTGCAAGCAATGTGAAAGTCAATTAGAACCTCTTTGGAAGATTTGTCCTTTTTGTGGTGAGGATTTAAAAGATTAATCAACATTCAAAAACAAAAAAGGCTGCTTTAAGCAGCCTTTAAAAGAGAGTTTGCTAGAAAATTATTTGAACATATCGAAGCGGTTGTTAACCTTAGTCCAGTTAACCACATTCCAAAACGCAGAAATGTAATCAGGTCTGCGATTTTGATAGTTTAAATAATAAGCATGTTCCCAAACATCTAAGCCAAGAATTGGCATTCCATTGCAACCGCTATCTGGCATTAATGGGTTATCTTGGTTGGGGGTGCTGCACACTTCTAATGCCCCACCTGGCAAAACACACAGCCAAGCCCAGCCCGAACCAAATCGCGTAGCAGCGGCTTTGTTGAATTGGTCCTTCATGGCTTCAAATGAACCGAAAGCAGACCGAATTGCACCGGCTAATTCTCCTATAGGTTCACCACCGGCATTGGGCGCCATAATGGCCCAGAACAAATTGTGGTTATAAAAACCTCCACCATTGTTTCTTACAGCAGGCACTGAAACATGATTTTTAAGCAATTCTTCAATAGACTTGCCTTCCATTTCAGTACCGGCAATGGCCGCATTCAAATTATTGGTATAAGCGGCATGGTGCTTTCCGTGGTGTATTTCCATGGTTCGCGCATCGATATGCGGTTCCAAGGCATCGAATGAATAAGGTAATGGGGCTAATTCAAAGGCCATTTGCTTGTATTTAAGGTGAAACTAAATTGAGACGCAAAGGTAGTGAGGCATTTTTGGCAATTGACGTATAACATACAAAAACTCTTCTCTCTGTTTATGGTTCGTCAGTGCGAAACTTCAATGCAAGATTCTTTGCTGCTATTGGATTCTATCTGGCCTATAGCATTAAAAGCTAAATTGTTGCTTGCAAGCCAATCTTCAAAAACTTTCCGTTTTTCATTGGCAACAGCCACTAATAAACCACCACTTGTTTGAGGATCTGCCAAAACCATTTTTTGTGAATTGTTTGCACTCATTAGGTATTGGCCATACGCCTTCAAGTTCCGATTGGTACCTCCAGGCTGACATTCTAGCTCAATGTATCGATCAACAAATGGAAAAACCGGGATTTTATCAAAGCTTAAAAGTGCCTTTAGATTATTGGATCTGCACATTTCAAGCAAGTGACCAGCGAGCCCAAATCCAGTTACATCCGTCATGGCGTTAACGTAATCCAATCTAGCCAACGAATAACCCAAATCATTCAGCTCTAACATTGAATTTATGGCTAAGTCCATATCATCTGATTTAGCCAAATTCTTTTTTTGCGCAGTACTAATTAAACCAATCCCCAAGGGTTTGGTCAAGTACAACCAGTCACCCGGTTTAGCGGAAGAGTTGTACTTGATATGGTTTTTGAGAACCGTTCCTGTCACGGCCAATCCAAATATAGGCTCTGGCAAATCTATACTATGACCTCCTGCCAATGGAATACCTGCTCTAGCACAGGCTAATCGTCCACCTTCAACCACTAAACCTGCTAATTCATTTGGAAGCTGGTTAACAGGCCAGCCTAAAATGGCAATAGCCATGAGCGGTTTGCCCCCCATAGCATAAACATCGCTTATGGCATTTACTCCGGCAATTTGACCAAAAAGAAGGGCATCGTCTACAATAGGTGTAAAAAAATCTGTTGTGCTAATCAAACAATTCTCATCATCGATAGCCATTACCGCAGCATCATCATTGGTGGAATTGCCTACAAGAAGGCTTTCAAATTGAATTCCTCTTTGGGTTGAGTTTCCTAAAATTAGTTCCAAAACATCTGGTGCGATTTTGCATCCGCAACCGGCTCCATGACTGTATTGTGTTAGTTTAAAGTCTTGCGTTTTCATCATGAAGTTTGATTAATTGTAATGCAATCTGATGAGCGTCATTGCCAGAGTCATAGATTTCCAAAATTTCACCATTCCCTCTTTTCCGGCTGTTGGAATAGGCCTTATCATAATACCCCAATAGTAGTTCAGCAGCTTGTACTTTCTCGTTATTCTTTATATGCTCTATTGTCAATCTTGCCTTTTCAGGTCCCATGCGACGCTCTATTCGCTTAACAGAATTTATTAATTGGTCTTCCGGGATATCTCCATAATCATTTATTATGTTTCTAAGCCGTTTATTGTGAGGAATCTTAAATTCCCATCTAAACGCACTTTTCATTTGATTGAAAAGTTCGTTGGGCAGATAACAACTTCCAAGACTAATGGATTCGTCTTCTATCCATATTGGCTTATTTCGATCAAATTGCCAAATCTTCTCGAAAATAGCATTTTGAAATGTTTCAGTAGATGGTTGGGAAAGAGATTCCATTCCACCAAAAGCCGACCCTCTGTGATTTGCCAAATTTTCTAAATCAACCACTTGATGACCTAAACTTTGAAGGGCGTTAAGCACCTCTGTTTTACCACTCCCTGTTGGCCCCGTTAAAATTTGAATTGGCAGAGGCTTGTTTAGGAAAGTTCCTAATAGTTGCCGATAAGCCTTATAACCTCCCTTTAGCAGCGTAACTTTAAAACCTGCTGCTTGCAACAGTGTGCCCATGCTTTGAGAACGCAAACCACCTCGCCAACAATAAACAGCCACTTTTTGATTTGGAGCATAAGACTGAGCTTCTGAAACAAAATTTGAAAGTTTTGGCCCGACAATCTCAAGACCTGTATTAAAAGCACAGCTAGCACCTTGTTGTTTATAGATCAACCCAACTGCTGCGCGTTCTTCATCTGAAAACAATGGCAGATTAACAGCATCCTTGATATGACCTTTTTCGAATTCCGAAGGTGAGCGCACATCTATCAAAATCAACTTATCGCCCTGACTAAGAAACAAATCAATTTCTACCGATGCAACAAGCGCTAGAGTCATTGTAAAAAGGGAATAAAGCCCTTCTTTATGGTTTCTGGCTTTGAAAGATCTCCATTACTGCATCGCTAATGCCAATATTACTAAAACCCCCATCATGGTAAAGGTTTTGCATAGTAACACGCCTCGACAAATCGCTAAAGAGACTAACACAATACAGAGCACAATCGTCAGCGGTTGCATTTCCTAGAGGTGACATCCTTTCCGCATAGTCTATGAAACCATCGAATCCTTTCACCCCACTACCTGCCGTTGTTCTTGTAGGCGATTGAGATATGGTATTTACTCTAACTTTTTTTCTAACCCCATAATGATAACCAAAGCTTCTTGCAATGGATTCCAGATACGCTTTATTATCAGCCATATCTGAATAATCTGGGAAAGTCCTTTGAGCCGCAATATAAGAGAGGGCTAAGACACTGCCCCATTCATTGAGGGCATCAAGTTTCCATGCCGTTTGCAATACCTTATGAAAAGAAGCTGCCGAAACGTCCCAGCCTTTGGAGAGCCATTCGTAATTTAAATCTGTGTAGTGCTTGCCTTTTCGAACATTTACACTCATACCTATTGAATGCAAAACGAAATCAATCCCTGATCCGAAATATTCGATGGTTTTTGAAAACAGATCTAGAAGATCTGTTTCGCTGGTTGCATCTGCAGCCATTATTGGCGCATTTGTTTTTTCAGCCAATTGATTGATGGTACCCATTCTCAAGGCAATTGGAGCATTTGTTAGAACAAAACTACCACCTTGCTCATGAACCCTTTCAGCCACTTTCCAAGCAATCGAATTTTCGTCGAGCGCACCGAAAATAATACCTTTTTTACCTTTAAGTAGGTTATTCATTTGTGAATATTTAAACTACGAAGATAGCTGAAAGTGAAAAAATACAAGTTAGCGGTTGAACTAAAACAAAAAAAACCCCAAAAGACGAATCCTAAGGGGTTTTGAAGGTGGCGACGACATACTCTCCCAGGTGTTACCCCAGTACCATCTGCGCTAACGGGCTTAACTTCTCTGTTCGGAATGGGAAGAGGTGGGCCCCGTTGCCATAGTCACCTTATTTTAAATAATAATGAAATACTGGAGTAGATAAAGAAAGTTGCTCTTGGACCAGAAAGCTTACGGGTAATTAGTACTGCTCGGCTATGACATTACTGCCTTTACACCTGCAGCCTATCGACGTCCTAGTCTCGAACGACCCTTAAAAGAAATCTCATCTTGGAGCGTGTTTCGCACTTATATGCTTTCAGTGCTTATCACGACCGCACATAGCTACCCTGCGATGCAGCTGGCGCCACAACAGGTGCACTAGAGGTGCGTCCGACCCGGTCCTCTCGTACTAAG
Organism: Chryseobacterium gleum; assembly: GCA_945883565.1. Taxonomy (GTDB): domain Bacteria; phylum Bacteroidota; class Bacteroidia; order Flavobacteriales; family Schleiferiaceae; genus RFXV01. The sequence continues at coordinate 16,959 of CAMCXO010000049.1, forward strand.
GTCAGCCCTCCTCAAATTTCTAACGCCCACAATAGATAGAGACCGAACTGTCTCGCGACGTTCTGAACCCAGCTCGCGTGCCACTTTAATGGGCGAACAGCCCAACCCTTGGGACCTTCTCCAGCCCCAGGATGTGACGAGCCGACATCGAGGTGCCAAACCCCCCCGTCGAT
>CAMCXO010000050.1 GCA_945883565.1 Chryseobacterium gleum
GGTTGAAAAATGGTACGATGAATTGGAAGATAAATTTCCCGATATCCATTGCCACGAAATGGTGGTAATGCCCAATCATTTTCCATTGCATCATCGAAAATATTGGAACGCCCGTAGGGGCAGACCTGCGTGTCTGCCCTAATACGGACAACGTGAATACGAACCCAATAGAGGGCGAACACGTAGGGGCAGTGAATACGAACCCAATAGAGGGCGAACACGTAGGTTCGCCCCAACATCGGGTTGTGCAATGGTTCAAAACAATGACCACCAACGAATATATCGGTGGCGTGAAAAATTTGGGATGGCAACGCCATTGTTTCAAACACATCATCCGAAACGAACAATCTCATCAAAGCCTTTCGGAATACATTATCAGCCATCCCGCAAAATGGCAGGATGGTAAATTTTATGCAGCCTGACAAGAATAGCCGAGAATACCATTGAATTCTGCGCCATTGAGCACGAGTCATAAAACCCCCATTTTTGTGTGAATGGTATTTTTATTTACCATTTTGTAAGTATTCATATTATGTATAATTTCCCACAACAATTTCTTAACACATGTCGGAATTCGACCACAAAGGCTTCTTTGCCATGTTAGAACGTCAATTGCCTCCAGGCGATAGCCTTCCAAAATGGCTTTCTACCCACCTTAAATTAAGCGATAGCAACGTTTACCGCAGAATTAAAGGTGAAAGCGCTCTTCAGCTGGATGAACTGCTCACCATATGCGCTAAATTGCCCGAAGCCGCACTGTATGTAGCCGAGCTTATTCCCAACCATAATTTAAGTGTGGTTCAGCTTCAAAGTTTTGACAATCAAACGTCATTTAAAAACTACCTGCGCAACATTATCAAACTATTTAATACCGCCAAAAAAGCCAACAACTTCCGCTTTCGATATGTAGCCCGCGATTTGCCCCTTTTTTACTTCTTCTCCAATCCGGCCACCTTACAGTACAAATTCAACCAATGGACCGGTCAGTCAAATCCCGAAACACTCGACGACGAAACCAACACCCTGGCCCAAGACCTTTGGCAACTCTACCTCAATGTTCCTTCTGAAGAAATTTGGTATTCGTATGCCTTTCAAGCCCAAAGCGATCAGCTTCAACTAGACCTTAAAAACGAATTGCTTTGGCCTCAGCAAGAAGCTGTGTTAAAACGCTATTTTAAAATATTGGAAGACCAGCAAATAGAATGGGGTCAATTTACTTTTAAAGCCAAAGGCGGTTCTTTGTCTTTACAAATCTGCAACGCCATGCACATGAACAATGGCGCATTAATAGAATTCGGCAACCAGCAAGTGTTTCTCAGCAGCATAATGGGGGTACATTATTTCCATTCTACCAAACCCGAACTCATTAATACCTTTAACCAACAATGGCATATGCACTGGCTGTGGGGTAGCTCACCTCATTTAAAAAATTAATCCAGTATCACCCCTCTCCAACCAATTAACAGGCGGCTTTTAAGCCGTTTTTTTATGCTACATAATGCCTTTTTTAAAGGCCAGCAGCATTTTTTTTATCATTTCAAGCCTTTTTTACCCAAATACCCTCCTTTTAAAACCCAGTGTTGGCGCGGGTTTCAATTTTTTTTCGCGAAAATCGCGAAAAATAAATTCTTTTTTTCGCGAAAATCGCGAGAACAAATTCAGCGAGACTTTGGTGCTTTGTCACGTCAAAAGGCCGAATGACAAACAACATGTTTAACCTACAAAAAAAACAAAAGCATCATGAACGACCGTAGTAGAAACCTTAACCTAATGTTCCACCGTTTGGAGCTGCACTTTAACAACAACCGCAGCGTTTGGGAAAGCAACGATTTAATAAACACCCAAATCAGCAGCTACCTCGACCAACGCAATGAACTGAGTGGCCTCCTGGCGCAAAGCGAAAAACTTAAAGGCAGGTACAGCCCCATTCGCAATGAAGAGCGCGAGCAGTTTAACAGGCATATAAACAGCTTGGCCCAAATTTTAAAAGCCTTTAATGCCCAACTGTTGTTTAATGAAAAGGGCGAATTAAACAAAGACGTTGCTTTGAGCGGAGGCGCCTTGCTTAGATTGTCATTGGCTGACAGCTTTAACAAAGCCACCGTTGTTATAGATGCCGCCGAAAACCACCGTGCTGAACTGGAGGCCCAGGAGGGTAGTAAAAAAATTTATGAGCAAGCCAGAATGCATTACAACAGCTTTGCCCAGCGCTTGTTTCTGCCCAGCTTACGAATAGGCGAGCGCAAAATGCTGTTGCAAAACATCGACCAACAAGAGCGTAGCCTGCTAACACTGCTTAAAACACAAATAGATGCACGTGTAAACATTCTGTCTTACGATTGGCCGGACTTCGGCCAGACTTATACAGACATCCGCAGCATGCGCATTAACAAAGCCGCGAAAAAGCAAGAAGAGCCAGGCAGCCCGGCATCGGCAGGGATGGTTGGAACGCCAACGGCCGAAAGCAACAATCCCAACGAATACGCCATAGCTGTTTAACCCAAAGCCCAAACAGAGCCGGGTGCCCAAAAGCATCCGGCTTTTTTATGCAACAAATACCCAATAAGCATGAAACTCTATTTCACCTTTAAAGAACTCTGCATCACCAACGACCCCATTCCACACGAAGTGGCCCAAAAGCTCATGGTGCACCACATCATCCCCATGAGCGGCGTTCGCCAGGTCTTTGGCAGCCCCATTACCGCCTCTCAGCGCAGCGGCTACCGAAACCCCGCCTGGGAACTGCGTCACGGCCGAAACGGCCAAAGCGAACATTGTTTTAAAGGCCTTGGCGCCATTGACTGGACCGCTCAAAACCTCGACCGCTTGCAGGAATTGATTATCGCCCAAACCCACTATACCCGCATTGCCCGGTATGCAGGTTTTATTCATTGCGATTACAAACCCAATCCCAATGGCCTGCGCATACTATACAGCAGCAACGCCCAAAGTCAGTGGCGGGTGGTGCGTACCCTCTAAATGCAGAAGGCAAGCGGTGGCTTGCCTTTTTTGGTTTATTTGGTCTACCTTATGCAAGGTTTTATTTTACATTAACCTTATACTATAGTTTTTAGTAAATCTCTTATACACTTTTGAGGAAAAGCCTTTACTCTGTCATCAGCGCTTAAACTTACATCAAAACCCAAGCAAGCCCTTTGCCCAAACAACTTCTCATGTAAAGAAAATGGAAGAAGCTTTTTGGCCCTCCTAATGGCCGGTATATTCTGTTGGGTGTTGAGGCGAAACAAGCCAAATCCTGATTTAAATCATTTTATAGACTGACCTTCGTCATTCACCCCGAAATAGTGCTCAAATAGATTTGCCTTCAATCCGAAATGCCCATCATGAGCGCCATCTACGTATTAATTACAGTGAGCTTAATAGTTGCCTTAGGGTTTTTGGCAGCTTTTTTATGGAGCGTTCGCGATGGCCAATACGACGATCCGCTTTCGCCCTCAGTGCGAATGTTGGGCGACGACGAGCTTACAGCAGAGAAACCAAACCAAACCGATAAATAAAGTCCATCTTATGCAAATGGAGAAGTTCTACTACGACAACAAAATTGTGCGCAACTTTATGGTTGCGGCTATTTTTTGGGGCATCATTGGCTTTTTAGTAGGCCTGTATGTGGCTCTGGAGCTGGTATTCCCGGCTCTTAATTTAAATTTATCATGGCTCACTTTCGGCCGTTTAAGAGCCCTGCACACCAATGCGGTAATCTTTGCATTTGTAGGCAACGCCATGTTTGCGGGTATTTACTATTCGCTTCAGCGTTTGTTGAAAACGCGAATGGCCAGCGATTTTTTAGGGGGTTTGCATTTCTGGGGCTGGCAGGCCATTATTGTTTCGGCGGCCATTAGCCTGCCCCTTGGCTATACCTCCTCAAAAGAATACGCCGAATTAGAATGGCCAATCGATATCGCCATCGCCCTTATTTGGGTGGTTTTTGGCGTCAACATGATTTGGACCATTCTAAAGCGTCGCGAAAGGCACCTGTATGTGGCCATATGGTTCTACATAGCCACGTTTGTTACGGTGGCTGTTTTACACATAGTAAACAACTTGGAAATTCCGGTGGGCCCTATGAAAAGCTACTCCATTTTTGCCGGGGTTCAAGATGCCCTTATACAATGGTGGTATGGGCACAACGCGGTGGCATTCTTCCTCACCACACCCATATTGGGTTTAATGTACTACTTTGTACCTAAGGCCGCTAACAGGCCGGTATACTCATACCGTCTTTCTATTGTACACTTCTGGGCGCTCATTTTTATCTACATCTGGGCGGGTCCTCACCATTTGCTGTACTCCTCATTACCCGATTGGGCCCAAAGTTTGGGTACCGTATTTAGTGTAATGCTAATTGCGCCATCATGGGGCGGTATGATTAATGGCCTGCTAACCCTTAGAGGGGCGTGGGACAGAGTGCGCGAAAGTGCGGTACTTAAATTCTACGTGGTGGCCATCACCGCTTATGGCATGAGCACCTTCGAAGGCCCCATGCTTTCTCTTAAAAATGTGAATGCCATTGCCCACTTCACCGATTGGATTCCCGCCCACGTGCACATAGGAACTCTGGGCTGGAACGGCTTCTTAATATTTGGCATGATTTATTGGCTTCTGCCCAGAATGTACCAAACCAGCCTCTTTTCTCAAAAATTGGCAAGCGCCCACTTCTGGATCGGAACCATGGGCATCCTTTTCTGGGCCTTGCCTATGTACGTAGCGGGCTTTACCCAAAGCTTAATGTGGAAAGATTTCAACCCCGATGGCACCTTGGTTTATGGCAACTTCTTAGAAACGGTCACTCAAATTATACCCATGTACGCGCTTCGTGCCTTGGGCGGATTGCTTTACATAACCGGTATGATATTGTTAATTGTTAATGTAATACAGACTGTAAGCAGCGGCAAATTGTTGTCAAACGAGGCAGCCGAAGCCCCGGCTTTAGAGAAGGTTTACAAAGCCCACGGCAGCGAACACTGGCACCGTTGGATTGAAAGAAACCCCATTCAACTCACGGTTTGGAGTTTGGTGGTCATATTAATTGGGGGCATCATAGAGTTTGTGCCCACCGCCATGATTAAAAGCAACATACCTACCATAGAAAGCGTAAAACCCTATACGGTTCTGGAATTGGAAGGCCGCGATATCTACATACGCGAAGGTTGCAACGCATGCCACAGCCAAATGGTACGTCCATTCCGCTCAGAAGTGGTGCGCTACGATCCGGTTAACCAGCAATACAGCATGGCTGGAGAGTTTGTTTACGACCACCCATTTTTATGGGGCTCTAAAAGAACGGGTCCAGACTTACACCGCTTGGGTGGAAAGTATCCCCACAGCTGGCATTATAACCATATGTGGGAACCCGTAACCATGAGTCCGGGATCTATTATGCCCCGTTACCCTTGGTTGTTCACCACCTCTAAAAACGATGCCGCTTTAAATACATCTTTAACTCAGAAGAAGCTTAAAGCCATGAAAACCCTTGGTGTACCCTATACAGACGAGTACATAGCCAACTGGGAAACCGAGCTCAATACCCAGGCGGAGGCCATCGCACTTGAACTCAATAAAGACCCCAATATAGAGGTAAAGGCCAACGAAGAAATTGTGGCCCTAATAGCCTATTTGCAAAGATTGGGCACCGATATCAAGAAGAGCAACATCACCCAAACCGCAAGCTCGAACTAGTTATGTTAAAATTTATAAAACACAGCATGGAGAACATTGTGGGAATTGAAATATTCCCACTTATCTCCCTAATCATTTTCTTCACCTTCTTCGTGCTATTGGGACTTTATGTAATAAAAGCCGATAAGAAGTATGTTAACCGTATGAGCGAATTGCCTTTAGACTTAGATAACGACCAAACCCGTCGAGAAATATGAAACGCCCATTAACCCTCTTTGTATTGCTTATTTCTACCTCGTTTTTACGTGCCGAAGATGGACGCGAATTGGTAGATTTCTTCCAAGACCCTTACAAGCTTGGTTTTGTTATTGCCTTGTTGTTTTTGGCATTAGCCCTGTATACCGTAAACACCGCTTTAAATGCACTTCGCGATGCCATGAAGCCAAAAACGGAAGCAGCGGCAGAAGCCACACTCTCAGCCTCAGCACCTCAAAATGAAACCATTTGGCAAGCCCTAACCAAGGCAACGCCCATAGAAAAGGAAGCCGATATTCTGCTCGACCACGACTACGATGGCATTCACGAACTCGATAACCGTTTACCGCCTTGGTGGTTATGGGGTTTCTACTTCACCATCATATTTGCCGTGGTGTATATGATTCGCTTTCACATCGCCGGCGGACCGGGTTCCGATCAAGAGTTCCAAAACGAAATGGCCAGTGCCAAAACATCGGTCGAAAACTATTTGAAAACAGCCAGCAACCTAATCGACGAATCAACAGTGGTTTTATTGAGCGAGGAGGGCCGAATTGCGGCAGGGAAAAAGATTTTTGAAACCAACTGCGTGGCATGCCATGCGGCCGATGGAGGCGGATTGGTTGGCCCTAACCTTACAGATGAATATTGGATTCATGGGGGAGGCATAAACAACGTATTTAAAGTAATTAAATACGGCGTTCCGGCTAAGGGCATGATTTCATGGAAAGACCAACTAAACCCTTCGCAAATGCAAGAAGTGGCCAGCTACATCCTAAGCCTGAAAGGAAGCAGCCCCGCCAATCCTAAAGCCGCTGAAGGCGAAATTTGGCAAGAAGCAGGGGCGGAGGCATCAGAAAAGCAAGCCGATACCACAACAACAGCCGTGGAAGGTGAGGAAGTGGCTATCAATTAAAAAATGAGGCGTTAAGCCTAAAAGACAGTAAAATGGATACCAATAAGACGCATCTCGCTACAGAAGACGATTTAGACTTTTACCGAGATGAGTCATTTCGCGACAACATTGCGACAATTAACGCCGACGGCAAAAGAAACTTTATTTATCCCAAAAAGTCTCCGGGTGTTTACATGAAATGGCGGTCCGTTGTGGCCTATGTTTTAACAGCCTTTCTGTTTATTGCGCCTTGGATTCATATTGGTGGACAACCACTGTTAATGCTCAATGTTCTCGAGCGGCGCTTTGTGGTTTTTGGCAATGTGTTCTGGCCTCAGGATTTTCATTTGCTGGTTCTAGCCATGCTGAGTGGGGTGGTTTTTGTAATCCTCTTCACGGTTATATATGGCAGAATCTTTTGCGGATGGATATGCCCGCAAACCATTTTTATGGAGCATATTTTTCGCAAAATCGAATACTGGATCGATGGCGACCGTGGGCAACAACTAAAGCTGGCAAAAATGCCGTGGAATGCCGAAAAAATAAGAAAGCGATTGCTTAAAAACGGCCTCTTTTTTATCATTTCTTTTGCCATCGCCAATACGTTCCTAATGTATTTAATGGGAAGCAGGCCTTGGCTCGAAATGGTAACCGACGACCCCAAAAACCATCTGGCTGGTTTAGGCGGTATAATGATTTTTACCGCTGTGTTTTTCTTCATTTTTGCCTGGTTTCGCGAACAAGTTTGTTTAATAGTTTGCCCTTATGGCCGTTTACAAGGGGCTTTGCTCGATAGAAATTCGGTCGTAATTGCATACGATTATGTTCGTGGCGAAAAACGCTCCAAATTTAAAAAGAACGAAAACCGGGTAGACGCCGGTAAAGGGGCTTGTATAGATTGTGGACAATGTGTAGATGTTTGTCCAACAGGTATCGACATTAGAAATGGCACGCAATTGGAATGTATAAATTGTGCGGCTTGTATCGATGTTTGCGACAGCATAATGGTGAAGACAAATCAGCCCAAGGGCTTGATCAAATACGCTTCCGAAGCCATGATTCGCGATAAACAACTGTTTAAATTTACACCAAGGGTTATAGCGTATTCAGCTGTTTTGGTTTTGCTATTAGGGGTAATGGGCTTTTTACTCCGAAGCCGCGAAATGCTTGAAGCCACCATATTACGTGCCCCGGGCATTTTGTACCAGGTGAGGGAAGGCGGTGAGTACAGCAACTTGTATAATTTTAAAATTATAAACAAGAGTGTTAAGCCTATCGAACTCGAAATTCGATTAATTGAACCAGAGAATGGTCGGGTAGAGTTTGTGGGCAATCCGGATTTGAATGCCGATATCAGCGATTTTGCACAAGGCAGTTTCTTCCTTTACTTGCCAAAATCAAGATTGGACGGCCCAAATACCAACATAAAATTTGGTGTTTTTGCAAATGGAGAACTAATCGAATCTTTCAAGTCGTCTTTCAACGGTCCAAAAAAATAGGCAATGAAGTTTAATTGGGGACATGCCATAGTGCTGGTTTTAACTCTGTTTGGTGTTCTAATTGGCACTATGGTTTACAAAAGCATGCAGCAAAACATCGATTTGGTAACCGAAGATTATTACAATACCGAAGTATCGTATCAGGAAACCCAATTAAGAAAAGAAAAAGCCGCCGTTCTGGGCTCCATCCAGGTAAAAAAAGAGAACGAACAATGGCTGGTCATTTTGCCTGAAACGGTTCCTGCCAATCAAATTGGTGAAGGCGAAATACGATTCTACAACCCAAGACTAAAGAAACTCGATTTCACACAAAAAATTAAACCCGGACAACATGTCCAAATCGTAAATCAACAGAATATTGCCGGGGGTAAATGGACTGTAAGTGTGGATATTCCGGGTGAAATGGGCCTTTATTTTGAACTCAATGTTTATTTGTAAAGCATGAACTGGTGGTTGCCACTTAGTTTGGGGTTTTTAGGCAGTTTGCATTGTGTGGGCATGTGTGGTCCTATTGCCCTCGCTCTACCGTTCAACAACAAAAACGGCTTTAATCGAATTTCAGGCGGGCTTGTTTACAGTTTCGGTCGAATAACAACCTATGCTTTCATCGGCCTTTTATTTGGAACCTTTGGCAAAGGACTGTCGCTGGTAGGTTTGCATCAATGGATCAGCATATTGGTTGGAACCATTATGGTTTTAAGTGTCATTTTTTCATCAAACCAATTTCATGGATTTAAACTGAGTCGTTACATTATAAAAACCACCAACGTTCTTCGATCATTTATGTTTAAATACCTGAGGAAAGAGGGAACATTCGCCCTGTATATTTTTGGAATTCTAAATGGTGCATTGCCTTGTGGTTTGGTATACATGGCTGTATTAGGAAGCATGGCCAGTGCCAATCCTTTACATGGGGCTTTGTTTATGATGTTGTTCGGTTTGGCAAATTCTCCTGCTCTATTAGCCATAGTTTGGGCAAAAGGCCTCTTAAAATCAGAGTATTTAACGAGAATAAGACGGGCAATACCCGCTTTTGTGGTCATTATGGGTTTGATATTTGTTATAAGAGGCTTGGGTCTTGGTATACCCTATTTAAGTCCCAAAGCAGAAGCCTTACTACCGGTTTCTGAGGCCAAATCTTGCCATTAATTTCCGGAAGATTCCTTTATAAAAGCCTCTAATTCTTCTACACTCGAAGAAAAGGAAAAAGCTTTATAAATTAAAAAGCAGTTATTCATATCTACAACTTTCAAATAGGCAAGTTTGGCAAATTCAAGTTTAGAACTTTCGAAGGCAAAAAGCCCCATTATTTCTTTTACCTGAGCGGCCGAAAGGCAATTGGAACCCGCTATTTGACACGCGGTAGCGAGTTTGTCGGATTCAAAGCTTTGTTTTGCAATGGCATCTTTAGCCATTAGGAAATGGGCGGTATGCATGGCTTTTAAACATCCCAAAGCTTAAACGGCTTTTGCAAATCAGGGGGATAGGATTCTTCAACATAATCGTAAACTAACGGCACAACAGATTTGTCAAAGGCTGTGTTGCTAAGCGCACCGCTTGTTTCCTCTTCGTATACCGAGAATTGCTTAAAAACATACCCGCCCTTTCTCGACAATCGAATTTGATAAACCATTTTCCCGCTTGTTTGGGTAGTATAGAGTGTCTGGCTGATTTGGGCCTTCTTCGGGTCATCAAACACGGCGCGTAGTTGATAAGGCCCGGGATACAAGCTTTATGCGATTACATTCGATCGGGCCTCTTGATTTTGTTGAACGTTGTTTACAAACAGAAAAAACGTTTCATTTTGCTCAGTAAAAACTTCTATTAGTCAATTCTGTGCCCTGCTGCCAATTCGAAAAGAAAGCGCTAGGCATTGTGCAAGGCTTAAGATGATGGTCCTCATAATTTCCTGCCTTTTGGAAAATTCAAGTTTAAACCATTTATCCGCATGTTTAACACAAAAGCCATTCAGCGCAATTTTGATTTAGCTTTGAACTGCAAGTGGGGGGGGTAAATAGAATTCGAATAAATGAAAGGGATGAAAAATGCCCATACTTTACAATGAAGAAAGCAGTAAAACCAGGCTTTTACTTTAATACCCATTTTTATGTTCTTCTTTTTGGAGTGTTTTTTTTAAAAGCCCAACAAATTGATACCATCGATTGGAATTTAAAAGAAAGTTATTTTCCATTTACCGATATCTCAAATATTACCCTGAATGTACCCATTTCATTTGTTGTGATTCAAGACAGCGTTAAAACCAGAGGCTTGCCGAATAACGACCAAACGTTATCCAATATCCAGCGCTCTGTTTTTTTAATGAACCGGTATTACGCTAAGAACGCAAAGCCAATAGACCATATGGAGGGGCGTCGATTTGTAAAAGACACCAAAATAAGAATGCGTTTAACCCACATTCGCTTTTTAAAAAGACCCGATTTGTTTGAAAACAAGTCGATGATAACCTTATATAAAGCGGCCGTGGAAAGCTATCCTGAATTAAATGGCCAGATTGTAGTGTTTTTGAATGAGTTTGATTATCCGGGTGCTTTGGGTTGGGCTTCCCATTTAGGTCGAATGCCTTCTGGAAGCCATGCATTTACGGTGCAAACCAAGTTGGTCGATAATCTGTATTTTACGGGCTACGAAGAGGAGTATGCCCAGCATTGGGTACACGAAATCAACCATTTATTCGGTTTAAATCACATTTACGATAGAAGTATTGGAACCGAAAGTTGCAACCCCAACTTACCAGACTATTTGGCAGATGTTTTTGGTAACCAAAAACAAGTATGGTGCGAAAATCCGCCCGCGGCTTGTGATTGCTGCTATTACACCAAACCGTTTAATGAATACACCAACAACATAATGTCAGGCAACAACATTAAGTCGCCTTCCAAAGCGGCTTATTTCTCGCCCATGCAAATAGCCAGAATGCATAGGGCTTTGGCTCTAACTGCTTTAGGTGAATTGGTTATCAAAACCAGGGGTAGAACCAAAATTCAAATTCGCGATTCTGTTTATTGGAAGTCTGCTAAAATACTGGTTCATCAAAATATAAAGCTGAAGAAAAATGCGGTTTTGTACATACAAGGACAGTTTTGGCTAAAAGAGGGTATTAAATTGACGCTGAGCAAGAACAGCATTATTTACTTCTACGATGAAGCAAGCGCAGAACGACTTAAGAATAGCAAATTTTTGAAAATGCGCAATGGTGCCCAAATATTGGTCATTCGTTAAGTGAAAGATTAAACGAAAAAAAAGCGCTTTACATTCGCGTCCTTATGTTTTTGCGACATTTTGTTCGTTTAGTATGTTTTTTATCTGCAATAACAGGATTTGCGCAAATTGAGCGCAAAGAGGTTATTATGCAGAGATGTGCAATTGCACCAACAATCGACGGCATATTAAGCGATTTAGCTTGGCAAACAGCCCCATTGGCAAAAGATTTTGTTATGCTCAATCCCGGTAACGGCCAAAAAGAAAGGGGCAATTTAAAAAGCGAAGTGAAGCTGGTTTTTGATGATGATTATATCTACATAAGCGCCAGATTGTTTGATGCCCATCCCGACTCTATTCTTACAGAACTTAGTCCCAGAGATGTATACACCAAAAACAACGATTATTTTGGCATATCCATCAATCCATTCAACGACGGAATTTCGGATTTTAACTTTTGGGTTACAGCAGCTGGCGTTCAAGCCGACAGCCGAACAACGGTTGATGGCAACGATTTCGGATGGAACACCGTTTGGTTCAGCGCAGTTAATATAGACAGCTTCGGTTGGACGGTAGAAATGGCCATTCCCTATCAAAGTTTACGGTATTCCAAAGAAGGCAATGGTATTTGGGGTCTTAACATGGTTCGTTACATAAGGCGCAGTCGGGAAGAGTACAGCTGGAATTTTATAGACAGAAGTTTTGGCAATCCGGAACAGTTTTGTGGATTAATGTCCGGAATGAATGGCATTAAACCTCCGGTGCGTTTGAGTTTTTTACCTTACGCTTCTTCTTACGCTAATGTTTATGAAAACCAAACAGATGTAAGCTACAATCTGGGTATGGATGTAAAGTACGGAATTAGCGAAAGCTTTACGCTCGATGCAACATTGGTTCCCGACTTTGGCCAAGTGGCATTCGATAACCAGCAACTTAATTTAACCCCATTTGAGCTTCAGTTTGAAGAAAACCGACCATTTTTTAATGAAGGGGTAGATCTGTTTAACAAAGGCAATTTGTTTTACTCAAGGCGTATAGGGGGCACACCAAAAAATGTTACCAACGCCAATTCAAGCGACACATCTTTATCACCCTCTTTACCTGAATACACAAGACTAATAAATGCAACAAAAATTAGTGGAAGAAATTCCAGAAATTTAGGAGTTGGTTTTTTTAATGCTGTTACAGACAATAATTACCAAGAGTATTCAGATGGAGAAGGAAATGTAGAGCGCGTTTTAATAGAGCCTTTAACAAATTATAACATCATTGTTCTCGATCAAAGGTTTAACCAAAATAGCAGTGTTTCGTTTATAAATACCAATACACTTCGTTCAGGCTCTGCTCACGATGCCAATGTAAGCGGCTTAATAAGTTCCTTAACAAATAAATCAAATAGTTGGTCATTCTACCAAGAGTCGGTGGTTTCAAGAATTTATAGAGAAAACGATAACGACTTTGGTTTTAAACTAAACAATAGCCTTAGAAGAATAAAAGGAAAATTTCAGTTTAGTTTGAATCAACTGATGTTGTCAAAAAACTACAACATTAATGATATGGGTTTTCAGCCGCGTGCAAATTTATTGGAGCACAGCGCAAAAGCAACTTATCGCATTTTTGAACCTAAAGGTTGGTTTAATTCTTATCGGTTTACATTTTATGCCGACCATCAGGAATTGTATTCGCCAAGGGCCTATTCCAGAATACTGTTGGCAACTGAATGGTTTTTTCTAACTCGCAATTTCTTCGCTTTCGGCGCCAATGCCGAAGTTCATCCGGTTACAAGTCATGATTATTTTGAGCCAAGAAACTTCCCATCGTATTTCGCAGTACCGGCAAGAGGCCGTCAACAAATTTGGATTTCCACCGATTACCGAAACCCATTTGCGTTAGATGTTCGTTTTACTCAGGCCAATTGGTATAACAGTGAAGACTACAGGATGTATCAAATTCTGTTTAGTCCTCGATACCGCTTTAACGATAAACTTAGCGGCATATTCAGATTGGATCATCAATGGATTAACCGCGACATAGGATGGGCAGGGGCAGTTGGCGATTCCGTTATATTTGGAAGACGATATACACAAAATACAGTTATAACATTTAATGGAAGTTATATATTTAATCCGGTAATGAGTTTAAGTATGAACTTAAGATATGTCTGGAATACCATAAAATACCGTGATTTTTTATATTTAAATAGTTCAGGAGGTCTTGATGAAATTAGGGGCAATTATGCATCAAATCTTAACTTTAATAATTGGAATTTCGATCTTAAGTTTTCATGGTGGTTTGCTCCTGCCAGCGAGTTGGTGGTACTGTACCGAAATGCGTTGTTAAGCCTAGACGACGATGTGGCGGCTGGTGTTGAACAAAATTTTCAAAGGTTGTTACAATTGCCCCAAGCCCATAATATCTCTTTTCGATTGACTTATTTTCTTGACTATAATTACGCAAGAAAACAATTGAAGAGGTTAGGGAATGGGAAAAATTGAAGCCAAGCAAATTACGAAGTCATTCGGACGTCTTCAAGTTTTGAAGGGTGTTGATTTTTGTATAGAACCTGCAACTATGGTTTCTATTGTAGGGGCTTCCGGTGCAGGGAAAACCACGCTCATGCAAATTTTAGCTACTTTGAGCAAGCCAGATTCAGGCGAAATTTTTTGGAATGGGAAAAGTCCATTGGATTTAAAAGACAATGAGTTAGCCAAGTTTAGGAATCAGCACATAGGAATAGTGTTTCAATTTCATTACTTGCTTCCGGAATTCACTGCACTTGAGAATATTTGCATGCCGGCTATTATTGCAGGAGAGCCGGCGCATTCATATTTGGAAAGGGCCAATAAATGGTTGGATTTTTTTGGGTTGTCTAACAGATCCAGTCACCTGCCTTCCGAACTTTCCGGTGGCGAACAACAAAGGGTTAGTGTGGCCAGGGCATTAATAAACAATCCTGAAGTGCTATTTGCAGATGAACCAAGTGGAAATTTAGACTCCGCTAATGCAAAAGAAATGCACGCCTTATTAAGAAGGTTAAAGGATGAGTTTAACCAGAGTATTTTGATAATTACACACAATCACGATTTGGCAAGTTTGGCCGATAAACAAATGGCCATGCGCGATGGACTTCTTTTTCAGGTGTAGTTTCGATGAAGGCATTATTGGATGAGTTAGTCTCTGTTTATAATGTTTTGGATTTTATTCACGAGGACCCTATTTCTGTTCCTCACCGATTTACAAAGCGAGAAGATATTGAAATTAGTGGATTTTTTACTGCAACAATGGCTTGGGGAAAGCGCGCGCAAATTATCAAGAGCAGTTTGAATTTAATGTCCTTAATGGACAACAGTCCGTTTGATTTTGTTCAACACGCCGGTAATATAGATTTAACCAGATTAAAGCATTTTAGCCACCGAACTTTAAATGGTGAAGATGTCGTGGCTTTGGTGAGGTCTTTAAGACATTGCTACAATACAGGCGGCCTCCAAAAGGCATTCTTTTGGCAGGAGGGCGATTCGGCCTTCGACAGCATTCAAGCATTTAGAAATCATATTGCTTTTTTGCTTCCAAAAAGAACGTTGAAGCATATTTCGAACCCGGAGTCTGGCAGTGCCTGTAAAAGGTTAAATATGTTTCTCAGGTGGATGGTTAGGAAAGACAATCAGAGTGTTGATTTTGGATTATGGCAACATATTTCAACCAATGCACTTATGATACCTCTGGATGTTCATACTTCGAGGGTCGCGAGAAAGTTTAAGCTACTGGAAAGAAAACAAAATGACCGAAAAGCGGTAGAGGAGTTAACTGCCCGTCTGAGACTTTTGGATCCAATAGATCCGGTTCGCTACGATTTCGCTTTGTTTGGTTTGGGAGTTTCCGAGCGGAGGGTAGAATAAAGCCAATATAGAATTCCCCCACCGAAATAAGCCAAAACATCATAAGGGTCAGAAGTGAAATCTTGATTTTCGCTAAGTATAAATTCGAATAAAACCGAAAAGGTGAGGCTGCTTAAAATTGTCCAAAGCAATAGTTGATACTTATCAATATGGTTATTTAACAATTCAGCAAAAAACTGCGTTGCAGACAATACAAGAGGAACCACCAATAAATCATCAAGGTAATTTCTGCTCCAAGGGCATGAGAATGTGATGTGCTGTAACCACTGATTTAGAAAGGCTATAAAAGCTAGAACAAAAAAACGTATTCCAAACATTTAACCTGAAAAGGTAACGGCTATCCAAGAAATAATGCCCATAATAAATAAGTAAATGATAAATAAAAAGTTAATGAAACGCTTTATAACAATAACTACAACGAAATCTGTTGATTTAATAGGGAAAAGCGATTTGTTCAAATCTAAACTAAATGGTTTGGAGTGGCTATCTTGAATGGGTTCAGAGTTTAACCGCAACTTCGCCTTAAAGCCACAATGAGGGCATTTGGCCAGTTCCAAGTTCTCCGATTCGTACCAATGTTGGCAAACTTTACATTTGAACTGAACCAAAACACAAAAATTTGTGATCGCGACAGGATTCGAACCTGTGACCGTCTGCTTAGAAGGCAGATGCTCTATCCAACTGAGCTACGCGACCTAATAATTTGGGTGGGCAAAAGTAGCAAAGCTAATTTAATTGGCAGCCAACTAAAAATGGGCTATTATGTTCGTGAGTACATCGCCTTGTTAAGGTTTTTTTAAGAGTGTTAAGAATTTATTCCTGTTAACTTTTTCCAATGCCAATACTTAACCATCAGGCTGTCAACGTAGTTTTCGCAGACTAAATAAGTTTTTTTCAATCGAATGTATTTTATATTTTTCCAGCTCAATTCAAGTCTGAGAACTAGACCAAACACAAAAACTTAACAATGAGGAAATTTTTATTCACGCTTTTGGCTCTGATGGGTTTAGTGGCTGTCCAAGCCCAATGCCCGCCACCGGCGCCACTGAGTACGCCTTTGTTGGAAAGCTGGACCACCCAGCCAAACAATTTGATTGGTACGGCAGCCGGAACGGTGGCCCCCAACTGTTGGACCTTAACTTCTGGGGCGGTTGCCGCCTTTCATTGGCGTTCAGATCAAACCACAGGGGCAAACCGCTTTAGTACCGGTACAGGGCCGTGGTTCGACAATACGCAATATGGCGTGGCTGGCGGATTGTATTTGTTTTTGGAAACTTCTTCGGGTGTTGCGGGTGACTCTGCTTTTGTTGTTTCACCCGACATCAATATTTCGAATTTAACAAATCCGGAGTTGCGATTCTTTTACCATATGTATGGCGCAACAACCGGGAGCATGGTGGCCCAGGTTTGGAATGGCAGTGCATGGGTTACGGAGCTAACCATTACGGGTCAACAGCAAACTGCGGGCAACGCACCTTGGTTAGAAGGCGT
>CAMCXO010000051.1 GCA_945883565.1 Chryseobacterium gleum
GGATACAATTCGATTTGCCCTTGGTGCTTACGGCTCAATAAAAACGCCTAACCTCCTACTCTTTTAACCGAGTGCCCAAGGTCTTTCAAAAAGTTCATGGCCTTATCGCGAACCTCGCCTTGCAAAATAATTTCATCGTTCTTGGCTGTGCCCCCTACCCCACAGTGGGCCTTTAGGTCTTTGGCCAATTGTGCCAATTCAAGGGCATTGCCTTTGTAGCCCTTAATAATTACGGCTACTTTCCCCCCTCTTCCTTTGCGTTCTATATGGGCTTCTAAAAATTGTTTGGACGAACCAACTAAAGACCCTTCATCTTCAAATGCAAGGGGTTTAAAATCCGGATTTGTAGAAAACACAAACCCGCCTTCTTCCAATGGGCTGCTGTGCTTTTTTGATTTCAAGGCATGGTTAATTTTTTGCGTAAATCTTCAACATAGGTGCGAAAACGTTTGTCGGTTTCGGTTAAATTTTTAACCGTTCTTACAGCGTGCAATACGGTTGCGTGGTCTTTATTGCCGCACTGAGCCCCGATGGTAGAAAGCGAACTTTTGGTTAATTGTTTGGCGAAGTACATCGTGAGCTGCCTGGCCTGCACAATTTCGCGCTTTCGGGTACGGCTCTTCAAAACATCGACCGGCATATCGAAATAATCGCAAATCACCTTTTGAATGTAATCAACCGAAATTTCTTTGGATGTGTTTTTAACGAAATTGTTAATCATTTGCCTGGCAAGCTCCATCGTAATCTTCTTCCGGTTTAAAGAAGACTGTGCCAATAGATTAATAAGTGCCCCTTCAATATCTCGAATGTTGGTGTTGATGCTTGTTGCCAAATATTCGATTACATCTTCTGGCATTTCCACCCCATCGTTATACAGCTTTTTGTGTATTATGGCCATCCTCGTTTCCAAATCCGGGAATTGAAGATCGGCCGATAGTCCCCACTTAAAACGCGACAATAACCGCTGCTCCATGCCTTGCAAATCTATAGGGGCACGATCGCAGGTAAGCACCACTTGTTTGCCATTTTGATGCAAATGGTTAAACACTTCGAAGAAGATATCCTGGGTTTTTTCTTTGCCGGCAAACGATTGAACATCGTCAACTATAAGCACATCTATCATTTGGTAGAAATGCAAAAAATCGTTTCGGGTGTTGTTCTTAGTGGCATCTATAAACTGGCTCATGAACTTGGAAGACGTTACATAAAGCACGGTTTTATCCGGGTGGTTGTCTTTTACTTCAATTCCAATGGCGTGCGCCAAATGGGTTTTTCCCAATCCATTGCTGCCATACAAGAACAATGGGTTAAACGAGGTGCCTCCCGGCTTCTGTGCCACTGCATAGCCTGCACTACGGGCCAAGCGGTTGCAATCGCCTTCTATAAAATTGTCGAAGGTGAAATTGAGATTTAATTGAGAATCTATCTGTACCTTTTTTATACCGGGAAGTGCAAAAGGATTTAAAATTTGGCCATTAAGACTTTCTGAAGGCAAAGGAAGGGCTTGGTTGCTTACCTGTGGGCGATGGCTACTGGGCAATTGCATGGTAGCGGCTGTATTGCTTTCGTTTTGGGCCTCCATTAAGATGCTGTAAACCAATTTACCCTCTTCCCCAAGCTCGCGGTGAATGGCCACCTTTAAAAGGCGTATGTAGTGCTCTTCTAACCATTCGTAAAAGAATTTACTTGGCACTTGAATGCTCAGAACATTGTCTTGCAGTTTCAAAGGCTTTATGGGCGCAAACCAAGTTAGGTAGCTCGACTCGTTGATGTTGTCTTTTATAAAAGACAGACAACCCTCCCATACTGTTTTTGCAGTACGTTCCATTTACGTAATTAGTTTGTTTTTAAATTATTAACTCTTGCATTCCGCTTCCCGTAAACCTGTGCAAGAGCCTTTTTTGTGGTGAGCAAATGTGTGGATATAAAAGTTTAGAAAAAAACCCTTTGGGGTATTGACTTATTGATTTCTTTTCTGAAACTTAAGCCAGCCTAATGCCCAATAAGGCAATTTATTGTTAGTAAAACGCTATAAATCAAACTTCACTTGTATCAAAACTTTACTCAAATTCGCGTTCGTTACGCCGAAACCGATCAAATGGGAGTGGTGTATTACGGTATTTACCCACAGTACTTCGAAGTGGGGAGGGTTGAGAGCCTTAGAGCTTTAGGCATTACCTATAAAGAAATGGAAGAAAGTGGCTACATGCTTCCCGTTAGCGAGTTAACAGTAAAATACTTAAAACCGGCACTTTATGATGATTTATTGCACATACATACCCAAATATCCAAATGGCCTTCAACTAAGCTCATTTTTGAACATGTAATTAATAACAACGAAGGTGTATTGCTGGCTAAGGGTGTGGTTGAACTGGTTTTTGTTGACCATAAAAAAAGGAGGCCCATTAGACCTCCTCATTACTTTTTAGATATCCTAAAGCCTTATTTTCAATAACGTACAAGCTTCAACGTTTGCGTTTCACCCCCTTGTTTAATTTGAACCACATAAAGGCCTTTTTTAAAGTCTTCACCGTTCAAATTCATGGTTTTGTTTACTGATTCGCCTTTAAAAACAACCAAGCCATTCATAGAAAAAACAACTGTCTCAAATTCTTCACTCGATTCAATTGTCAAGTATTCACCTTGGGCAAAGCCTGAACTGTTTTTAATCCGAATTCCGTCAGATAGTGGCATCGCTTCTTCTGTAGTAAAATTTGGAATGTTTAAAATGCCTCTGGCTTTAAAAGCATTGTACATCGCTATGCTGTTAACCCCTCCATGAAACAAGGAATCGGCAGCTAAAAAGTCTAAAGCGGCTTGCTCAAAAGTCATATTGTTGGCTTGACTGTATAAGGTTTGAAGCATACAGGCATCGGTAACACCACGGCCCACAACCGCCAAAATCTCCATAAGCACCCCACTCCATAAATCTGTATGCTCGTAAATATTGAATCCAAAGTTTATGTTTTGATAGTTTTTAGTGGTTTGAGCCGAACGGCCATTCCAATATTCATTGTGACCATCCCAGCTAAACACCCTAAACCATCCAAAAGGATTAATGGCTTGGCTATACGATACCGCCAAATAATCGCCCCAAGCTTCGTCTAAAGTTCTTCTCTCGACTCCATTCATGCTGTTAGGGGCTGCATCGTTTGAAATGGCATGGCCATATTCATGTATTACCACATCGGCATCTTCGGCATCGTCTACCCCTCCTTCTCCAAATGAAAGGCCAACACCCGGGCTAAAACTTGATTGATCTTGACCATCCCAACCATGGGTATCCACTTCCAAAGGATAATCGACCAATTGAAATCCAAGGCTTTGCATATAATCTTGGAAAAAAGTGAGATGATAGAAAACATTGGCATTTTCAAATCCACTTTGGCTGCGTGTATAAAAGAAATTGGGGTTGTTTTGGGTAACGGGGGCAATGCTTGGCGATTCAAAATCGACAATAACAACGTGGTCGTTTTCCAATTTGTAAGTGCCGGCACTAAAAGTAGCCCTTGCAGAGCGCTGTACCCTTTGGTTGTTGAGGGCTGTTACGTCATTGTCATTTTGGTCGCTGTATACGCCTCCATACGTAACGCCAGCAGTGGTAAGTGGATCGGGATTGAACACCATCAACTGTACCGGGGTATCAACCACTGAAGCCATTGGAGCAGAAAAATACCGATTCAAATCTTGCCAATACATAATGTTTCCCAAAGCATCGAAAACCACTTCTTTATGAAAACTGGCGTCTTTGGTATGATATTCTACCAATGTGGCCTCGCGCAGTCCATCTTCAAACGGAAACCAAACGGCCTCTTCAATACTAGGCTGCAATCCTTGTGGAATTAATAAAGATGGATTGGCCAAAACCAATTCGGTATTCCGGTTTTCCATTAAAGGCAAATTGAGTCTGTAAACCGAAAGAATTTTACCGTTTTTAGCCAAGTTCACTTTTACTTCTGCACGGTAAACACGGCGATTTTGCCAAATTAATTTGTACAATAAATGCTCTCCGGCCGGACTGCTGCGCCTTTCCCATAACACGAAATCGATTTCCGTATTCTGGTTGGCATACCACTGTTTCAAGGCCGGAATCAATGTTCGAATGTCACTGCTTTGATAAGAAGGAAGTTCGGTTATCCTCTCTGCCTTTAACAAATCAATAGAATGCTCAGATTGTAAAACAAAATGGTTTTTGTGTTGGCCTATTGCCATAATCTGAAAAAGACAAAGCGCAATACACGATAGTGTTAGTTTCATATTAACTGTAAAATAGAAAGTCAAATATAATTCATGAAAATCTTCTGAAAGTGCGCCGGTTTACCCTCAACCCACTTCAGCCCTAAAAATAAGTGGGTTAAAGTCGTGTTAAGCCAATTAAAACTAATTTCGACAGAAATACATTCGCAAATAATAAAAATGGTACATCTGAATGCCTCAAAGTAAAGCCGGGTTTATGGCCATATTGGCTATGGCCGCTTTAGCCTTACTCGGAATTATCGGTCTTCAGGCCTATTGGCTGCATCAATCGCTTTCGGCAAAAGAAGCCCAATTTGAAACCCAGGTTACCGAAGCCCTAAGCAGTTTTTCTAAAAACCTGGAAAAAAGTGAGGGTGCGGGTATGTTGCTCAACCACATTGAATTGCTAAGCGACCCTCAATATGCGCTGCGTTCGGTAGGTGGAAGCAATTTGTATGAACGCCCCGACTCGGTTAGTTTACGCAGTCTTCATCCCGATTTAGAAGGAGCCAAACGCCCGGCCGACCATTTCGACTCCCAAATTCCAGATGGACTTGAAGTGGTTTCAAATTTTAGCGATAAAGGCCGAAATTACCAAAGCACTGGAAGGGTAGTGGTAAGAACTGCCGTAAGCCCGGAAGGCATAAGAATTAGCCGAAAAGTATACCAACTCGACAGCATTTTTCAAGAAATTGTGCGTTCAGGTTATACGGGTGAAGAGCCTCTTAACCGGCGAATAAGTTTGTATGAGATTGATACCCTTCTACGCGATGAATTGGCATTAAGAGGCATCGACATGCCTTTCGCCTTTGGGGTCTTTGAAGAAACTATATTGAACGACTCACTTTGTTCGCCAGACTTTGAGCCACAAAAAGTACAGTACAAAACCCCGCTTTTTCAGAGCGACATTAAACATAAACCTCGGCATTTAGGCATTCACTTTAATGCTAGAAGCGCGTATTTACTGAGTTCAATTTGGAGCTTGGTTCTTATGGGTTCGGTGTTTACCCTTATTATGATTTTCACTTTTGGCGCTACTTTACGAGTAGCCTTGAAGCAAAAACGCCTTTCTGAAATGAAAACCGATTTTATAAACAATATGTCGCACGAGTTCAAAACCCCCATAGCCACTATTGGGCTTGCTCTCGACGCTATTAACAATCCACGCGTTCAAGGCGATCCGGAAAGAGTTAAGCATTATAGCGACATAATTCGTTTTGAAAACAAACGCATGAACCGACAAGTAGAAGATATTTTGCGTTTGGCCATGCTTGACCGTCGAGAACTCAAAATTGAGATGCAAGCCATGCAAATGCACGAACTAATTCAAGACGTATGTCTCCGCTTAAAACTCAACCTAAACGCAAGAAATGCTAAATTAGATTTGAAACTAATGGCCGAAAACGATTTGGTTGATGGCGATTACAGGCAGCTTTCGGTGGTTTTAGAAAATTTAATCGACAATGCTTTAAAGTATTCTCCCGGATCTCCGGAAATTATCATCAAAACGGCAAACCAAAACAACCAAATTCTCGTTCATGTAAGCGACAAAGGCATGGGAATGCGTCCAGAAGTTCAACGTTTGGTTTTCGACAAATTCTACAGGGCTGAAAGCGGCAATGTTCATAACATAAAAGGCCATGGTTTAGGGCTGGCATTTGTAAAGGCTGTATGCCTCTTGCATGGCGGAGAAATAAGTGTAAAAAGCAGTTTAGGACAAGGCAGTACATTCACCATTAATTTACCCCTCTATGGCGCAAAACAATAACAACAAAGGATTTAAAATCCTCTTGGTAGAAGATGATCCGAATTTCGGAAGCATCCTTAACGATTTCTTACGCATGTACGATCACGATGTTGACCTTGCTGTAAATGGCAAATTAGGTCTTGAAAAGTTCCGAGAAAAAGAATACGATTTGGCCCTTTTGGATGTGATGATGCCCGAAATGGACGGCTTTGCGTTGGCTGAAAAAATTCGAGCCGAAAAACACGATTTTCCTTTTCTTTTTTTAACAGCCAAAAGTTTAAAAGACGATGTGATGCGGGGTTTTAGCTTAGGAGCCGACGATTACATCATCAAACCTTTCGATTCCGAAATTTTAATAATGAAAATTAATGCGGTCATGAACCGCCGAATCAGTAGCCCGGTACCGGAAACCGAATACCAAATTGGACGAGCGCTTTTTAAACCCAAATACAGAAGCTTGCTATTGCCCAATGGCGAAGAAAAAGTTCTGTCACCCAAAGAAGGTGAGCTCCTTACTTTGCTTTGTATGTACAAAAACGACATTTTGAAACGCAGCGAAGCATTGAGACGAATTTGGAAAGAAGACAGCTATTTTACCGGCCGCAGTATGGACGTGTATATTGCCAAATTGCGAAAGTATTTCAAAGACGAATCGGCAGTAGAAATTCTGAATATTCACTCAGAGGGTTTCCGCCTTATCGACAGAACCGATACCCCCTAAAAGCCTTTTAGAGTCCTACCTTTGCGCCTCAATTTTTTATAATGAACAATACCACCATGGCCCTTCTTAAGGCCAAAACCGAGCAAGCCCATAAAGAAACAGAAGCATTTAGTTATGGTGATTTAATAATGAGTGGCAGGTTACAGTTGTCTCATTATAAGGATATAATTGTGAAAAATTACCAATTACATCTGGCCGTTGAACCTGCATTGGCCGAATTGCCCGAGCTTGATGAGCTTTTTGAAGGACAATTATCGAAACGATTTAAATGTGAAAGTCTGCTTAACGACTTAAATAAAATTGATCCCAATACCTCCGAGCTTTCTTCGGTTGAATTGCCTTTTCGGCTTCAAACTGTACCACAAGCTTTAGGTGCCATGTATGTTTTAGAAGGAAGTAGCCTTGGTGGTGCTGTTATTAAACGGGCTCTGGAAAAAATACCTGCTATTGCCGAAAAAAATGCTTTCAATTTTTATGGTTTCTACGGTTCAGAACTCGGTAATATGTGGAAACTATTCAGCGAAAAAGTGGAGGGTTTTATAAGAAATGAAGAAGATCAAAATCAAATTGTTCAATATGCAATTTTAACCTTTAGCTTTACAAAGAATATTTTCAGCCAACCGCTTGAAATCGCCCAACTTTAAAAGCTACCTCTTTCAAATTCTGGCCGTTTTTCTGGCCATAGCCTTTGCTGTTCATCTTTACTTACTTGCGCTTATACAAAACGACCAAAAAGCCATTCGTCAATGGCATCGGTCGTTAGAATTGCAAGCCAATTGGATAGAAAAACCTGGCTCAAACCTACAAGTCGTAATGGCCGAATTACGCGAGATTCAGCTGCTCGACGAAGTGCGAAATGCTCCTGAACTGGCCGTTCCGTTAGAGTCTTTGCTAAATAAATTAAGAAACTTTGGCCCAAAGGCCGATGATCTTTATCGCGAAAGCGTAGAAAAAGAATTCAATAATTGGCAGAACGCTTTGCACAAACGTGTGGTAAGCCGTTTTGAAAGGCGAGAAGGTCTACATCTTATTATCCTAGGTTTGGGCATTCTGGCTTTTGTGGCTTTTGCACTTATTTCTTATCGAATGGTGGTAAAACACTGGTCAAAATTCAGTTCCGAATTGGCCAGCAGAAGCCATATGCTTAATACCCTCAACCTTGAACTTAACGAGCACCGAGAAGAGCTTGAACAACTGATTCAGCAACAAGAAGAGGCACATAATGACCTCCGAATCAAAGAAGCCGAGCTTTCGAGTATCATCAACAGCGTGAGCGACCTTATTTGGAGCGTAGACAGTCAAATGGTTTTGAGATTTGCCAACAATGCTTTCTTCAAAACCATGAAGGCCCATTACAACATTGCTCTCAAACCAGGTATGCCTTTAAATATTTGGCGTCTTCCCAATAACCAAACCCAACGCTGGGAGGCAGCTTATAGACAAGCCATGGAATCGGGTCTTTTGTATTTTCAAGAAGAAGGTGAAAGCGAAAGTGGCCGCTGGATTCGCAAAGTGCAGCTTCATGCCATTCGAGAATTAGACGGCAGCACCAAAAGCATAGCTTGTTTTGCCCAGGACATAACCCTTTTGGTAGAAAAAGAAGAAGCCATTTCGCGTACCAGCGAAAGGCTTAAACTGGCCTTGGCAAATGCCCATCATGCACTTTGGGATTGGGATGGACAAACCGACCAGCTTCATTTCGACAACATTTGGACCGATATGCTGGGTTACCGTTTACACGAAATGGGCGAAGGCATACAATCGTGGATTGGCAAAATTGCCACCGAAGACCGCGAAGAATTTGAACACCATTGGAACCGATTGTGCCATACCACCGGCAGTATAAATGTGCAGTACCGAATGCACAAACGCGATGGTACCACCATTTGGGTTCAAACCCAGGGTAAGCTTACCGAATCAGACCGAAATGCCTTGCGTGCAGTAGGCACAACCTGGGATATTACTGAGGCTAAAGAATTGGAAGAACGCCTCAAATATCTACTGAGAAGGCAACGGGAGCTTAATGACGAACTTTTTCAGGCAAAAGAAGAAGCGCTTCAAGCCCTTCAAATAAAATCTGACTTTCTGGCTACCATGAGTCACGAAATAAGAACACCTATGAATGGCGTTATCGGAATGACCAGTTTGTTGCTTCAAACTTCGTTAAACGACCAACAACGCGATTTGGTGAACACCATACGCATTAGCGGAGACACTCTATTAACTGTTATTAACGATATACTCGATTTCAGTAAAATAGAAGCCGGAAACCTCCATCTCGAAGAACAACCATTTCGCATTGTTAACTGCATAGAAGAATCCATTTCACTTACATCTAATTACTTAAACGGCAAAGACATCCGCATCGCTTACCACATCGCACCCCAAGTTCCGGAAATGGTAGAAGGCGATATAACGAGGGTAAGACAGGTTTTAATAAACTTGTTAAACAACGCTGTAAAGTTTACCCCACAAGGCGAGATCAACATTCGGGTAAAAGCCCTTGCACCTAAAAACAACCACCAATTCCTGCATTTTAGCGTACAAGATACCGGTATTGGCATTCCGGCCGAAAAACAAGACCGATTGTTTAAAGCCTTTTCTCAGGTTGACGCCAGTATTGCCCGAAAATATGGGGGTACAGGCTTGGGATTAGCCATTTGCAGCCGATTGGTACAGCTAATGGGTGGAAAAATTAGCGTTAAAAGCACCCTTGGGGTTGGCTCTGAATTTAGCTTTAGCATTCAAGTAAGAACCCATCAGGCGAAAGAATCGGAGATAGAAAGAATCCCTGTTTTCGAAGGCCTACGCTTGCTTTTGATTGACAGACCGCAATCGCCCCAAACCGCGATGCGCAATCGCTTGATTCAGTGGGGAATTGAATTGCAAGACCTTCCTGATAATCCTGATAATAAACCACTTCCTGAATTCCGCATCGACCTTTGCATTGTAGATCAAGATGCCCTTCACCAACTTCCTGAAAAAGTAATTGAAGACATCAAAAAACAATACGATGCGCCCATTGTGTTGTTGGGCAGTTTAGCGGCCGAAACCCTCAACAAAGAGCGATTTGCCTGGGCCCGGGATGTATTGCTAAAACCAGTTAAAATAGAACGCCTGCGCGATAGCTTACTCAAAATTCTTCAGCCCAAAAATCAAATTTCCAACCAAACTTCGGCAGAAAGCTTGCCTCTTGCCCAAACTTATCCTATGCGCATTTTGGTGGCTGAAGACAATGCCATCAACCAAAAATTGGCACTTATGGCCCTTAAAAACATGGGCTATGTGGCCGATAGTGTGGCAAACGGACTGGAAGTATTGGAGGCCTTGAGACGTCAATCATACGACCTTATTTTAATGGACGTGCAAATGCCCGAAATGGATGGACTAACGGCTACTAAGGAAATAAGAAATCAAAACAACCACGAAGTATTTATTATAGCCATGACGGCAAACGCGATGGAAGGCGACCGCGATGTGTGTTTGGCCGCCGGAATGAACGATTATATTGCCAAACCCATAACATTAGAAAGCCTTACTAAAGTTATTGAATACTGGGGCCACGAACATGACCGAAGCCACTAATACTGAGCCTTGGTTCCATTTATTACAGCAAGCGCAGGGTTTTGAGTTCTGCGCCTTTTACCATAGCAATGGGATAAAAAACCCTTATTCTGCTTTCGATTGGATATTGGCATGTGGACACGATGGACTTTCCATTCAACATCCTGAATTCAACCAACTCCTGGATTGGATTGAGAAACACGAATCTGCGTACCGCTTTGGGGTGTTGGGCTACGACCTTAAAAATGCTTTCGAAAACCTTGAATCCAATAACCAGGCGCTTCTCGATACGCCCGATGCTGTTTTTTTTGTTCCTCAACACTTGTATCGTTGTAAAAATGGTTTGTTAGAATGTGTACTAACCCCTTTTCCTGAATTGGTTCGTGAGCCTGTTTCGCCTTTAAGCGGTATTGGTTTTGAATGGAAATCACTATGCCCAGAATCTGAGTACTTCCATAATTTTGAAAAAATTCAAACTGCTCTTCAACAGGGCGATCTTTACGAAATAAACTATTGTCGGGCTTTTGAAACCCAATTGCCTCAAAATTTTAACGGCCCCCAAGCCTTTGCCCGCCTCCTGGACCATAATCCTTCGGCCTTTTCGGCTTACTTCAAAGCAGGCCGTTTTGAGCTGCTGTGTGCCTCGCCCGAACGTTTTTTGTGGAAAGAAAACCAATTAATTATAAGCGAACCCATAAAGGGCACGGCCGCCCGTTCGTCCAAGCCTGAAACCGATCAACAACTGGCTCAAAACCTGCTAAACAGCGAAAAAGAAAGACGCGAAAACGTGATGATTGTTGACCTGGTGCGAAACGATCTCAGTAGGATATGCCACCCCGGAACCGTCGGAGTTGAATCTCTCTTCGAGATTCGCTCTTTGCCTCATGTACACCAAATGGTTAGCACCATTTGTGGCCAACTTAATCCCAATACGGGTTTTGGCGATATCATAAAAGCCTGTTTCCCTATGGGGTCTATGACGGGTGCACCGAAAATAGCCGCGATGGAATTGGCCGAAAAGCTCGAAAATTTTAAACGCGGTTGGTACAGTGGATCAGTAGGTTATTTAAATCCCAATGGAGACTTTGATTTTAATGTCATCATTCGTTCAATTGTAACCGACCACTTCAGCCGGAAAGCCTATATGGCCGCAGGAGGGGCCATTACTATTTTAAGCCAGCCTGATAGCGAATGGAATGAAACCGAGCTAAAAGCCTATAGTGTTCAAAATGCCTTTATGAGAAGTGATTCGCGTTTAGGGTTGGCAAAGCATTAAAGTATGTTACAAGAGTTTCAAAGTCTGTTAAAAGCCCACTTTCCGAATAAATCGGAATTTCTTTTGGCACTCAGTGGCGGTTTAGATTCTGTGGTTCTTGCTCATTTATTAAGCTTGTCGGGCCATAAAGTGCGCTTTGCCCATATTAATTACCATTTGCGCGGGCCCGAAGCCGATGCCGACCAATTGTGGATAGAACATTTTGCCCAACAACTAGGCATAAACTTGCTATTGGCTCATGCCAATCCCGAGGATTTGAAAAAACACCCGAATGGCATTCAACATGCGGCAAGGCAATTCAGGTACGATTTCTTCGAATCCATTAAAAATGAAGGCGAGATTTTATGCACCGCTCATCATCTCGACGACAAACTCGAGGGCTTTTTTATGGCCATTTGCCGGGGCGAAGAATGGCAAGGATGGGCCAATATGGAAGTATGGAATGGTCGCGTTTTCAGACCATTTCTATCTTTTCGACGCCAGCAAATTTTGGCTTTTGCCCAATTAAATGCACTGAATTGGCGAGAAGATTCGTCTAATGCCGGCTCTCACTATCTGCGCAACCGCGTTCGTCAGCAAATCATTCCATTTTTTGACCACGAAAACCCCAAATGGCATTTGCATTGGCAAGTAGAATTAAACGAATTGAACCAATGGCAACAGCATTTTAAATTGACCTGTGCCCTTTGGCAATCTCACATCCAGCTTTTTCCAGATGGACAAAACATTAAACTGCCTCAAAACCCTAACCATTGGCAATGTTTGTTAGAATACTTGGGACAATATGGCAAAGTAGATAAATGGGCGCTGCAAGACTGTGCCGGAAAAGCCGGAAAGCGCCTCTACATAGGCGATTATGAATTGCTTTGCGAGCGGGACCATTTCTTTCTCAGACTTCGAAAACCCGATTTGCCCAAGGCGGGCTTCCAAATTCCTTGGCCTGCCTCTCATGAACCATCACCCCCGGCAATTGGAATTTGGCCAATAGAACAGGTTGAACTACCCCAAACCATTGGCCTAAAAAACGCCATTGTTGACCTAAACGTTTGGCAGCCTCCTTTTCAGTGGCGGAAATGGCAAAAAGGCGACCGCATTTTTAATCTTCAACTATCAGCTAATCAAAAACTAAGCGACTATTTTACCAATAATAAATACAGCCAGCGCACAAAAGAACAAGTTTGGGTTTTGGCCGATCAACAGAACCAGTTAATCTGGGCCCCTCAAATTGGCGCAAATGTGCGCGCATGTACCCATACTCAAGGCACTAATGTGTACTTTGTAGCCCTCTTAAGCCCTTCAAGCCCTTCAGCCCTATGAGATATATTAAACGCTTGCTTTTCACACTTTTGGCTTTCATCTCTTTAAGCCTTCAGGCCCAAATACTCGACCCTGTAAAATGGCAGTTTAAAGTGGTGCAAAAACCTGGCAGCGCCACGGCCGAGCTCCATTTAATAGCCACCATAGACGATGGCTGGCATTTGTATTCACAAAATTTGGCCGATGATGGTCCTATCCCCACCACCTTCAACTTTAAAACCGATAATCGCTATAAAACCTTAGGCAAAACATTGGAGCCTAAGGCCATTACAGAATTCGACCCCAATTTTAATATGGAGCTGGCCTATTTCAGCAAAAAGGCCACTTTCGTACAAAAAGTTGAAATTCTCAGCGAAAAAGACTTCCAGATAGTAGGCGAACTCGAGTTTATGGTATGCGACGACAAACAATGCCTGCCCCCTAAATACGTCGATTTTGCTTTTCAAGTTTCGGGTGCCAAGCCTTCTATCCTACCCTCTTATGGATCGGAAGAGGAAAGCCTGATTCCACCCACCGAGCCGAACGAAACCATTCCGCCTGTTGATTCACCCACAACCGCAAGCAATCCTATTGTCACATCAGAATCCCAAGATTCATCGCCCACATTTGTTCCCAAAGAAATAGCCACCGCTGCCGGAAGCTCGTTATGGACAATTTTTTTACTTGGCTTTGGGGGCGGCCTATTGGCTTTGTTAATGCCTTGCATTTTCCCAATGATTCCGCTTACGGTTAGTTTCTTTACCAAACAAAGCAAAACCAAAGCCGATGGCATTAAAAAAGCCGCTATATATGGTTTTAGCATTGTAGCCATTTATGTTTTGCTGGGCCTTATGGTTACCCTAATAACCGGCGATAGCTCGGCCCTTAACGCCCTTAGCACCAACCCTTGGTTCAACCTCTTGTTTTTCGCTCTTTTTGTGGTATTTGCCATTTCATTTTTTGGTGCTTTCGAAATAACCCTTCCCAGCTCTTGGGTAAATAAAGCCGACGAAGCCTCGAACAAGGGAGGGCTAGCCGGCATATTCTTCATGGCCTTTACTTTATCGCTTGTTAGTTTTTCGTGCACAGGCCCTATAATTGG
This sequence comes from Chryseobacterium gleum, assembly GCA_945883565.1. GTDB lineage: Bacteria > Bacteroidota > Bacteroidia > Flavobacteriales > Schleiferiaceae > RFXV01. The sequence goes on from CAMCXO010000051.1 coordinate 13,943, forward strand.
TTCTCTCTTGGTAGACGCGGCATCGAGGGGCGAATACCTGGGGCCCGCCATGGGCATGTTGGGCTTTTCTCTGGCTTTAGCCGTACCCTTCGCCCTCTTTGCAGCCTTCCCGGCATGGCTTAATTCGCTTCCAAAATCGGGTGGGTGGCTCAATACGGTTAAAGTAAGTTTAGGCTTTATAGAACTGGCCTTCGCTCTTAAATTTTTAAGCACCGCCGATATGGCCTGGCAAGCTGGTTGGCTTAAGCGGGAGCTCTTTTTGGCCCTTTGGATTGGAATATTCTTACTGCTCACGCTTTACCTTTTAGGCCGGTTTAAAATGCCGCACGACAGCCCGGGCGACAAAATTTCGGTTTCTCGCCTTCTTTTTGCAGTGCTTTTTGGCAGCTTTACCATCTACCTCCTTCCCGGAATGTGGGGTGCACCCTTGCACCTAATTAGCGGTTTCCCCCCACCCCAGTTTTATAGCGAGTCGCCATCCGGCCTTTCAGGCGCACATGCCCCCACCGCCGAAAGTCAAACAGGCGTATTGGCCGATGGCGCTAATCCCGAGCATTGTCCGCATGCCCTTAATTGCTTTCACGATTTTGAACAAGGTTTGGCCTATGCCATTAAAGTAAACAAACCCATTATGCTCGATTTTACTGGCTGGGGATGCGTAAACTGCCGCAAAATGGAAGAACAGGTTTGGAGCGACCCACGGGTACTACGCCGTTTGCAAAACGATGTGGTACTTATTTCGCTTTATGTTGATGAGCGGGTTAAACTTCCCGAAAACGAACAGCGCTACTCAGAAATTCTGAAAACCAAGATAAAAACGATAGGCAATAAATGGAGCGAGTTTCAGGCCATACACTACCAAAACAACTCCCAACCTTATTATGTCATCATTGACCACAACAGCATGAAACCGCTTATACCGCCCACGGCCTACAATCCTGATATAGAATATTACATAAACTGGCTGGATGCCGGAATTAAAGCTTTCCAAAACAAATGACCAACGATTGGGGTTACAGCCATATGTTCGATTTCGAAAAACGATTTCGCTTAAGGCGTAACAACAAAATTGTTGGCTATATGCGCGAAGGAAATGGAAAAACCCATTTTTACTCGCGAGATGGTTTTTGGTGGAGCGGAAAACCTATTTACTATGAACAACTGGACGAATGGACCGGCTGGCTCGATAAAAACCGAAAGCACATTTTTGAGTGGGACATTGTGAAATGTAAACTCGACCCCGATGGCCCCTATGAAGAAGCCGCTGTGCTTTGGCAAAAAAACGCGAAGCGCTTCACCCTCGCCTTTTTAAACGACAGCCAATTGCATATTCCCCTTCAAATGAACGGCCTCCAAATGTTCTCTCCGAACCAAATCGAAATCATTTCATACCTTTTCATCAACCCCGACATTATGGAACAGCTGGGGGTTAAGGACGAATAAGTAGCCCACCTTGCAGGCTTAATCCACTTTGGGGATTCCCGATTATTTAAGTGTATACTGCTTACTATGCTTGCTTGGTCTGGCTTGGGGCGGTAAGACTTAGGCGACTTTTACCCATTCACGATTTTTTTTAGGTTAAAAGGATATGGATTAATCTTCCGTACGCCTCAATCGTTGGCGCTTGACCTGTTCCTTTTACGTGTGCTGTGATTGTTTTTTTAATGGGCGCGTGGACTTGTCCCAAAAGTAGTGGCTTAAAATACGAAGCGTTTAGAACGCAAATAGCGCTAAAAAATAAACACAGCATTCGCAACTTCA
>CAMCXO010000052.1 GCA_945883565.1 Chryseobacterium gleum
GGCAGCGATGGGGTGATAGCCTTGAACGACCACATGACGGTGTATCCTAATCCGGTTGCCGAAATGTTGTATGTAAACAGCAGCCGTTCGGCCGAAATAACCTTGATGGACATTGCAGGCAATGCGATAGCCGGATATAAGTTGATGGCCGATCAGGAATTGGGAATAAACATGGGCACATTGGCTGCTGGGGTATATATGCTCCGCGTGGTAGATGGCGACAAGGTTTACAACCAACGCATCATTAAGAAATAAGCGAAAACAACGTGCTTTTTTTCGGAAAGCCGCCCCCAAAAAGGGCGGCTTTTTTTTATGACTTAAGTACTTGCACAGGCAAAAAAAAATCGCCTACTTGCTAGTGTATTTCGTACACTTAACCCAAAACCAAAACCCATGAGAAAACTGTACGCACTTGCGCTCGGCCTAGCAATAAGCGGCTTAGCCCAAGCGCAAAATTTCAATGTAACCTTTAAGGTTGACATGAACCAACAAGCCAGTGTTAGCCCTAATGGGGTACATGTGGCAGGCGATTTTCAGGTTGCCGCCGGTTACGCCAGCAACTGGAGCCCTAGTCTCACCGAACTAACCGATGCCGACAACGATGGCATTTATGAATTGACGGTTACTTTGCCCGCTGGTTCATACCAGTACAAATTCATTAACGGCAACGCTTGGGGCAACGACGAATGGGCCCCCCCAGCTTGTGCGGTGGCCGGTACAAACCGCGGAGTTACGGTTTCAGCCAATGTGGTTCTCGATGCCGTGTGCTTCGGACAGTGCGGACCCTGCCCTGCAACCACCTACCCTGTAACCTTCCAAGTGGATATGAACAACGTGGTGGTAAACGCCAATGGAGTTCACGTAACCGGCGATTGGCAGCAGTTGGCTGGTTATACCAACAACTGGAATCCAGGTAGTGCCCCAATGACCGATGCCAACAACGACGGCATTTACGAGCTTACTGTAAACTTACCGGCAGGTACTTATCAGTATAAGTACGTTAACGGCAATGCCTGGGGCGGAGATGAGAATGCCATTCCCGCACCTTGCAACGTGAACAACAACCGTGAAATGACCATTTCGGCCAATACCACTTTAACTGCTTACTGTTTCAACACCTGTGGAACAGGTTGTGGTGCCCAGCCTACTTACTTTGTTACCTTAAGAGTAGATATGACTAATGAATGCAATTGGGATTCGGTTGACGTAGCTGGTAGCTTTAATGGTTGGAGCGGTTCACAAAAACTTAATGCCAGCAGCCCTGCCGGTGTTTATGCCAGAACCTTCCAGCTTACTGCGGGTACTTACGATTTCAAGTTCCGTCGCTGGTACAATGGATCTGTGGTTTGGGAAGGTATTGCCAACCGTCAAATAGTGGTGGCCAACAATACTTCATACGCCATCAATTGTTTCAACAGCACTTCTGCCTGCGTTCCAGCACCTGCTAATGGTGATATTCATTTTGTTGTAGACATGGGTGGCGTTTCGGTTGACTCTGCCGGTGTTTGGGTGATGGGTGATTTTACCATCCCAGCTTGGCAGTCAGGGGCTTTGCAGATGACCAACATCCCTGGTACCAACCGGTATGAGGTAACGGCTCCAAACGTTTGTCCAACCAACTTGACCTATAAGTTTGTAAACGGCAATCCAACTGCTACGCACATCGAAGAGCAGTTTACTTCAGAAGACAGCGCTTGCACTCAGGCCAACGGCTTTGGAGGTTTTGATCGTGTTTACACCCGTTTAGGAGGCAATGAGCAATTGGCATTTGGTTGGGAAGCCTGTGATTTGCCTTATTCTTGCAGCGACCACAGCTTAACAGCCGTTCCGGGAGCGAGTGGAAATTATAATCAACGCATTAACTGGACAGCCATTGTAGGGGCTACCAATCACCGTTTGCAATACAGAATGGTAGGAAGTGGTTCTTGGTCAGGTGTAAACGAGGTCGGCACTCAACGGTTGATACAAAACCTTCAGCCAGGTGAGTACGAATACAGAGTGTATGGAGTAGGGGTAACCGATACTTCTTGTACTGAGTATTTCAGCATAGCATGTGCAACTGATATTGCCTACAGCACCAACATTTTCCAGGCTGCTTACTTAGACGCTCTCCCTGCCAGCAGTGCCCGTGTAAGTGTGTTTAATTTAAGTGGTGGCAAGAGTCTTTACACGTTCGAGCTTGAAAACCTTTCAAACGACAGTGTGCAAGTGGCAGACAGTCGCCGCAACTTTACTTTCACACAGCTAAGCGGAGGCAACTATGCTTTACGTGTTTATGATGCCTATGGATGTCAGGCCGATTCAGTTACCACCGTTTTAATTGAAGCCTTGGATACAGCTTACATTCCATTTTTAATTAGTGCTGTTAACAGTTCACCAAATGGCTTCCGCCCTTTGTGGAACCGTCCCCGTCAAAATGGGGTTTTAATGCCCGGTGTAAGCAGCTACCAGCTTCGCGTTAGAAATGAAACCGATAATCAATTGGTGAATTTGTTCTCTGGCATTACGGATACATTCTTCCATGTGAACAATTTAACACCTGGTAAAACCTATCGCTTCAACGTTCGCAGCCGTTATAACCCAGGAACCGGCGCCCGTAACTCTGCATTTTCTATACGTCGTGATAGAAACTTAGGTGCAGGTGGCAATAAGAACGAAGAGAACCTGGAGGCAGCATCTGCCTTGAGAGTTTATCCAAATCCGGCTAAAGAAGTATTGTACATTGAAACAACGTCTTCTGCAGAGGTTCGCTTGATGGATATTGCAGGTAATGTGGTAGCAGAAGAGAGCTTTGTAAATGCAGGCCAAAACAGCTTGTCTTTAGAGCATCTCGCAGCCGGTGTTTATCTGGTTCGAATAAACGAACAAGGTAAAACCACCACCCAACGTTTAGTAAAGCATTAAGTTTTTTTAGATTCCTTTCTCAAAGGTCTGCCCGGTAATGCCGGGCAGGCTTTTTTTGTTGAATTCTTATCCAAAATCAGTATAGATTTATACCCAGTATTTGCATACTAAGTGCTTACTTTAGTCGGGAATAAAAGATTTCTTTCTCGATTATGAGTAACGATAAGGCTGAAAAGCTAAAAGCACTGAAGCTTACTATGGATAAGCTCGATAAGACCTACGGCAAAGGGGCGGTTATGCGGATGGGAGATTCGCCTGTAGAAGAGGTAGAAGTAATTTCTTCGGGTTCCATTGCTTTGAATAGCGCCTTGGGCATTGGCGGGTACCCTAAAGGCAGAATTGTTGAGATTTATGGCCCCGAATCGTCAGGTAAAACCACCTTAACCTTGCACGCTATAGCTGAAGTGCAGAAAACCGGGGGAATAGCGGCTTTTATTGATGCCGAGCATGCCTTTGATAGGTTTTATGCGGAAAAATTAGGCATTCAAACAGAAGACCTAATAATAAGCCAACCCGATAATGGCGAACAAGCGCTTGAAATAGCAGATAATTTAATTCGTTCAGGTGCTATCGACTTATTGGTTATTGACTCCGTAGCCGCATTAACTCCTAAAAGCGAAATTGAAGGCGAAATGGGCGACAGTAAAATGGGCTTGCAAGCTCGTTTAATGAGCCAGGCTTTGCGAAAATTGACCGCCACCATTAGCAAAACCCATTGCTGCTGTATTTTCATCAACCAGCTGCGCGAGAAAATTGGGGTTATGTTTGGGAACCCTGAAACCACTACCGGGGGTAATGCCCTTAAATTTTATGCTAGTATTCGTTTGGATATTCGAAGAGTTGGACAAATTAAGGACGCCGAAAATATTACAGGAAACCGAGCCAAGGTAAAAGTGGTTAAAAACAAAGTGGCTCCGCCTTTCCGTCAGGCCGAATTCGATATTATGTATGGTGAAGGCATCAGTAAAATAGGTGAGATAATTGATTTAGGCGTTGAATTCGAAATTGTGAAAAAAAGTGGCTCGTGGTTTAGTTATGGAGAAACCCGTTTAGGACAAGGGCGTGATTCGGTGAAACAAATACTAAAAGACAACCTTGAATTGGCCGACGAAATAGAACATAAAATAGTGGAACATTTAGCGAAATTAGGATGACCGCAAATCGCACGTTGTTATGGTTCGCTCTGGCCTTTTTAAATACACTGCTTTTCAGTTGCAGTGGAGGTAAAGGAGAAGGTTCCAATCATAATGGCACAGATTCTACAGACATCCAGTACTTGCGTTCTCAAAACCCGGATACAGCTTTTGGTCAAACAGATTTGTACCCAAAGAATGAATCGGGATTAAAGCTTAAGGAGCTTACAGACTTGGTGGCGAAACATATGGAAATGAAAAATTATGCCTATGCCAGGCATTATTTAGATATTGCCATAGAACGAGACAGTAACCATGAAGTTGTTTTAGATCAAGATGCAGGTTTAAATTTAATAACCAACAGAAGCCGAAATGCCAACCGTTTGTGGGAAAAGTGTGTAAAGCTCTATCCCAAAGAAATCAATTGTCGGGTTCATTTGGCTCAATTGAAGCTAAGTCTGGGTTTGAACAGCGACGCTCTCAAATTAGCAAATGAGATTATTGGCATAAATCCGCAAAAGGCTGAAGGGTATTTTATTAAGGGAATGTGCATTAGGGCATTAAAAGGAGATACCACCGGCAGTATACCATATTTTCAAAAAGCGGTAGATCTTAAATCAGATTATATTGAAGCCTTAGATATGCTGGGTTACATTTTTGCTCAAAGAAAAGACACTTTGGCTTTGGCTTACTACCGCCGCATTTTAGGAATAGACCCAAAGCGAGGAGATGTGTATTTCAAGATGGGGGTGTTTCATATGGAAAGGAGAGAATGGAATAAGGCTATGGCGGCCTACGAAAATGCCATCACACGAAATCCACAAGATGCCGATAGCCATTTTAATCTTGGATTTATCTATATTGAGTTAGAGGAATTCAGTAAAGCGAGATTGCAGTTTTCCAAAGCAGTGGGAAGTTCGCAGCGTAATTACAAGGCCCATTACGGACGCGCCTATGCTGCTGAAAGGCTGGGAGACCTTCAGAATGCCGCCACTGATTACCGCGAAGCCTTAAGCATAAATCCCAAGCATCAACCTTCTGCTGAAGGGTTGAATAGGGTTAAAGAAAAATTAAATTTAAAACCCAATTAACAGATGCCATTTTTGGCTTTTTACAATAGTTTATTTTCCTTTCAATCAGCCTTGAATTCGTCTTTCCATTTCGGCATACATTTCATTAAAGCGAGTTTCAATACTTTTTAAAAAAGCAGTATCGAATAGTTTCTCAGCGGCTTCTAAACCTGAAACTTTTGCCTTTGGCCACTTAAAACCTTGTTTCATAGGCCCGGCTTCTACCTCTGTATAAAGGTGTTTTTCGAGCTCGTATACCACAATTCTGAATTTTTGATTGGGGATGGTGCCAACAATACGCATTAAAGTGCGAAGTGAAGTTTAACGTTCAACAGTCTGTTTGTTAGGTAATTCGGAACGGCATATTGCCTTGCTGTACTTATATCCTTCACCCACAAATAGCTAACGGTGTTCCTGATTTCCAGTAAATTGAAAACTTCCAATCCAATCCAAACAGTCTCAAAGGCGTTTAAAGCTTTCCATTTAGCCGGGGTTTTACTTTCTTTAAACACTTTTATAAAACCAATATCAACCCTTCGGTAATTGGGGATTCTAAATATTTGCTCGTGCCTTGGGCTTTGCGGGGCTCCAAATGGAAAACCGGTTCCAAAGAACAAACTCAAGCTCATTCTAAAACTTTTGTCACCCGGAAAATAGTCTTGAAAGTACATGGCGAAATTCACCCGTCGGTCGGTTGGACGGGGAATATAGCCTTGCCCGTCGCCATCTAGGTTTTCTTGCACACTCATAATACCCAAACTTGCCCATGAATCTATTCCGGGAACGAATTCACCGTTAATGCGGGCATCTATTCCTGTGGCAAAGCCTCTGGCATTGTTAACAGCGCTGTATCTTATGCGGACGTTATCCAGTTCGTATGGAATCAAATGGTTTAGCTGCTTGTAATAGGCCTCTGTGACCAGTCGAAAGGGCCGGTCCCACATTTTTATTTTCAAATCGTTCGCTAAAACAAAGTGGATGGCTTCCTGAGCACGGATGTTAGAATTAACGCTTCCTGCCAAATTCCTCATTTCGCGGTATACAGGAGGTTGATGGTAAAACCCAGCGCTAAAACGCCAAAGCATATCGAGTTCTGAAAGTGGTTTATAGGAAAGGCTGGCTCGAGGCGATATAGTGGTTTGCCCATTGAAATTCCAATAATGGATGCGAACACCGCCCGTAAAGGCCAAACGAGCGTCGTTTTTTAGTTTCCAAATGCGGCTATCTTGAACAAAGGCCATTAAACGTTGACTTTGAACAGATGCCCGTGAATCGAAGTGTTCAAAAAGATCCAAACTGGAAGCCGGTACTATAGGATAAACACCCGGCAAAGAAATGCTTCCCTGATGAGGTATGTTATAACCGGCGGAATCAATACGCTCCCACTCTTTATAACGGTCAACGATATCGTCGCGTTGCCATTTAATCCCCCAACTTAACGTGCTTTTATCGAGCACCAAAAATCCGCGGTGCTCGAAATTGAAAATGATGGCATCTAATCTATTTCGTGCGTAATTTTGGAATTCGCCTACACCGCGTTCCAGAACCACCTGACCAAAATCGTCGCTGCCTAAATTCAACTCTAACTCGCCCAATCGGTAAGCTCCAATAACATCAAAGTATTCTTGTTCTACAGCCTGATAAACACTGGCGTTAAATTGTAGTTGTAAGCGATCGCTTCGTTTATTGGTGGCATTAAAAGCAGCAAAACTGGTAGAATAATCGTAACGTTCTTGGCCGTCGAAAAAGACGGTAAGTCTCAGGGCTTCGCTGATGTTTCCAAAATCGGTTTGCCGATTTGAAGGAATCACTTCATAAATGTTCATGCCTAAGCTCCCAAGTCCACTAAACGACCAGTTTTTATTAGGGGTATAGGTAATATACGTTTGAAAGTCCCAAAATCGCGGCCTGAAATCGGCATCCGTATCAAGACTTCCAAGTAACAGTTGATTGGTTCGATAACGAAATCCAGTAAGGCCTGTCCATTTTTTATTTGGAGATTTACCTTCTAGAGTGAGCGCCCCACCCATAAAGCTGCCTTCGGCCTGAAGGCGAAACGAGTCTGGTTTTCGGTATTGAATGTCTAATACTGAACTCATTTTATCACCAAAAGAAGCTTCGAATCCTCCGGCAGAAAAGTCGATATTGGCTACCATGTAAGGATTTAAAAAACTCTGTCCTTCTTGTTCCCCTGCACGGGCCAAAAAAGGGCGATATACTTCGATGCCATTTACATAAACCAAGTTTTCGTCGAAATTACCCCCTCGCACACTGTATTGCGAGCTTAATTCGCTATTTGAGACCACACCAGGCAGGGTTTTGATTAGACTTTCCACACCGCTCATAGGGCCAGTTTGAAATGCGAGAGATCGCGCGTCTAATTCAACCACACTTTTATCGCGGGAACCCTCGTTAACCACATCTACACCTCTCAGCATTTCTTGGGTAAATTTCAAACGGAAATTGCGACTAATTTCTTTGTTGGCATTTAAAGTTAAAAAAACTGAATCGGTACTATAGCCCAAGCTTTTAACCACCAACCAATACCCGCCCGGCTCTACCAGTAATTCGTAGCGTCCATTGTTTTGGCTAAGCGTCGAAAATTTGCCCCATTTAAGAAAGGCTCCCGGAATGGCTTCTCCCGAGGCATCGCTTATTTTACCTGAAATTAAAGCCTTTTGAGCTAAAATGGGCTTACTGAACAAAACCAAGGTAAACAAAAGGCTTCTAACAAATTTAATGGGCATTAACGCTTCTTTTTTGATTTTAACGATTCGAAAAACTGAGCCCATGCAAATGGATTGGTAAAAGCCCCCAGTATAGCGGTTTGGCCGTCGGCCCCGTAATAACGCCCAGCATTGTATAGCTGTTGCTCTTGGAGTTTAATCATGGCAGTCTGTATTTCTTGAGAATCATACCCCATGGATGCTGCTCTATCGCGAAGCGATTGTATGGCCAAGTTTCGCATAGCTAAATCCATCTCTGTTGTTTTAACTTGCATACTCATAAAGTATGATTTAAAGCGCTCGGGTGTTGGCCAAGGATACAGGCTAACTTCGGCCAAAACGGTGGTGTCGCGTTTTAAAAAAACTTGAATAAGGTAACTTTTGGCCTTTAAGCTATCTGGAATGTAAAGAGTCTGATTTTTAAAACCCAGGTGAGAAAAAACCAAAGAATCGCCCGGTAATGCCGGAAGACTAAAAAAGCCTTCTTCATTGCATACAATGCCCGTATTTCGAGAAGGAATGCGAACATAGGCATAAGGAATAAACATTGACAAACTGTCGGTTGTAAGTACAACTCCGCTCAATTGAAGTGGTTTACTTTCTTGAGAGAAAGCTTTCAAACCCAACAGGCAAAAAAGCAAGACCCCATAAACAGGAAAAAAGGTTTTCATCAATAGGCCCAAAGGTAGAGCAAAGGAAACTTACAGACCTTTACTTGCGAAAAACGGCCGAAAAGGTTGACTTATTGTTTCGAGCATCAATCAATTCAAATTCAAATTGATGTTGACCAACTTGTAAGTGGTCTATGGCTATAGTAAAAGTTCCGGATTTGCCATCAAACTCGGCCAGTGTCCACTGCCCATTTACATAAGCATTAAACTGCGCTATACCGCTTAGATTGTCGCTGCCTTTAAGTCGTATTTCCCGCTGGTTGCCCATTTGGCTACCGGTTTTTAAGTTCAAAGCCCTAATAGATGGAGCGGTGGTATCGACAGCTAACGCAAATTGGCCAAACCGCCTCACTTCTACCTCCAAATTGTTTTCTTTTAACTTGCCTCCTTCAGATTCTATTTTTCCATTTGGATGAACCCAAACCACTACGGCTTTAGAATGTAATTTCGGTTCAATATTTTTTAAAGGAAGGCTAAGGTTAAAAGCTTTATGTGCCGGAATATGGGGCTCTAATACTTGGTATGTCCAACCCAATTTTGGCAGACTGTCTACTGAAATATTTTCAGGAGCGTTTTGATAAAGAACACCTTTTGGCAAAAAACCGCGCATCTCGCCAATTTGAAGTTTATGTTCATGTTGAAAAGAAAGCCATTGGCTATTCGAAGAAGAGGTGTCTTCAACAAAATCGCCAAACAGCTTAAAAGTAAATGAAGAGGTATTTCCGGCGAAGTCCATTAAACGCACTTCTACATCGGCCGATTGCCCAATTTGAAGTTGAACACGGCCATTTCCATCAAAGCTTTCGGCCATAGGAAGAAAATTACCGGGCAATTTATACAATCTTAAATATTTTTTTTTGCTTCTGTACCAGTGTGCGTAATTGATACAAGCATTTAAATAACGAGAATCTGAAAATGCAAAAGCATCGGCATGCATTCGAAATTGCAGCTTTCTGTTTACCCAAAGTTCATAGGCATACACGCCATTTTGATTAGCACTTCCATTCTGCCGGTCAAAAGCCATGACTTCTATTCCGGCCGGTTTGGAAATACCGACATAACCTTCTTTGTTAACACCCTGAATGCTCAATTCTTCCCAGTTAGGGCCAAACTCAATCAGTCGAACAGCTTGAATTTCGGGTTTTATGGTATCAGGTAATTGATAACCAAAGGCCATTGGATTTAGTGGGATTTGACCTTCGGTTTGGCGCATTTCAAAATGCAAGTGTGGCCCTCCCGACCCTCCACTGTTGCCACTTAAAGCAATCAATTCGCCTGCTTCAACTGGTATTCGTCCAGGGGGTAGGTTTAAATCGACCGAAAATTTTTGTTGCTTATATTGTTCTTGTTTTACATACGCTTTGATGGCAGAACTAAATCGTTGCAAATGGGCATAAACCGAAGTCGTGCCATCGTAGTGGTTTAAGTAAATGGCGTTTCCGAAACCGTAAGGATTTACGTAAATTCGGCTTACATAGCCATCGGCAATAGCCAAAACTTTCTTGCCTTCAACTCCATCGGTTTTTAAGTCGAGTCCGGAATGAAAATGGTTAGTTCGTAATTCGCCAAATGTGCCGGAAGCCGATAATGGAATATCCAAAGGGTTGTAAAGCACTTGAGCCCAAGAGGTTTGCGCGAAACAGAAGATGATAAGGGCTATACGCATATTAAGAATCCTTTACTTAACGATCTAGAACGTTTAAGCTCAAACGCAATTACTTCAGAAGTGTTTGGAAATTAGAGCTCGCTTTCGAATTGGCAAAAATCGAGCCTGACCTGTCCAAAAAGATCATCATATCCAACCACTCGACCCTTAATTACAATTCGGCCTTCAATAGGCTGAATTTCTTGTTCGAATTGGCAAAAAATGCCGTCGTCAATAAGAATAGTATTTCCTTTGACTTCAGTGATCATTCCATTTACCAAAACTACTTGGTCCAAATACAAGGAATCGGCTTTCAATTTATTTTCGTTATAGGCATTTCGCAGTTCTTCTCCACCCAAGCGCGCCGTGATTGATTCTTTAGCCGGATCGCGATGTGGTTTGTTCCATAGGTAAACAGCCACAGCAGATGCTATGAGAATAAGGGCAATAAGCGGTTTCGCAATTTTGCCCAAAAAACGGAGAATTTTTAACATGTTTGTTATTTTGAGGTTGCAACATTAAAGCTACTTTAGATGCCGTTTACAAAATCATGAAGAAGAATTTTTTTTTAACCCTCTTTGTTCTTTTTTTAGGTACTTGGGCCTGTGTGCATGAGCCGTTTCCGGCTGCAGATAATGGGCTGCCCAATCCACCCCCTGATGTGGATACTTGTAACCCTCAGACCATTTACTTTAAGCAAGATATTTTGCCGATTTTGGAATCTTCTTGTGCTTCTTCAGGCTGTCACGATGAGGTTTCAGCCCAAAACGGTGTGGTGTTAACAAACTATAACAGTATAATAAATACTGCGGATGTAAGGCCCGGGCAACCTCAAAACTCAGATTTGTTTGATGCTATTACTGAGACCGACCCTGACAAGCGCATGCCCCCACCACCGGCTTCGGCATTAAGTACAGAACAAATAGACCGCATTAGGAGATGGATTGAGCAAGGGGCTCTTAACAACAGCTGCGAAAAAGCTTGCGATACCGCTTCGGTGGGGTTTGCCGCGCACATAAGTCCTTTGATTAATAATTATTGCCGTTCTTGCCACAGTGGGGCTAATCCACCTAAAGGGTTAAAACTTGAAAGTTATGCCCAAATTGAAGCAATTGCATTAGATGGACGATTAATGGGTGTATTAAAAGGTCAGCAGTATGCACAAATGCCACCCGCTGGCCCATTAAACACTTGCCAATTAAGGCAGTTTGAGTTGTGGGTATTGGCAGGGGCACCTCAAAATTAAAATATCTAAAATGAAAAAAGTTTTATGGCTAATAAGCATCTTCTCCATTGGGTCTTCTTGCTATAAAGACAACAGAGAAGATTTATACCAAAACCTAAATACTGACAATTGCGTGACCGATGTGGTGAGCTTTTCAACCCAAATTGCGCCCATATTAAACCGTAGTTGTGCTTTATCTGGCTGCCACAATGCACAATCTGCTACAGCGGGTGTTGTGCTTTCTAATTATTCGGGAGCGGCACAAATTGCTTCCAACGGTAAGCTGCTTCAGCGAATTAATTTGGCGAATGGTGAACCGTCGCTAATGCCCCCCATGGGGAAACTTCCGGCTTGTGATATTGCTTTAATAGAAAAATGGGTGGTTGATGGGTTTCCAAACAATTAGCACATTTTATTTGAATGTAGTCGCTTAAGCAGCCCTTCAAATGGAAGTGTCACTTCTCAGAGATATAGTAGCCATTTTGGCCTTGGCTGTGGGGGTGGTTTTGTTGTTTCGACGGTTTCAACTTCCGGTTATTTTGGGCTTTTTGATTACCGGATTAATTGCCGGTCCTTCGGGTTTGCACTTAGTTGGAAACGAAGAAAGCATTTCATTTTTATCAGAAATAGGCGTAATTCTTCTCCTTTTTGTTATAGGATTGGAGTTTTCGATAAAGGAATTAATTGCCATTAAACGAACGGTATTAATTGGTGGTGGGTTTCAGGTTCTATTTACAATTGGTTTGGTAACAGGTCTTGCGTTTATGTTTGGACTTCCATTTGCGCAATCGGTATTCTTGGGGTTTTGCGTTAGCTTGAGCTCTACGGCCATTGTACTAAGGGTACTGCAAGAATCCAACCAAATGACCAGTCCTTTGGGGAGAAATGCTTTAGGTATTCTTATTTTTCAAGACATTGTGGTGGTGCCACTAATGCTTGTTACCCCATTGTTAGCTGGTGAAGGTGGAAATCTTGGTATGGAATTATTGTGGCTTTTCGGTAAATTGGTTATGCTTTTCGCCATATTATGGGCCTCCTCACGCTTTATTCTACCACGATTACTCGATACCATCGCGGCCTCAAAAAGTAGGGAGATTTTTGTGCTTAGTTCGGTTTTGCTGTGCATGTCATTTGCCGAACTCACCCATTTTATGGGGTTGTCGTTGGCTTTGGGAGCGTTTTTGGCAGGCTTACTTATTTCGGAATCGGCTTATAGCCATCAAATTACCGGTACCATTTTGCCATTTCGAGAGCTTTTTACCAGTTTCTTCTTTGTCTCCATTGGTATGTTGTTGGATATTCAATTTTTATGGGCCAATTGGTTTTATATAATTCCACTGAGTTTAGTTATTGGTTTAATAAAAATGATTTCCGTTTTCCTTTCAATTAGGATATTAAGGTATCCCATTCGAACAGCCATTTTAACTGCTGTTGCGTTGTTTCAAGTAGGGGAGTTTGCTTTTGTACTTTCGAAAATAGGCGCGAATTACGGCTTACTTGCTGGCGAAGTAGGTCAATATTTTTTATCGATTTCGGTTCTCAGCATGGGTATTACCCCCTTTTTAATGGAAAGAGCCCACAAAATGACCGATGGTTTTTTAAGTCGATTTGGTATAAAGAACAAGACATTCAAGCAAGATTCTGAGATTTCAGGACAGCATGGGTTAAACGATCATTTGGTTATTATTGGTTATGGTCTAAATGGCAGCAATTTGGCTTTGGCAGCAAAAAATGCGGGTATACCTTATGTTATTTTAGACTTAAACTCCCAAAGGGTTAAAGCAGAAAAAGATAAGGGCGAGCCTATTTTTTTTGGTGATGCGGCCAATTTGTTCGTACTGGAGCATTTAAGGGTTTATCAAGCGAGGGTGGCGGTAGTAGCCATCTCAGATCCAGAAGCCACACGAAGAATTGTTTCCGGTTTACGTAGCATTAGCAAAAGCGTAACCATATTAGTTCGAACGCGCTTTGTTCGCGAAATTGACGGACTTATTGCTTTAGGGGCAGATGAAGTAATTCCGGAAGAGTTTGAAACCTCTGTAGAAATTTTTACCCGCGTATTAAATCGTTATTTGGTTCCGGAAGACGATATCGACAGTTTTGTGCACGCCATACGAAATGAGAATTATCAAATGCTACGACCTATTGGGAGTATGCGGCCAAAAGCCAAGTCTAACCTCAGTTTGCCTGATTTGCGTATGACATGCATTCGGGTTAATCGCTTTGATTCGAATATTTTAGGTTTGAGTTTGCAGCAAGCTGAAATAAGACAACGATTTGCCGTTAATCTAGTTGCCATTCAACGACAAAACGAATTAATCCACAGAATAGAGGGTACAACCAAGTTGGAATTTGGCGATTTACTATATGTTATGGGAAAGCCCGAAGCAGTAATCGAATTTAGTAAAGCTGTTGCCGGCTGAAATAGCTGAATAGTGTAAGATAAGCGTGGTGGCTGCAACCTCGGTTCATTAAAATATTTCAAAATGGGGGTCCGTTTAGTTAAAGTTTTGTGTATTTTATTACTATAAAACATTGACATGTAACTTATTAAGCTTTTATCTGCATGTGAAGACGAGAATGCTTGCGGGGCATTATTCAAGGATTATAGGGATAAACAAGGGGTAATTTGTAGGATATGTGGAGGCAAAAGACATTCATACATCAAAACAGTACACAAATACCAATGTAAGGATTGCCATTGGCAACCCCCACTAAGAAGTGGTACAATGTTGGAGGCGAGTAAATTGCCTTATCGCTATTGGATTTTTGCAATCGCTATGATGAGCAGTATCAAGAAGAGCATCTCTGGAAGGGAAATGCAAAGACAACTTGGGCATAAACGCTATGAGCCTGTATGGGCTATGATGCATAAAATACGTTTGGCTGTGGGAAATCACGAGCAGAAGTATACCCTAGACGGGCTTGTTGAATTAGATGATGCTTTTTTCAAAACGCATAATGAAAGCCAAGAAGAGGTATTAAAAAAAGAGAGGTAGAGGAACAACTTAAAGAACCAGTGTTCTGGTAATGTGTAAGGTAGACTCTGGAGATCCCAAGATGAAACACTAAAAAGGCTCTTCATTCAGATATGTGAAAATGGTGGTTATGCCAAACCAAAAAGCAGAAACGGTAGACCAAGCTGCAAAGGGTGTACTATCAAAAGATAGCGCAGTGATAAGCGATAATTTCCGTTCGTTTACAGGGATAAAAAACTTAGTAAACAAGCATTTACCGATAACATTACCCCCGAAAATGGCCGATAAAGTACTGCCAT
>CAMCXO010000053.1 GCA_945883565.1 Chryseobacterium gleum
GAATAAACCCCGGCCCTTTCAGCATGGCGGTTGGTATACAGCCGAAGAGGCTTAGTAAGACCGGGTTGCGACGAAGGAGCTCGCCCGGCCGCACTTAGCCTCTTCAATGGAGACCAGACGACAGGCTGAACAGGCCTTGACCTTTTGGGTCAAGCCAAAAGGAACAAGCCCTGCGCCGGCGATTGAGGCGCCCTGAAGACCAATTAATTGCAAGAATTTAATAGCCGCAGGCCAAGAGAAAAAATCATTTAAACAAAACAAAATTACATTAGCCTCTGCGCCCGGCGATTGAGGCGCCCTGAAAACCAAACTAAATAAAAACTTAAATGAGGGCCCGTTTTCATAAAAATGACAATTTGCATAAGGTTTCTTCTACCGCTACGCCCATAAACAGTTCAGATTGAATGAGCCCAGATTATCTTCTATTTGTCTTGTAAAAGTACCCATTTAAAAAGTTTTGAATAAAAGTATTCTTACACTCCACTATTCTGTGCCCATCAATTGTCTTTTGGCGTTAGAAATCGATGTGTGAACCCATGGCAGTACTTTATCGGCCATTTTCGGGGGTAATGTTATCGGTAAATGCTTGTTTACTAAGTTTTTTATCCCTGTAAACGAACGGAAATTATCGCTTATCACTACGTTATCTTTTTATAGTACACCCTTTGCAGCTTGGTCTACCGTTTCTGCCTTTTGGTTTGGCATAACCACCATTTTCACATATCTGAATGAAGAGCCTTTTTTGTGTTTCATCTTGGGGTCTCCAGAGTCTACCTTACACATTACCTGAACACTGGTTCTTTAAGTTGTTCCTCTACCCCTCTTTTTTTAATACCTCTTCTTGGCTTTCATTATGCGTTTTGAAAAAAGCATCATCTAATTCAACAAGCCCGTCTAGGGTATACTTCTGCTCGTGATTTCCCATAGCCAAACGTATTTTATGCATCATAGCCCATACAGGCTCATAGCGTTTATGGCCAAGTTGTCTTTGCATTTCCCTTCCAGAGATGCTCTTCTTGATACTGCTCATCACAGCGATTGCAAAAATCCAATAGCGATAAGGCAATTTACTCGCCTCCAACAAAGTACCACTTCTTATCTTAGGGTGGTTTGCCAATGGCAATCCTTACATTGGTGTTTGTGTACTGTTTTGATGTATGAATGCCTTTTGCCTCCACATCTCGTACAAATTACGCCTTGTTTATCCCTATAATCCTTGAATAATGCCCTGCAAGCATTCTCGTCTTCACATACAGATAAAAACTTAGTAAGTTCCATGTCAGTGTTTTATAGTAATAAAATATACAAAACTTTAACCAAACGGACCCCTATTTAAAAAAAAGCAGGCTTTTGAGCCTGCTTCGATGTAAGTTAGAGAAAAAGTACTAAGATCTTAACCTTTTGCAAAAGATGTTATCTTTTCACTTAACGGTGATTCGCTGCTTGGTAAAACATCAATTAAATAGCCGTTCTCGTCGATTAGGAACTTTTGAAAATTCCATTTTACTTCTGAATCTTCAACACCATTGAGTTCTTTTTTTGTAAGCCATTGATATAGAGGATGCATATCTGCACCTTTCACAGATATTTTCTCCATCATCAGAAATTCTACGCCATAATTTTTACTGCAGAATTCGGCTATGCTTGAATTATTGCTTGGTTCTTGGTTGCCGAAGTTATTTGCCGGAAAGCCGATTACGGCAAAGTTTTCGCGACCTAATAAGGAGTGTAATTCTTGGAGTTCTTTATATTGAGGAGTGTATCCACAAAGTGAAGCGGTATTGACAATGAGTAATCTTTTTCCTTTTAGGGTGTTGAAATCAAATTCTTCCCCACTTATAGTCTTTATTTCAAAAGACTGATTGTACAAAGATTTCTTCATGTTTTGATTGTTGATTGGATTTTCCTGATTTTGAAAAACTTGTGTTTTGGATTGAACTTGGTTGTTCTGACCACAACTGAATATTAATGAGGCCAAGAGTGGGAGCAAAGAAAGCTTCATGCTTACGTATTTTTGTATAAACATCATAGGGTGCAAAAAAGTTCGCGCAAAGGTATTTGGGTTCTTTTGAAGTTGGCATTAAAGTTGGAGTGGAGAAACAAAAGTGGCTACTTTAATACTGTATTATATGCTTTGGGCAGTTCTTATATAGCCTCATTGGTTTTTTCGGCTCAAGTGGGTTTGCAAGTGTGGAATGCACTTATGTGGTTCTTATTACTATTTAACGCCATAACGGCTTGTTCGCAAAGTTTTAAGCAAGAGGCAGGAGTACGTTTTTCGTACTATTATCAAATAATTAGACCTTCCGAATTGATGCTTTCAAAATTAATATTTAATGGTATATATAGTGCTTGGGTGTCATTTTTACAGTTCGCTTTGTTAATATTCTTTTTAGGCTTGCCATTCGAGGGAGCTTTATTTTATTTGATGCATTTATTAGTTGGAGCACTTAGCCTTTCGTCAGTTTTAAGCATGACGGCTGGAATAGCATCTAGAACAGGTAACAATACGGCTCTTATGTCGGTTTTGAGTTTCCCGTTGTTAATTCCTGCTCTTGTTTTGGGTTTGAAAGGCTCTTTATTGGCGGCTTTGGATGTGCCTCTTTTTCAAAGCACAACCTTTTTATTTGCTAATTTGGCTTTAAGTGCTCTTGTTTTTGCTTTGGGCTATTTGCTCTTTCCATATCTTTGGAGCGATTAACTGCTTCCCACAAACGTGCCAATGAAAGGAGCCTGGTGGAAGCTCACCGCTTCAAGTCTTGTTATGTACGCTCTTATTGCCGGACTGCAATTTGAGGTGCCTCATTTACCCGTGTTAAATGAAACCATTCGTAATCTATATTACCATGTGGGTATGTGGTTTGCTATGTTAGCACTGTTTTTGGGGAGTGCTATTTATAGTATTAAACAATTGATTAAAAAAGATTTATCTAACGATTTAAAAGCGGAATCTTCGGCATCAGTAGGAATGCTTTTTGGCATTTTAGGGTTACTAACAGGCATGCTTTGGGCTCAGTTTACCTGGGGTAAGTTTTGGGTAAACGATCCAAAACTCAATGGTACTGCTATTAGTTTATTGGTTTATTTAGCCTATTTTGTTCTAAGAAACTCAGTCGACAATCCTGAAACAAAAGCACGGCTTTCTGCAGTTTACAACATTTTTGCGTTTTCTATAATGATTGTTTTTATTCAGGTTTTACCGCGTTTAACAGACAGCCTTCATCCTGGGAATGGAGGTAATCCAGCGTTTAGCAATTATGATTTGGACAATGGAATGAGAATGGTTTTTTACCCGGCTATTTTGGGATGGATTGGTTTAGGTTATTGGATGTTCGAACTTAGAAACAGATGGAAGGTTTTAAAAGAGAAGGAACTTGAGTTCGATTAAGATTAGAAGAAATGAAAGAAGTTAAAGCGGGCTTAAAGAAGTGTCACTTTTTAGGAAAGCAGGCGACATTGTTCGTTATGTTTTTTTTCTATCTTGACTTAGTAGCCCAAATACCGGTTGAAATGGCTGAAAATATGCGGGCTGATGGGAAAATTAGAGTAGTAATAGGGGTAATTGTCATTATTTTCCTTGGTCTAACGGCTTATTTGATTCGGTTAGACAGACGTATCGGAAAGTTAGAAGATGAAAATAAAGACAAGCAATAATGAAACGTAATCATATTTTGGCTTTAGTAGGCATAGTGGTAGCTGTTGCAGCTATTTTGGCAACTTTAGGTGATGCCAGTACCTATGTTAATTTTGCTCAAGCAGAAAAGGATATGGGAAGTGTTTATACAGTCATTGGGACTTTAGACACAAGCAAACCAATGAATTATGATGCTAGAAGCAGTCGATTTACTTTTTTTGCACGTGATAAACAAGGCGAAGTTCGGCAAGTAGTCTACAATCAACCTAAGCCCCAAGATTTTGAGCGTGCCGAAGAGGTGACTATGAAAGGCTACGCCGAAGACAGCGTATTTGTAGCAGGTGAAATTTTGATGAAGTGCCCGAGCAAATACAATGGTCAAGAGGGAATAGCCAACAACACCTATTCAGAATAGTGCAATGAATTATATAGGCGAGCACGTTTGGGTTGGCGAATTAGGGCGATTTTCAACCGCATTGGCTTTTGCAATGGCTATTGTAGCCGTTATAGCATTCTATTTAGCTGAGCGAAGAAAATCAGATGCTTGGCGTTTAGCGGGAAGATGGGCTTTTCGATTGCATGGCTTTGGTGTTTTCACTTTAATTGCCTCTTTATTTGTTATTCTTACCCAACATTATTTTGAGTATGATTATGCTTGGAAGCATTCATCGCTCGATTTACCAATGCGTTATATCTTATCTGCATTTTGGGAAGGCCAAGAAGGCAGCTTTTTACTTTGGACTTTTTGGCATGTGGTTTTAGGTTTGATTTTGATGCATACCGCCAATCGTTGGGAGGCCTCTACCATGTTAACTGTCTCATTGGTTCAAGCGTTTTTGTTATCGATGGTTTTAGGCATTTATATAGGTGATATAAAAATTGGCAGTACCCCTTTTGTATTAATCCGCGAATTGCCTGAGAATATTGGATTGCCTTGGACAAATATGCCGGATTATTTGCAGAGAATCCCAGCCTTTATGGATGGCAATGGACTAAATCCTTTGCTTCAAAACTATTGGATGACTATTCATCCGCCAGTTTTGTTTTTGGGATTTGCTTCAACATTAATTCCATTTGCTTTTGCACTTGCAGGCTTATGGACTAAAGAATATGTGTCATGGACACGTCCAGCACTACCATGGAGCTTTTTTGGTGTGATGATATTGGGAGTTGGAATATTAATGGGGGGAGCATGGGCATATGAAGCGCTGAGTTTTGGAGGGTTTTGGGCTTGGGATCCAGTAGAAAACAGTTCCTTAGTGCCGTGGATAACATTGGTTGGAGCAGCTCACCTAATGTTGATTTATAAGAACAAAGGAGGGACATTAAAGTCAGCTTTGGCACTGAGCCTTTTGTCTTTTCTTTTGATATTGTACTCTACTTTTTTAACACGCTCCGGGGTATTGGGTGATACTTCAGTACATGCATTTGTTGATCTGGGTTTAAGCGGACAATTACTTATTTATCTTCTCTTTTTCATTGTATTGGCTATGGTCTCATTTTTTTGGCATTATAAGAAATTGCCCTCTGGTTTAAAAGAAGATGATGTTTGGTCAAGAGAGTTTTGGATGTTTGTTGGTGCCTTGACATTACTGGCTAGTGCTTTTCAGATTAGTTTTTCAACCAGTATTCCGGTATGGAATAGATTATTTGGCCCAGAGGGATGGTTGAAGTTTATGGGGTCGAATATGGCACCACCGTTAAACGCAATAGAACATTACAATAAGTTCCAAATTCCATTTGCCATTATAATCACTTTATTGATGTCCGGTGCACAATTTTTAAGATATAAGAAAACCGAGCCAAAAATGTTTTTTAGAAATCTAAGTTATTCGTTTATTGTAAGTATAATATTTACTGGATTATTTGCTTTTGGCTTTAAATTATACACCGAGCCACTGCTTTTAATGCTGTTGTTGACGGCTTTTTTCGCGGTTTTTGCAAATTTAGATTTTTGGATCAGAATTCTTAAAGGGAATGCTCGTCGTGCTGGGGCGTCATTAGCTCACATAGGATTTGCATTGATAATGCTTGGAGCTCTAATAAGCGCAGGACGAAAGCAAATTATTTCGGAGAATAGTAGTTTTATAGCCAAAGACTTTCCTCAAAATGAGAATATTTTACTAGAGTTGAATGACACGTTAAAAATGGGGGAGTATTATGTAAGTTGGAAGGGAGAACGAAAAGAAGGTAATTATAGGTTTTATGATATAGACTATTTACAAATTGAAAATGGTATTATGAAAAAAGTTTTCCAATTATCTCCAACCATACTAGAGAATGAAAGAATGGGCAATTCGCCTGAGCCAGATACCAAGCATTATATTTGGAAAGACATATATACCCATGTAACCTATGCTCCTTTGGTTGAAGAAGCTGTTGATGCCGATGGGTTTTCAAGAGAGGCAGTGGCGGAGATGGAAAAAGGCGATACCGCCATATTAGCCCAAAGTTTTGTTATTATCGATTCTATTAAATCAGATTTGGGTTACGATGGAGAACAGGAAATTAATCGAGTTGAAGTTGAAGCTAAACTTATTGTGATAAATATCGATGGAAATGATTATATAGCAAGACCAAAATATATTCTAGATGGAGATTTGGTTTATCACGAAGATGCAATCATTGATGCACCAGGGCTAAAGTTTCGATTAGATGAAATAAAGCCAGAATCAGGAAAAATGGTAATTAAAAGTTGGAGGCGACTTGGTGACGAAAAACCTTTTATTGTATTAAAAGCTATGGTTTTCCCTTTAATTAATGTTCTTTGGTTAGGTTGTTTACTAATGGCTGTTGGAACCTTTATAGCAGTTTGGACAAGAATTAAATCTTCTTCTTAAATCTCAGTTTTTAGGTCCTAAACACACGAGCAAAACTACTCCCACAACAATTATCAGTTTATATGTAAAATGAAGCCAATAAACCTTCTGAGTTTGTATTAACCATTTTGGCAACTTTAGAAAACTAAATAACTGAATAACTAGGCCTAGAACTATAAAAGCAATTAAGTAAACATTTAATTCAAAGTTTAGGTTTCCAATTGTTAAAAGAATGCTCAATAAGAATATCACAAAGAGATGGCGAGATAGTCCGCTATTTCCTTTCAAAGCAGGAACACTGGGATAGCCAAAAATAGCATCACCTTTTAAACTTATTACATCTTTAACAAGACCTCTTGAAAGTTCTAAAGTGAAAAGAAAAAGTACATAAAGAACCAATCCCCAATGAGGAATTTTGTAGTAGAAGAAGATGGCAAAAAAGGGCAAAAATGAAAGCGAAGCTTTGACTAAATTACCTGTTATTGGTAAGTGTTTCTTTTTATGAGAGTATAACCAAAGAGCAAAGGCAAAAGCCGCAAAAAACAATACAGCTCGCCAAGAAATAACAGAGGCAAGTACTAAACCTAATAAATTGAAGACTAGATATAAATTTAAGGTGGTTGGTCTGCTTAGTAGATGTTCAAAAGCTGTTTGAGCGGGTCTGTTAATCATATCTTTTTCTTGATCATAGAAGCTATTTATTATAAACCCAGCAGAAACAATAAAAGAAGTTGACAAAATAACTAAATGAAGAAAAGGGTCTTTCAGAATAACTTTCCAACTTTCATGAGGTTGAAGAACAAAAATCGAGGTTAAATATTGTGCAGCAGCAATAAGAAAGACACTCCACCAACGTACTAAACTTAAAAGCGCTAAAAACTTAAGGAAAGTTAGACGCTCTAGGTCTTTCATTTAGAGTTTTTGAATAAGTATTGGGTGATAATCATATAATACCTCTTCAACCTTACTGTAATCTTCCGTAAAGCCTAAAATGAATCCACCCCCACCTGAACCACATAATTTTAAATAGTAATCGCCACTTTCTATGCCTTGCTTCCACAAACCATGAAAGTTTTCAGGAATCATAGGGCTAAAGTTATCGAGCAATACTTGACTAAGTTTTTTTAAATGGCTAAATAAGCTCCTTAATTCACCTTTTACGAAAGCCTTAATGCAGGCATCATTATGTTTGATAAACTGGTTTTTAAGCATTTTTCTAAAGCCATCATTTTTCATATTCTCCATAAAAATTTCTACCATAGTCTGAGTTGAACCAGGGTGCCCGGAGTTAATTAAAAAAATAGCGGCATTACCAAGGCTTTGAGTTGGCAGTTCAACAGTTCCTAATTCATTTCCAGATTTTATAAGAACTGGCAGTTGTAAGTAACAAATTAGAGGATCTAATCCAGATGATTTACCATGGAAGTAAGATTCTAATTTACCTAGAATTTGCTTTAAGTCAGCAATCTCTTTTGGAAGTAAGTTGGCTTTTTTGGGAATTGGATTTATTGCATAACGATTATAAACTGCTGCTACCAAGGCACCTGAGCTTCCCACACCAAATCCTTGAGGAATGCTAGAGTTAAAATACATGCCTTTAGCCAAATCGTCTTTAAAAGCATCTAATTTCATTTCGCAAGGAAGTGTCTTTTCTGCTTTTAATAATTCAAGATGATTTAAATAATTTCTTAAGGCGTTTTGAGATGCACTTTCGAATTCGCCTGCATTTTCTGCGAATTCGAAACTACCACCGTAAGTTGAATATGGAATTGACAAACCCATGCTGTCTCGAATAATACCATATTCGCCAAACAAAAGAATTTTTGCATAAAATAGGGAGTCAGAGTTTATATTCATAGGTGGGTTTGCCATGTTGGTCCTGTTCCAACCTCGTCGCAAAGGTAACGACCTGAACTGCAGTAAGACGACAGAACTTCGTCAGAAAATTTCTTCATTTCCATTTCATAGGAGGCAGGAAAAAGCATATGAACATTAGACCCTGCATCTAAAGTAAAACACACAGGACATCCAGATTGTTGACGATAATCCCAAATGGCATCAATTATGGCTAAAGTACCAGGTTTCATAAGGATGTAGGGCTTATTTGCACTAAGCATTAAGGCATGTAAGGTTAGAGCTTCCGATTCTATGAGGCTAATGAATTTTATTAAATCTCCACTTTTTAATATGTCCATTAAGTATGGAATATTCTGAAAGGCCTGCTCAATTCGTGCCTTAGCAAAAGGATGAGCAGTCATTAAAGAATGTCCTTGGCTCGATGACACTTTTTTTTGTCCAACATCCACTAAAAAAATGTAATCCTTATAGTCTTTAAAAATTGGGTGTAAAAAATCGCCAATAGGCCGAGCATACAAATCAGAGCTATTTAAAATTTCTGAATGCATACCCCATAAGGAAGCATACGGCCAAACCGATCGAGCCGCACTGCCACTTCCCATTCTTGCTATTTGTGATGCAAGGTTTAAATCAATTTGATTAAGATTTTTTAAGCTCCTTTGCCATTCTGCTAAGGCAATGGCTAAAGCCCCAAATGCGGAAGCACTGCTTGCAATTCCGCTGCTATGGGGAAAATTGTTACTAGATTCTATCGTCAAATGGAAGCTGTTCAAGTCTTCAATCTCGGGTCTAATTAAATTAAAAAAGTGCTGAATTTTGGGTTCAAATGAAGGCTGTTTTTGACCTGAGAAAAGAAATTCAAACGAAAAAGTAGAGGAGGGTCTGAAGCTTATTGATGTTGAAGTAATTGCTTTAGACAACGTAAAGGAAACGGAAGGATTCAAAGGTAATTGAACGTCTTTTTTACCCCAGTATTTTACTAAGGCTATATTGGATGGGCATTTAGCCTCTACACGCATAGTTCAAAGGATTGTTGATTCGGGAGATATTTTTTTAATTAAACCGCTTAACACTTTACCTGGCCCTAATTCGGTGAAAGAAGTTGCACCGTCAGCAACCATTTGTTTCACACTTTGAGTCCAACGCACAGGTCCGGTAAGTTGTTCAATCAAGTTTTGGCGTATTTCATCGACATTTATGGTCGCTTTTGCTGTTACGTTTTGATAAATAGGGCAGAAAGGCTTTGAGAAATGAGTTGATTCTATGGCTTTTTGAAGTTCTTCGGCTGCAGGAGCCATTAATGGTGAGTGAAATGCACCACCTACTGGAAGTGTTAGTACTCTTTTGGCGCCATTGTTTTTTAATTCAGCAGCTGCTTCGTCTACAGCATTCAAACTACCGGAAATAACCAATTGCCCCGGACAATTGTAATTAGCTGCCACGACTATTCCAGAAATTTTAGAACAAACTTGTTCCACCAAGTAGTCGTCTAATCCCAGAACGGCTGCCATGGTTGATGGTTCTAATTCGCAGGCTTTTTGCATGGCTTGAGCCCTTTGATAGACTAAATTCAGCCCATCGGCAAACGACATGGCGCCCGCAGCTACTAATGCAGAAAACTCACCAAGACTATGACCAGCCGTCATATCAGGTTTGAAAGATGAACCTAGGGCTAATACTGCAGCTAAAGAATGCACGAACACCGCAGGTTGTGTAACCCGTGTTGATTTGAGGTCATCTGCTGTTCCCCTAAACATTATGTTACTCAAATCAAAACCCAAAATGGAATTGGCTTCATCGAAAAGAGCTTTGGCTTCATACGATTGCTCATAAAGGTCTAATCCCATTCCACTAAACTGGGCACCTTGACCCGGGAAAATGTAAGCGTGTTTCATTGTCCGTAATATTCAACAAAGTTATTTTCGGTTTCTTCAAGACGAACGCAATGCAGTTGGGCTTGGTGTTCAGCGATTAACGGTTCGAGAATTTTCCAAATTTCAACGGCTAACACTTCTGTGGATGCCATTTTACCTTTTAAAAAATCCACATCAGTATTTAAGTTCCGATGGTCGAGTTTTTCCGTAACATATTGCTTCATAATGTTCTTAAGATCGATTAAATTCATTACGAAACCAGTGTCAGGATTAATCTTGCCTTTTACCGTAACTATAAGGTTGAAATTATGTCCATGAAAATTTCGGTTGGCACATTTCCCAAATACGGCATCGTTTTGAGCTTCCGACCAGTTAGGATTGTATAATTGGTGGGCCGAACTAAAGCGCTCTCGGCGCTGGATATAGATCATATTAAGAAATACAATTTGTGGCAAAGATAGGAAGCGCAATGTGTTAAGGTGTATCTACTATATTTGCGCCCCTTTAACATTTGGAACCTTACCTAAACTAAGACAAAAGCAAAATGGATAACATGGTATTTTTAGTGCCGGTGCTAGGCCTTGTAGGCCTGCTGGTGATGGTGATTAAAGCCATATGGGTGAACAAACAAGATGCCGGAGACGCCAATATGGTTGAACTCTCAGGCTACATAGCCAAAGGTGCTTTGGCATTTCTAAGAGCAGAATGGCGTGTTTTGGGTGTTTTCGCCTTGATTGCATCGGTTCTTTTAGGTTGGTCAGGTACTTTGGTAGAGCATTCAGATTGGGTAATTGCCATATCTTTTTTAATTGGCGCTTTTCTTTCGGCTTTCGCAGGATGGATAGGAATGAGTATAGCCACAAGGGCCAATGTTAGAACCACTCAAGCTGCTAGAACAAGCTTAGCTGGAGCATTAAAAGTATCTTTTACCGGAGGTACTGTGATGGGACTTGGAGTCGCTGGTTTGGCGGTAATGGGGTTAAGCATCTTGTTTATCGTTTTTTCTGGGATGTATGACGACATGGAAACTGCTTTGGAAGTTTTAGCCGGATTTTCTTTAGGCGCTGAAAGCATTGCCCTGTTTGCACGTGTTGGTGGTGGAATTTATACGAAAGCGGCCGATGTTGGAGCGGATTTAGTTGGAAAAGTAGAGGCTGGAATTCCTGAAGACGATCCACGTAATCCAGCAACGATAGCCGATAATGTTGGCGACAACGTAGGTGATGTTGCCGGAATGGGTGCTGATCTATTCGGGTCTTATGTGGCCACCATTTTAGCTACAATGGTTTTGGGCCGAGAAGTAATCTCTGCAGATAACTTCAATGGCTTGGCTCCTATCTTACTGCCCATGTTTATTGCAGGCATGGGATTGATTTTTTCAATTGTCGGAACTTTTTTTGTTCGGATTAAAGGTGAAGATTCAAGCGTTCAAAATGCGCTTAATTTGGGTAATTGGGGCTCTATTGTTCTAACAGCCATCGCATCTTATTTCTTAGTAAAATGGATGTTGCCCTCAACTATGATTTTTGAGAGAGGGAATTTTGAGTTTAGCAATAACGACGTTTTTTTCGCTATTATAATTGGGCTCGTAGTGGGGGCTTTAATGTCAATTATAACGGAGTACTATACAAGTATGGGGCGTAGGCCGGTTTTGAGCATAATTAAACAATCGGCCACAGGTAGTGCTACCAACATAATTGGTGGCTTAAGTGTAGGTATGGAAAGTACGGTATTGCCAATTCTAGTATTGGCGGCTGGTATTTACTCTTCGTTTGAAGTGGCAGGGCTCTATGGAGTAGCCATTGCGGCCGCAGGAATGATGGCTACCACAGCAATGCAATTGGCCATTGACGCTTTTGGACCTATAGCAGATAATGCAGGTGGAATTGCTGAAATGAGTGGTTTGCCAAAGGAAGTGCGCAAACGAACCGATAACCTAGATGCCGTTGGCAACACCACAGCTGCTACAGGAAAAGGGTTCGCTATTGCATCGGCGGCGCTTACTGCTTTGGCTCTTTTCGCTGCATATGTGGGATTAGCAGGAATTGATGGAATTGACATCTACAAAGCGAAGGTGCTTTCTATGCTTTTTATAGGCGCCATGATTCCTTTCATTTTTTCATCATTAGCCATTGCGGCCGTAGGAAGAGCTGCCATGGATATGGTTAAAGAAGTTCGTCGACAGTTCAAAGAAATTCCTGGCATTATGGAAGGTAAAGCCAAGCCCGAATATGAAAAATGTGTTGAAATTTCAACTAAGGCATCAATTCGCGAGATGATAGCTCCTGGAGCAATTGCCATTCTCTCTCCTGCAATCGTTGGTTTCCTAGCGGGTCCTGAAGCTTTAGGTGGATTATTGGCTGGAATAACTGTAAGTGGTGTGCTTATGGGGATGTTTCAAAACAATGCCGGTGGGGCTTGGGACAATGCTAAGAAGTCATTTGAAGCTGGCGTTTTAATTGATGGCAAAATGGAATACAAGGGCTCAGACGCGCACAAAGCTTCTGTTACTGGAGATACTGTGGGAGATCCTTTTAAAGATACTTCAGGCCCATCAATGAATATTTTGATCAAATTAACTTCAATAGTGGCCTTAATAATTGCGCCTCATATTTCAGGAAATGTAGACCATGATGTTAAGGCTTTCGAAGGTGAAACCATTATACAAAGTATGGGTGAAGGTGTAATAGATTTTAAATCGGAGAATTGTTTCTTTTCTGTAGAGAGAAAAGGAAAAAAAGTTGAAAATGTGGAGATGCGTAAGCTGATTATGGGGGTGAATCAGGGAGAAGTTAACGATTTCGACCTTTTACTGCATCAAATTGATTTGTCGAAATCTTTATATGCAGATTTAGAAGAAGATGACCATATTGGCTTTTCTACTGGAAGCATCGCCCGAAATGGCAATAGCTATGTGGCAAAAGGAGATTGGTATCTTAAAAGTGGCAGGCTAATTCCGGTGAGAGTTGAATTTCAATTCACGAATAAAGAGCATGTCACCGGTGTTCTTCAAATATTAGAATAGAAACTGCTGTATTTTTTAACAAAGCCCTCTTTAATCAAAAGGAGGGCTTTGTTAGTTAGAAGTTTCGAATTAAAAGAATTCCGCTTCCGAACGTAGTTTGGTATTGCTGAAGAAAGCCTGCATCATCTTGTTCTGGAAACCCATTTATAAGCAACCACCGCTTGCCATCGCAAGTACAGGCCAAATACAAATCATTGGTTTCAACATTTAAACGCCCGCAATCTTGGTCGAAATGTCGCGGACACGCTCTATCGAATGCTATAAAATCTTCACTATCGCCATTAAACGCTTTTCTGTAAACAATTATTCCACGATAACCCGATTGTAAATAAACCCACCCACCAACAGATGTAAGCGGAAAATTGGAAGGCTCGGCCAACACCAAGCTTTCGTTAACGGGTACATAAGGAATATTGGTTTGATTATTCTTTCTACATGAATAAATGCCAATGAAAACCAAACCAAGAATCGAAATTGTGCGTAACATGTGTTAGAGAGTTGTTAAAAGCGTTTTTTAAATGAGGGGTGTTAAAGCCCAAATTGCATAACGCAAGTTAAATAAGTATGGTACAGAATGGTTTATATAAAACAGAAATGAATGTTGAGTTAAACTTTGACTGCAACGATTTCTATCTATATTTAGCCCTTCGTTAACATTTAAGAAGACAGTAATACCCAATAAGCATATGATAAAAAGGCTACTCACAGTAACCTTGGTGATGTTAAGCGCTTTAGCGTGGGCACAAACTCGGCCGGGTTCATTAAGGGGAAAGGTTATAGATAAGCAAACCGGCGAAACTCAGCCTTTCGTTCCGGTTGT
>CAMCXO010000054.1 GCA_945883565.1 Chryseobacterium gleum
TAAAGCTTGAGAAGATGAACGTAAAAGAGCTTAAAGCGTATCAGAAATACAAAGATCAGATAGTACTGAGCGACTCGGTTTACGAATCGGCCTACACCGAAGGATTGGTAGAAGGCATCGAGAAAGGCATTGAGAAAGGCATTGAGAAAGGCATTGAGAAAGGAAAAGAGGAAGGAAAGATTGAAGGAAAAATTGAAGGAAAGATTGAAGGAAAGATAGAAGGAAAGATTGAAACGCTGCTTAATGGCTACAAAAATGGGCTTGACATAGAGCTTCTATCTAAAATAACCGATTTGTCTCAAGAAAGGATAAGGGAAATATTGAAAGAAAACGGATTGCTGTAATTTGGCCTTTCAGCACGGCGGCAGGGAAACGGCAGATGATGCTTGGTAAGACCTACAAAGGAGCTCGGCCAGCCGCCATTCTTCAAAGGAGCACAGTCGACAGGCTGAAAAGGCCTTGACCTTTTGGGGCAAGCCAAAAGGAACAAGCCTGCGCCAGCGTTTGAGGCGCCCTGAAGACTAAGCAGCGGGGGATTTCCTTTTCCCGCTGACTACCCAGATGGACACAGAAAAAACATATCTGCGGTATCTGCGGGGGATTTCTTTTTCCCGCGGATTGCGCAGATGGACGCAGAAAAAGCATACCTGCGAACCACTGCGGTATCTGCGGGAGATTTCTTTTTCCTGCGGATTGCGCAGAAGGACGCAGAAAAAACATACCTGCGAACCACTGCGGGATCTGCGGGAGATTTCCTTTTCCGCTGATTACCCAGATAGGCACAGAAAAAACATACCTGCGAACCACTGCGGCATCTACGGGAGATTTCCTTTTCCCGCGGATTGCGCAGAAGGACGCAGATTTCAAAAAGGTCCAGCAATAATATTACCTAGGAATGTTGTGAAAAGCCTTAGAATTTTTCCATAAGCCAGTATTCACAACATCCTTTTGGGTCAAGCCAAAAGGAACAAGCCCCGCGCCTGCAATTGAGGCTCCCAAAAGACCCATCCATTCAAAAATAGAACCCCTTAAAAAAGGAATTCTGCCAAGGCTACGCCATTTTCCGGAAACACACACCCTAGCTTTGCGCACATACCACCCACATGACCGTAATTTGCAACCCCCCAAAAAACATTAAAAAATGATTAGGCTAATCTGCAATATGAGCGAGCTTGGTGCCGGAACACGTGGTGCCAGTTTGGGCTTCGATGCCATGATAATTGCCTCATACAAACACAATCAAAAATTCTTTAAAAAACTTAAGCCCGAATTTATTCAACACGAAAACCACCGGCTCTTCGAAGATGTTAAAACCCCGGTTGCCAAGCGTTTGGATGGCATATTTAAAGTTTACAAACGCATGGAAGCCAAAATTCAAGAAGTGGTTTTTGATGGCGATTTCCCAATTGTTATAAGCGGAGACCACTCCAATGCCGGGGGTACAATAGCCGGACTAAAAAGGGCTTTTCCGGATGACCGTATTGGGGTTGTTTGGATAGACGCCCATGCCGATTTACACTCGCCTTATACCTCGCCTTCGGGCAATGTGCATGGAATGCCGCTTACCACGGCTTTAAGTGAAGACAATTTAGACTGCAAAATCGTTAAAGTACCCGAAGATACCGCCAAACTTTGGGATGCTCTTAAAGGCGAATCTCAGCGTATTTTACACGAAGACCTCATTTTTATGGGGCTTCGCGACTATGAAAAACCGGAAGAGTACCTCCTTATTCGTCATAAAATACCCAATATTAAAGTAGGCGATTACCGCGAAAATGGACTGGATTGGGCCATGCAAAGGCTGGAAAAACGCCTCGAAAATTGCACCAGAATCTATATTTCTTTCGATGTAGACAGCATGGACCCCAAAGTATCGAGAGGTACCGGTACCCCGGTTCCGGGTGGATTTATGCCGAATGAAATACACGAAATTTTAGACAAACTTCTCGACGATCCGCGCGTCTGCTGCTTTGAATTAACCGAAGTTAATCCGGTACTCGACGACAAAGGCAACGCCATGGCCGAAACCGCTTTCGATATTCTACAAGGCGTTTTGGCCAAACTGAAACCACGTTTCCAAAAATGAAAAACCTAAGACTAAGTGTTGGAGAAGCCATACAATCGCTTCTTTTTCAACACTTCCAGATACAAACGCCCGAACTGCCTGCTTTACAACTCACCCGCAAAGAATTTGAAGGCGACCTCACTTTTGTCGTCTTTCCGTTTGCACAGGCAGCCAAATTATCGCCCCAGGCTTTGGCCGATTTTCTAGGTGGTGAATTGCTCAAAACCCACCCCCTAATAGATGGGTTCAATGTGGTGAAGGGGTTTCTGAATCTGCTTATTAAGCCTGGCTATTGGCAAGAGCGTTTGGGATATGCCGTCGAAAAAAGCCTGCCATCTACCCATAAAACGGTGGTGGTGGAGTTTTCATCGCCCAATACCAACAAACCGCTTCACCTTGGGCATATTCGCAACAACTTGCTTGGTTTTGCAGTGTCGTCCATTTTAGAAGCCGCTGGCCATAAAGTGGTGAAAGTGCAAATAATAAACGATAGGGGCATTCATATTTGCAAATCGATGTACGCCTGGTTAAAAGAAGGCCAAGGTGAAACCCCTGAGTCAAGTGGACTGAAAGGCGACAAATTGGTAGGAAAATACTATGTAGCCTTTGACAAACTTTACAAACGCGAGATAGCCGAGTTAATGGAGAAAGGGCTGGATGAAGAATCGGCAAAAGCCCAGGCCCCCTCTATTTTAGGTGCACAAGAGCTGCTGGTAAAATGGGAAAACAACGATTCAAACACCCTCGAACTCTGGAAAACCATGAACCAATGGGTATACAGGGGATTTGAAAGTACCTACCAAACCCTGGGCATTGAATTCGACAAAAACTACTATGAAAGCCATACCTACCTATTAGGCAAAAAAGCCATTGAACTGGGTTTGGGCAAAGGGGTTTTCTTTAAAAAAGACGATGGCTCGGTTTGGGTTGATTTAAGTGCAGAGGGCTTGGACGAAAAGCTTTTGCTGCGCCGCGATGGTACATCGGTTTATATAACCCAAGACATTGGCACGGCCATTCAGCGTTTTGAAGACTTTGGTCTCGATGGCATGGTGTATACGGTTGGCAATGAACAAGAATACCACTTTAAGGTGCTGTTCGCTATTTTGAAAAAACTGGGCTATACATGGGCCGACCGATTGTTTCACCTTTCGTATGGAATGGTGAATTTGCCAAGTGGCAAAATGAAATCGCGCGAGGGCACGGTGGTTGACGCCGACGACTTAATGGCCGATATGGTAAACGAAGCCAAAGCCCTTAGCGAATCTTTAGGCAAAACCGAAGGCATGGACGCGGACGAGAAAAGTGCCCTTTATCACACCCTTGGAATGGGGGCCCTCAAATACTTTATTTTAAAAGTAGATCCAGTTAAAAACATGCTGTTTAATCCTGAAGAAAGCATAGATTTTAACGGACATACAGGGCCATTCATTCAATATACCTACGCCCGTATTGCCTCATTAATGCGAAAAGGCGCAGCCTTTTTAGAGATCGACCACTCCGGTATTATGCCCGAAAACGTGGAGTGCAACCTAATCAGAACCCTGGATCTTTACGCCGAAACCATTGAAGAATCGGCTAAAAATTACAGTCCCTCGGTATTGGCCAATTACCTTTTTGAGCTAACCAAACAATACAACAGCTGGTATCAAAACCATTCGGTGCTTAACAACCCCAGCGAGAACCTATCGGCTTTTAGACTTAAGTTGAGTGCCAAAGTGGCCGAAACCCTGAAACACGGTATGAATGTTTTGGGCATTAGATGTCCTGAACGTATGTAAAGCATGAGCTCGAAAACCGCCTCTTTGCATATGGCCATCGAATCGTCATGCGACGATACGGCAGTAGCGGTATTAAAAGGCCGCGAGGTATTGGTTAACCTTACGGCCAATCAGGCCATTCACAGCCAGTACGGAGGGGTTGTGCCCGAACTGGCTTCGCGTGCCCATCAAAAAAAACTATTGCCCCTGGTAAAAGAGGCCTTGCAAATGGCCGGCATTTCGGGTCATGATTTGAATTTTGTTTCGTTTACTGCTGGTCCCGGATTGCTCGGCAGCTTACTGGTAGGCGGCAGTTTTGCCCGCGGCTATTCTATGGCACTGGGCATTAAAGCCTATCCCATAAACCATATGAGGGCGCATATACTGGCACACTTTGTGGCCGATGCCCATGCCAATCCACCCGTTTTTCCATTTCTCTGCCTTACGGTGAGCGGAGGGCATACCCAATTAATTAAAGTAATGGGGGTAAGAGAGTTTAGCATTTTGGGCGAAACCCTTGACGACGCGGCAGGGGAGGCCTTCGACAAAGCCGCTAAAATGCTTGGACTTAATTATCCTGGTGGACCTGAAATAGACCGGTTGGCACAATTGGGAAATTCAAAGGCCTTTGTTTTTCCTCAACCCAAAATACCGGGCCTCGATTTTAGTTTTAGCGGACTAAAAACAAGTTTTTTGTACACCCTCCAAAAAATAGGGGAGCCGCCTTTTACCCCCGAATTGCTGGCCAATTTTTCGGCCTCGGTTCAAGGGGCCATTGTAAAAGCCCTTATTGGCAAGCTCGAATTGGCTGTGCTTGAAACGGGCATTAAAACCGTGGCCATAGCCGGTGGAGTTTCAGCCAACAGCGCGTTGAGGCAAGCCCTTCTTGAAAAATCGCAGACCCAAAATTGGGAGGTGTTTGTGCCGCCCATGCGTTATTGTACAGACAATGCCGCCATGATTGGCATTTGTGCCCAACTTGATTGGGAAGAAGGATTAGAACCCGAAAACCTGCCCATTAGCCCCCGCTGGTCTCTATAAACGGCTTTTACATTCTAAAACCCGCTTAGGGTTCTGGCAAAACCGCTTAGCATTTCCAACAACCTAAAAACAGAATAGGCATAAGCCTATATGGATAAAAATCATCTTTCTTAATGCCATAGGGTTTTAAACTTAAGCTTATCTTAGGTACAAAATGAAACCCCCATGTCATTAAGATCTAAAATTTCGCCTTTCAGCTCCCGCTTGTCGCTCATTGTTATTCCGCTGGCCATATTGTCGGCCTGGCTTATTTACCAGTATGTACTTGGCAATCCGGCCAATTTTGAAAACGGCGACCGAATGGGGCAGGCTGTAGAAAACAACTATTTGGGCATTGTGTACAAAGGTGGCCCTTTGGTGGTGCTGCTAATCGGTTTTCAGCTCATTTTGCTTACGTTTATTTTCGAACGGTTTGGAAGTTTGAGGCTGGCAAAAGGGAAAACCCCCTTGGCGCAGCTGCTTTCCGACATTCAGCACCACCTCAGCTCCGGAAATCTCGATCGGCTTTATGCCGCCTGCGAAGCCAATAAAGGTTCAGTAGCCCATGTGGTGGCCGAAGGGGTAAAGGCTTACGAGCGACTTTTAGGTCAAACCGCCTTCGAGCACCGTTCAAAGCGTTTACAAATAGAGCTCGAAAACGCCGCCCAGCTGGAAGTGCCTCTTCTTCAGAAAAACATGGGCATATTGTCAACATTGGCCCAAATTTCTACCCTTATCGGGCTTTTAGGCACGGTTACGGGCATGATAGTGGCCTTTTCGGCCCTGGCCCGCGTTGGCGCTCCCGATGCCGTTGGCCTGGCCTCCGGTATTTCACAGGCATTGGTAACCACGGCCTTGGGCATTTCTACTTCGGCCCTGGCCATTGTGATGTACAATTACTTCAACAACCAAATTGAGCAAATTACCTATGGCATAGACGAGGCCATTTTTACCCTGGTTCAAAATGCGCAATTGGCTAAGCAACTCCTGTCATGAAACATGTGTTTCACCGTCCGCTGCCAAAGCTCGACATGAATCCCATGGTGGATTTGGCCTTTTTGCTGGTGAGCTTTTTTATGTTGGCCACCACTTTTAAAACCGACGAGGCGGTTGATGTGAGGCTTCCAACTTCTACAACCGAAATAAAACTGCCCGAAAAAGACATAATGATTATTACCATTGCGCCCAATGGGGCGGTGTATTTTAGCCTCGACAGCAAGTTTTCGCGCGAAGCCCTTTTGATGCATATGGCTCGCAAATACCAGCTTGAATTTGAGCCTGAGGCCATAAAAACCTTTACACTTTTAAGCAGTTTTGGCATGCCCATAGGCCAATTGCCCGGCTTTTTAAGCCTGAATCCCGAACAGAGGCAAGCCTTTAAGCAAAGCGGGATTCCCACATCCAAAGCACAAAACGAATTAATGGATTGGGTGGTGTTGGCCCGCATTACCAACCCACGGCTTAGGGTAGCCATCAAAAGCGACGAATCTACACCCTACGAATACGTTTCGGAAGTGGTGAATACCCTAATTGACAACAACGTCCTGAGGTTCAATTTAATTACCCAAAAAGAACACCATGGCTGACGCAAACCCCGAACCCCTTCAAAGCCGGCGCAAAACAACCACAATAGCCAAATTGGTGGAAGTGGATATGAACCCTATGGTGGATTTGGCCTTTTTGCTGCTCACCTTTTTTATGCTTACCACCACGTTTAATCAGCCACAAGCCATGGAATTGGTGATGCCGGCCAAGCCCAAACCGAACGAAACGGTAGCCGAGCAGGCCATTAAAGAGTCGAAGGTTTTAAACATTGTATTGGGCGAAGGCAAAACACTTTACCATTATCCCGGCATTTCGGCCCAAACCGCCAGCCCCCTTAAAGGAACTGCCGAACTCAAGGCCCTGCTCATTCGCAGTAAGCGCCAAATTCCCAAGCTGGTGGTTTTGGTTAAAGCCCATCCCAAAAGCCATTTCAGCAGTTTGGTAGATGTGTTGGATGAACTTAATGTGGAAAACATAGAACGCTATGCTTTGACGCCTTTCGACGAAACCGACATTTTGCGCTTAGAAAACGCAGCACCATGAGGAAGTTAGATCCACTGGGCATAGAACACTGGAAACGCCTTTACGCAGGCCTTCTCAACCGCAGTTTTGCCTTGGCTTTGGTTTTGGTTTTGGGCTTTTACAGCATTCCGATTTGGCTCAATGCGTTTCGAACAGGGGAGTCAGACAATGTTAAAACCGTTGAAGCCCGTGTAATAAGCTATTCAGAGCTCAGTGCCCCGCCCCCCATCGAAATCAAACCCCCTACGGCCCAAATAGAAAACCGCGCCCCTAAAATAGAAACCGTGAAATTCGTTCAGCCGGTGGTAAAAAAAGACCATGAGGTAACCGACGAAACCGAAATGCCCAGCGTAAGCGATCTTAGAAACGCCCAGCCATCCACTTTTACCCAAAGCGGTACCGACAGCATTTATTACGATGGGCCTGTAGGCGAACAAGAAGAAGTGGCCGAACCCGAATTGCCCATTTACAGCTTTGTAGAAAAGGCACCCGAATATGTAGGCGGGATGCCCGCTTTAACAGCCTATTTGCGCAAAAATTTGCAATATCCACAAGCCGCCCGCGAAATGCGCATTCAAGGCGTGGTGATTTTACAGTTTGTGGTAGAAGCCGATGGAAGCATTCAGAATATTGCCGTGGCCAGAGGCGTTTCGAGCGATTTAGACCAAGAGGCCATACGGGTTTTGGAGGCCATGCCCCCTTGGCAGGCCGGCGAAATGAATGGCCGTCCCGTTCGCGTGCGCTTTACCTTGCCCATTCGTTTTACCCTTATGCAAGACCGTTAATGCGAGCACCAAGCCCCCGGCAATGGATAAGAACCGGCATTTTTATTTGCCTGGGCCTGTACTTTTTATGGGTTCCCCTTCCAAACCCTCAGTACCAAACCCTTCAAAAGCTTTGGGGCCTTTTGCTGTTGGTTTACGGCGCCTTTGTGTGGTTTAGAACCAAAACCTAGGTTTGGGCTATTTAAACACCCATTCTGCTTCTTTATCTATTCATTGTATCATTGCATTCCGTGCTTAGGTTTACTTTTAATAAAAGAAGTTGTTTGGAAAGTGCAATAAAAAGCCCATTTGCGGTTTATCTTTTTCAATTAACACATAAACCACCAAGTGCATTTAAATTTAAAATACCGGTCAAGATGAAAAAAAGACAAACCCTAAAATTCATCATGCTTAACGCCTGTTTGTGGTTAATGGCCACAACCACCGAGGCGCAAGAAGGTCTTTATTCTAAAGCCTATGGAAATCCGGAAAACCCCGGCATTGTGTTTTTACACGGGGGTCCCGGTTACAACGCGGTTTCGTTCGAGTTTACAACCGCTCAAGCGTTGGCCGATAAAGGTTTTTACGTGGTGGTTTACGACCAAAGGGGCTGTGGAAGAACCAAAACGGCCGATGCGCCCCAATACACTTTTGAAGAAGCCTTCAACGATTTGTTAAGCCTTTATGACACTTACCATTTGAAAACGGCCACCCTAGTGGGCCACAGCTTTGGCGGCACCCTGGGCATTTTGTTTGCCAAGCAATACCCCGAAAAAGTCAGCCATTTGGTATTGGTGGGCTCGCCCTTATCTTACCAAATGACCTTTAAACACATCATTTCGAAGTCGAAAGCCATTTATACCGAGAGCGCCTCACCACAGCTTCAGTACCTTGAGTTGCTGGAAAAAATGGATACCGCCTCTTTAGAATACAGCAGTTATTCGTTTATGCACGCCATGTCGAATGGCTTTTACAGAGCCAAATCGCCATCTGAGAAATCGAAGCTTCTAAACACCACCCTTAAGAACCACGAAATGGCGCCTTATTTGGCCAAAATGACCCGAGAGCCCGTAGCCGGCTTTTTCGCTAACGAGCATTACACCACTTTAAATTTACAGACCCCATTAAAAGAACTCAAAGCCAAAACCAAGGTGTACGGCATTTATGGCACCGAAGACGGATTGTTTGATTCGAAGCAATTAAACCTGCTTAAAACCACATTGGGCAGCGAGCATTTTACCACCATAGAAAACGCCTCGCACAGCGTGTATATAGATCAGCAAGACCAGTTTATATCCCAATTGATTGCATATATTTCTAAATAGCAGCCAAGTATAGTTTAAGGGAAGGCCAGGGCGCTCGGGCGGGCTTTCCGCTGCAAGTCCTCGCCGCCCAAAATACATGGGATATATGGAGGCATTAGTGGACGGCTGTGGGCTTTCCGCTGCAATCCCTGGCGCGAACCCAAGGAATTAATCAAACCGTAGAAAAATCAGCACCTTTTGGCATGGCGGTAGGGTAATGGCGGAATAAATGATCCAACCTTTTATCAAATCCCCGAAGGGGCGACATGGTTATAGAAAACAAAACCAATACGCCTTTAAAATGCATTTTATCACATAGTCCGATTCAAATGGCTAAAGACCAACCGTAAAGAGTTTGGTATTCTTTATATTTGATTAACATTAAATTCTAAATAACCGTGTATATCTGTCATACATTTATCTAAAATGAACAGGAGAGCGACTAAATTAATCTGGTTTGTTATTGTTTCATTTTTATTGGCCACCTATTCTTGTGAAAAGGAAAAACCAATTGAACAAGTTAGCGGCAGCATCACGTCCCTCAACTGTAACCCCACTATCCATAACGGTGCTCTTTCAGAAGGCATTTTGGCGAACGGAGTAAGCAGCAATGTGCCATACAGTGGCGGAAATGGCGGTACACATAACGGACAAACGGTAAACTCAACCGGTGTAACGGGATTAACCGCCACCTTATTGGCAGGTACATTTGCCAATGGCAGCGATTCATTAACCTATACCATTAGTGGTACGCCTGCTTCCAGTGGCACCGCCAGTTTTGCATTGAGCATTGGCGGGCAGAATTGTATCCTAAGCCGTTCAGTAGATCCTATAGCACAAGGATGTAATGGGGCAACCTCTTTTACCGACCCTCGCGATGGGCAAACCTATGCGGTTGTTCAGATTGGCAACCAATGTTGGATGGTCGAGAATTTAAATTATGAGGTTGGAAACAGTTGGTGTTATGGTAACAGCTCTGGTAATTGCAATACATACGGAAGGTTGTATGATTGGAGCACGGCTTTAATAGCCTGTCCTTCAGGTTGGCATTTACCTTCGGACGCTGAGTGGTCAGAATTGGTTAATTTTCTTGGAGGATCAGGGGTTGCCGGAGGTAAAATGAAGATTACAACAGGTTGGAATGCGCCGAATACCGGGGCAACCAACAGCAGTGGTTTCTCAGGTCTTCCGGGCGGTTTCCGCTTCTACAGTGGTACGTTCTACGGCATTGGCGACTACGGTTACTGGTGGAGTTCTACTGAGTTCAATACTAGCTATTCCTGGTACCGCGGCCTGAGTTATGTTAATGGCAATGTTTTCAGGACCAAATACTATAAGTCAGTTGGGCTCTCTTGCCGTTGCCTTAGGGATTAATTTATTTGATGATTTGATTATTTACCCTGTGAAGCGGGGTCTATATTTTTTTATTTTGGCACTGTATTCTTGTTTGTCGGTATATAAAGCAACCTACGATTTACTGATAGCTATTTTTCAGTTTACGAAAGATTTTGGCAAAGAGTATAAATATAAAGTAGGTGAGAGCTTGAAGAAAGAGACAATTGAATTGCTAACTTTGATATACAAAGCCAATTTAAAACGCGATAAACAAGAGGTGTTGCAAGAAGCTCGAGAGAGGATAGAGGTAATACGCTTGTTTATCCGATTAATGAAAGATATAAAGCAGATAAGCCTGAATCAGTTTGTTCAAATCAATGAGGTGGTTCGTAGGGTAACTTGCCTTAAAACCCCATCACGGGCCATTTTGGCTTTCATATTTAAAAATCGTCCAGAAGCTGCAATTGTATGGAGAGCCGTATGGATTGATGTTAGACAGGTTTAATTGCTTTTTTAAAAGACTTCGTTATAAAAAATCAGAGCATAAGATTAAAAAGGCCCAAGCAGAGCTGTTGTATTTTTAATAAATTTGCTTTCAATCGGTGCTTTCATAGGTAATTTTCCCCTTCAGATTGGTCGACTGGAGGGGTTTTTCTAAATCCTTTATGCTTTTATCCCTTGTGAATTAATACTCGGCCCATAACATTTGAATTATGTCTATAGAGAATGATTACAAGCCGTGGATTATAACGGCTGAGAAGTTGCAATATTCAGCCAATATCCTCAAAATGCAAATTCTAAAATCCTTCCCAACTTTAGAAGAAGCTTCTGTAGATAAAAATACTATTGAAGCTTTAAGAAATGAAGGGATTGATATTAGTAGAGGAGCACTAATGATTGCTGCCAATATTAGTGTTTATATGCTGCTCTTGGGATATTCCTTAGAAAATATCATTAAGGGTGCGCTGATGAAAAAACATTATGATGAAAATGATCTGCATTTCTTCGGAGATTTTTATAAAATGCAAGAATCGGTTTGGAATAGTGTTAACGGGCATGATTTAACAAAATTGATTGACAAATATGAATTGTTAAGCTTAGACGAACATGAAAGAACATTAATAAAGCGATTAGAACATTATATTAGATGGGCTGGCAGATACGAGTATTCAAAAAAAATGATCAATATAAACCAGAAATAATAGCAGCAATAAAAATAATGGATTCGGATTCTGAACTTTTTAACCAATTGAAGTTTAGATTAACACGGAAGGTGGGAATTGAAATTTCTTCTTTCGTTATAAATGGATTATAAATTTGCAATTGTTTTTTTTTTAATGTATTAGATTGATTTTTTAGATTGAAAATATTCTATTCATACTAAGTGACGAACTCAGAATTACTATACTTTTAAGTCAATAATTTGCTAATATTGATATTTTATCACATTCAAACGAACCTAAAAAAATTATTATGAAGGAAATTACTTGGTCTGATTTACTGATGGGCACAAATGATTCTATGCACGTACTTCATGAAATCAGCAAACATGCTGCAGCATATCGGAACTTAGAGAAATCACCTGATGATGGATTATCAAAATCTGTTAACGAAGGCTTAAAACAAACTATTGGTGATTTTATAAATTCCACAGAAGACAAAAGAAGGTGGTCAATTTTAAATCCAGGAATCTTGATGGCACAATCTTATATGTACTTCGTAGTTGGCCATGAAGCAGGTCTTTTAAAAGGTTTAGAGATTAAAGGAAATGGAATCTTTATATTTAAAAACGACGAGCTTCAGCTTAAATCAGGTGAAACCGAAGATTCGGGCATTTTAAGGCATTTGAGAAATGCTATTGCACATGCCCGTTATAAATTTTACATTACAAATCCAAACGGTGATATTGAAAACTTTGGTGATATATCAATTGAATTTAAAGATTTTGTTCCAAATGACAATGATCCAAATGATGAGTCGAAATATTATTGTGAATTTCATACAACCTTTTCTGATTTTGGTAATTTTATCGAAACAGCAGGTAAAATGGCCTACATTAAGGCTGAATCAAAACAATATTGAGTTCAGTATTTGTATTTAAAAAATTCTTAGTAAAAGCCTATTTCATTTAAATTCAGATATTGTTTCGAGGGTTTGTAAACGTGCTGATTCAAAATCAAGTCAGTCATATGATTTGCTTTAGGTGTTAACAAGTATTGAAAACACTTCGGTTGGCAGCAAACTGACGCGTTTTTGACCCGCTTTGCAAAAATCTCAAGTTCGAAATCCCCCTATATCCCAATAAAAACGGCCAATCCGGAAGGATTGACCGTTTGAATAGTAGCGGGGACAGGACTCGAACCTGTGGCCTTCGGGTTATGAGCCCGACGAGCTACCAACTGCTCCACCCCGCGGTATATGTTTTGGCTACCGCTGCCTTTAAATCTTTTTATACGCCCTAAAACTCTGCCTTCTTCTTAATCGTTCTGCTTTGTTGTAAGGGGGTGCAAATATACAGGCATTTTTGGTTTAGTCAAATACTATTTCATTGCCGGCGCCAAACAATTTTATCTCCGGCTTTAATGCCGTATTGTGCGCAATACCCACCGGCCACCTCCAAAACATACAAAGCCGGCCCTTCACTGGGCAAACTTCTGTCGTTAAGTGGTTGAGCTTGTTCTTGAATACTTACAATTTGGTTGGCTGAATTGATGTAAATGATATCGAGCGGCAC
>CAMCXO010000055.1 GCA_945883565.1 Chryseobacterium gleum
TCTATTACTTGCTCGGGGCCGGTCATGATTTCGCGGGCGGTTATGCTTACGTAATTGCCTTTGCTTGAGCTGCGCATCTGTATTTGGGCTTCTTGCGAATCGAAGAGGTTTTCAACTCTGGCTATTTTCTGATTGTCGGCCGGAACTATAAATTTAAACATGTAAACGGCCGGCCAACTTTCGGTTTGCTGCAGTTTTTCGCGCAAATTGGCCCATGGGTCTAAGCCATTGCCGGATTGTGAATCGTTTTGCATCATAATTTTTCAAAATTCGCGAATATTGCTCAGCTTTGAAGCATTGAAATTAAATCAAAATCAACATCGACATGATAGTTACCACCACCCCCACCATTGAAGGCAAGCCTGTATTGGAATACTTAGGCTTGGTTACCGGCGAAACCATTATTGGTGCCAACCTTTTTCGCGACATATTTGCCAGCATTCGCGACATTGTAGGCGGACGAAGCGGGGCCTACGAAGAGGTGCTGAAAGAGGCGCGTGAAACGGCCGTGCGCGAAATGGAAGACCGTGCCCGTATGCTTGGCGCCAATGCGGTGGTGGGCATTGACCTCGATTATGAAGTAATTGGTCAAGGTGGCAGCATGCTTATGGTAAGTGCCTCGGGTACTGCTGTGCGTATTTAATAAGCCTTTTTTAACCCCCTAATAAGCTACTGCATGTCTTTTATACTGGAAGAAATGGAGGGCAATGCCCTCACCATTCGTTTAAACAGGCCCGATAAGTACAACAGCTTTGTGCGCGAAATGGCTTTGGAACTGCAACAAAGTTTAGACCGTGCCCGGCATAATGCCAACGTTCGCGCCATACGCCTTATAGGCGTTGGGAAGGCTTTTTGTGCCGGTCAAGACCTTGCCGAGGCTACCAATCCAGAAGGACCTGCTTTAACCAAAATTGTTTCGGAGCATTATAACCCCATTATTTTGAGGCTTCGCGAAATAGAAAAGCCCATAGTTTGTGCGGTAAATGGGGTGGCCG
Source organism: Chryseobacterium gleum (assembly GCA_945883565.1). Classification (GTDB taxonomy): domain Bacteria; phylum Bacteroidota; class Bacteroidia; order Flavobacteriales; family Schleiferiaceae; genus RFXV01. Next base: position 996 of record CAMCXO010000055.1, read on the forward strand.
CCGGGGCAGGGGCCAATATTGCCCTGGCAGGCGATGTGGTGGTAGCCGCTAAGTCGGCCTCTTTTATTCAGGCATTCAGTAAAATTGGGCTTATACCCGACAGCGGTGGCACCTACACTTTGCCCAGGTTAATTGGCTTTCAACGGGCTTCGGCTCTTATGATGCTTGGCGATAAGGTGGGGGCCGATGAGGCTCAAGCAATGGGGATGGTGTACAAAGTGTTGCCCGACGAAACATTTGAAGCCGATAGCCTTGAACTCACCCTGCAATTGGCCGCCATGCCTACCAAGGGTTTGGCGCTTACCAAAATTGCATTGAACCACAGCATGCAAAACGACCTTAAACGGCAACTTGAGCTGGAAGACCAATTGCAAACCCGAGCGGGTCAAACGCACGATTATCGCGAAGGCAGTTTGGCTTTTCTGGAGAAGCGTAAACCCCAATTTACAGGCGAATGAGCGTAGGAATAGCCGGGGCAGGGGCCATGGGCAGTGGCATTGCCCAAATAGCCGCCCAAAATGGCGAAAAGGTATGGGTATATGACCCCTTTCCCGAAGCCTTGCAGCGTTCGAAAACCCAATTAAGGGCCGTACTCGATCGTTTGGTAGAGAAGGAAAAGATAAATGCCAAACAGGCGCTTGGTATAGAAAACAGCATAGAATACACCACCGAACTCAGCGATTTGTCGCATTGTGAGCTCATAATTGAGGCCATTGTAGAGCGCCTTGAAACCAAACAGCAACTTTTTGAAGCCCTTGAAGAGCGCATTTCAGACAGCTGCATTCTGGCCAGCAATACCTCTAGTATTAGCATAGCTTCTTTGGCTAAAGGACGCCGTTTGCCTCAGCGTATTTTGGGCATTCACTTTTTTAATCCGGCGCCCCTTATGCCCTTGGTCGAGATTATTCCTTCGTTGCTTACCCAGCCAAATGTTACACAAGCGGCTCAGAACCGCATTATAAAATGGGGCAAAACGGTGGTTTTGGCCAAAGACAGCCCGGGATTTATTGTGAACCGTGTGGCCAGGCCTTTTTATGGCGAAGCGCTTAAAATGCTGGAAGAAGGGGTGGCCGAAGTAAACGAAATAGATACCGCCATGCGAACGCTTGGAGGTTTTAAAATGGGTCCCTTTGAGCTAACAGATTTAATTGGCCATGATGTAAATTATGCCGTAACCGAAACGGTATGGAAACAATTTTTTTACGACCCGCGCTTTAAGCCCTCGCTTATTCAAGGCCGAATGGTTCAGGCCGGATTGCTGGGCCGCAAAAGTGGACGGGGTTTTTACCATTATGCAGAGGGCGAAAAAATAGAAAACACAAGGGTTGACTCTGCCAAAGCTGAAGCCCTCTTTGAACGGATTTTTGTGATGTTGGTAAACGAGGCTTATGATGCGCTCTTCCTCCAAATTGCTTCGGCTCGAGATATAGACCTTGCCATGAAGTTGGGTTTAAACTACCCCAAGGGCTTGTTGCAGTGGTCGGTTGATTATGGTATGCCGCGTATTTTGGCCAAACTGCAAAGTTTGCACGATTGGTTTGGCGACGACCGTTACAGACCTAATCCATTGCTTAAACATTTGGTAAACACAAACTCTACGCCATTTGCCTAAACTGTTTTACAAAGGCCGAATACTTTTGGCTCAAAAGGGCGAGAGGGTGCGGGATGTAATTCATAGACATGCGTTAAGTGCCCACAATGGAAAAGCCCAATGGCTAAATTGTCGTGGACTTGGAACTTGTGGTACTTGTGCCATGCTAATGGAACCTGAGCCCCAGCAGCCATTAAGCCCTTTAGAACAGTGGCGCCTGGGGTTTTTTCCACATAAGTCAGGCAGCCCACTTAGATTGGCTTGCCAGGTAAAAGTGGAAACCGATATGCATCTCACGAAATTTCCGGGCTTTTGGGGTGAAGCGTTTCCTGAGAAGCCATAGTTATTTGAGACGGCTTTAAACGATTCTCGTTTTATTCTACAGCAGGTTTATGGGGCTTAATACGCACGCAGGAAACTGCTGCCAGCAAAAGGCCTATGCCTGCCAAGCCCAAGGCTTTGCGCGGATCGCCGTCTAACAAACTGTTGTAAATAAACGGTATGGTTACCATACTGGCTATTTGAGGAAGCACAATGAACATATTGAAGATGCCCATGTAAACGCCCATACGGTGCTGTGGAACGGCGTTGGATAGCATAACGTAAGGCATAGACATAATGCTGGCCCAACCCATGCCAACCATTCCCATGCACACCATAACCATAGGCAAACTGTTGGTAAACTGCATCAAAATAAAGCCCGCTCCCGCTATGCTTAAACTGAAGGCATGGGCCCATTTGCTGGACGTTTTTCGGGCCAGAGCCACAAGAAAAAAAGAAAATCCAAAACAAACAGCATTAAAAACGGCCAATCCCATATTGCCCCAGCGCACGCCTTCTTCGAAGCCCGGGAAATTGGGAGAGGGGGCATCGAAGCAATGACGTGCTATGCTGAGGCTTAGGTATTGCCACATTAATGGCAGTGAAAACCAGGTAAAAAACTTAACCCACCAAAGCTGACGCATGGTTGAAGGCATTTCCACAATGGCTTCCCGTATTTCGTTGAGGTTTTCTTTAAATCCTTTTTTACGAGCCATGCGAAAGGCTTCCATGTCTTCGGGGGGGTACTCTTTGGTGGTAAGCACCGTAATGGCAATAGAAATGAGGATGGCCACGGCCCCTATAAAAAATGCATAGCGCACAAAATCGGGTATTTGGCCATTTTGAGGGGCATCGCTCAACACTACAAAGCCCAAAAAAGGCAGTAAAAAAGGCATAATGTTGGCCAGCGTTTGTCCTAGGCCCACAAAAAAGCTCTGCATGGTAAATCCCAAATCGCGTTGATGTTCGGGCAGTTTATCGGCCACAAATGCTCTAAACGGTTCCATGGTAACATTGGCGGCCCCATCGAGCAGCCAAAGCAAAGCCGCAGCCATCCACAAATGGGTGGAAAGCGGCATAAATACCAAAGCCAAACTGGTAAGTAGAGCCCCTATGATGAAATAGGGACGTCTACGGCCCCAAATGGGGTGCCAGGTGGCATCGCTCATGGCCCCAATAATGGGTTGTACCAGCAGTCCGGTTATAGGTCCCGCCAGCCAAAGCCAGGGAATTTGCGATTCATCGGCGTTTAAATAACGGTAAATGGGGCTCATATTGGCTTGTTGAAGCCCAAAGGCGTACTGCACGCCCAAGAAGCCGAAGCTCATATTCCAGATTTGCCAAAAACTTAAACTGGGTTTTGCCTGGCTCATAAAGTTTGAAGGGTTTGAATGCTGTAATCGGTTTTCACCATAATATGTGCATGGGCCTTAAGCGGCGCAATAAACTGGTGTTCGCGTTCCAGAACTTTTTCAATAAACGGGTCGAAGGCTTCTCGCTGGCGCATTTTGCGCTGTTCGAGTGTTTGGGTATAATTTCTTTCCATAAAAATGCCCAAGTCAAAATTTTGAAGCATCAGGCTGTAAGTGCCCTCCACAATAAGCACCGAATTGGCCTCCAGGGTTTGATATTCCATGAGAATTTCGTTGTTCTGATAGTGAACCACCGGTTTCAACAACTGCCTGGCACCCTGTTTATATTCAGAAATATGGTTGTTCAAAAGATCCAGATGCACCTCATTTGGGCCAATCCATTGAAACGAATCAAGCCGTTTTAGATGGTTGCTCTTGGGGGGGAGTTTAAAATAGTCGTCTTGGTGCAGTATAGAGGCTGGTATGCCTGCGTTTTGAAGCACTTGTTGCAAACAAACCGCGGTAACCGATTTTCCGCTTCCCGATTCGCCTCCAATGGCCACCACACAAGGGGCCAATAAATGCCCATTAGAAGCTTCTAGAATAGCCTCAGCCGTTTGGGTGTATTCGGGTTTTATGTGAATTTTATCGCCTATCAAAACAGTAAAATTTTGAGGTCGTAAGGGGTTTCCAGCGTTTGGGCCCTATCGGCCAATAGCCAGCCCGAAGCGGTAAAAGCCAATGGATTTACCCCGCCCGGACCTAGATTTATTAAATTGAAATACTCCGGAAAATGCAAGGCCTCACTTTCGTTTGCAAGGGCCTGGTAAAGGGATTGGTGCAAATGGGCCGACCAATTGGTTTCATTTGCCACGGCCAAGGCTAAACACAACCATCCAAGAAACACCGGCCACGAACCTCCATTGTGAAAATAGCCCGCTTGGTTTTTAAAGGCGTACAAATGGTTTGAGGCCAATAGGGCCCAATCGGCATCTTGTTCTAAAATAGGCGGCCAAAAAACGGGCAAATAACTGTGGCCCAATTGGGTTTTAAGCGATTCGAGGTATTGGGTTATGCTTTCGCTTTGGGTGTTTAAATTGAGTAAAAGTGCTAAGGCATTGGCGGGCATATCCCATCGGGTTTGATAGGCATTGGGTGCAAATCCGCTAAACCAATAGGTTTGCGATTTGTCAACCCGTTTAAAAGCCATTGGGTGGTATTTATTATCTGACTCATTTTTCGGATTAAAATTGGCTTCAATCAGTTCTTTAAGCGCTTCGGCTTCTTTTAAATAAACCGGTTGGTTAAATGCCTGTCCGGCAGAGCGCAGAGCCCAATAGTATAAGGCCTGATCGTACAAAAGATACCCACTGTAAACGTATTCGTCGGCCCAATTGCCCCCTAAAGGCGTATACAACAAACCGCGGCCATTAAATTGCCAAGCTTTTAACAGCTTAAAAGCTTTATCAATTTGTAGCTGCCAAAGTTCAGCAAAAGGATGGGCTTCGGGCAGTTGAGAGCAAATAGAAGCCGAAATTATCCACCAAGTGGTGGCATCCACCTTACCACTTAAAGTGCCATAACTGGCCTGAATCTGGTTTTGGTTAAACGCCAAATTAGAAGGTATTTGTCCCCACTCAGACTGGTTTTGGCCCAGTGAACGAACAGAATCTATCCAAGCCTTTATAAGCGGTTTGTTTTGATGCAACAAGCCTGCTATGCCCGCCATGGCCGAATCGCGCGACCAAATACGTTGGTAGTTATCAACTTGATTGGGCGACGCCAAAAATCCATTTTCGGTGGCGCACTGTTGCAAGAGGTGTATGGCGTTTTGGGTAAGGGCTTTGGGTAACATGAAGATCGTTTCTGGAGTCTAAATGGTTAAGGTTTACTGCCACTTATGTTTTCAATGCTTTTTAAAAATATAAGAAAGGGAAGAACCGGGTTAAAAAAGCGGCGGGTTTGCCTGCCCGCCGCCAATTTTTGCGCCATGTTTAACCGTAACCCCCGTTTTGGCGCAATATGTTTAAAATCTAAACCTCAAAGAAGCGGTGGTGCTGCGGCCGGTTATAGAACGGGCGCGCACATAATTAACCTGGTTTTCGGTAATGCTGCCCTCTTCAGATTCGGTAATGCCAATGGTGTTTAAAAGGTTGTTCACCCCAAGCGAAAAGAATAGGTTGGGTACTATTTGAAAATCGGCAAAGGCATTTACATAGGCATAGCTAGGCATAATTAACTCGTTATTGTCTTGAGCATACGAGCTGGTGGTTCCAATTACACTGGCTCCTATGGCGTGCTTGCCAATTTGGTAAGAAGGCGCAAAATTGTAAATAAAGGCAGCCTGACGTCTTGGACGATTGCCTTCGTTGGCCGGGCTAATGGCATCTTTTACAATGCTGGCATCGGTAAAGGTAAGTCCACCACGTAGGTCGAGTTTGCCCAAACTGTAAACCCCATCAAGTTCTAAACCCAAAGCACGGTATTCGCGGTTAACCGATAATTGGGTGGTGGCCTCATAATTTTGTTCCTGTACCATGGCTAAAAAAGCAGTGGCATTTAAAGCCCACTTTTCGCCACGCATTTTAGCGCCCAATTCCGTTTGGCTTACCATATCGGCTTGTAGGTCGGCCGCTGCCGAGCCATCGGCCAGAATATAGGGGCCGAACAACAAACGATCGGCATTGGCGCGTCCGCCTTGGCTGTTGCGGGCAAAAAGCGAAAGGTTTTCAGTCAGCATATAATTGGCGCCCACGCTATAGCTCAAATAGTTATATGTATAGTTTACCTGACGGGCCAAGGCGTTGTTAATGCTGGCAACACTTTGTTCGATGGTAGAAATGCTGCCATCGCCGTCCATGTCAACAGCAGTGGTTTGACCATCGCCACCGGCATAGCTGCCTTGTACACGGCCCATATCGTAGCGCACACTGGCTTCAAAACGCAGGGCATCGGCCACACTAAATTCTAAAGCGGCATAAGGCGCGGTAATGTCGTAGTCGGTATCGTAATTGCGGTTGCAGCAATTGCCCCAAAAAGGCACGCCATAGGCCAACAATCCATTTTGGGTAAACATTTGTCCATTGCTTTCCAGATTTACAGCGCGCATATGGTCGTCGTTTACATCGGTTAAATACGAATTCCACAACCACGACATGCTAATACGCTGGTAAGCCTTATACATACCCAAGCTTAAATTGAAGTTGCCAAAGCTTTTGTTCAGATTCAAGTCGTTGGTAAAATTGTTGAGATTATTGAGGTCTACATCAAAAAGGTGCATTCGGGTTAGCAAGCCATTACCATTGGCATTGGCCGGAAAAGCGCTCCCATCGGCATACGTCAAACTAAAGCTTGGGTCGCCGGCAATGCTGGCCGCCAAATCGTTGGCATTACCCACCTGCGCCGTAAATGGGGCCACAAAACGGCCACGGTTCCAAGCCATTCTAGCGCGGTTGGTAAGCTTCCAATCGTTTTCGAGCATTAATCCAGTTTCGTTGCCTATGGCCATTGTAATGGGGTTCATGCCATCGGTTTGGCTGCTGCGGCGAATGTTACCATCTCCACCTAAGGTAATATTGCTCAACATGGTAGGCGAGTGTAAAGTGCCGTGTACCGCACTGTACCCTTCTACCGATTCCCAAGTAGGATTGCTGTTGGTTCCGGTTACCTTAATGGGCATTGGCATATAGGCCGGACTGCGGTCGTTTAGATACTTAAAATACATTCGGCTGTAGCCGGTGCTCCAACGCTTGGTAAGGTTGGCTTTAATTTGTCCGCCGTAGGTAGAAGTAAATCCGGTGCGTCGCGGACCATCGCCTTGCCTAAAGAAACCGCCTACATGAAAGCTCAAGCCTTTTCCTAAGGGCGATCCATATTCGAAATCGGTGCGGTACGATGGAAAATCGACCCCAATAGTGGTGGCTATGCTTCCCCCTTCGGTTTCGCCGGTTTTTGATATGAAGTTAATTAAGCCCGCAGGCGAATTGCTGGCCAAAGTAGAAGCCGAGCCTCCACGCAGCGCTTCTATGCGGTCTATGGTGTTATCGGCCCGCAAGAAAATGTCGGCCGTGGCAAAGGCAATGTCGCCAAACTGCAAAATGGGCAAACCATCTTCTTGAAGTTGAAGGTATTTAGAACCTCCTGTGCTCATTGGCACCCCCCGAACCGTGATATTGGTATTTCCATCGCCAGCCGAAGCTTCGGAGCGAATACCCGGAATGCTTCTCAGCAATTCGGCGGTGCTTCGTGGAGCCGATTGTTGGGCGATTTCGGGCTTTAAAGTGCTTACCGAAACACTTGAAGTAAGGGCAGAGCGCGGGTTAACCGATCCGGTAACGACTACCTCTTCGAGGCCCAGTTTGTCTTCGCGCAATACCACCGCTACGCTTAGGTTTTGCTTATTGGCCACCGTGGCTGCCTGGCTAAAGCGGGCATAGCCTAAGGCCCCTACGGTAAGCGTATAGCTGCCATCCGGAATGCCTTCTAGTTTAAAATTGCCGTTATCGTCGCTCATGGCGCCATAAGGCTGGCCCTGAAGCTGAACGGCTGCATACTCAACGGCATTGCCTTTGGCATCTTTCACCTGACCGCTAATGGTGTTTTGTGCGGCGGCTTCGAGGCCAATAAGGCTTAACGCCAATAGCCAAAGTCGGCTGTTTTGTAAAGTTTTCTTCATGATTTTCTCTTAGGGTTTTGGTTGCGGATTTATAAATCCTGAGCGAACGTAAAGGGAATGTTAATACTGCGCAATAGGTTGATTAAGCGCTACTTTGCGCAAACGGTTTCGCAATCGTTTCCGCAATCGTTTGCGGTTGATAAATTTTTTTCGCCTTTTCGGCCCTTGAATTACCTTAACCCCCTATAAGCCATGAAAAGAGCCACCATAAAAGACATTGCCCAAGCCGCCGGGGTTAGCGTTTCGACCGTGTCGAGGGCCTTGCACAACCACCCCGATATTGGCGATAATGTAAAGCAAAAGGTCAAAGATCTGGCTCAATTGCTGAACTATTATCCCAATGCCCAAGCCGTTAATTTCAGGCAAAACCGAAGCTTTTTGCTCGGTTTGGTGGTGCCCGAGATTCATATGTTTTTCTTCCCCTCTATAATTAGGGGTGCGGTGACTACAGCCGAAGCCCATGGCTACCGACTTATGATTTTGCCCTCTCAAGAATCGGCCGCTAAAGAAAAAGAAATGCTGAGGCGATGCATCGACAACCGGGTAGAAGGCATTCTATTGGCTTTGAGCCAAGAAACCACCGACATAGAGCACCTCACCCAAGCCCAAAACATGGGCATACCGGTGGTGCTTTTTGACAAAACCCAAAACCGACAAGGCTTCGACCGCATTGTAATAAACGACAAAGCCGCCGCATTTGAGTGTACCGAGCACCTTAAAAAACTAAACTGCCAAAACATACTGGGAGTGTTTGGCGATTCGCGTATGGGCATTACCCAAAACCGGGTTCAAGGCTTTTTACAAGGCCTGAGCACCTTACAGCAGGACCCCATATGCCTTTATACCCGAAATTTACAAGAAGTAGAGCTACTGGTTTTAAGGCATTTAGAAAAGTACGGAGCCGATGGCATTTTTGCCATGAGCGACGAAGCCCTGGCCGGTACCACCATTGCCCTGCGCAAAGCCGGCATTAAATTTCCTGAACAATGCCAAATTGCCGCCATAAGCGATGGCACCATACCCCGGCTGTTTAATCCACCCATACCCCACATACAGCACAGCGGTTTTGAAGTAGGCAAAATATCTGCAGCCCTCTTGATAGAGCGCATAGAAAGGCCCGCCACCCCAGCTGCTTACACCGAAGTGGTGGTGCCCACCCGCTTTTGTCTTAACGATTAAGCCATTTAAGCCGAAAAGCAATTAACGGCATTAGGGCGCCCCGCACTTGAACTAGAATATTTGGTAGCCATAAAACCCATTTAACCCCTCGCGCGGGATGCGCTTTACGCTTCAATTGCCAGGGAGGGGCTAATTTCCTGACTTGTCCACTTTAGGGCGACAAATGAAGTTACTCTTTTTTTAATAAATAGTTCTCGCCGGGGTTATGCATTTTATGTGTCCGGTACAATTGCAAGATGCTTGGTTGTTTCTTTTAATGATCAAGATTGTTAGAGGTATAATGGCTAAACGCATGTTTGAAGCGGGCAGTTGAACACTCGAAGTCTGACAATAATTTGAAAACGTTGGTAAAAAAATTGAAAGTGTCCATTAATGAATGATTGAGGCATAACAATGGCTGTTCGATGCCGGCGCGGGAAAGTTTGAAGCCTGTTGAAATTTTGGAAACGCCGGTAAAAAAATTGGAGAAGCCGATAAATGAATGCTCGATGTAGGCAGTTGAACGTTAGATGCCTGCGGTGGAACACTAGAAGGCGAAAGTTGTACGCTCTGCGGGTATGGCATATTCTGCCATTTTAGCCGCTGCACAACGCCTGTATTCGTTTTTATATATGTGGCTTTGCCAATAAATATCTTACACTTAAAAATTAATTAGGAAGCATTACAAAGATTTAAATCCCAATACTAATAAGCGTAAAAACCAATCCCAATTATTTGGCTTATTCTGGCCCCAGATTGTTAGCCTCCTACAATTCTTGATAGAAATATTACCCTTATCAAGTGATGGTTTGTTTTTTTGGTTTTCACAATATTTGGCCACCAAACCCATCAAAATGAAATACCGCTTTCTATTATTAAAAATATGGTCGCTTTGTGTCATGGCTGGATTGGCCGTTGGCTGCTCTAAAGATGATAAAGATGACAACAATTCCAACGTTCCTGAAAATGCCAACCAAGCCCCTGTTTTTAAAGGAGCCGCGGGATTAAATTGGGCGTGGAAAACGACTTTCGACAACGAGTTTGGCGGACTAGAACAGAGCCAAGCGTTTGCGGTTTATACTAATAACAATGGACAAAGCTATGTTAATGTTGGAGACGTAAAGGTTAACAACTTCAAGCTTACCAATACGTCCAATACCTATTTCTATTTCCCTGATTTTACCAATCCAGACCCTAACTTTTTAGAATTTAACGGCAATAATGTGACATGGGAAATAAGTGGAGGGAGCGGATTTACGGCTTTTACATATTTAGAAGACAGACCGTGGCCAAGCATCGGTCAAATTATTTTACCAAGCGAGCTGAGCAGAAGCAAACCGTTTACTGTTAGAATTAGCAACGTTTCCAACGCAGACTCTGTGATTTTTACTCTTGAAGAAAATGTGAGTGTGGTGGTTGCGGGTAATGTTACATCTTATACATTTTCGCCTGCCCAACTTACCGGAATTAAGCCCGGCGAAGACAATGCCATTGGGGTAGGCGTTTCGGCTTATAATTTTGAATCTAATAACCAGGCTGGTAAAAAAATATATTACGGAAAGCTTTATTCAAAGCTCAGTGATCCTTTAGAACAGGTGCCAGTTGTTCCTTGAAGATTGTCTTTATTGTTGCCCGTAAATCGTTAAATTAAATTGGGCAAAATTCTGAGAAACAGGCAAAGGAAAAATGACATTAGAAAAGTGGCGAGTCGAATTGGCTCGCCACTTTTTTTGAAATGGTAAGATAAGCGCCTAGAAAGCTGGAAAGGCCTTTGCGAAAGATATAAAATGAGGCATTGAGCCTAATTGGCGAAGTATGC
>CAMCXO010000056.1 GCA_945883565.1 Chryseobacterium gleum
GCGTAGTGAGCAAACCGCATCATGCTGCGTTGTTGGGAAACCACAGGGTGGTGAGCGATGATGTTAAAAACGGGGACAAGGATTTCCGAAGGTGGGCATGATAGAGCTGAATGAGAATGAACCTATTATGAAGCCTCGTAAGCGCAAAAAGCGATGTCAAAAGTAGGTGGTTACGTTTGAACCTGAGGTAGGGGTGAGATTCCCTTGCCTGACCCGATTAGCAGCAAGCGTAAAAAGCAGTATAAACAAGGTTTTCGGATCAAAACAATCAAAAAAGCCTTTTATTTTGCTTTCAATTACAGGGTAAAGGCTACATTTGCAGACATTTAATCAAGAACAAAAAGAAAGATGCTTCTGCAATTTTCAATTAAAAACTTTAGGGCATTTAAGGACAAAGCGACTTTGAGCCTTATTGCTTCTAACTACGATAAAGAGACTAGAGAGCACGAAAACATTGTAATAAATGACAGCTTTGGACTAAGACTCCTCAAAAGCGCAGTTATTTATGGTGCAAATGCGAGTGGTAAAAGCAAGTTGCTCGACGCATTTGCATTTATGCGATATTTCGTAATCAATAGTTCAAAGGAAAGCCAAAAAGGTGAGACTATTGAAGTTGAGCCTTTTAAACTAAGCACACAGACAGAAAACGAACCATCTGAATTTGAAGTCATTTTCGTTTATAAAAATGTGCTTTATCGTTATGGCTTTGAAGCGACAACTGAAAGAATTGTATCTGAATGGCTTTATCATAAACCAAAAACCAAAGAAGTTGAACTATTTTACAGAGAAGGAAGCACCTTTAATACTCATGAACGAAGTTTCACCAAAGGCCATACGGTTGTTAAGGAAGGACTCGTTCGAGACAATGCTTTATTAATTTCTGTAGCCGCTCAATTCAATGAGAAGACTGCAATCAATGTTTTAGATTGGTTCAAAAGACTTAAAACCTTGTCAGGATTAAAAGAATCAGGATATCAGGGTTTCACTATGGGTAAGACCGAAGACCCTAAACACAAAGTGAAAATTCTTGAACTATTGAAAGCCGCTGATTTAGGAATTCAAGACATCGAACTTCAAAAACTTGAAATTGAAAGTCTTCCCAAGGGAATGCCAAAAGAACTCAAGGAGAAGTTAATTAGAGAAGTGCGAGAAGAAAAAAAGGAATATGTATCTGACGTATTGACAAAGCATAAAAAATATAACAAAGACTTAAAATCAGTAGGAAGTGTTAGCTTTTCATTAGAAGATGATGAATCGTCTGGAACAAGAAAGTTTTTTGCTCTTACAGGTCCTATTCTCGATGTTATTGAAAATGGTTACACTCTAGTGGTTGATGAGTTAGACTCAAAACTTCATCCAAATTTGGTTTGTAAAATCGTTTCGCTTTTTAACTCTAAAGAGTTTAATAAGAAGAATGCACAGCTGATTTTCAATACACACGACACAAACTTATTAAGTTCAGGTCTATTTAGAAGAGACCAAATTTGGTTTACAAACAAGAATAAATATGGAGAAGCAAAGCTTTACTCCTTAGCTGACTTTAAATCAGTAAGAAAAACAGAGCCTTTTGAAGACAACTATATCAAGGGAAAATATGGTGCAGTTCCATTTCTTGGCTTTTTTGATAACCTAAAATTTTTCTTGACAGAAGATGAAAATGAAGGACAAAAAAGCTAAACAGAAAGCAGCAAAGAAAAAGCACAGTGAACAATTAAAGGTTCAACGGAGAAAAGAACCTAGCTTAGAAAGACCTGTTGCAGAGTTAACAGAAAAACCCTATATTCTTATTGTTTGTGAAGGAGAAAATACAGAACCTTCTTATTTTAATCAATTCAGAATAACTTCTGCAAATGTCAAATCAGTTGGTGAAGGATATAATACAATTTCTTTAGTGACTAGAGCCCTTGCTTTATCCCAACAAGGAAACTACGACCAAGTTTGGTGTGTGTTTGACAAAGACGATTTTAACGACAATGATTTCAACTCTGCAATTCAAATAGCAGAAGCCAATAACTTTGGAGTCGCTTATTCAAATCAATCGTTCGAATATTGGTTGATATTACACTTTAATGACCATCAAGGTGGTGGAATGCACAGACATAGCTATAACGATAAAATAAACAAACACCTTAAACCATTCAAGGTAACTTATGACGGCAATGGGACAAAATTAATTGAAGAAGATTTTTTTGAATTACTTGACGGCATAGACGACAAAACGAGCAGAAAAAGAGCTGAACTTGCCATAGATAGAGCAGAGAGAAATTACAATCATTTTGACCATACAAATCCAGCTAGAGAAGAATCATCAACGACTGTATTCAGACTAGTTAGAGAACTTCTGAAATATGTGCAATGATAGAACGCCAGCCGGTAACAGGCGTTTGGCTAAAAAAGCGGGTTCAGTGTTTAATTGAAGCTTTGTGCTTCGTATCAAGTTCAGTACTGTTAGACAGTTTAGTGCTTCGAGATCGCCAACTTCTTGTAGCTGCAAACCGATGTGGGAAATGCTAATAACGAAAATTTAGGCAAAAAATGGAATTTTATTTTCCTCCAACTAAAGCAGGAGACAATTCAAGGAATAGGAATGTGGCTTTAGCCCATTTCGTATAAAGTTAAAGATGCCAACAGAAGTTAGAATACAGAAAATGTTTCACCGAGGGCAGTGGCGCATGGCCCTGTGTTTTGCTTTTAACGGCTCTTTAAATGAGCGTATAAAGCAAATCGGCGGGCGTTGCAGTTCAAGCAAAAACCCTTGACAGATTTAATATACTGGGGCGTTGCAGTAAAATTTCGTGGCAAATAATAACGAGCAATCGATTACAGGGCTAACGCCCCTTATGAATGTGGTGGGTGAATCTTGCTACGAAGATATCAGGGCTCCGCCCCTTATGAATGTGGTGGGTGAATCTTGCTACGAAGATTTCAGGGCTACGCCCCTAAAATACCATTATTATAAATTTTTCTACGAAGATGTCAGGGCTACGCCCCTTGTAAATGTGGTGGGTGAATGTTGCTACGAAGATGTCAGGGCTACGCCCCTTATGAAAGTGGTGGGTGAATCTTGCTACGAAGATATCAGGGCTACGCCCCTTTACAGAGTTAATATTCTGGGACGTAGCCCTAAAATCTTCGTAACAAATAATAACGAGCAAAAGATTACAGGGCTAACGCCCCTTGTAAATGTGGTGGGTGAATGTTGCTACGAAGATATCAGGGCTACGCCCCTTATGAATGCGGTGGGTGAATCTTGCTACGAAGATATCAGGGCTACGCCCCTAAACTACCATTATTATAAATTTTTCTACGAAGATATCAGGGCTACGCCCCTTATAAATGTGGTGGGTAAATCTTGCTACGAAGAAATCAGGGCTACGCCTTATGAATGTGGTGGGTGAATCTTGCTACGAAGAAATCAGGGCTACGCCCCTTATGAATGTGGTGGGTGAATCTTCCTACGAAGAAATCAGGGCTACGCCCCTTATGAAAGTGGTGGGTGAATGTTGCTATGAAGATATCAAGGCTACACCCCTTAACAGAGTGTCTCGTCCTGAAATAGGTTGACACAAAAACGGCTTTTGGTATACAGCGGAAGTGGCTTAGTGAGACCTACATGAAAGAGTTGCCAAATGTCCAAAACAACCGATGCATTTTACATTTCATTAAGGTCCTAAAATTCAAAGTAATAATTGGAAGATTTCAGTCGTTTTACTTAACATTTTTTTAATAAGCCTACGGTTTCCATGAATAAACGAGTTATATTGCCTTCATTAATTCTTACAAGAAATGAAATACCTTCTACAGCTTTGTTTGCCCATTTTATTGGGGTTTAAGGCATTTGCTCAAGGTCCCGCCCAAATGGATGCCAGCTTTAACCCGGGCAGTGCTGCCAGCGATGCCATTACATCTATATCTGTACAAAGCGATGGTAAAATATTGGCTGCGGGTAATTTTAACACTTTTAATGGCGGTAATCATGGCAAAATAGTTCGCCTTTTGCCCAATGGAATGGTCGATCCTAGCTTCCAATGCTTCCCGGGTCCAAACGATATGGTTTTGGCTACCGCGTTACAAAGCGATGGGAAAATTTTAATTGGAGGCATATTTACTTCGGTTAACGGTCAAATGTGCAACCGCATTGCCCGCTTAAACGCCGATGGAACCCTTGACAATACGTTCATTCCCAATGCGTCTAACAACGCATCCTCCGGTGCAAATCAGGCTGTTAGGGCTCTTGCGGTTCAAAGCGACGGAAAAATTATCATCGCGGGCTCCTTTACCGCTTACCAAGGGGTTACTCGACAAAAAATAACGCGTTTACATGCAGATGGCTCAATAGATTATAGTTTTGATCCGGGCTCGGGGGTCGAATACCAAATTAACGCACTTTCTCTGTTGCCAAATGGCCAAATGCTTATTGGGGGCTGGTGGTATTCTATTAATGGAAACAGCGATTTAAAGTATTGGAATATGGCACGCCTAAATTCCGATGGTTCACATGACACAAGTTTTGGCGCCAATCTAAATATCATTTCTACCACCGGACAAGTATTTGCCATTGCACAGGCGGCAAACCATGCATTTTTTGTTGGAGGTAATTTCGACATGTACGATTTTGTAACCGTTAACAACCTGGTTAAACTAAACCACGATGGCACCATGGACCCAACGTTTAATGCATCTACCGGAACAAACGGCTTTATTTGGGCATTGGCCGTTCAGCCCGATGGCAAGGTTTTAATTGGTGGCGATTTTACCCAAGCCAATGGACAGAGCTGCAGCCGTTTGGCCCGTCTCAAAGCCAATGGCAGTCTCGACTCCTCATTTAGCACAACCACAGGTGCAAATGATGGGGTTCGGGCCCTAACCACCCTCAACAATGGTAAAATACTTATGGGTGGTTTGTTTACCGATTATAAAGGTCAGTCGGCCAACCGTATTGCCCGTTTAAATGGCAATCAAATTTTAATTCCGCCCACCACAACCCTCGATTCTGTATCCAATGTACATCTAAACAGTTGTTCGGTTTATGCACGGGTTACAGACGATGGAGGTTCTTCAGTGAGTGCCAGAGGCTTTTGCTACAACACCACGGGCAATCCAAGTTTAGTCGACAATTTTACCCAAAATGGAACCGACACGGGCAGCTTTTCGGCAACGCTCATTGGTTTATCGGCATCAACCGTATACCATGTTAGGGCTTATGCCACCAACAGTATTGGAACAGCATACAGCACTGCCGGTCAATTCACCACATTAACGCCCATTAATCCCAGTGCATCCACAGATTCTATAGGGCGTATTCAGCAGCTATCGGCAGTGGCTTATGGCCGCGTTCTCAGTTTGGGTGCTTTGCCCTTATCAGCCAGAGGCTTCTGTTTTAACACCATCGGAAACCCCGATTTAAGCAGCAGCTTCACCAGCCAAAATATTAGCGCAGTGGGAAACTATTTAGATACCCTTCAAGGTCTTTTGCCCAATACCACTTATTATTATAGGGCGTATGCCACCAACGCAGCGGGTACCGGTTACGGCCACGAACTGCAATTCAATACTCTACCCATAAGCTTGCCTACAACCTCTACCGATTCCGTAAACAGCATAAGCCCAAACTCTGCTAATGTCTTTGCGTCCATTCAACACAATGGGGGAGACTCCATAGTCTCTAAAGGATTCTGTTATAGTTTAAACGGTAACCCCGATTTCAACGATTTTTTTACCCAGGATGGCTCTGGAAATTCACCGTTTAACACGACAATGGTCGGCCTTCAGCATAATACTGTTTATTATGTGCGAGCCTACGCCACCAACAGTGTTGGAACGGCTTATGGTAACGAGTTAAACTTCACTACCACGAGTTTTCAATGCTCATCTCATCAGTTTCAAGCCTCAGCATCGGGACTTGGTTTTAATGAACAAATTTTAAATTGGAATTCAATACCTGGCTCCATGTTGTATGTAGTTCAATACCGCTTGCAGGGCGCTGCTTCTTGGTTAACGCAAACCACCACCCAAAACCATATTCAGTTAAACCATTTACAGCCTGGTACATACGAGGCGCGTTTTTATATTTTGGGAACAGGCGATACGGCATGTACTATAAATTTCGATATACTAAACCGCTCTGGTCTAGTCGACAATACCTTTCTTCAGCAGTTTGCTATCAATGGGGGTATTAAAACCATTTACCGTCAAAGCGATGGTAAGTGGTTAGTTGGTGGGCATTTCTCTTTTCTCCAAAACACCCACAGTCCAAGACTCGCACGTCTGCTTTCAGATGGTTATCGCGACCCAAGCCTATTGGGTTTAGGGGCCTCAGGTTCAATATTGTCCACAGCAGTACAAAGCGATGGTAAAATTTGGATAGGCGGAACTTTTACCACCTATGCCGGATTTTTTCCACCAAGCGGTTTGGCACTTATAAAACCAGATGGCACTACACACCAACCTTTTGTGGCAAGCCTTCCACATGTTCGCAAAATAGCCATTCAACCAGATGGCAAAATTTTGATTGCAGGCGATTTTGTTAGCCTAAACTTTTCTCAGCACGTAAGATTAGCTAGGATAAACCCAAGTGGTGGTTTTGATGCTTCGTTTAACATTGGCTCGGGTTTTAACGGACCGGTTTATTGTTTGGCCATTCAGAGCGACGGTAAAATTCTGGTAGGTGGAAACTTTTCTGCTTTTAATGGAATTGCCCAAAACAACCTGGCTCGTTTAAATGCCGATGGTTCCTTGGATTTGGGTTTTCAAACTGGCCAAGCAGCCAATGCCCCAGTAAAAGCCCTTGGTATTCAATTCGACGGAAAGATATTGGTTGGGGGCGAATTTACGGTCTTCAACCAAAACCAGGCCAACAGATTGTTGCGCCTTCATCCCAATGGCACGTTCGACTCTTCTTTTTACATGGGTTCCGGCGCCAATGGGGCCATTCATGCCCTTGCAGTTCAGCCAAATGGAAAGATATTAATCGGGGGTAGCTTTACGGCCTACAACGGCACAGCATTAAACCGTTTAACGCGTTTGCTAATCAATGGCAACCCCGACACAGTCTTTAACCAACAAATAGGCTCAGCAGCAAACGATACCGTTCAAGTTATAGATTTAGAGCCTAATGGCAAAATAATGGTGGCCGGTGACTTTAGCACATTTAACAATATGGCCTATCCAAACATTCTACGCATTCATGGCGATTACTTTTCGTTGCCTTTGGTTCAAACCGAAAATGTTACATCGGTTGGCATTACCCAAGTCCAAGTTGAAGGCTCTGTATCATACAATGGAGAGGCATTCATTACAGCCAGAGGTTTCTGTTACAATACCAACGGAAATCCCAATTTAAGCGACAATACCCTTCAGGTTGGTTCGGGCTCAGGCAATTTCGGCGCCTCCATTAGCCATCTTATTCCCAATACCACCTATTATATTCGGGCTTATGCCACCAACAGTGCGGGCACTGCTTATGGCCAAATTTTGAATTTCACCACTTTACCCATTGTTCTGCCTTCGCTTACCACCGATTCTCTTAGGGAGATTAGCGCCCAGTCGGTCGAGGTTTTTGCAGAGATTTCAAGCGATGGGGGGGCAGTCGTAACAGCCCGGGGTTTCTGTTACAATACCAACGGAAATCCTGATTTAAGCGACAATACCCTTCAGGTCGGTTCAGGCTCAGGCAATTTCAACGCTTCTATTAGCAATCTTCTTCCTAATACCACCTACTACATTCGTGCCTACGCCACCAACAGTGTAGGCACAGCCTACGGGCAAGCTTTGAATTTCACGACTTTACCCATTGTTTTGCCATCAGTAACCACCGATTCTGTTAAAGTCATCAACACCCAATTGGCCGTGGCCTATGCCAAGGTTTTAAATGATGGCAACTCAACCGTTACCGACCGGGGCTTTAGCTACAACACCAGTGGTAACCCCGATTTAAGCAACAACACGGTACAGTCTGGAAGTGGCGTAGGAAGTTTTAGTGCAAACCTGCTCGGCTTACAGGGCAGTACAAAATATTATTTAAATGCATTTGCTACAAACAGTTTGGGCACCGCCTTCGGTGATCAACAGGTTTTCACTACACCCTGCAATACCCACAACCTAAGCTCGGTAGCAGGCGCCAGCGGCCATTACAACCAACGGTTTAACTGGACAGCCATAGCCGGTGCCGGCGAACACCGTTTGCAATACCGCATGGCTGGAAACATCAGCTGGTCTGGTGTAAACGAGCCAGGCACCCAGCGCCTTATTCAGAATTTGCCCCCAGGCAATTACGAAGCACGTATTTATGCAGTGGGTTTGGGCGATACCTCTTGTATAATAATGTTTAGCATTGCATGTGCCACCGATATTAGCTATTCTACCAATCTTTTCCAGGCGGCTTACCTCAACGCCCTTCCGGCCAGCAGCGCCCGCATAAAAGTTTTCAACCTAAGTGGTGGCAAAAGTCTGTATAACTTCGAGCTCGAAAATCAATTCAACGGCAGCTCACTAAGGGTTGAAGGCCGTCGTAATTATACCTTTAATCAGCTAGAAGGCGGATCCTACGCCCTAAGAGTCTATGATGCCTATAATTGTCAGTCCTCCAATGTGTTTAATTTCTCTATTTACCCTCTCGATACTGCCTACATTCCCAATCTTATAAGCGTGGTAAACAGCAGCCCCAACGGTTTCCGCCCCATATGGAACCGTCCGCGCAGCAATGGCCAAATCACACCTGGAATACTGAGCTATCAGCTAAGGGTACGCAACGAAACCGACAACCAATTGGTGAATTTATACACCGGTATTACCGATACGTTCTTTCATGTAAACAACCTCATACCAGGCAAATTGTACCGATTTAACGTAAGAAGTCGATACCAATATTCTTCAGGTGGAAGCTTTTTTCATTCAGCCTTCTCCATACGCCGCGACCGCAGCTTAGGGGCAGGAGGCAATAAAGAAGAGGGTGGGGCAGAAGCAGCAGAACCCATTCGCATCTACCCAAACCCCACAGCCGATGTGGTGTACGTTGAAAGCCCCTTAGGCAGCAAGCTGGAATTGTTCGATTTACAAGGCCGACTTTTACAGACCCACACCGCTCAGGGCCCAGTCAGCAGCATCGATTTGAGCGCATACGCCAAAGGCAGCTACATCCTCGAAATAGAGCATTTAGGTCAAATAAGCCGACAAAAAGTGGTGAGGCAATAACAATTCACCGTAAAAAGAAAAGCCGCCTTCGGGCGGTTTTTTTATGCTTTAAGGTTTAGGGTGCCCTGAAGAGGAAATGACCGGAAGATTAAAATAGCTATATCGTATGCTAAACTTAGGTTTGGTGTTGTTAACAACCCATTTTCCACAAAAAATCAAATTAAATACCCGTTTAATGCCCTAATTGGCCTAATCTATTCGTAACTTAACTAAAATTTAGCGTCATGAAACCCCTTTTCCGTTTTATTGCTTTCTTGGTGATTTGGGCATTTAACCAAAACCTATTGGCCCAATCAGGCACTTTGGATGTTCATTTTATGCCAAGTACCGAAATCAATAACTTGGTTTCCGATATACAGATTCAGGCCGATGGCAAAATCTTGCTTTTTGGATATTTTACCAAATACAATGGGAAAAGGCGCTTTGGCATGGCTCGGTTGGATATAAATGGTGCACTCGATCTCGGCTTTAATACCGGAACCGGAGCAAACGATAAAGTTCATAGTGGGTTGGCATTGCCATCAGGAAATATCGTGCTGGCAGGTTCTTTTACCAAATACAATGGCGTTACGTGCAACCGAATAGCACAGGTTTTACCCAATTCCGACCTCGATCCTTCTTTTAATGCCGGTTCGGGTGCTAACCACACCATTTGGGCTCTCGCGGCACAAACTGATGGCAAACTCTTAATTGGAGGAAGTTTCACCACTATTCAAGGCATCTCTAAGTCCTATCTTGCCCGCTTACACCCCAATGGAAACCTCGATCATACTTTTAATGTGGGCAATTCGGGACCAAACAATTCGGTTAAATCCATTAAAGTTTTAAGCAATGGACAAATTCTAGTGGCCGGCGATTTCCAGTCTTACAATGCTGTCCCTAAAAAATACATCGCCCGATTAAATGCCGATGGCAGCCTCGATACTTCTTTTAATTCGGCTTCGGGCCCAAATGCCGGGATAACAGAAGTCGATGTACTTCCGAACGGCCATGTATATGTGGTGGGCGTTTTCACTCAGGTTGATGGCCAGAGCCGAAACAGAATAGCCCGCCTTCTGCCCAACGGCCAAATAGACACCCTTTTTAATCCCGGTGCTGGATTTGGCAGTGCCTTTACCTTGAGCCTGAATGCTGTGTTAAGCCTTCAAAATGGAAAAGTTTTGGTCGGAGGCAGCTTCGATACTTACAATGGTATCTTGGCCAAAGGCCTGCTGCGTTTGCACAGCAATGGTATGCTCGATACCAGTTTTAACTCAGGAAACACCGGTTTACAAGGCGGCAAAATCTGGGCACTTAAAATGCAACTCGACAGCAATTTGCTAATGGGCGGTGAGTTTTGGAACTACAACGGCAACACCATTCACAACATAGCGCGCTTGTTAAACGGTTCGTATGCGCCATTACCAAATTTAACACAAACTTCGGTTAACCATATTTTGCCCCATTCGGCTTTTGCCCAAAGCCGAGCAAACATTCAAGGTGGTTATGTACTGGCGCGCGGCTTTTGCTGGAGCAAAGCACCACAGCCTACCACACTTAACAATTATGTGTTTCTTGGAAACGATACCGGCTATTTTGCGGTCAATATGGGTAACCTCCAAGGCAATACCCATTACCACTTGCGAGCCTTTGCCACCAACAGCACCGGCACGGCCTACAGCCAGGAATTAGAATTTGATACCCCTTGTGCTTCGCATAGCCTTAGCGCCGCCCCTAACCCAAATAAGCCCTACAGCGTTTCTTTTAACTGGATGCCTATTTTAGGGGCCAGCCACCGTTTGCAATGGCGAAACCTATCACCATTAACCGGTTGGAATGGTGTGAATACATTTGCACAACAGCGAACCATTCAAAATTTGCCCCCCGGCAACTACGAAGCCCGTGTTTATGGCATTGGTTTAGGCGATACGTCTTGTCCTATTCCATTTACAGTGGCATGCGATACCAGCATCGGCTACGCATTTAATTTATTTCAATCAGCTTACCTCAATGCTCTTCCGGCCAGCAGCGCCCGGGTTACCATATTTAATGTAAGTGGTGGCAAAAGCCTGTACAATTTCGAGCTCGAAAACCTTTCGAGTGGCAGCATAAGCCGGGTAGAGGGCCGCCGCAACTACACCTTTAACCAATTGGCGGGAGGCAACTATGTGGTTAGGGTATACGA
>CAMCXO010000057.1 GCA_945883565.1 Chryseobacterium gleum
CACCGCAAAGTTTGAAGAAATAGCCGATTCTGTGCCCCTTGTAATGCGCATTTGCACACTTCCCGACGAAAGCGACGGAACTGTCCAGCTGTAAATGCGTGCACTGGCCGAAGCGGTTCCAATGCTGTTCCATGTACTTCCATTGGTGCTGTACTGCAAGGTAAAGGAAGAAGCAGAAGGGGAGGCATTCCATCTAATTTGGCAGATTTCGCCGGGAACTAAGGTGCTTCCGGCGGTTGGATAATCAATGCCTATGCCTTGCATTTCGTAGCTGTACACCACATAAAATTTTTGCGGACCCTGAGGTATCGAAGTGCCGCTAATCAACAGATTATATTCACCGGGGGTTGGATTGGTAAGGGTAATTTGTTCTACGTTATTCAAGGTATCCACAGCCCTAACCGCCGCACTGTTAAGCGCTGTTGAATTAGGGGTGGGATTTAAAACCCAGGGTAACCACGATTGACTGCCACCTTGTAAAACAACATCGAGGTTGTTTACCAATGCCCTTCCGCTGGTTGGACTGGCTGCCGGGTCGGTCCAATACACCATAACTTTTAATTGGGCCACTCCATTGGGAACTTGTATGCTTTGTTGAACTTGTCCGCCTTGGCTAATTTGACGTTCTGTAAATTGATTGTTTTCAATTACTTCTACTGCTCTCTGAACATTTACCCTTCCAAACCCATATTTAAAATCGGGCCCGGCATTGCCCAAATCATCTGCTGTATTCATCATAATGGCTTTTAAAAGGCCACCATCGGCTTCAACTCCAGAGTG
This sequence comes from Chryseobacterium gleum, assembly GCA_945883565.1. Taxonomy (GTDB): domain Bacteria; phylum Bacteroidota; class Bacteroidia; order Flavobacteriales; family Schleiferiaceae; genus RFXV01. The sequence continues at coordinate 781 of CAMCXO010000057.1, forward strand.
GGTTTGTTTAAAGGCCTGGGCCATTACAGCCAAGCTTCCGGCCACGCCTGGGCAAGCCATTGAAGTGCCGGTATAGCTCGCGTACAAATTGTTTTCGACGGTAGAAAACACATCGGTGCCGTGCGCTGAAACGTCGGGTTTTATGCGCCCGTCGTTTGATGGACCCCGGCTGGATGAGCTGGCGATTAGGTCTGAGCTGGTTATATTGGCAGAAGCAATAACATTTTTGCCTAGCTTATGTCCACCTGTAATATTTCCCCAGCCCGAACCCGCTCCATACCCGCAATCTGAAGTTCCGGAGTTTCCTGCCGAAAATACATGCATGAGTTTTGGGTTTTGCACCACATCCTGATCAACTTGCTGGGTGGTGGATGTGTAACCTGCATTGCAGCCATTGCTGTATGAAGAGGCGGTGATTCGAACTTGATAGTTTATATAATCTTGATCTATAGAGGTGTAGTTTGAAGGGTATGAAGAATATACCAAACCGGCTCCGGGTGCCATTCCCATTCCGTTCGGATTTAGATTACCTCCTCCTAAAATGGTTCCGGCCACGTGGTCGCCGTGGTCACCGCTGCTGGTTCCGGAGCGATTAAAAACAATTCGGCCCGTAAAATCTATATGAGGACCAATGTTTCCGTCGTCGCCGTGGCCAATGTTTATTCCTGAGCCATCGTAATTTCTAATGCCGTTTTGCATGGGCGATACCCTGTGCATGGCGCGTCCGTTGTGGTTTTCAGGCTGGTCTTCTAGTCCCTTTTCTTCCAAATAAAACACACCGGGAAGCGCAGCAAAATTCATTAGTTTATCTTCTGGCAAAGCCAACCACATTTTGTCTTTCTCGTCTGTTCGCCCTAATACCATAGCCCCAACACTTTCTGCCAATCGGCTTTGATGCCCTTTTGTTAAACCGGGTTGAAAAACAGCCAACACTTCCAATATACCTTCTCGGTAGTAACTGTGCGATTCTAACATTCCGGTTTTTAAGCCTTTGCTTAGTTTCCAAGAAGGGGGCACAGCAAAGGCTGCTTTAATGTTGGAAGGGGCTTGACTTGACTCTAACAAAGCCATGCCGGCAGGACTTAAAATGGCGTAATAAGCATGTTCGGGGAGATACTGATAAACCTCAATGCCCACTTTACGCCAATTGGCCAATTCTGATTCGCTTGGAATTTGATTAACTAGGATTAAGGCATAAGCTTTATTCTCGAAGGGGTCGAAGGCAGCTAATCGACCAAGCGATTTTTCGTGGGTTTGAACCACTGTGGTACCTTCTAAAAGATGCAGCTTATGTACGGGTTGGGCCCAAATAAAAACCGGCAAACACAAACTCAAAAGCGTGCCTGCCGGTTTTAAAAATGAAACGATGCTTTTGGCCAATTGAATGGCTGTTTTTAATGGGGTAGTCTTTCTCAACATCTTGGCTTTCGTTCGGTAATTCAAAAGAAAGCAAAAAAATTGTTAACCTACCATTAATCTTGTATAAAAATCGTTTTAGTATTTCAAACTACTGCTTCTTCTTTTTTCACAATGGCGTCTACGTCTAAATTAACCTGTTCTGCCAATTTGCACAAGCTGTCGTAGCAGTGCTTATAGCTGTTGTCGCCTTTTTTAAGCAGTATGAAAAGGAAATTCTGCAATTCATGCAATGCAGGATTGATGTCGATACCACTCAGCAAATCGAGCATTTGTCTAATTTGCTCAATAATGAGTGCTTCTTTACCACTCTTTTCAAAATACCCAATCATTAAGTGTATCCGGTTGGTGGCCAAAAAGCTGATTTTGGCTTTGCTCATCCGCAAATCCCATTTTTTTACTTCTCCAATACGCTCTTCCAGCAATTTAAGGTTTACGTATGGCGACTCTTCCCGAATAATATCTTCTATGTAGTAATTCGTTACGGTTTCGAGGTTGTGAAACAAAATAGGAGGAATGTTTAAGCGGTTGTTTTTCATAACGCTTAACAAACTATAGGTGCGGTCGTTTACCTTCTCATAAGAAGTAAGCGCCATTTCTATATTTTGCTCTAAAACCCGATTTAGCAGTTTCATTTGCTCATCTAAGAAAAGGTCGTAAAACGAAAAGCCTCTATCGGTAAAGTGCTGCTTAATAAGGTCTATCGTGATACTCAAATTGCCCATATTGAAGGCCGTTCGGATGTCGTTTGCCACCAATTTAAAATGGTGTTCGCTCATGCTGTTGCTGGTATTGCCAATTAAATGGTGGTTGCCCAAATACAGAATGGCGAAACTAAATTGTTTGCGACTCAAGGTAACATTGCTTACCACCTGGGTTCGGCCCATGGCCAAAAGTTGAATACCCGCTCTATGGCGTTCAAGGTGCTCGCTTATGCACTCGTAATTCAAAACCTGCATCACATCATCTTGACCATCGTCAAACAACGAACTTACGGCGTAATGCATACCCACTTGGGTAAGGGTGAGTTGTTTAGGAACTACCCAACGGTTGTAAATATCGCGCCCGCTTCCGTAAGTCGAAATATTGCTTTGGGCTTTATCGAGCATTCGCGAAAAATCGTCGTCGAGCTTTCGCCCTGCTATGTCTTCGGCCAATTGAATGGCGCGGTTGGCGTATTGTAAAATTTGAACCGTTTCTATGCCTGAAACATCATTAAAAAACCAACCACAGCTGGTAAACATAAACATGACGTGCTTTTGCATTTCGAGCACCCGAATAACACGGGTTACTTCGCGCCTACTTAATTTGGGGCTTACTTTATCGGCCAAAAACTTGTTGCTGGCCTCTGGGCTTCTGGCCAAAAGCAGCTCAATATAGTCGTTTCGAAGGGCATCCAAATCCACCTCATACGGTGCCATTTCTTCCAAACAAATTTCGTTCACTTCGTTTTTCAACCACTCTAAAGCATCGCGCAAAGGCGTCCGCCAAAGTTGGTTCCAATCCGGGCCTCCTCCCGTATGACAGCCACAGTTAGACCGCCAGCGTTCTACCCCGTGGGCGCAGCTCCATGAGCTGTTTTCGTGTATTTCGACTTCAAACTCGGGCGGAAACAAAGCCATGTATTGGCTATAATTGGTTAAGGTGGCCAATTCATGGTCTTCTATATGCCGAATGCAATAAGCCAGGGCCATATCGCCATAGCGGTGGTGATGGCCATAAGTTTCGCCATCAGTAGCCACGTGCACCAGTTGTGGTTCAGTATGCGTATTATCGAAACCGGAAATCAATTCGTCGGCAAAGCGCTTCCCATCGTCTAACAACCCTTTAAAAGCAATGGCTTGAGAACGGGCCCCATCGTAAAAAAACAGTGTTATGGATTTCCCACTAGGTAAATTGCACAAATAAGGGCGTTTGGTATCGGTAAAACCGTTCCATTGGGTTTGCCCAATTTGGCGAACTTGTTTAGCCTGCGAGGGCGCCAAAACGGTAAAGGTTATGCCGTTTTCGGCCAGCACCTCTAAGGTTTCAACATCAACTGCCGTCTCGGCCAGCCACATGCCCTCGGGTTTGCGTTTAAAACGGTGCTCAAAGTCGGCTATTCCCCATTTTACCTGGGTAACTTTATCGCGGCGATCGGCCAATGGCATAATTAAGTGGTTGTACACCTGAGCCATTGCGCTACCATGGCCGCCAAAAAGATCCATACTCAGTTTGTCGGCCTCTAAAATAGCATGGTAAGTGGCCGGGTGTTCGGCTTCCAGCCAATGCAATAGGGTAGGGCCAAAGTTGAAGCTCATGCGGGCATAGTTGTTTACAATGTCCACAATTTTGTTTCCGCCATTTAAAATGCGCGAAAAACCATTGGTTTCGTAGCATTCGCGGGTAATGCGTTCATTCCAGTCGTGAAATGGATGGGCGCTTTCTTGAAGTTCAATTTTATCGAGCCAGGCGTTTTCGCGTGGGGGTTGATAAAAGTGCCCATGTATACACAAATAGCGGTTCATAACGGGTTAAGGCTTTTTTATTTTGGTTGATTTAGAGCGTGAGGGCTTAGGCTTGGGCATTGGCAAATGCTCGAAAACCAAAACAGCCAGGGCTGGCAGTTCAAACTCTATGCTGTATGGGCGGTGATGCGATTCGTTGGGCAAACTCACAAAGGCCTGTTCGGGCATTTGCAAATCCGTTCCTCCATAAACCTTCAAATTGGTGTTTAATACGAGGCGGTACTGCCCTTCGGGAACGCCCAATTTAAACCATGGGTGGGATTCGGGAAGCATATTGCATACCACCAACATTTGTTCTCCCCCTTCAGGGTCTTTGCGCAAATAGCTTAAAACCGAACGTTGGCTGTCACCATAGTCTATCCACTCAAAACCACTGCCTTCGTAGGAAGCGGCGAAAAGGGCTTTGTGGTTTTTATACAACTTGTTGAGGTCTTTTACCAAGGTTTGCACCCCTTTGTGGAAATCGTAATCCAACATCCACCAATTGAGCTGCTCTTTGTGATTCCACTCGTTGCTTTGGCCAAATTCGCCCCCCATAAACAAGAGTTTAGAGCCTGGATGGGTAAACATATAACCAAACAACAGTCTCAAATTGGCAAATCTGCGCCACTCATCACCGGGCATTCTGCCCAGCAAACTGCCCTTGCCATGAGCTACCTCGTCGTGAGACAGCGGCAACATGAAGTTCTCGGTAAAGGCGTAGGTTAAACTAAAAGTTATGTTGTGGTGGTGATGCGGCCTAAAAAGGGTATCGCGTTTAAAATAGCTCAGTGTATCGTTCATCCAGCCCATCATCCATTTCATGCCAAAGCCAAGGCCACCGGTATGTACCGGTCGGGTAATCATAGGCCATGAAGTGCTTTCTTCGGCAATGGTTATTATGTCGGGAAATGCTTGGTAAAGGGTGGTGTTGAGGGTTTGTAGAAAGTGTATGGCTTCCAGGTTTTCGCGTCCTCCATAAGCATTCGGAATCCATTCATCTTCCTTACGCGAATAGTCCAAATACAACATACTGGCCACTGCATCTACCCTTATGCCGTCTATATGGAAATACTCGAACCAAAAATGGGCATTGCTCAACAAGAAATTACGAACTTCATGGCGACCGTAATTAAAAATATATGAACTCCAATCCGGATGATAGCCCTGCCGGGGATCAGCATGTTCATACAAATGGCTGCCATCGAAACGGTAAAGACCATGCGCATCATTGGGGTAATGGCTAGGCACCCAGTCTAAAATAACCCCAATGCCTGCCCGGTGAAAGGCATCTACCATGGCTTTAAAATCTTCGGGGCTGCCGTAGCGCGATGTAGGGGCGAAATAACCGCAAATCTGATAGCCCCAACTGCCATCATAAGGGTGCTCCATTAAGGGCATAAACTCCACATGGGTAAAGCCCATTTCTAAAACATACGGCAATAAAGACTCGGCCATTTCAGCATAGCTCAACGGGCTGCCATCTGCCTTTCTTTTCCAACTCGAAAAATGCAGTTCATAAACCGAAACCGGGGCATTCAAGCTGTTGTGCTTATGTCGGTTTTGCATCCAATCGCCATCCTTCCACGTATAGGCATCGGCATACACCACACTGGCGGTACGTGGCGGAACCTCCCAAAAGCGCGCGTATGGATCGCCCTTTTCAAGGTATTCGCCCTGGTGCGATACGATGGCGTATTTATACAGTTCACCCACTTCAATGCCGGGAATAAAGCCCTCAAATACGCCCGACGAATCGAGCCTTGGATATAAATGGTGAAGTTTTGGATTCCAATGGTTAAAATCGCCAATTACCGCTACGCTTTTGGCGTTGGGCGCCCAAACGGCAAATTGGGTTCCACTTTCCTCTTCACGACGGCAAAGGTGGGCTCCCAATTTCTCGAAAATCTTTAAATGGTTTCCTTGCCGAAAAAGATATAAGTCGTATTCGCTCAGCAGACTATGTGGCACTACCATGCCTGCGGGTTTGGTATTCTTCAAAATGTACTTTTTACACTTAGGCTCAACTAAAGTAATCAAAGTTTGTTATTGGGCAGAAGTTTGTTGCGCTTCCCCATGGTGGTAGGGGTATGAATGCTCTTTTAAACTTTTCATTCTATAAAAGCGCGAAAGCCCCTTTCAAAGTCAAAATCGGTTTTAACATTTTAAAAAACAGCCTGCAAGATTGCCCGCTGCGGTGGCTCATTTTTATTAGGTGGCTGTATTATGGGTAACGACCTTTGAAGCATGAGAGGTTTATGGATGGCCATTTTTTGTCTCGGATTTTCAGTGCTTATGGGGCAAGTAAGAAGTGTTCTTGAGTTTTCACCCGATTTTGGCCCAAGTGTTTTGGTGGCTTCGCGCGGAAACACCTATTCGGCGCTTTCGCCTGTTACTCTAAAGCTGGCCAAATTCAACAATTGTAGCCAGACCATCTGGGAAGTTGAAGTTCAAGGCCTCTCCAATGCTGTGGCCATCGACTTCATTCAAACCGCCGACCTTGGCTATGCCATTCTGCTTCAAAAAAGCAATTTAGTAAGCCCCCTGCGCACTTTGGTCCTTAAACTCGACTCTAATGCTCAGGTCTTATGGTGTCAGTCGTATTTTGATGTTGATCAGGTAATTGATTTTATTGACTATAAAATCCTCGAAAACCCTTCGGGCGATATTATTGTGTATGGAAACGCCAGCAACCGGGTAAACTTAAATGTAAATCTTCGTCTTATGGCGCTAAATGGTTTAAACGGTCAACTGCTTTGGTCGCGTTTTTACACCCCGGGCGGCATTTGGGGAACAGCCAGAATAAGTCCGGGGGGAGGTATTTTAATGCGCACCGGTAACCGACTTATCCAAACCGATCCCCTAGGACTCATTGTATGGAGCAAAAGCCTAAACACCAGCGGCAGCTTCTTTCAAACTTTATCGGTTTCTGCATCGGGCATTTATTTATGCAGCGCTTCAAGCAGTCAACAAGCTTTTGTTCTGCATAGGCTAGATTTATTGGGCAACTTAATTTGGAGCCAATCGTATGCACTTATCGGCAGTCCCTTTAGATTGGGTGCCCGTTTTGGGGGTAACCTCCTTTTGGGTGTCGATGTTCCCCTGGGTACCGCTTTGCTCGAAATAAACGATATGGGCCAAGTGGTTAACACCGGTCAAATTGGTTTCGGGGTTTCAGGGCTCGACTTTGTTATAAGCAGCTGGAACCGAAGAATAATAAGTGGCAGCATTCCGGCACAAGGGGCTTTTGTGGCCTTATTGGATGAAAATTTAGAGACCGATTGCGCCGTTCCTGGCCTCAGCCTCAATTCTACCAGCGAAAATTACACTCTTAGTCCTTTGCCCACCAATGTTACAAATGTTCCCATTAACCAACTGTCAGAAACCTCCAACGTAACAGTCACCAATTTAAACATTTCCAACCTATGCTTAGGCAATAAAAACATAGACCTTGGAAACGATTTGAGTTTCTGCGCCAACGAAGAAGTATACCTCTACAACCAAAGTTTAGAAAGTTTTGAACGCTATACATGGAGTACCGGTGAAACCACCGACAGCATTAAGCCCCAAACATCGGGCTTGTACTGGGTAATGGGTTCCGATGCCTGTGGTGGCAATGTGGCCTACGATACCATTCGCATAGAGCTTTGGCCGGCCCCAACAAACGATTGGCCCCAAACCATAGAGCGCTGTTTTGCCGAACAACTTGAACTAAAAGCCCCCAAATGCAGCCAATGCCGCTATTTGTGGAGCACTGGCAGCACCGATTCGGTTCTTACTCAAGTAAGCGCCGGCACTTATTGGTTGCAAGCCATAACCTCAAATGGATGCACTTGGACCGACACCGTTGAAGTAATAGATGGGGTTTGTCAAAACCGGGCCTATGTGCCATCGGCTTTTAAACCCGGGTTGGGTGGTCAAAATGCTCTATTCGGCCCCATAATAAGTGGTCAATACCACGATTTCTACTTTATGGTTTACAACCGTTGGGGTCAATTGGTTTTCGAAAGCCGCGACGCCAGACAACACTGGGATGGCTATTATGAAAACATGGCAGCTCCAGAGGGCATTTACTACTGGCAATTACAGTACGTTCCGGTTGAAAACGCACAGCCCAAAAGGCGGCAAATACAATTTGGTTCGCTCATGTTAATGCGTTAATTGCACTTTGCAAAAGGGTTTCAACACGGCTTAAGAGAAGCATGCCGAATGTAGATTGCCTGATGCACCTTTGCCCAAGGCAACGAATGCCGCGTACTCAATCTCAAACATGAATTATTTATCTGTTGACGGCCTGTCAAAATCATTTGGCGAAAGGGTGTTGTTTAAAGGCTTGAGCTTTGGCTTAAGCAAAGGCGATAAGGTGGCCCTAATTGCCCAAAATGGCACCGGAAAATCAAGTCTGCTCGAAATGGTTTGCGGCCGCGAAACCCCAGACGAAGGCATTGTGGTAATGAGAAAAGGCATCAGGGTGGGTTATTTAAGACAAGAGCCCTTGTTTAACGAAGCCCAAACCGTAGAACAGGTTTTAGAAAACAGCCACTCTATTTACCGCGAACTTCACGCCGAATACGACAAAGTAAGCCACAACCTTCATGGCCTTAGCGACGACGAACACGCCAAAGCCCTGGAAGAACTTACTGCCAAAATGGATGCCCTTGAAGCCTGGGATTACGAAGAACGACTCAAACAACTGCTGGGAAAATTTAAAATAACAGACCTCCAACAAAGCATAGCTACCCTAAGCGGCGGACAAAAAAAGCGGCTTTCGCTGGCTTTGGTCTTGCTCGATAAACCCGAATTGCTCGTGTTAGACGAGCCCACCAACCACCTGGATGTGGAAATGATTGAATGGCTGGAAAAGTATTTGGGGCAGGCCAACATTACCTTGTTAATGGTAACCCACGACCGCTACTTTTTAGACCGTGTTTGCAGGCATATTCTGGAACTTCACAACCAACAGCTTTACCGACACGACGGCAATTACAGCTTTTTTTTAACCAAACGCGACGAACGCGAACTGGCCAATCAAACCGAAATAGACCGTGCCAAACAACGACTAAAATCAGAGCTCGACTGGATGCGCAGGCAGCCAAAGGCCCGTACCACCAAATCTAAAGCCCGGATAGACGCATTTTACGAACTGCAAGACAAAGCCAATAGCGGTTACAAAGCCGCCGAACTGCAACTGGATATTAAAATGAGTAGGCTGGGAGGCAAGGTACTTGAAATGAAAAAGGTGTATAAGTCGTTTGGCGATAAAATCATTCTTAAAGGCTTCGATTATACTTTTAATAAAGGCGAAAGAGTGGGCATTATTGGAAGCAATGGCTGTGGCAAATCAACCTTTTTAAAGCTGCTTACCGGCGATATGGAAGCCGATACCGGCAAAATAAATTTGGGCGATACCCTGGTAACCGGATTCTATACCCAAGAAGGCCTAACTTTAAAAGAAGACATGCGGGTAATCGACACCCTCAAAGAGGTGGCCGAATACATTACCCTCAGCAACGGCAAAAAAATTGGCGCCGCTCAGTTTCTGGAGATGTTTTTGTTTCCGCCACATATGCACTACACCTATGTGTCTAAATTGAGCGGTGGCGAGCGTCGACGTTTGCATTTGCTGCATGTACTCATCAAAAATCCCAACTTTTTAATACTCGACGAACCCACCAACGACCTCGATTTGCTAACCCTCGAGCGCGTTGAAGCCTTTTTAGACAGTTACGGTGGTTGCCTGGTACTGGTATCGCACGACCGGTATTTTATGGACAATCTCGTAGACCATTTGCTCGTATTTCAAGGACAGGGCGAAATACAAGACTTTCCCGGAAACTATACCGAGTACCGCGAATGGCAACTGGCACAAGAGCGCAAGGCCACTGAAGAAATGAAACAATGGCAGACCTTAATCGATAAAAAAGAACGCGAAACCGCAAAGCCCAAGAGCAGCAAAGTGGGCTTTAAACAAAGACAAGAGCACGAAAGCCTTGGCAAAGAAATAGAGTCCCTCGAAAAACACAAAGAAGAACTAAACAGCCAAATTGCCCAATCGCAAACCGAGTACGACAAATTGCAAACGCTATTAACCGAATTGGCAGAAACCAGCAACCAATTAGACGAAAAGTCGATGCGCTGGCTAGAGTTAGATGAAATGATAGAAAGCGCCGACAAACCTTAAAGGGCGCCCCCGCGCGGGGTATAAAAACCATATAAAGCCAAACCACCATCAACCCCTCGCGTGCCGGGCTTTCCGCTCCAAGTCCTCGCCGCCATTGTCTGAACCATGATTTTCTGGATTTAAGGATGGGCATGATTAATTCAAAAGGC
>CAMCXO010000058.1 GCA_945883565.1 Chryseobacterium gleum
GCTGAAGAATATATTGAGGTACTGAATGCTCACTTCATCGTCTTCGGCCAAAAGCACTTTAAAATCGTTGCTGCTAATCCCTTTCATGTAAATGGAGTTTAATTACTTTAATAACGTGTAAATATTACACTTAGTAAAATAATAAACGCTAAAACCAGTGTTAAGTTTTATACAAATGGAATTGGCAGATGATCGAACAATTTTAATTGCATTAAAATGTGGATGTGATAATTTCGAATTCAGCTGTTTACAAAAAAAAGGCCCCTTTTCCGGGGCCCTTTTTTAGCGGTAGCTGTAGGTTACTTGAGTCGTCGTTACATCTCCATCAACTATTTCCGTAATATTAGCCGAAATAGGATAAGAGTCGGCATCATAAACATAAGTGGCTTGCATTTCATAAACCGTACGTCCATCAAAATCCTTAGCAATTATTGTCTTGATGTTGTTGGTTGGTAGTAGCAAGCGAGCTTGAAGGATATTAGAATTCGAAGTATTGAAACTAACTTCTACATTGTTCAAAACGTCAATGATTCCCGCAGCTTCCATTGTTTTGAAATAGGGATTTGGATTTGGATCATATAGAATATCAGCGATGGCTACATCACTTCCTGGGCCATCTTCAAAAATCTCAAGTTTACTCGGATTTCCTTCGGCATTATAGCTCAAAACCCGACCTATTTCATATCCTTCTTGGGGGCCATTATACAGTTCTTGAATATCTAAAACATCACCTTGGGAAGAAATACTGGTGAGATTACCACTCGAATTATGACTGAAGGTTGTTGCACCATTATTTTCTATAATGCTGCTCAATTTTCCATCTGGAGTATATGTCATGTTCATGGTGTTACTTACACCTGAGTTTGTGGTTACAACACCACTTAAATACTTGCTTTTAAAAGTGGGGTCTTGAACTAAATCCCCATCCTTACTGCAGCTCGAGAGTATAAATACCCAGGATAAAAGTGCTAAAGACAACTTTTTCATTTTAATATAATTTTTGGTTAATGCTGCAAATTAAAGTAGGAATTTATCTTATTCCAAAAAAATAATTTACAAGCTTTGACATAAATTTTACATTAATCAGAATTGATCGAGTTAAAGGCTAAACTCGTCACTAGCGATGTATTTTTAAGGTTTTTAGCTTTTTCACAAAATCCAATTTTGTAGGTAAAAGCGCATGCGTGAACATTATTTGTACTGGCAGCCTCTTTAAAACAATCCATGAATCTGGGCTTCAACCCGTTGAATTATCTCACCCAGGTCTTCGGGCTTTTCTTCAAACTTGTTCACATCCACATCTACAATAAGCAATTTCCCTTTGTCGTAGCTGTTAACCCACGATTCGTAACGCTCATTTAGCCGGTTTAGATAGTCAATTCGAATGCCCGCTTCGTAGGTGCGGCCGCGTTTTTGAATGTGGTCTACCAAAGTAGGTACACTGGCCCTTAGGTATATAAGCAAATCGGGTGCGGCTATAAAGGGCTCCATCAGCGCAAACATTTCGCGGTAATTCTTAAAGTCGCGCTCGGTCATCAAACCCATCGACTGCAAGTTTGGCGCAAAAATGTGGGCATCTTCGTAAATGGTTCGGTCTTGAACCACATTTTTACCACTCTTTCGCAACTGAACCACTTGATTAAACCGACTTTGTAAAAAATAGACCTGCAAATTGAATGACCAACGCTGCATGTCGTTATAAAAATCATCGAGGTATGGATTGTCTATCACGCTTTCAAACAACGCCTCCCAACGGTAGTGTTTGCTAAGCAATTTGGTTAAGGTGGTTTTTCCCGAACCAATGTTTCCGGCCAATGCAATGTGCATAGTTCTAAAAGAGTTTGAAGGCGAATATACAGACGCCATCATGTTAAAACACCCCAAAATAGCAAGCAAACCCAAACGCATTCATACATCGGCCATTAAATTATGCACCACTTAAAGCCGGAATAACATTAAAAAAAAGAACATCAAAAAAATCCTGTTCCCGCCCATCCAATAACCCAAATTGAGTACATTCGGCCCCTAGGCGTTAACCGCCCCTTAACCTAAACCGATTGTTTCGATTATGAGTGAAGTAAAAATGAGCCACCCCAGGGGTCTGTATTCCCTCTTTTTCACCGAAATGTGGGAGCGTTTTAGTTACTATGGCATGCGGGCTCTGTTGGTGCTCTATTTAACCGCTGCGGTTATGCAAGGCGGTTTTGGCCTCGACAGGACCAACGCCCTCGAAATTTACGCGCTGTTTACAGGCTTGGTGTATTTAACCCCCATTTTAGGTGGACTTCTGGCCGATAAAGTTTTGGGGCAACGTAAAGCCATTTTCGTAGGCGGTATTTTAATGGCCATCGGTCAGTTTTGTTTGGCCGCTTCGGCCGGCGCCACCGGAGCCGAAACCGTCGATTTAACCCGAAACGTTATGCTAAATACGGGTTTGGGATTGCTTATTATGGGCAATGGTTTTTTTAAACCCAACATAAGCACCATAGTAGGCGCGCTTTACGAAAGCAACGACCCTCGAAAAGATTCGGCCTTTACCATATTTTATATGGGTATTAACCTCGGTGCTTTCCTTTCGCCATTAGTGGCCGGATCGCTGGGCGAAAAAGTGGGCTGGCAATACGGCTTTTCTGCCGCCGGCGTGGGCATGATGGTGGGTTTGCTTTGGTTTTATTTAAGACGAAATACCCTCGGCGATGCCGGTTATCCCCCCAACCGCAAAGGCGAAAACCTCAAACTCATTACGAAAGACTACATCGACATTTTGTTATACGTAGCCGCCAACATAGTGTTTGTTATTGGCTTTTTACAAATATGGGATGTTATCAGCGCCAATATTCAAACCATTATTACCTGGATTTTCGTTATTGGAGGCACAGCCGGATTAATTTACACCATCACCACCGGAACCTCCGGTTCTAACGAATGGAGCAGGGTAGGGGTGATTCTTATTTTGTGTGTGTTCAACATATTTTTTTGGGCCGGATTCGAACAAGCAGGGGGTACCTTTAACCTTTTCGCCGCCGAAAACACCAACCGCATGCTCTTTAACTGGGAAATACCGGCTTCCTATTTTCAAAGCATCAACGCCATGGCCATATTCATTTTTGCCCCCATTTTCAGTTTGATGTGGCTTCGCCTGGACCGAATAAACCTCAATCCAAATACCCCGGTAAAATTTGGATTCGGCTTAATACTTCTCGCCCTCGGCTTTGTGGTAATGCATATGGCCAGCACCGCTGCCCAAGATGGAAGCCTTGTTAGCCCCATGTGGTTGGTAAGTGTGTATTTGCTTCACACCTTCGGCGAATTGTGCATTAGCCCCATTGGCCTTTCTATGATCACCAAGCTTGCCCCCGCCAAAATAGTATCGGTTATGATGGGTCTTTGGTTTGCCAGCACGGCCCTTGCCAATTATGTGGCCGGTATTCTCGAGCGCCTCTTGCACGATTTCATGCCCACCATGCCGCTCTTCAAATTCTTAACCATCAGTTCGGCCCTTGCCGGTGCTGTGGTATTGCTGCTTTCACCATGGTTAAAACAACGCATGCGCGGCATTAAATAGGCCTGAAAGCATATCCATCACAAAAGACCGGTCGCTCCAAACGATCGGTCTTTTTTTTGGCTAATGCTCCATTTGAAATGTTCATCGTCCTAATCAGCCAGCCTTTCCGTTCATCTAAAAAACGGATGGATATTTTCCAGGCCTGAAACTATGTTTTTTGGATTTGGTTGATTTTTAGGTATTTTTTTGATGTAATTTTTATTAACTCCTTAATTTGAATATCTATTTGGCGAGCCGCCCTCTAAAATAGGGTACTTTGAAAGCCGTGAGAAGGGGTTACGCCTTCAAGGATTTTCTCTGTCAATAACTTAAAATCTGCATAGGCTCTCTGCACAGCTTGATAATGTGCACCAATTGCCCCATCGGCAGGCTTTAATAAGAAAATGGGTTTCCGTGCCTCCATTGCCATCGGAATTAGGCTGTGATAGTGCTTTAAAAGGGCTAAACAATTGTGATCATTCTCAACTTTAATTTCCGAATTGTTTCTGCCTTTAAGAACAAATTCATTAAATATAGCAGGAATTCTATTTGCCCATCTCAAATAAGATTGAACAGGACGGCTTTCTTTAATGCCATGCTGCATCACCACATAGCCGAGTGGAACTATTTCACCATTGGGAAGCCAAAGGTCTGTTGCCTTATTGCGCGAAACCCTATCTTTCCATTCATCTTTCCATATATTCAACCGCTTACCTAAATTTCTTAAGCCCTGTAGCGAAAATAAATCGGCTGCCATAGGCACAATTACATAATCAGCAGCAATCAAAGTGGCTCTATTTAATGCGCCAAAATTTGGACCGACATCAATTATACAATATTCAGCACCAAATAAAGTGCCTTCGTTTTTTATTATTCTCGCGAATGAAGAAACTATTCTAAACGCAGCTTCATCTCCATCTACACACTTACTCCAGTTCGAACTTAGTTTATCCTCAAAAAGAGACAAATCCAAGTCGCCGGCCAATAAACCTATATTACTGCTTATGTTTTGAACTTTAACCTGTGCTATATCGCCAATACCTCTGTCAAGGGGTTTAATCCCTGATATAAGTGTCTCTCTGTCTGTATCTTGCCCGTATATACGTTCCAGTTCTTCGTCTAACAAAAACATAGAACTTAGATTGGCCTGAGGATCGAGGTCAACAGCCAGGCATTTGTGGCCCAACTCTGCCAACATATAAGTAAAATGGTATACCAATGTTGTTTTGCCAACGCCACCTTTGTTGTTAAAGAATACAATCGTTTTCATATTAGACCTTCTTAAATATCTTAACTAAAAATGAGGTGGGCTGATCTTTAATAAACTCAGCTGCCGGACTGCCATTTTTATTCAAAGCCGCCATGGCCGCTTTTACGCCAACATTAAATCCATTTACATACCCTAGATTTTTTACTGCCTCCGATATTGCCGGATTTCTATAATCATTTTCATTGGGGAAATTTTCGGGCCTTGCTTTTCCATATAATCCACCCGCATTTGAAATTTCTATTCTATCCGAAAATTCATAAAATTTTATGGGAGCATTTGATTGGTAATCTTTATGAATTACGGCATTAAATAGCAGTTCTTTTACCGCTCTTAAAGGATAGCTTGAAACGTAGGACGAGCCAAGATCAAGCAGTACAATTTTAACTATGTTGGCTTTAATAAATTCCTCCATCTGACCTAATTGGGTGGTTAAATCGCCCTCAAAGCGGTGCTCAAATTCGAAATCGCTGGCTTCGTCATCGCCCTTGAAACGAACATATTGTACACTGGCACCGGGAATAAAAAACCTCGGATTGGTACCAAACATCAGGATGCCGGCATAGGTTGGGCAATCTTCTTTTAAGTCATAGAATTTTAAAGAGGCCAGTTGTTGCTTTAAATCACGACCATTCTCTGCCAATATATCGGCTGCAATAGCAGAAGGTAAATAACGAAGTTTGAAAAGTTCCAGACTAATGTCATCTAATGTGCTGCCTTTGCAAGGTAAAACATCAAAAGAACGAGCAAAGGCGGTGCGTTTCTCTGTTAATATTCTTTCATCTGCCTCATTGGCTATACCTCTTCGCATCCCGGCCCTTATAAATACCCGCCCGTTAAACCGCACAGGGGGTAAAAAATGGGGTTGCACTTCCACAACGGCCAACTCACCATCGGGATATTCAAATTTGGCTACCACCAGACTAGGAGGCGGAACGATTCTTCCATCGGTTCGAAAATCGAGAAGGGTTTGTAAATTTTGCTCTGTTAGGGTTATACCTGCTTTTCTGCCATCATTATGGGCCCCAACAATAAGGTAGCCTGGCTGATTGTGATTGGCCAGGTCGTTAGCAAAAGCACAAATGGCTTCGCCAAATTTATTGGCATCGTTTACCGAAATAGTCTTCTCTACACGGTCTTGCTCCAACTCCGGAAGCAAGCGCTCTAATTCTTCTCTAGCAATCATGCTTTTACTTTTTGTTCCTTTCGCGCAGCCCTTTTTTCTCTAGGTTCGAGTGTTTGTCACGCGCTCTTAGATCTCCCTATAAAACGCCCTCTAAAATAGGGTACTTTGAAAGCCGTGAGAAGGGGTTACGTCTTGGCAAAGGCCGCTTTTGTTTTGGTTCATTAAGTGAATGACCAAACACGAACTCTGTATTTTAAAAATGGTTAAAAAAGCAGATGGTTTCTTATTTCAGCTGTCTTTTTCTATAGGTTTTTTATGATTAAGCAGTTTACAAATTTCATTATTCTTATCTAAATGTCTAAAACAAGTCTCTTTATATAATATGAATGCTGGTTAAAACCGATAAAGTGCATTTCTGGTTACATGGTTTAAACTGTTCATGTAAGCCATAAAACAAAAAAGGCAAGCCATCGCTTGCCTTCTGCATTTAGAGGGTACGCACCACCCGCCACTGACTTTGGGCGTCGCTGCTGTATAGTATGCGCAGCCCATTGGGATTGGGTTTGTAATCGCAATGAATAAAACCTGCATACCGAGCAATGCGGGTGTACTGGGTTTGGGCGATAATCAATTCCTGCAAGCGGTCGAGGTTTTGAGCGGTCCAGTCAATGGCGCCAAGGCCTTTAAAACAATGTTCGCTTTGGCCGTTTCGGCCGTGACGCAATTCCCAGGCGGGGTTTCGATAGCCGCTGCGCTGAGAGGCAGTAATGGGACTGCCAAAGGCCTGGCGAACGCCGCTCATGGGGATGATGTGGTGCACCATGAGCTTTTGGGCCACTTCCTGTGGAATGGGGTCGTTGGTGATGCAGAGTTCTTTAAAGGTGAAATAGAGTTTCATGCTTATTGGGTATTTGGTTGCATAAAAAAGCCGGATGCTTTTGGGCACCCGGCTCTGTTTGGGCTTTGGGTTAAACGGCTATGGCGTAATCGTTGGGATTGTTGTTTTCGGCCGTTGGTGTTCCAACCAGGGCAACCGATGGATTTGCGCCTGTTGCTGTCGTCTCGGTTTGTGTGGTTTCATCCTTTTTTCTGTAGCTTTTGGAAATGGACATTCTGCGGATGATGTTGTAGGCCGCATAGAAATCGGGTGAGCCATTTTGGGTTACCATCATTCGGAAGTCGAGTTGGTTGCGCAAAAGATCGAGGGTGGATTTTTCGAGTTTTTCGATGTTTTGCAGGTAAAGGGTGCGTTCGTTGCGCCGCTTAACAGGCAACCAAAGGCGCGTAGCGAACGATTGGTAGATTGTTTTGGCTTGGTCGAATATTGATTTGGTGGTGGAATCGGCCTGAAGCTCGGCTTCGTGCAATTGAGCCTCCTGCATGATGTTTTCTGCCATCTTCATGCTTTCGCTCAGGTTGCGTGTCCAAAGCGCTCGTTTGCTTATGCTTACCGCCTTTTTGAGGTCGACATCGTTAAGGTCGACTGATAGGTTTTGTAAAGAGCCTGCCAAATCGGTCATTTTGATGTTGAAATCCTCTCGTTCTTCATCGCGAATGTGGGTGAATTTGGTGTTGAGGGCCTGGCTTTGTACCAGCAGGGTGTTGTGCTGAGCCGATTGCTCGAGGAAGCTGTTTACGGCGGGGCTTAGGTAGTTGATGTTTTCCCAGCTGCTGCGGTTGTTATCGAAATGCAGGGTTAAGTGCTGGAACATGTTGTTGATTTTGCGACTACGGTCTTTCATGATGCTTTTGTTTTTTTTTGAGTTAAACGTGTTGTTTGTCATTCGGCCTTTTGACGTGACAAAGCACCAAAGACGCGCTGGAAAATCCCACGACAAAATGTCCAAAAAAAAATATTTGTTTGGACAATCTGTCAAAAGAGAATAGAAAACCCGCATCTGCATTGGGTTTTGAAGGCTTGTTATTTTGTTGAAAAATGTGGGTTTTCGTGAAAATATTTTTGCTTTATTGCTTTCTTGCCTATTTCGGCAATAAAAAAAAGCGGCCATAAGCCGCTTTTTGAGGTGTTTTTGTTTAGGCGTTTTCGTTCTCCATATACAAATTGGGCCGTGTTTGTGGTATGGAAGACCAGATAATGTGCCTTTGCCATTGTTGATTGAAATACTCAATTAAACCCGGATTGCCGGAGTGAAAGTAAAATGCACCGGATATGCTGCCGAGGTAAATGCTCTTGCCACGGCTATGAAGCAAAGCGCCGTTGTTTAAATGCAGGGCATTACACACATAGGCTTTTAAGTGGCCGCTATCGTCTTTTTTGTTTTGAATTCGCCATTTTCGGTTTTGTTCAAACAGTTGTTCTAAGCTGGCTTTAAGCATTTCGCCCTCATGCGGCTTAAGGAAATCGGTTTCGTGTTCGTAGAACAGTTGTTGGTATTGGGCGGCGAATGCATCGTTAAGCCAAATTTCTTCAGATGGAAAACTGAGGTAAAGTTTCCACAATTTGTTGGCCAGGGCGAGGGTTTCGGTGTCGAGGGTTTCGGTTTGCTTGTTCCCCAGCCATTGGTTGTATTTATACTGAAGGGTGAGGGGGTTTGAGAGGAAGTAAAAGAGGGGTAGATCTCGGGCTACGTATCGGAAACGAAAATCGTCGGCTTTGGTGGCTTCGGTGAACAAATGGAGTATGTTGCTTAGATAGGCTTTAAAAGTGCATTGGTTATGAAATTGCTGGAGTTGAATGACTTTTAGGTTTTGTTTGGGAAAAAGTTCTACAGCATATAGGGCTGCTTCGGGCAATTGGGCGCATATAAGAAGCAGTTCGTCTAATTGAAGGCCGCGGTTACCATTTATTTTACGGTAGGCGCCACTTTCGCTTAGGTTGAGGTGGGTAGAGAGCCATTTTGGAAGGCTATCGCCCGGAGGTAGTTGGCGTTCTAACATGGCAAAGAAGCCTTTGTGGTCGAATTCTGGCATGTGTTAAGAAATTGTTGTGGGAAATTATGCATAATGTGAATACTTACAAAATTGTAAATAAAAATACCATTCACACAAGAATGGAGGTTTTATGACTCGTGTTCAATGGCGCAGGCTTC
>CAMCXO010000059.1 GCA_945883565.1 Chryseobacterium gleum
GGACTTGATTACCGAGTAAGGGCCGAGATGCGCCATAACGACATTCGCCGGGATGCCATGGTAACCGATTGGCCTTTTTTGCTTAGAAGCCGTGCTTATGTAGGCATTCACGAGGGTTGGGGGCCCTTTAGATGGGCGCTCGAATTGGAAGATGCCCATAGGGTAAATGGTCGGTTTGCTTCAGATACCCGCGACTTTAACCGACACGAGCTTATACAGTCTTATGCAGAGTTGCACTTTCTTAATGTTTTGCCTAAAGACCGGGGCGGCAACCAAATGCCTGTTTTTTTGCGGTTCGGAAGACAGGCCTTCGAAATGCTTGATAGACGGCTTATTGGTTTAAACCGCTGGCGCAATACCACCAATACTTTTTATGGCTTTAGGGCGGCATTAGGCGGTGATCACAATGCCTGGCATTTAGATGCCTTGTTGATGAACCCCATAGAGCGGTCGATACTGAGCTACGACCAACCCAACTACCAACAAACATTTGGGGCGGTAATTGGGCATTGGCGTACGCTACAACCCGAAATGGTGTTCGAGCCGTTTGTGCTCTGGTTCGATCAGCGTAAATCGGAGTCTCAAAACCTCCGAGCGCGCAGAATTGTTAGTCCGGGCTTAAGGGTATATGGCAAACCACAAAATGGGGCTTTCCATTATGAATTAAACGGCATAGTGCAATTTGGAGAAGACGGCAGCCTTCAACATAAAGCTTTTGCGTTTATGGGCGAAGTGGGCTATGCCGTAAAACACTGGCCACATCAACCTAAGCTCGGCCTTTTTTATGGTTTTGTAAGCGGCGATAAATCGCCAAACGATCAAGAAAACAACCGCTTCGAACGCTTTTTCGGATTTGCACGTCCATGGTCGGCCGACGATTACATTATTATGGAAAACATTCAAACCTTGAAGTTTCGGGTGGAAACCAAATGGAAAAAAGGGGTAAGGGCCGATGCCGGTTATGGTTTTTATTGGCTGGCCAGCGCCAACGACCGATTTGCCAATTTGCTGAACGGCAATGGAAACCGCGACCTAACAGGCGAAAGCGGACGCTTTGTAGGCCATGGATTTGATGCCCGGGTGTTGTTTAAGCCTGTTGGTTTTGTTTCGGCCAATATAGGCCTTGCCCTTTTCTCGAATGGGGGGTTTGTACAGCATAGACAAGAAGCGGTTTTGGGCGAAAGTGAAGCCGGTAGCCAGTTTGTGTATGTAGAGCTGATGTTTAATGTACTGGATGTTTTCCAAAAGAAGGCCCCTTAAATAACTTGTGCTTTTTGTTGGTATTTGCCACTTATTTTTGCGGCCATTCTCATAGGGGTGCCGGGTAAATGCCCGGCTGAGATTATACCCATTGAACCTGGGCGGGTAATGCCGCCAAGGGAACGGTTTTCAACTTTAATATTAATCCAAGCGGATAATAGCCCCTGTTATTCGTGATAATGAACATTATCATGAAGCTATCTTCTGCACTTTGGGCTTTTGGCTTGCCGGTACTGGCCATGGCTCAAGAAAAACCCGACAGTGTGTACACCCTGCTGTTGGAGGCCCAGGTAAACGCCTTGCGGGCCACCCAAATTACCCCAACCACCTACCGAAATCTTGATTCGGCCGAACTAAGGCGATTCGACAGTGGCAAAGATTTGCCTTTTGTGTTGATGCAAACCCCCAATATGGTAGTTACATCCGACGCAGGAGCCGGAATTGGGTATACAGGCATGCGCATTAGAGGAAGCGATGCCACCCGCATCAATGTTACTTTTAACGGCATTCCGATGAACGATGCCGAATCGCAAGGGGTGTTTTGGGTTAATACCCCCGATTTGGTTTCCGATTTGCAAAGCGTTCAAATTCAAAGAGGGGTTGGGGTTTCTACCCAAGGCGGTGGCAATTTTGGGGCTTCTGTACATTTAAACGCATTGGGCATAAAGAGAGAGCCCTATTTGGCATACCGCCTGGCTTTGGGCAGTTTTGGCAGTCGCCGTCAAACCGCTCAGCTCGGAACCTATTTGCCCGCTTCTAAACTGGGCATTGAAATACGTTTGAGTGAAATTGCTTCTAACGGCTACATTGAAAGAGCTTCGAGTGCCATGCAAGGCTACAGCTTTAAAGTGGGCAAACAATTCGAAAAAAGCCATTTGCAATTTATAGCCTTTGGTGGGCGCGAACGCACTTATCAAGCTTGGTATGGACTTGATTCGGCGACCTACTTTACCCAGCGTCGATTTAACTACGCCGGTGCGCTTTACAACGAAAACGGTGAGGTGGTGGATTTTTATTCGGGCGAAACCGATAATTATCGTCAGCACCATTATCAACTGCATTATGCCCGTCAGTTAACACAGCGCCTAAGCTTACAAGCGGCTTTGCATTATACCCGTGGGGTAGGGTATTATGAGCAATACCGAGAGGGGGCCGATATGGCCGAACATGGGTTAAACCGCGTTGAAGTGGGGGGCGATACTCTATTTCAAACCGATTTGATTAGACGATTGTGGCTCGATAACCACTTTTATGGCAGTACGTTTCAAATGCTTTACAAAACACAAAAAGGCAGTTGGCAACTGGGCGGAGGATTGCATCGCTACGAAGGTGAGCATTATGGCGACTTGATTTGGGCCAGATGGGCCGGTACATCTGAGGCCTTTGACCGATTTTATGAAAACCAGTCTCTTAAAACCGATGGCAACCTGTTTTTGCGTTGGGAAAACGAATGGGGGGCGCATTGGCGAACCTATGCAGATGTGCAATACCGCTTTGTGAATTACAGCGGGAAAGGTATGGACCAAGGTATGCTGCCAGTTGATTTTAAGGATGTCCTCCATTTTTTTAATCCCAAAGCCGGAATATTATACAGCCTAAACGACAACACACGCTTTTATGCATCGTATGCAGTGGCCCATCGCGAAGCCAGCCGAACCGATTATCTTTTTGGAGATCCTAAGCCCGAGCGCTTGAAAAACCTGGAAATGGGCTGGAACCAAACCACCAAACGGCATTCTATTCAGGTAAACGCCTTTCATATGGATTATGACAATCAGTTGGTGTTAACCGGCGAAATAGACAATGTGGGTGCATTTATTAGACGCAATGTGGGAAGAAGCTACCGTTCGGGTGTAGAAGCCGAGGTTTCGATGGCCTTTTATCGGTACTTCAAAGCCTCGGCCAATTTGAGCTGGAGCCGAAACCGAAACCTTGATTTTCGCGAAGAATCGCAAGCCGGACCCCTATTTTTAGGGCAGACGCCTATTGCCTTTTCGCCCGATTGGGTAGGCGGCGTTCTATTGGAGTACCAGCGTCAAGGGTTTTATTTGAGTAACAGTATGCGGTATGTTGGAAGCCAGTACTTGAGCAATAGCGGAAAAAGCCGTCATCGACTGCCTGCTTATTTTTTAAGCGATTGGCGGGTAGCGTATAAGTGGGAAAACGCCTTTACCAAGCAAACCCTGTTTACCATAGACTTGTTTAATGTGTTTGATGCACTCTACGCATCTAACGGTTATGTTTGGGAGGGAGCACCCTTTTTCTATGCCCAGGCCGGGTTTAATTGGATGGCCGGCGTTCAGTTTAGCTGGTGATGGCTTTTATTAAGTATTGGCTAGGGTTTGGGTTCAAAATGTTGGTTTACATAGTTCTTGGCCAACTGTAGAGGACGCATAAGCAAACGCTTTTTACGCATATGGCCATTCATGTGGTGAAAAATGCTGAGCAAAGCATTCAGGGCTTCTATTTGGTGAGCCCCTTTGTTCAGCATTACACATTCGGCCCTTACCGACATGGCCGCATCGGTTATTTCGGCCCGGCTGGGCAGTCCTGTTTTGACGAGTTTTTCGAGCACTTGGGTAGCCCAGATTACAGGCAATCTGGCGGCTTCGCACAGCCACAGAATTTCTTCTTGAATCTCGCTCAAACGTTCGAAGCCCAGGGCCAATCCCAAATCGCCTCGGGCAATCATAACACCTGCACGCGGATAGCGCATAAGTTCGAACAACAGCTCGGGCAGGGATTCGATGGATGGGGCCGTTTCGAGTTTGATTACCAAACCCACATTTCGGCCAGAAGCCTCTAGAATGCCCCGCATTTGGGCCACATCTTGTGCCTGGTGTACGAACGAAAGCCCCATGATATCGGCATAGGGCAGTACCGCTTGAAGATCGATTAAGTCTGAGTCGGTTAGAGCCGGCAAGTCTAATTCGGCTTCAGGTACTTGTATGCCGGCTTGCACTTTTATTTTGGTGGAATCGCCAACCGCAAAAACCACCCTTAAGCGTGTTTTTAGAGGCTGAACGCTTTCGACCTGAGCCCTTACCAGTCCATCGTCGAAATACACCATTTGTCCAACGCTTAGTTTTCCAATCCATCCTTTTATGGTGCTTCGCATATGCCAAGCTTTTGATTCGGCCAGAGCTAGAGCCCCACTTTCTTCTAGCCAGATAACATCTCCTACCGCCAGTCGAGCGCTTTTTACTTTGGTGCCTTTGGCATTTTTGATGCTTTTAATGCGCAGTTTTGGTCCGCTTAAATCGAAATACACTGCGCAAGGCAATTGCAAATGATCGGCGGCCTTTTTGGTTTCAGAGGCCAATGCCGTCCATGTATCGGCTTCATCGTGCCCACAGTTTATTCGGGCTACCCGCATACCGGCCAAAATGAGCGATTCAATTTCTTTGGGCTGGTTTAAAAGTTCGGCAGCTAGAGTCACCATTGGCAGAGGGAAAGGGCCATTTTGGTTAAAAAGCACTTGGGCGTTGGCGTGGAGGGCGTCTAGATTTTCATCAATGTTAAGTCGGGTTTGGTTTTGCCCTTGTTGCAGCCATTCGAGCACTGCCAACAAATTGTTTCGGGCGTCGGCTTCGGCAAAACGCAGGGCCGAGAGTCCTTTTGCCGAAAGTTCACGCTGAAGCTCGCTGATGTCGGTACTTCTCAAAATAAGGTAATGCAATAGGTTTCTAGCTCCCAGACTGTGGTTGGCGGCCATGGAGGCCAACTCGGCTTTATGCAGTTCTTCTGCCTTATCCATTTGAGCTATAATGCCGCTCAGGGCGTTTTCGAGCTCCGATTTTAAGGCTTGCATGAATTGGAGGGGGGTTAATAAAGTGGTTTCAAATAAAACGTGAAATTACTGGGTAAAAGGCGACCTGATTATGACCTTTGGCAGGGATTAATGGAGGTAGCATGTTGGTAGTTTGTGGATTTCTTGAGAATGAGAAGGGGGCCTTTTTTGCTGCCCGAAGGGGTGCTGCCATGCGTTTGCCTGGCCTTTGGGAATTGCCTGGCGGCAAGGTAGAGCCTAACGAAACCCCTCAACAGGCTTTGCAAAGGGAATGGGAAGAAGAATTGGGATTGAAGGTGAAGGTGGGTACTTTTATAGGCAATAGCATAATTGGCATTCAAGAGGATTTAATCGAATTGCGGGCGTTTAGACTGATGAGGGTAGGGGGAAACTTGGAATTGAGGGAACACGATGCCTGGGATTGGGTGGGAGCTGAAACCATTAACCATTACAGCTGGGCCCCTGCTGATAGGCCCTTAATTGCCCTATGGTTGGCGCTTAAAAAGGATGAAAAGTAAAGGTAGAAAATGGATATTGTGTTGTTTAGGTTAAGAAAAATACGCTTTATGTGTCACATTTAGAGTTGTTTACTCCCCAAGATTAAAAATTTGTTGTGAACGCCCTGCTCGAATTACTTTTGCCGCGGAGAGATGGCAGAGTGGTCGATTGCGGCGGTCTTGAAAACCGTTGAGGGTAATACCTCCGGGGGTTCGAATCCCTCTCTCTCCGCTTTTATGGCCCTAAACCCTTATGATTAAGAGGTTTGGGGTTTTTTGTTGGGGTGAATTATAGGGTATTTGGGGATTGTTCGAAAGGCCAATGTATTGTGGGGTTAATGTGTTATAATTTATCTAAAAATATAGGTTCAATTTCAATTTAGCTTATGATTAAGTTATTTAGAGAAATCCAGAGTAATTCGAGAATGGATTGAATGCCATTGCTTTTTTATTTCATTTAAGCTATTTAAATAGCAATATTTAATAAAATGTTTAAGGGCTGGCTTTTTGCGTTGATCTATCAATGGTCGTCCATCGTAAACAACGAAAATTTCATTGTCTAAAACTAAAGCGTCAAAATGGTGCATTCCATGTGTAAAAAATTGGCGATGCGTTTGAGGTTTTAGAAACCATTTTTTAAAAACAGTAAGTTTTATTTTATCAACATCGTCGATATGTATTTCATACAGTGAAATTCCTGTTCCATAACCGCCAGAATTGTTTTGAACTGGCATTATGATTTTATTCTGGTACATAAATATTCTGCCGCCTGGACGGGCTTCTGTTCCAATCAAAATAGGATCTTTGACCATTTTAAATTCAGTTTCTAAGCTATTGGCGTATCCCCTTTTTACGCTCGATGCCCTGATCCAAAAGGTTAAGATCAAAAGTATTACCGCTTAAGAAAACCCGGACTTGCCGGGTTTTTTTAGTTTGGTCAAACTCTTATTGCGAGTTGTTTTTTAGATAATTTAGATAACAATAGAGATTATAGACCTTATTGTCTTCTCTTTTTTCAATAACGTCATAGGTTGATAAATTTAAATGTTCCCAAATAGATTTCAGCCCTCTAGTTTTAAAGCATTTATCTTTCACTCTTATTTCTAGATATGAAAATAACCTAGATTCACTATAATTGAAAATCACATCTTCAAGATCATACCTTTCGTTCTTTATTTTGACCTGAAAATTGCTATCATCAATAGAAATTGCTTTTAAGGGAATCATTTGCATCTATTTAAATTTATCAAATTCTGCACTCGTTTTCCATAAATTGTCATATGCTGCTTTCCAATCCACTTTACCATTTTTAGTAAAGTTTTTAGTTACATCATCTACTGATGGACCTAATTTATCTCCATATTTAAAATAGTTTCTTATTTCAGTATACCCTTTATTAAAACCATCATCAGCTAAACGAACCATCTCTTTTAAGTTATTTCTGGCCGGAACCATTTGCTTAACAACTTCTTCATAAGAATATCCATTTGATATCATCTCATCCGCAGTTTTTCTTAATGCCCCTAATCCATCGTGATAACTATTTCTTGTAACAGCACCCATTTTGAGCATTTTATCAACCTTGGCATAAGCCCCTGCTCCTCCAGCTGCTATTCCAAGAGAAGCGTCAACAATCATTGCTTGATTTTCAGATAACCCTATACCCATTAAACCTTGCTGAGTAAGTGACATTTCAGATTTGC
>CAMCXO010000060.1 GCA_945883565.1 Chryseobacterium gleum
GCATCGGCTAAAGTTGGAAGGCCCGAGGTATTGTAGCAAACCCCTTTGGCCAGTAAAGGCGCATAGCCATTGTTTAACACCCCTGCATGCACGCTGGCCGATAGCGCCGTTAAATCTGCAACCGAATCGGTGCTTACAACAGGAAGCGATGTCATCGTATTTCCCAGAACGCGCGCAATATTCCCCCTTGGTATGTTATCATAAGAGCTAAAATTGCCCCCTACTATTATATTGCCATCCGGCTGAAGGGCAATGGACGCAATCCAATTATTTGCACCTGCACCCAGATTAAAGGTCGCATCTAAACTGGCGTCCGCGTTTAAGCGGGCTATGTAGTTGCGGGAAGTGCCATTGTAATTAGTAAACGATCCCCCAATCAAGATTCTACCATCCGGCTGAAGGGCGATGGAATAAATCCAAGCATTTGCACCTGTACCCGGATTAAAGGTCACATCCAAACTGCCATCCGCGTTTAAGCGGGCTATACCGTTGCGGGAAGAACCATTGTAATCCGTGAAATTACCCCCTATTAATATCTTACCATCCGGCTGAAGGGCGATGGAATGAATCCAATAATAATCTGCACCTGTACCCGGATTAAAAGTCGCATCCAAACTGCCATCCGCATTTAAGCGGGCTATTCGGTTGCGGGAAGTGCCATTGTAAGCGGTAAACTCACCCCCTATTAATATCTTACCATCCGGCTGAAGGGCAATGGACTAAATCCAACTATTTGAACCTGTACCCAGATTAAAGGTCGCATCCAAACTGCCATCCGCGTTTAAACGAGCTATACCGTTGCGGGAAGTGCCATTGTAATCCGTGAACAAACCCCCTATTAATATCTTACCATCCGGCTGAAGGGCAATGGAATAAATCCAATAATCTGCACCTGTACCCGGATTAAAGGTCGCATCCAAACTGCCGTCCGCGTTTAAGCGGGCTATTCGGTTGCGGGAAGTGCCATTGTAATCCGTGAACAAACCCCCAATTAATATCTTACCATCCGTCTGAAGGGCTATGGAATTAATCTCATAATTTGTACCTGTACCCGGATTAAAAGTTGCATCCAAACTGCCATCGGCGTTTAAGCGGGCTATGTAGTTGCGGGAAGTGCCATTGTAATTAGTAAACGATCCCCCAATCAAGACTTTGTCATCGGGTTGAAGAACTGTGGTGCTAACTATGTAATTAAGACCAATGCCAAAATTGAAGTTTTGGTCTAAACTACCATCAGGGTTAATTCGACTTATATGACCTTGTGGTATGCCATTATAACTCGTAAACGCACCCCCTATAATCATCAGCCCACTTCCCCCTTGAATTGCTATTGATTCTACAGCTGCATTCGCTCCTAGACCCGGGTTAAAACCCATATCTATGCTGCCATCAGGATGTAGACGGGCAATTCTATTTTGGCTTACACCATTGAAAGATGTAAATGAGCCTCCTATAACTATATTTCCATTTGAATCAATAGCCATACAATTAACCCAGTTATTCGCCCCTGTTGCGGGATCAAAGTTGGGATCTAAACTGCCATTCGGTTTTAATCTTGCAATATAATTACGGCTTAAGCCATTAACTGTAGTGAACCCCCCTGCAACCATAACTTTCCCATCGGGTTGAAGGGCTGTTTGTAAAACTGGACCATTGGCACCGCTGCCCGGATTAAAACTGGCATCTAAGCTGCCGTCAGTATGCAGTCGCGCAATACCGCTATAGGGTGCGCCGTCAAACGTGGTGAAATGCCCTCCAACTATTATCTTCCCATCGCTTTGCAACGAAATGGTTCTAATGGCCAAATTGGCACCGGCGCCAGGATTAAAACTCGGGTCTAAACTGCCATCCGAATTCAATCGGGCTATATAATTGCGGCCAACTCCGTTGTAGGAGGTAAAGGCGCCTGCTATAATAATCTTATCATCAGGCTGAATAACTGCTTCATAAACAAAATTATTGGCACCGCTACCTGAGTTGTTAAATGTGATATCCAAATTCAAACCAGATGTTATACGGGTTATATAGTTGGCAGCTTGCCCTTGATAAGTGGTAAACAAGCCAGCTATGATGATTTTGCCGTCGGGTTGAAGAGCTGTGCTGGCAATCGTATTGTTTGCACCGCCTAACCCGTATGTATCCACAGTTCCGTCGGGCGCCAATCTTGCAAGCCGTTTTTCATCATAGCCATTATAGTCGACAAAACTGCCACCCACAATTATTTTCCCATCTGGTTGAAATATGGTGCTAAAAACATGTTGGTCAAATCCGGCCTTGGGTCCTGTTGGATCAAAACTTGAATCTAAGCTACCGGCCGGCTGTGCTTTTAAGGCCCAAAGAGGGACCAAAAAAAGCCAAATTAAAAGATTGATTTTTTTCATTTTCAAGGATTTCGTTTTTAGGTTTACTGTTTCACTACTTTATACTGTTCCACCTTATTTGGGGTTTCAACTTTGAGCACATAAGTGCCCACCGCATACAGACTTAAATCAATTTGGGTGATGTGACCTTCGGCCTGGTGGCTTTGAGCTCATAGTAATATTGGCCCATATAAATGGCCGAAAGAGATTTAGTAATTACATTGACCAAGCCAATTTCCAGGGTAAACAATCCTTGCGGATTGGTAGAGGTGTTGTAGCTCTCTGAATACGCACTGCCATTAGCACCATCTTGTAAAACACTTAGTTGTACGCCCAAATTGGTTAATATGAGCAAGGCTTTACCAGTGTCGCGCAATACATCCAGATAGCTCAATTTTTGAGGCGTTTGCACCCAAATTGATAAAGCCAGAATGATGAATAAGAAACCCAGAAAAAGTACCCAGAGGTGTTTTTCAGAATGGCTTTTTGCCCGACTATTCATGTTAATCAGGTTAAAATGAACAGGCAGTCCTGATAAAGAGAACTTGAAAATTGGTTTCAAAGGTGCTTCTTAGCTAAGGATGGTTAATACCCGACCAAAGTAGAAACAAGGCCCTGCCAAGGTTTTAACAAATGTTTCAGAAGTTTAAAACCATGTTCGCAAAGTGAAGTTTTGTTTCTCTATCGAAACATTGCAAAATCCCGGAGCGTTTTAGCTACCATTCCGATGGGCTAAGGCCAAAGGCCTCTTTAAAGCATTTTGAAAAGTAACTTACACTGTTAAAGCCAAAAGCAAAAGCGGCCTCTGATACATTGCCCGTTTTTTTCTCAAGGTATACCCGGGCTTTTTTGAGCTTATACAAGCGCACATACCGGCTTAAACTCATGCCTGTTAGGGCTTTAAGTTTTCGATGTAATTGGGTTCTGCTCAAATACATTTCATTAACATAAAAATCGGAATTCAAATCTTCTTCCTTCAAATGGTTATCGATTATGGCATTTAGTTTATTCAAAAAAGCTTGCTCGTGGCCGGGGAGCAGAGATCGAGTCCCATTCTGATCTTTTGGCTCTGGCAGAAACTGGTTTAGGTTGTGGAACACATTGTCGAGAGAAGGCAAAAGCAATTGCTTTAAATCTTCCTCCGGGATGCAATCGTTTGGAAATGCCTTTTTTAATTTTTGAAAATCCTCTACTTCTAGTGGTCTATGTACCACAACAACAGGAATATGGCTGGTGGCCTTATGGTTTTTTAAGAGGTGTAAAGCCTGTAAATCATCGTCGAACGCATGGCTTAATACATAAATTATGCAATTGGGAATGTGGTTGGTGGCCTTTTGAACACAAGCAAAAGCACTTGAAACGTGTAGTTTTCTGTACTTGGCCCCGAGAAGATTAAAAATGTCGGTTTTGGTTTCCTCAGAGTCGCATCGAATAATAAACAAATCGGAAGTAAGCGGACCAAGTTTATTAACGTCTACTATTTCAGAGGTTTCAAACTCGTAGATACGGTTTTTGCTAAACCGATGTGCATTAAATGGCTGTGGGTCTATGCTATAGTTTTTGTAAGGGATTTCATCTTTGTTTTTGTAAATGGGTAGTTTTACGCAGAAGGTTGTGCCCACATTGACCACACTTTCAACTGTAATTTGTAAATGCAGCAGGTTCACAATTTCTTTTACCAAATAAAGTCCAATGCTGGTGCTTTGATACAAACGCAAATGGGCCTCATCTCCTTCATAATCGGGATTAAAAATAAAAGGCAACTTTTCGGGTCTTATTCCAATGCCGAAATCCTGAACTTCTATTTGAATATAGTTTGGCAGCATTTTGTGCCTTATTTGAACAGCCTCTCCTGAATCTTTAGAATATTTAATGGCATTGCCAATTAAAATTCCAAAAACCAAATACAAATGGTCAACATCCCAAAAAGCGTTGTCATCGGCTGAGGTGTGTAGAACAATATCCAGATTTCTATTCTGTGCCAATGGTCTGCACCTTTCCACCAAAATTCTGAGCCATTGAGAAAGTGAACAAGACACCAATTGAATAGGCTGAATATTGGACTGGATAAGGAGAATGCTGTGAATTTGGTGAAAAAGCGAATTAAACTTTAGGGCATTGTTATATATAAGCTGAAGTTCGCTCTGGATTTTCTCGTTCTTTATGTTTGCACGTACCAACTCTAAAGGCAAAATAAGACTTTCTAAAGGCGTATTAAACTCTTTAAGTAAATTTAAAAACAAAGAGCTTTTAAATATTATAGGCTTTTCCTTAGGCATATGTGACTAATAATTACACGAATATAAGCTGTGTAATCAAGCCATTACCCAAATTATTTACACCATCTTCACTTCTTGTTAATCATTTTGTTCTTAGATTAAAAAAACAGGCAAAAGCAACACCAATTATTCCAAAAATTTGAATGATTGGCCTTTAATCATGCATAGCAATCTTTATCTTTGAATGAACCTAATGGATATCTTCTACACAAAAATCGCTCGCATACTGTGAATGAGTTTTTTAATACCTTACTATTATTGTTGTGCCAAACAAGGTTCTAAAAATTCTATTGCATGAAATAAAGATGAATTTCAGTTACTATGCTCCCCCTTTGCGCTTGGTTTGCATAATTTTCATGCTGTTTTTCTTTGGGCGTGGATATGGACAAACTCTTATTTATCCAAGAGATGTTTCAGTGGTTTTAAAAGATTTCGAAAACCGAACCATTAGCCCTTTGCGTAAATTGGAGCTTTTACACGAGCTGAGTGTGTTGGAATTTAAAAAAAAAGGCAGCATTAACTTTAATGCAGCTAAAGAGGGGTTAAATCTAGCTTTAGAACACCAAAATCAACTATCAGAAGCCGCATTTAGACATTACCTCGCTTGTGGGTATTACCAAAATGGCGAAATTCTTTCTGCTGAAAACGAATTAGAACGCTGTATAGAGATCAATACATCTCTTAAAAATCACTACGGCCTCATTTTGAATTTTAAAATATTAGGAATATGTTCTTATTATAAAAGAGATAGTGAAAAGGCATTGGTTCAATACAATAGGGCTTTAGAATTGGCCCAAACCCATCGAATAGACGAACCAATTGGTTCACTTTTGAACAATATAGGCCTTGTTTATAAAGCCCAAGGCGACCACACCAAGGCTTTAGAGTGTTATTTGCAAGCGGAAAAAGCAGACAAAGGGAAAAGCCCAAGTGTAGAAACGGTGGCGCTATTGCGCAGCATTGGTAATGTTTATAAAGATAGAAGTCAATTCTCTCAGGCTATTGACTATTTTCAAAAAGCCATTGATTTATCAAAATCGATTAAGGAATTTGAACTTCTCGCAGAATGCCAGTATTATTTGGGTGCCCTGTATTTAGATTTAGAAGACTACCAAGAAGCCTATCGGTGTTTAGAAGAGGCCCTAGCATACCGGTCTATGCTTCGTTCTAAAAGAATCGAAAGTCAAATTTTGTTGGCTATTTCAGTGGCCCTGAATCGTCCGGGGAATGTAGATAAATCTATAGAGTATCTTAATCAAGCTCTCGACTTAAACATTGCCATTAACAACCGGAATGGAATTGCCATATGCTCCGACCATTTGGCGACTCGTTATTATGGTGAAAAACTATATAAAAAATCCTGGGAATTCCACAGTAAAGCTTTAGATATTTTAAAGGCTCTAGGCGATCAAAAATCAGAAGCCACTGTGCGTTTTCATATGGCCATTTGGTGTGCTGAAGTGCCAGACAGTGCGTTTGCACACTCTAATCAGGATTTAAATCGTCGAAATCAAGTTACCCTTGAGTATTTGGATTTGGCTTTAGTTACATTTCAAAAACTTCAAGATGCTCAGGCATTGTCTAAAATCTGGAAGTATTACAGTGAGGTTTATGCTAAACTTGAACAATATAAAGATGCCTACAATGCCTTTAAAATGCACCTTGAGTTTCAAGAGGCTTTAACCGGTGGAGCCATTCGCAAAGAAATGGCTCGAAAAGAAATTGCCTATGTTTTTGCCAAGAAAGAAGACAGTATGGTTTTTATAGAACAAAGCATAAAATCGGAGTTAGAAAGAGAACGTTTATTGGGTATTGAAAAACAAAATTCGCTTGAAATTGCAGAAAAAAGCTTGGCATTATCAGATAAAGAAAAAGCACTAAGTAGATTGGCCTTTTTAAAAGAAAAAGCCGAAAAAGAAGACCG
>CAMCXO010000061.1 GCA_945883565.1 Chryseobacterium gleum
TTGAAATCATCCAAAACATTTACCAAATCACATTGGTCACCCCTGATAACATCGAAATAAAGAAGACATTAATAATCACTGATGAACAACGAGAAATACAAAATATGTTCGGATTTTAAATTAGGGTGTCCTAGTGCGGAAAACAGGAAGAGGGCGAAACCACTTGGAATGCCGTGAGCCGACGTACCAATAACCGAACTCTATCTAACTTAGATCCTGGAACCTACGAATGGCGCGTTTATGGCTTGCCATTGGGCGATACCTCTTGTGTAGCCACGTTTGAAGTATTGTGCCCGCGATTGAGCTATTCCGTGTTCATGGTGCCATCAACCGAAATGGGAAGAGGAGCCTCGGTTATATACAGTGGTATAAGTGGAGGAAAACCTCTTTACAACATTAGTTTACTTTCTCCGGCCGGCGACACTACAACCATTTTAAACCGCAGAATTGCCCGCTTTAGCAATTTGCCCTCGGGCCCCTATTTGGCGCATATTGAAGACCAAAAAGGTTGTTTCGAAATAGATTCGTTGGTGGTTTCTGAGTTGGATACGGCTTATATTCCAGAATTAGTATCAGTAACCCGATTTGGAATTGGAACGTACAGAGCCACTTGGACCCCGGTTTGGTCGGCTACCCATTATTTCTTGCAAGTTTGGGATGAAACCAATAATGTTCTCTACAATACTTACAACACATCAAGCATTATTTACGACGTTACCGGATTGCCATCTGGTCGTAGATATCGGTTTAATGTAAGAAGCGTTTACTCTGATGGATTTGGCATTCGCTATTCGGCATTTAGCAACCGAATAGTGCGCTTCGTGCCACTTGTTGTTTCTAAACAAGGCGAAGATTTGGCTTCAGGTTTTAATTTCTATCCAAATCCTGCTGCCTCGCATCTAATGCTTGAGCTAAGCGAGGGAACTCAAGTAGAGCTGTTGGATTTAAGCGGACGTGTTTTACAAAGTGCCGGGTTTGAAGCTGGCTTACACAGCTGGAATCTTGATAATCATGCGGCAGGTATGTACATTTTACGAGCCGGCAATCAACATGAAAGCCAAACGTTTCGTTTGATTATTGAATAAAGGCTTGGCATTCTGTCTGCGTTTCCCTTCCCTAATCTTAAACCACGGGCAGGTGTACAAGTCAAAAGCCGTCTCAGCAAGCTGAGGCGGCTTTTTTTAAATTCAACCCTTCCCATTTGGTAGCATTACTATAGAAGGCGATAAGCGCCTTTTTATATTTCGTACCAGTTTACTTTGCGTGTAAACCACATAATGAGCGAAATGGCCACAAACAAACCTAAGCTGCCCATTAATAAAGCGTAATCGTCGTGGGTAAGAACCACATATAAGAAGCCATATAAAGTGGCGAAAAGGCTACCCATTCCAAATGTTTGTTTTAAATTCCCGGAAATGGCGGCAAAATAGGCGCTAACCAGCAAAACCACCGCTACAGCGCCGGTCCAGTAAGCCCAAACAAAACGCATGTGTTCACTCAATGAAATAAGCAGGAGGTAAAACACCAGCAATGCAAAGCCCACCAAGCTGTATTGAATGGGGTGGATGTGGCGCTTTTGCAAAACCTCATAAAAAAAGAAGGCGGCAAAGGTGAGTGCAATTACCAAGAGCGCGTACTTAAGCGAGCGTTCGGCCAAGCGGTATTGACCGTAAACGTCTAGCAATTGCAAGCCAAAGTCGGCTTCTTCCACCATGAAATTTTGGTTCTTCCACACTTGGGGAAAGTTTCGATTAAAATCGAGCACAGTCCATTTAG
Organism: Chryseobacterium gleum; assembly: GCA_945883565.1. Classification (GTDB taxonomy): domain Bacteria; phylum Bacteroidota; class Bacteroidia; order Flavobacteriales; family Schleiferiaceae; genus RFXV01. The sequence continues at coordinate 1,777 of CAMCXO010000061.1, forward strand.
CCGTAAATCCTTGCTCAGTTACTTCATTTTCGGGCAAAAAGGCCCCTAAAAATTTAGGGTCTTTCCAAGTTGAAGCCAATTCTACTTCGGTGGTTTTGCCCATTGGGCTGAAATGCAGCTGTCCACTTCCTTTTAGACTCAATTTGGTTTTTACAACAAATGCTTTCTCAAAGGGCTTATTAAGCTCTGCGTGCATGCCGCTTCCAGGTAGTTCACTGTGGCCCGAACCCGGATTGGCTTTTAATTTTTGACCGTCAATGTCAAACACCACTTCGCGGGCAATACCCTTCTGGTCGCTTACTTCTAAACTAACAAAGGCTTCGTTCCAAAGCCATTCGGTATTTTCGGTTTGGGTAGAAAGCCAGTCGCTTGGGTTAAACCTGGCTTGAATTTCGGTCTCGAGGGTGTACAAAACCGTTTTGTAAATACCCCTTTGCTTAATGGTGGGTTGCAGGTCTCCGTTTAATTCCAAATGCTCGGGCAGAACCCAAAGTTCGCCTTTTTGGTAAAATTTCTTACCGTCTAATCCAGTTTTCAAAATCCGGTAAGGCAAATAAAGCCTAGGTCCCACCAAGCGTTGCGGATTGCCCCATTTGGAGCCAATCTCCATTTGCACCTCTTCGTGGTTCCGCATGCGCTCGCGAACAATGTCACTTACGAACATCACGGGAATTAACAAAAACAGCGACAACACCGCCAGCAAGGCAAATTTTAAACCTGGCGAGCGCTGAAGCCAATGCACTTTTTTCTCTTCCATTTTAAGAAATTAGGTTACAAGCAAGTAGCGTAAAAGCGCTTGTTTTGGTATGCGTTAACAAAACTTTGTTGCCTGCACTCAAGCCGAATGCTGGTACACCATGGCGTTGATGTTCATGCCTGCGCCAACGCTGGCGAAAATCAGCACATCGCCCTCATGAAGCGCATGGCCTTCGAGTTTGCCCATTTTAAGACTGTGGAAAAGCGTTGGTATGGTAGCCACACTGGAATTCCCTAATAGGTGAATGCTCATGGGCATTATGCCATCCGGGGCCGTTAGGTTAAAATCTTTGTAAAATCGGTTTACTATGGCCTCATCCATTTTTTCGTTGGCCTGGTGGATTAGTATTTTTTTAATCTGCTCTATGCCAATACCTGAGGCTTTTAAACATGCAGCCATGGCCGATGGAACGTTTTGCAAGGCAAACTCATATATTTTGCGCCCGTGCATTTTAATGAACAAGCGCTCTCGAGGAATCTCGGAATTGTAAGAAGGCCCCAAAAACAAATAGCCCGCTTCGTTTAAAGTATGTGAGGCGGTTTTAGTGGCCAATATACCCCCGGGTCTGTGGTTCAAAACCTCTAAAACCGTGGCCCCGGCCCCATCGGCGTAAATCATGCTGTCGCGGTCGTGGGGGTCTAACAACCTGGAAAGTGCATCGGCACCTATAACCAGGCATTTTCTGGCCATTCCCGCCAACATAAAAGCCCGTGCCTGCACCACCCCTTCTAACCAGCCCGGACAGCCAAACACCAAGTCGTAAGCCACGCAATCGGGATTTTTAATGCCCAGTTTTTGTTTAATGCGCGATGCCAAAGCCGGTAAAATATCCGATTGGCTTTGAGGATGGGTTTGGTCCGCAAAATTGTGGGCAACAATAATATAATCGAGGGTTTCGGGGTTTAGGCCCGAATTGGCAATGGCTTCCAACGCCGCTCTATAGCCCATTTCGCTGGCAGTAATGCCATTTTCGGCATACCGCCTTTCTCGAATACCCGTAATATTTAAGAATTTTTCGGCGGCCACCTCACTGTTGTAGGGCAAGGGGCTGCCATCGTTATTTAAAAAGGTATGTTCAGAAAAATCGACATTTCGTACTATGTTTTCAGGTACAAAAGCCCCACTGCCGGTAATGTGAATGTGCATAACGTAAAGGTATTTACAAAGGACTAGTAGCCATCGATTAATACGAAGGTTTCAGGTATTTGGGTGTCCATATGCCCCATTTGGCCAAACGGTATTCTATACTTACCCTTAAAACCCCCAGGCCGTAAATAGCGCTGCGTTTTAAATTAATGGAAGAAGCTTCTTCAAAGTATTTGGTAGGGCATGTAATTTCAGCTATCTCGAAACCCCGGTAAAAAATTTGCGACAGCATTTGGTTGTCAAATACAAAATCATTGCTGTTTTTTAAGTAAGGTATGTTAATTAAAACCTCTCTCGAAAATGCCCTGTAGCCCGTATGGTATTCCGAGAGTTTTTGGTTCATAAGAATGTTTTGTGCCAGGGTTAAAACGCGGTTAGCCACGTATTTGTACCAAGGCATTCCGCCCTTTAAAGCCCCTTTGCCCAAAATGCGCGACCCCAAAACCACGGGGTAAACGCCATTGGCAATGGTATAGGCCATGGGTGCAATAAGCCGCGGAGTATATTGATAATCGGGATGCACCATAATAACAATGTCGCAATCGAGTTCTAAAGCCTTGGTGTAGCAGCTTTTCTGATTGCCCCCATATCCCTTGTTTACATCGTGTACCACCACATGTCTAATGCCCAATTTCCGGGCCACTTCTACCGTATTGTCTTTGCTGCGGTCGTCAACCAATATAACCTCATCAACCAAGTCGTGTGGAATTTCGCGGTAGGTTCGCTCCAGTGTTTTTGCAGCATTATAAGCGGGCAAAACCACCGCTATGCGCTTTTTGCCAATCATGGGGATTGCATTTCGGTTTCGTCTGCAAAGTTCGAACTTAACACGCACAATTCGCCTCAAAAAATGTTAAGCCTTTTTTAGCAGCAAAAGCCCCTTTTATAACCGTATTTTGCCCCTCTCTAAACGCCAACACAATTAATGGACATTCTTATTCAGGTATCGCAGTTTGTGCTTAGTTTGTCTATACTCATCGTTTTGCACGAACTCGGCCACTTTATTCCGGCCCGATTGTTTAAAACCCGAGTTGAAAAGTTCTACCTCTTTTTCGACCCATACTTTTCCCTTTTCAAAAAGAAAATTGGCGATACCGAGTATGGCATTGGCTGGCTTCCCTTGGGTGGATATGTTAAAATAGCCGGTATGGTAGACGAGTCTATGGATACCAAACAGCTTAAAGAAGAGCCTAAGCCCTGGGAGTTTCGATCTAAACCGGCCTGGCAACGTCTAATTATTATGTTGGGCGGTGTTACCGTAAATGTGTTGCTGGCCTTTGTTATATACGCCGGCATTCTGGCCTATTGGGGCGAAGTCTATTTGCCAAACCAAAACCTGAAGTACGGCATAGTAGCCGAAGATGCGGCCTGGGCCATGGGCTTTAGAAGCGGCGACCAGGTGTTGAGCGTTAACCAAAAACCCATCGAAAATTTCGCCGAAATTCCACTCGAAATTTTGCTTAGCGAACGCGGAACCGTTGAGGTGATGCGGAACGGGCAATCCATTACCCTAAACTACGGCGACGAACACATTAAGAATGTTATTAAAGCCAAAGGCAGTTTTATAAACCCCCGCTTTCCTTACGTGGCCGCGCAAATGGTAGATACCTCGGCCGCACGGGAAGCCGGCATGCAAGTGGGCGACAGCATTATTGGGTTTAACGGAAAGCCGATGTACTTTTTTGACGAATACCTCGATTCAATACCAAAATACGCCGGAAAAACCATCCAATTGCTGCTGGTTCGAAAGGGCGATACCCTTAATCTACCCATCGCCGTGCCCGCATATGGCAAAATAGGTGTGGCTCCCAAAGGCCCGGGCAGCTTTTTGCAAACCGCCACTAAATCGTATACCTTATTAGAAGCCATACCGGCCGGTATAGCCAAAAGCGGAAAAGTGCTTAACGACTACATACGGCAGTTTAAAATAATTTTTAACCCCAAAACCGAAGCGTATAAAGAAGTAGGGGGCTTCATTATGATCGCCAGCCAATTCGACACCCATTGGGATTGGCAGCGCTTTTGGAATTTCACCGCATTTTTAAGCATTATGCTGGCGTTTTTAAACATATTGCCCATACCGGCCCTCGATGGGGGCCATGTGGTGTTTACCCTTTGGGAGATGGCCACCGGCCGCCCCGCTTCCCAAAAGGTGTTGGAATACGCGCAAATGGTAGGCTTTCTCATTTTATTGGCCCTCATACTGCTGGCCAATGGCAACGACATTTTGCGCCTTTTTAATCCTTAAAGGCCATAAAGGGCGCCCCCGCGCGGGACATAAGGTTTTAGCAAAGCAAAGCATTTTCGTGCCCCACGCGGGCCGGGCTTTCCGCTCCAAGTCCTCGCCGCCATTGTCTGAACCATGATTTTCTGGATTTAAGGATGGGCATGATTAATTCAAAAAGCTATGGTCAAGGCGGCTGCGGGCTTTCCACTGCAATCCCTGGCGCAAATCCCAAACAGCAACAATTCCGTCCCTAAAGTCCCATTTGTCCCAACAAACACCATTCAAACCTCCGACCCTTTCAGCATGGCGACTAAAAAAAAGCAGAAAAAACAATTTAGACTAAAACAAAGCCCCGAAGGGGCGACATAATTCCAGACAATTTTTCCCAAAAACATTACCCCAAAGCGTTCAGCTTAATCATGCCCATCCATTAATCCTAAAAATCGTGTTCAGACAATGGCGACTGCTACACCGCCGAAGAGGCCTAGGTGGCAACACCATAAATTCAATTGAAGCAGAAAAAACAATTTAGACTAAAAACAAAGCCCCGAAGGGGCGACAT
>CAMCXO010000062.1 GCA_945883565.1 Chryseobacterium gleum
GTGCTCCGAAACCGCCAACTGCGGCAACGCGCAAACCATTAGTGGTACGGGCTAACGACCACTTTGCGGAGAATAAGCATGGCATTAACTGCAAAATTTGCGGATATAATCTTGTAGTGCGGAGAATAATCGCTATTTTCGACGCATACCAAGCGGAGATTAGATAAAAATGTATATATACAGCAATCCTAATTGGCCAATTCTTGAATGGGACAGTGAAACACTTTTGCCGTTGCTCTCGTTTGTAAGAAACAAACAAGGTAAGTTAATTGGGAAAATGGGAACCCTAGGGTTTGAACTTCGTAATGAAGCAAATCTTGAAATTTTAACTCAGGAAATTATTAAATCAACTGAAATTGAGGGAGAAATTTTAGACAGAGAACAAGTAAGGTCATCAATCGCAAGACGGCTAGGACTGGATATCTCAGGATTAATATATTCTGAACGTCATGTCGACGGAATTGTTGATTTGATGATCGATGCGACGAGGAATTTTGATAAGGACTTGAATAAAGAGAGGCTTTTTTCATGGCATTCAGCACTCTTTCCAACTGGACAAAGTGGAATGTATAAAATCATTGCCGGCCAGTGGCGTGACGATTCAACTGGACCGATGCAGGTCGTTTCAGGAGCTTTAGGAAAAGAAAAAGTTCACTTCCAGGCACCACCGGCCGCTCTAATTGAAAATGAGATTCGGTTATTCTTAGATTGGTTCAATTTGGAACAGAAAACTGACTTGGTGCTGAAAGCAGCAATTGCACATTTGTGGTTTGTGACAATCCATCCGTTCGAAGATGGAAACGGAAGAATTTCTAGAGCATTAAGTGAAATGTTATTAGCTCGTTCCGATGAACAATCTTACAGATTCTACAGCATGTCCACTCAAATACGCAAAGAACGCAATTCCTATTATGACATATTGGAAAAGACTCAAAAAGGCAGTTTAGATATTACGAAATGGCTCCAATGGTTTTTAAATGCCTTATTGCATGCAATTGAGAATTCTGAAAAAGTTCTTGAGAAAATAATTAGTAAACACCATTTCTGGGTAAAATACTCTGGATTTAACATAAACGATAGGCAGAGGAAGATTTTGAATATGTTAATGGACGATTTTCAAGCAGTGTTAAATACTACAAAATGGGCGAAAATTGGAAAATGCTCACAAGACACTGCTTTGCGCGACATTCAAGACTTAATTGAAAAAGAAATATTGATAAAAAGTGAAAAAGGAGGCCGAAGCACAAATTATGTATTGAAATCTAATGAAACATAGAAAGCTTCAGCCCCTAACAGCAGTGCCTATTGCACAATTTTATCATGAAGTCAAAGCTTAAAACAAAAATTCAAATTTTGGCTTTAATACAGGCCTTTTAAGAGCCTTTGTTTTTTTGTGTAGATTTCTTTGTTGTTTTTTTCGACTCCCTCAAAATGCTTTATTGACCCCATTTTAGGTCCTAATAAGTTAAAAATGGCCCTAGCCAGGTTTTGCCAAGTTTTAACCAACGCCATTTCGAGCTTTCTACTTTTGGTCTTGTATGTTTCATCAAATTTTCAAGTTATAGTTTAAAGCACACATCATTTCGTGTTTATTAGCGCTTTTAATGCCACGCGCATTAAGGGGTTCAAGGTGGATCTTCACAAAAGGCGCAAGCTGGTTTAATTGATTGGTGGTAACCATGGAAGAGACGAACATTCAATAAATTCCACTTAAACGCATCACAAAAAACGCTCCTCCTTTTCAAGGAGGAGTACCCGAAGGGGGAGGTGGTTTCAGCACCAATCATTTACCCGAAGGGAAAGTTCAGCGGATAAATGCAGTACAATTTATAGAGTAAGCCCTTGAAAAATGTGAATAACATTCAATGCTCCTCCCCTACTTTAGGGCTGCTTAGCGGATGAATATTTTGGGAAACATCCGCGCTCATGGAAACCCTCCACAGAGCAAAGCACTGTGCAATCCAATCACTTGGTAGAAAGCCATACCCGGTTAAAAAAATGAGTGAGCGGTAATAAATACGAAGTGGTAGAACCTGTTTTGCCTATGGATGTATAGGGCGTTTACATTTTATTACCTGTCGTTTAAGAGGATTTTTGGGTTATCTTATTTTTACACAACCCAATTAAGATATATTTTGGGTTGCTTTTTAGGAATATAATCTAATATTGAGCAAAAATGAGTGATATAGCATTGTTACCTCCCAATATGGACCTTGAAACGAAGGCTGTTTTAAAAAAAACGGCTGAAGCACACTGCTATTTGGCAGAACTAAAAGGATTTGCAGCCACAATGCCTAACCAAAACATTTAGATAGATACGCTCTCACTCCAGGAAGCAAGGGAAAGTTCTGCTATTGAAAATATCATTTCCACCTTCGATGAAGTTTACCAATCCAACTACCAGGCGCAATCGTTTGCATCGCCAGCTGCAAAAGAAGTGCATGCCTACTCCAGAGCTTTAAAGAAAGGATTCGAAATGGTTAAGAAACATGGTTTACTAACCAATAAGATCATTTTGGAAATCCAACAGGAAATTGAGCACAACAGAGCCGGGTATAGAAAACTACCGGGAACAAAACTCCTGAATCAGGCTACCGGTGAAACGGTTTACCAGCCACCACAGGATTATGACACCATTTTGTCCTTAATGAGCAATCTTGAATCCTACATCAATAATGATACTTTATCAGATATGGACCCTTTGGTAAAAATGGCCATTATCCATCACCAATTCGAAAGCATTCATCCGTTTTATGACGGCAACGGACGTACAGGTCGCATCATCAATATCCTTTACCTGATTAAGAATAACTTATTGTCGCTGCCTGTATTGTACCTGAGCAGATATATCATACGTCACAAAGCAGATTATTATAGATTGCTTCAACAGGTACGAGAAGACAGGCTTTGGGAGGACTGGATCTTATATATACTCGAAGCGGTAATTGAAACATCAAAAAGTACCGTTCACGTTATCACAGAGATGGGAAAAGCTATGAAGCACTATAAAAATACCATTAGAGGCCAAGCCCCAAAAATGTACTCTCAAGACTTGTTGAATAATCTGTTTAGGCACCCGTATACCAAAATCGAATTCCTTATGTATGATTTGCAGGTGAGCCGCAATACGGCCATTCGCTACTTAGAACAATTGGAAAAGCTAAACCTGGTTGAGAAGAGAAAAATTGGGCGCGACAATTATTTTATCAATAAAGCCTTGCTTGAGCTGCTCATCAATCCGAAGTAACCCATGAAGTACACAACCATAAACGTCCAATAGAAATAACACTTAATCACCTGCTTGTCAATAGTTAATTTGTGTATTTGAAACCGTATCACATAATAAGCTCTCCTCCTTTTCAAGGAGGAGTACCCGAAGGGGGAGGTGGTTTCAGCACCAATCATTTACCCGAAGGGGAAGTTCAGCGGATAAATACAGTACAATTTATAGAGTAAGCCCTTGAAAAATGTGAATAACATTCAAAGCTCCTCTCCAACTTTAGAGCTGCTTAGCGAATGAATATTTTGGGAAACATCCGCGCTCATGGAAACCCACCACAGAGCAAAGCACTGTGCAACCCAATCACTTGGTAGAAAGCCATACCCGGTTTAAAAATTAGTGAACGGTAATAAATACGAAGTGGTAGAACCTGTTTTGCCTATGTATGTATAGGGCGTTTACATTTTATTACCACCAATCAACTTTTAAACAAATAATCCAACTTTTATATTTCACTTTAGGGAAACTTTTGTAACTTTGTTTGGTGGGTAAAAATCAGAGAAATAGAGAGATAACCTTTTATAAGAACTATTTTCAAGACTTCTTTGCAAAACAAAACAAGAAAGTAAAAGCTAAAATTGTTTGGACTTTTGACTTGATTGAAGAATTACACAGAGTTCCTGAAACGTATCTAAAACACATTGAAAACACAGACGGACTTTATGAAATCCGAGTTCAATTAGGAAGTAACATTTTTAGAATTTTCTGTTTTTTTGACCAAGGTCAACTAGTTGTTTTGGCGAACGGATTTCAAAAGAAAACGCAGAAGACACCAAAGGAGGAAATAGAATTGGCACTTAAAATAAAAGCAGAATATGAAAGCAAAAAATAACAACTTAATGACTCTAGAAGAGTTCAAAGAAAAAAACTACGGCAAACGTGGAACAAAAGAACGTGACGAACTTGAATCCGGTTATGAAGCATTTAAAATCGGTACTTTGATTCACGACACTCGTGTTGAAATGGGAATGACACAGGAACAACTTGCAGAAAAAGTTGGATCAACTAAATCCTACATTTCAAAAATTGAAAACAATATAAAAGAAGCTCGCATTTCAACACTTCAAAAAATCATTGAACTTGGTTTTGGTGGGAGGCTTGAACTGAAAATAAAATTATAACGGATGTGTTGACCGAAAAAAGAAAAACTGCATGTAACAGGCGTGCCTATTGCCCCACCTTGTCATGAAGTCAAAGCTTAAAACAAAAATTCAAATTTTGGCTTTAATACAGGCCTTTTAAGAGCCTCTCGTTTTCTTGTTTAGATTTCTTTCTTGTTTTTTTGACTCCCTCAAAATGCTTTATTGACCCCATTTTAGGTCCTAATAAGTTAAAAGTGGCCTTAGCCAGGTTTTGCCAAGTTTTAACCATCGCCATTTCGAGCTTTCTACTTTTGGTCTTGTATGTTTCATCAAATTTTCAAGTTACTGTTTAAAGCACACATCATTTCATGTTTATTAGCGCTTTTAATGCCACGCGCATTAAGGGGTTCAAGGCCGATCTTCACAAAAGGCGCAAGCTGGTTTAATTGATTGGTGGTAACAATGGAAGAGACGAACATTTAAATACAACCCTTTAACCGCATCAAATATACTCTCCTCCTTTTCAAGGAGGAGTACCCGAAGGGGGAGGTGGTTTAAGCACTAAGCATCTACCCGAAGGGGGAGGTGGTTAAATCACCAATCATTCACCCGAAGGGGAAGTTCAGCGGTTAAATGCAGTACAGTTTATAGAATAAGCCCTTGAAAAATGTGAATAACATTCAAAGCTCCTCCGCTACTTTAGAGCTGCTTAGAGGTTGAATATTTTGGGAAACAACCACGCTCATGGAAACCCACCACAGAGCAAAGCACTTTGCGACCCAGCGCCAGCCGTGGTATAAAAAGCCTACTACCAGTCTAACCTTATACGATTATGGCTTTTAGCTCTTTTTTATAGTCCAATCCCAAATTGATTGTCCCCAAACAACTAATCCACCAAAAGACTACTATCGCTCCTATTTGGACATAATTTCAGAAATATTCGTTGCTTTGAGATGGCTTTTTAAACTGACTTTTGATGTAAAATCTGAGCCGGGGTTATCGGTGCTTCTGCCATATTTTGTGCTTGTTTTCCATTTTGTGTTCCTTACATGCTTCATCACGTAGATCCAAAAAACTTATGCCCCCCAGACTATTTCTAAGAACCAAAACCATTTAACCGTTAAAAAAAATGACCGAAGAAATGAAACCCTGCCCAAAATGCCATTCACCATATGGTTACGCGTTAAACACCTTATTGTACACCTGCCCGGAATGTGAAAACGAATGGAATCCCGCCGAAAAAACAGCAGATGATGACACATTAAAAGTACTAGACTCTAATGGCAACGAATTAAAGAATGGCGACAGCGTCATAATCATTAAAAACCTTCCCGTAAAAGGCGTCCCAAAACCCATTAAAGCCGGAACAAAAGTGAAAAATATCCGCCTTACAGACGGCGATCATAATATTGATTGTAAAATAGAAGGCTTCGGTTCCATGGCACTAAAGTCTGAGTTTGTTAAAAAAGCATAGCCATCATCACCTTCCTAAAGCAGAAGACCTTGCAAAACAACCCTCAAAAGCATTCATAAAAACCATCCTAACTCCCAAATCACTATAAAAAAAGAATAAACCCCGGCCCTTTCAGCATGGCGACTCAAAAAAAGCAGAAAAAACAATTTAGACTAAAAACAAAGCCCCGAAGGGGCGACATGATTATAGAATAACCGTACCCATAATCTAAAGCCCCGAAGGGGCGACATAATTCCAGACAGTTTTTTCCAAAAACATTACCCCAAAGCGTCCAGCTTAATCATGCCCATCCATTAATCCTAAAAATCGTGTTCAGACAATGGCGACTGGTAAACAGCCGAAGAGGCTTAGTAAGACCTCACAAAGGAGCTCTCCCAGCCGCCCGACATGATGAACAGCTAAAAATTTATCCTAACACCCAAATCACTAAAAAAAAGAATAAACCCCGGCCCTTTCAGCATGGCGACTCAAAAAAAGCAGAAAAAACAATTTAGACTAAAAACAAAGCCCCGAAGGGGCGACATGATTATAGAATAACCGTACCCATAATCTAAAGCCCCGAAGGGGCGAC
>CAMCXO010000063.1 GCA_945883565.1 Chryseobacterium gleum
ATAGTTCCGGCCGACAATCAGAAAATAGCCAGAGTTGAAAACCTCTTCGATTCGCAAGAAGCCCAAATACAGATGCGCAGCTCAAGCAAAGGCAATTACGTAAGCATAACCGCCCGCGAAATCATGACCGGCCCCGAGCAAGTAATAGAGCGGTACCAACTGGCAGCCGAAATAGAGGGCCTAATGGCTTTGTAACTTATAAGCCGATAGAAGTATTTCTAAGTTTAAGGCTCCAGGTAAAGGCAAAGTCGGCCACCGTTTCTCCCGCCTCATTGGTGGCCACACTGTGTAACACCACACTGGCCGAAGGCCCTTTCAAAGCGTTTTGCAAGGCTTCGGCAATAGGTTCCACATCGCTGCAGCTAAAAACTATTTTACCCAAAGCCTTTTTAAAAAACCGGCTTTCTTGCTTCACCACCAAGGTAGAAACACCATACCCCGTTTCGGCTATATGCCGCAGCAAAAGCATACCACCGGCAAACTCGGCAGCCATACCCTGCACCGCCCAAAACATACTGCCAAACGGATTTTGGTTTATAGGTTCGTAACGCACATAGGTTTGGGCCAGCCGCTCGCCCAGGCTTTCAAAACGCACCCCGGCCATCCATGCAATGGGGATTTGGGTTTGCAAAAGGGCTTCAAATTGCGATTGATTGTGAAACAACATAACAAAAAATTTAAACAGCAAACAGCAGCACAGGCGCCAAGGTACACAAAAACCCCACGCTTAAGGCAGGGGGCCAAAATGCACACCTTGGCAAAAAGGCAACAAAACACCTTCTTTACCCCCAAATAACCCGAATTACTCTGGGCACCCCCGCCAGGGGCACAAAAGCCCACTAACCCACAAACCCCAGTACGCCCCTCGCGGGCCGGGCTTTCCGCTGCAATCCCTGGTGCGGATTGTCTGAACTGTGATTTTTGTGATTAAATGATTTTTGAGATTTGGGGGCATCTGTTTTATTGACGGTTCATAACTAATCAAACGTTATACATAGCAACACGGCTATAAAATGCATTTCGGTTTCTAATGGTTATAAGCTCATGAAACCTATCTTTTTCGTAATCTAGACTTACAAATCGTAGATTTTAACATTAATCCTTTCTCAAATGTTATATATTTGAATTTAATTGGTATTAGTGAACTAAAAATTCTCAACAATAGTAAAAAGCGTGAATTTCAAGGATTTAGTGAAGTTGAAGTTTTTCAATAAAAAGATACACATATAAACTTTTGGTTGCTTTAACTAATGTTTCATTTGGTTTTTAAATAAAATTTTAAAGTAACAAGATACCTATTTCGAAAGAATAAAATTTTCGTGCTGTTTTTAAACATTGAGTACTAATTTTACACGATAGATTCTAAGAGCACAACTTTACCAATACCTCGACTTAAATTGGATTACATCGAAAGGATGCGAAATACTGACAACAAAATCATTAAAGAATGGAGAAAGTTCGTGAAGTTCACAAAGCTATAGAAGTACATAGCTTAAAATTTGAAAAAGATACCGATTATCTAACACGAGAATTAAAAAGCGCAAAAAATTTTATTTCGACACCTGACTTAAAACATTGGACATTTGGGAAAAGCGTAGGCAGAGATGGTGATTATCATAGTCATGGTAATGGAGCTAAAAAGCGTTTAAGAGAACTTGGTTTTAAAAATATATATGAACTTGACAAAAATCACGAGAATGTAATTAGAGATATTGAAAATTCTTTTTATATATGGGCAGATAGAATAGGGAAATTATTTTTAATCGAGAAGCTGAAAAATCGTGATAAAGCAAACAAGCCGTTTGAGCTTTATGTTTACAAAGACGTACTTGATGGCTTATTAGCAGTTTCAACAGAAAATGGCTTACAAACAATTCACGAGAAAGAGCATGAAACACAAAGTCTCTCTCAAGCATTATTCGATGAAGGTCATGAAAAAGAAATTAGTGTTGAAATAAGGGCTAGAAATAGTAAGCTTGTGGAAGAGGCCAAAAAGGTTCATGGAACTACATGCAAAGTTTGCGAATTTAATTTTGGACAATTTTATGGTGAATTAGGTGAAGGTTTTATAGAAATGCACCATTTATACCCAATCTCGAAAGGTAAAAGAGTTTCAAGTGTTCACGATTTGATACCGGTGTGTGCTAACTGCCATAGAATGCTTCATAAAGGTGGTGAATTAATGCAAACAGAGGAATTAATATCTATACTTAAAGAGCATAGAATGAATCAATAAATGATTAAAAAATAATTTATTGTGAAACACGTACAATTAGAGTTAAAACGATATTAAGCAACCATCTCATTTTCATGAATGGCCTATGGCAAAAGAAGGGGAAAGAATAAATGCCCATTTAAATACTCCAAACACCATTAAGGCTGCGCCATATAACCAAAAAACAACCCACGGTTTTTTCGGTGCACTATTTGACTTAAAAAGATAGGTTCTGCACCAATTCAATCGTTAAAAAATAGTTTAGCCCACCAATAGGTTGTGGTAGTTATTAAAAAACAGGTTTGCTTAACAAAGCACAGCAAAATTTCTCACAACCACTTAGCCAATGCGCCGGTCCATACCTTCAAAAACAAACCCTAAGGTAAAAGCCTGATTATGGTCACCATTTCTTGAAAAATATAGGACCAATGCTCTCATGCCATGCACTTCATAATGCCTATCAACTTTCTCCAAATCACAGGGCTGTAAAACACGACCAAGAATTTGAACTAGATCTTCCTCTAGTCCATCAGCACTTGGCTTGTTATAATTCAGTATTTCTATAATTGGCCATCCTTCAATCCAAGGTTCGTTTTGAAAATATGGGTAATCATCAAACCTATCGTGAATTAGCCGGGTGTACTGCACTATGGTTTCGGTCTTTAGGGCAAATCTAATACGCACTTCCATTTTATTCTCCTTATACTCAAATGGAACAACTAGTCTATTGCGCTCGAAGTAATGTTGACAATCCTCAGCATCACTGCGTCCAAGACAAAGACCCAGCCCCCCAAAAAACAAGAGTTTAATAGGAATTTGAATCTTGCCATCAATCTGAAATCCGTGACGCTTTTTAAATAAATACGGATTTTGCTCAAAAAAACTTCTCAGTTTAGAGATATCCTCGTCATCTCTTATAATAAATGTCGCTTCCGGATCGGTATGAAACCCATTTACCACGTAAACCACATTATACACATCAAGATAACGATGTTCATGCTTTTCTTTGGATTGCAGATTAAAGTCTAACTTAAGTTTGTCCAGCTTAAGTGCATCAATTTCGTATTTCAGTGTCATTTGACTTGCTTGTTTTTAAAGCAAAGCCTTTGCGGCTGTGCTTAGTTGTGCTTAATATTTTTACTAATTTTAGAACGAATATATGCACAAAACCAAAAAACACCATTGCTCTTAATTGAAATTTAAGTCGCTGTATTAAAACCCAACCGGGCGAACGTTCATGAAATAGAAGATAAAACGACTGAATAAGCCGTTTTCAGCGTTGGGCATCAATGCCGAAACTAAAGCCATCACTGTAATTGCCGTAATCGCTCTTGAACGCATGGGCTAAGGTATCTTGCCCAAACTCCGCGAAATCCACAAATCAGTTTAATCCGCGAATAAGACAATTTTACTGAGCCAACAATAAAGGCACAAATAACTATTCACCATTTATAATTCAAACACAAACCCACAAACAGGCGGTATTGTATTTTATTACCATTTGTGTGAAAAACAGATTGTGTTTATTTGACAATATTATAGGAATGAACCAACACGTAGGGGCAGACCTGCGTGTCTGCCCTAATACGGACAACGCAAATGCGATCCCAATAGAGGCCGAACACGTAGGGGCAGACCTGCGTGTCTGCCCTGATAAACCTACGTGTCTGCCCTAATAAACCTGCGTGTCTGCCCTAATAAACCTGCGTGTCTGCCCTGATAAACCTGCGTGTCTGCCCTAATAAACCTGCGTGTCTGCCCTAATACGGACAACGCAAATGCGATCCCAATAGAGGGCGAACACGTGGGGGCAGTGAATACGAACCCAATAGAGGGCGAACACGTAGGTTCGCCCCTACATCGGGTTGTGCCATATTTCAAAACAATGACCACCAACGAATATATCCGTGGCGTGAAAAATTTGGGATGGCAACGCCATTATTTCGAACACATCATCCGAAACGAACAATCCCATCAAAGCCTTTCCAAATACAGCATCTGCAATCCCGCAAAATGGCTAGATGGTAAATTTTATGCAGCCTGACAAGAATAGCCGCGGGTACCATAGAAGCCTGCGCCATTGAACACGAGTCATAAAACCTCCATTCTTGTGTGAATGGTATTTTTATTTACAATTTTGTAAGTATTCACATTATGCATAATTTCCCACAACAATTTCTTAACACATGCCAGAATTCGACCACAAAGGCTTCTTT
>CAMCXO010000064.1 GCA_945883565.1 Chryseobacterium gleum
GTGCTTGTTGCACAACTCGAATGATGTAAACTTAATAGATAATTTCTGATTGGACAGTTTTCTAAAAATGGAATCTAATTGCTTGTATATCAATAGTTAATTTGTGTTTTTAATTCTTTTTTGCTACCTTTGGGCATGCAAGGAGAAAAGCATTTAGTACCTAAATTAATGTATCAAATCTCGTTAGAGAGTTTGGTGCCTAGTGATAATTATTATAGGCGATTATCGGGCTTGTTTGACTGGGGTTTCCTGCGTAAAGAAACCGCTCATTACTTTGGGTCGGAAGGGCAAAAGAGCATTGACCCTGTGGTGTTTTTTAAGATTCTTTTGGTGGGTTATTTAAACAACATAACCAGCGATAGAAGGCTTATAGAATACTGCTCCAATTGCTTCGATGTTCGTCTGTTTTTGAAATACGATGTAGATGAGGCTTTGCCTTGGCACAGCACCATCAGCCGTACACGCAAACTCTTTGGTGAAGAGGTATTTTTAAGTTTGTTTCAAAAGGTGCTATCCATATGTGTTGAAAAAGGGATGGTTAAAGGTAAACGACAAGCCATAGACAGTGCCTTTGTTAAAGCCAATGCCAGCCTAGATAGCTTAGAAGTAAAACCGGTGGTAGATGCCGACCAAATCCAGGCAGATGTAAAAGCCTATAGCGAAGAACTTAACAACAACAGTGAATTTAGGGCTAAGCCTTTAAACCGGCCAATTACCCCTAAAGACAAGGGCACCTTAACGGTAAATCGCCACAAACAAAAGCGCGTAGATCTGCATCATAAGTGGAAAACGGAGGCTTATAAAACCATGCCTGGTCGTGGTAAAAAAGACAGTGGTAAACCAGATCAACATGGCCATATAATTCGGCCTAAATATTTAAGTAATCACACTCATACAAGCCCAACCGATCCCGATGCCCGTATAGCGGTTAAGCCGGGGAAGGCGCGTCAGATGAATTACTATGCCCAAGTAGCCGTTGATGAATTTAACCACGTTATAACAGCTGCTGGAGCCGATTTTGCCGACAAACGAGACAGTGAGTGCTTAGCACACATACTCGAGCAAAACATCGATAACCTTAAGCAGAACAATCTGCGTTGCCAGCAGATAACGGCCGATACAGCCTTCAGTAGTGGAGAAGCCTTAGCGTATTGTCAAAAGAAAAACATAGATGCCTATATACCCAACTTTGGGCAATACAAGAATCAAAGGGAGGGCTTAGAATATAACGAGGAACTTGATCTTTACCAGTGTATTCGAGGCAATCGGGCCGTACTTCCGTATCGAAAAACGATAATTGACCATGACGGGCACTATAAAAAGGTGTATCGTTCTAATAATCATAAGTGTAAAGAATGTCCACTAAGAAAAACATGTATTGGAAAGAGTGATTTTAAGAAGGTAGAACATACCATTCACAAGCCACTATACGATGCCATGCATGAGAAATTACAGCAGCCTTATGCCAAACGGATTTTAAAAAAGCGCAGCAGTACGGTTGAGCCTGTTTTGGGTACTATGTTGAACTTTTTAAATCTCAAACGCATTAATGCGCGTGGCATTAAAAGCGCCAGTAAACATATAATTATATCTGCTTTAACCTACAACTTGAAAATTTGATGAAACATACAAGACCAAAAGCAGAAAAGCTCGAAATGGCGATGATTAAAAGTCAGAAAAACTTGGCTAAGGCCATTTATATTTTTTTTTGGACCTAAAATGGGCCTATTAACTGCATTTTGAGGGGGTCAAAAAAAACAACAAAGAAATCCACACAAAAAAACAAAAGCTCTTAAAAAGCCTCAATTAAAGCCAAATTTTGAACTTTTGGTTTAATCTTCGAATTCATGTAAAAGTTGTGCAACAGGCACTGCTGTTATAGCCAGGTTTACTTTTCATCAGTTATTATTTTGATTCTCTTATAGAGTTCATTTGATAGGGTTCTATATCCTTCATCATTTGGTAGATATTTTAAAGCTCTATGATGTCCGAGGTCTGAAGGGATGTCACTTAAAGATTGAGTAATAGGAATAACAACTTTCCCAAGTGTATGGGCAATTCCAGTTTCATACATTACATTCGGATTCCTTTCGCTAAAGTCAACAACAACTATTCTAGAACAAAAAATTAAATCAAAAATGTCTTGAATGAAAGTTGAGTTTTCCCATATGTCATCCGCTCGCAAGCATTCTAGCCCCATATGGTCTGCAACACGTTTAATTGCGTCAAAAGTGCCTCGATATGCAGGACTAAAAGGCATCATAACTGATATCAATTTCGAATTTGTCGGTTTCTTTGGAATTTTAAATACAGACGGGGTAAATGTAATTTGTTGAATTGCGTCAACTTCGTTTATTTCTGTCGATATAAATTCTCCTGTCACTGTTGTGAGTAAAAATTGGCCATCAGCTTTCTCCTTAAGAATTAGTCTAGATGTTTTAAGAACTTTATTTACGTCTTCAACTGCCTTTTTATGATTTAGTTTCTCATCAAAAAGAAAATAGTCAGGATTTACTAAAGAGGTAATAACTTTCATTAAATCTCTATTCGGCAAATTCTCATGTTCATTCGATAGGTCATTGAGTTTGTTCAATACTTCTTGAACCCAAATATGTCTGGTTGAACCATCATGAACAAAATCCAAGTCTAAGTCGATGAAAAACTTTGTCAAAAAAGATGATGTACGATATGGAAAATGATTAAATGCTTCATTTCCACAAATCATTTCAGCTAGCTTCATTATTGAAGGTCGTCCTATTTTCATTTAGAATATGTGTCGATTTAAACTTGGCTATAACTTATATATATACGAAAGTATACTGTACTTTTTCCGGCTTATTGAGGTTTGATGATTTGCGCAGTATATTCATTATTAGTGGTTTTGTTGGTTTTCGTAAAATTAACTGCGTTTTGGGTCATTTGATCTAAGGGGCTGTTGATTTTTTCACTTTGGCCTAGCTTGGGCACAAAGGATGGTGCCATAAAACTAAACCGCATTTCAATTCCTTTAATTTCCTCCAGCTAAAGCTAGTGTTGTAAGCTCCCCTAAAACTAGTACGGTTTAAAAGTAGAATTTTTAATTTTAAAAACTGTAATATGAGAAAGAGCAAATTCACCCCGACCCAGATTGCCAAGATTCTAAAGGAGTTTGATTTAGGCAAAGATGTAGAAACGCTATCGCGAGAATATGGCGTATCAAGAGCTACCT